>JBAUAN010000021.1:0-169389 GCA_049675725.1 Candidatus Sulfotelmatobacter sp. | reverse complement strand
ACACCATCGCGCTCCTTTTCCCCGGCCAGGGCTCGCAATCCATCGGCATGGGAAAAGATTTATTCGAGAAATATCCCATCGCCCGCCAGACTTTCGACGAGGCCGACCACGCCCTCGGTTACAAACTTTCGCAACTCTGCTTTGAGGGCCCCGAGGACCAGCTGCGCCTCACCGAAATTACACAACCGGCGATCCTTACCGCGTCAATCGCGGCGCTGCGAGTACTCGAAACCCGCATTCCAAAACCCGCATTCGTCGCGGGCCACAGCCTCGGCGAATATTCCGCGCACGTCTGCGCGGGAACTATCACCTTCGCCGACGCCGTCCGCACAGTTCGCAATCGCGGAAAATATATGCAGGAAGCCGTTCCCGTCGGCGTGGGCGCGATGGCCGCAATCCTCGGCATGGACCTCGACAAAGTCGCCGCCGTTTGCCACGACGCGGCGCAAGGCGAAGTCTGCGAGCCCGCCAACATCAACTCTCCGGAGCAGATCGTGATCTCCGGCAACACCGCCGCCGTCGAGCGCGCCGCCAAACTCGCCGACCAGCGCGGCGCCAAGCGCGCCAAGCTGCTGCCCGTGAGCGCGCCCTTCCATTGTTCGTTGATGAAGCCCGCGCAAGACCGCCTCGAGCTCGACCTGAATGCATTGAAGATGCAGAGGCCGGCTTACCCCGTCGCCTGCAACGTCGAAGCCGCTTTCGTCGCCGACGAACTCCGCGCCCGCGACACGCTCGTCCGCCAGGTCACCGGTTCTGTGAAGTGGGAGCAGAGCATGCGCCTGCTCATCGCCGAGCACGTGCAAACATTCATCGAGGTCGGGCCCGGAAGAGTTCTCTGCGGCCTGATGCGCCAGATCGACCGTTCGAAAACGTGCCTGAACGTAGGCGACGACGCGTCGCTGACAAAAACACTGGAACAACTATCCGCCGCGTCCTGAAGATCGTTTCTTGATGGGAACTGGGATATCTTGAAAAGCTAGAAGCTAGAAGCCATGAGCTCAGTACGGCGAAAAACTCATCGTCTTATCCGACTTCTGCACCCATACCCGCGCGTGTTCCACTCGATCGTTCACCGTCATATCGATGATCACGCCGCTCCCTCCACCCGGAGGCAACCCCGCCGCATAAATCTTGTGCGACTTGACCTGGCCCCACTCCCCAACCGGGCCCCAATCCTGATAAAAATCGTTGAAAGAATATTTCTTATAACGTTCCGGGTGCTGCTTCCATTGCGGATCGTGAAACCAGATGCCGTAAGCCGCTTCGTAGTTCTGATTCTGCAAATCATCAAAGAAGAGATTCGCCACGTGCTCCTCCGGCCAGAATCGAAACCACCAGGCCAGAAAAAGCACCAGCAGAACGAAAACGACGGCAGAGATAATTCTCTTCCTTCGCCTCCGCTCGATTCCCGGATCGTATTCTTTCGCGTCCAGCAGCGTCATACCCCTCTAGCATAACGGACGCAGCCCCCTGCTGAAAAGTTCCCGGAAAACAGTGGATATCCAGTTCCCCTGCCGCCCAACCTTCTCCGGGCCCTCCGCGGCCGTCTCTCAGCGACCTCCGCGATAAAGCTCTGCGTTTCCCAAGCACGGACCCATCGGCATTGCCGCTACAGCGTTCTCTTGAACAACGGAATCGCAATTCCCAGCGTGACCGCGGCAAAGATCGACAGGAACAGCATGTCGCCCCCCACCGCCGACAGCGTCGTTTCCTTCAACAGCAGGCATTTGAAGCCATCCACGGCGTAGGTGAAGGGATCTCCCCTCGCAATCACGCGCAGCCACGGAGGAAACGCCTGAATCGGATAAATCGCTCCGCTGGGAAAAAACAGCAGCGTATTCAGAATGCCGAACATGGCGCGCGGCACCAGCGGATCTTCGATCCGCACCATCAGCAGAAACATCATCGTGTTAAACGCCAGCGACGTCAGCACAATCACCACCAGCAATCCAAGAATCGTTGCAGGATCAAAAATCGTGCCCACCCCGGCCAGCAGCGACCCGATCACGCAGATGATCACGCCCGTCATCACCGCCTTGATCGCACCTGCCAGGTTCAACCCCAGCACCAGTTCCAGCTTGGTGATCGGCGTCACCAGATAACCTTCATGCACGCCGCGCGCCTTATCGTCGATGTAGAGCATGCCGCCGCCAATCATCACCGAAACAAACATCGCCAGCGCCAGCGACCCCGGCAGCAGGTATTTCATGTATTCGATGTAAGGATAAAGTTCGACAATGGAGAGCGCGGTTTGCTGCAGGATGCGTGGCGAGACTGTAGGCTGATTCAGCGAGCTGACCAGGTCCGTGAGTTCCGACTCCAGCGCGGAGCTCATGAAGTTGTCACTGTTGTCCACCACCACGGCAATTTGCGGATGGTTATCCTCGTAAACACGCCGCGAAAACTCTGGCGGGATAATCACTGCGCCATCGAGCTTGCCGTTGCGAACGTCTTCTACCGCCTTTTTTTGGTCGGTATAGTAAATCGGCACGAAGGTGCGAATGTTCGCACGCACCGAATCAAACGCCTCGCGAACCTTCAACGCCTGCGTGCCGCCGTCCTGATCGACAATCGCCAGCCGTGCATCGCGAATTTTTCCTCCAAACGCGTTGCCCAGAATAATCAGCTGCACCAGCGGAAAAATCATCGACGCCAGCATCAGCGCCGGCGACCGGAAAAACTTGCGCATCTCGCGCTCGACAATCGCCATGATTCGGTTCATAAGGTCAGTCCTGAGTCCCGAGCTCCGACTCCCGAGTCCGCTCGCGTTCTTTCAGAGAATTAATCAACCCGCTCAACATGCGACTCAGCTCGTCGAGTCGTTGAGACAGGTTGGCCGTTGTTGTGATCGTCAAGTATTGCCGCTGTTGCGCAATCAGCACCTGCGTTTCGATCTCGGCCAGAGAGCCGCGCGCATGGCGCAGGAATCTGACAAAATCACAATTGGAATAGTGGGCTTTCCCCTCGGCAATGTTGCTGGGAACCGACACTGCGGCGCGACGCAGCTGGCTCACAAGACCAAACCGTTCATGTGATGGAAATCCTTCGGTCGCATCGTAGATCGCCGCGACCATCTCCATTCCCTTCCGCCACGCAATCAAGTCCTTGTAACTACTCTGACTCATAAAGCTGAACCTTCTTAACTCGTGTCTCGCGGCCACCATGGACATGGGGACTCACGACTCGGGGCTCACGACTCGGGGCTCACGACTCAGGACTCTTCACGGTTGCAATCCCGGTCTCTGCGGCATCACGAACGCGTAAGCTTTTTGCAATTCGTCGCGCAACTGACGCCCCGTGTAGTGGACGAATACGTCATCCAGCGTGGTGTTCTGCACCGAGAGCGATTTCACCGGAACCCCCGCTGCGACGGCCATCTCCACTAGCCCAGTCGTGGTCCGCGAGCCGTTCCCGGTCAGCACTCGATACATTCCCGCGCCTTCGTGCTGCACTGAGGTCACATCGTCGAGCGCGTGCAGCTTCTGCTCCCAATCCTCCGGCGGATGTTCAAACTGTGCTTCAATCACGTTCGATCCCGGCACGCTGGACTTCAACGCTGTCGGCGTATCCAGCGCCACCAGCTTCCCGTGGTCCACAATGGCGATGCGGTCGCACAGTCGGTCGGCTTCGTCCATGTAGTGAGTCGTGATCAGAATCGTGAGCTGGCGCTTGCTCTTGATGTTGCCCAGCATTTCCCACACCGCCACACGCGAAACCGGATCCAGTCCGGTGGTAGGCTCATCGAGAAAGAAAATTCTTGGGTGATGCACCAGCCCGCGCGCAATCTCCAGCCGGCGCCGCATGCCCCCGGAAAGTGTTTTCGTCTGCGCTCCCCGCCATTTCGTCAGGTCGACCAGTCCCAGCAATTCTTCAATCGAACGCCTGCGCTCTTTCGCCGGAACATCGTAGAGCTTGGCGTAAATGTTCAGGTTCTCTTCTACCGTAAGATCCAGATCGCTGGTCAGCGCCTGCGGAATCACTCCAATCACCCGCCGCACCGCATCGGCTTCTTTCGCCACATCGTGGCCGGCAATCCTTGCCATCCCGGCAGTGATCGGAATCAGCGTGGTCATCATGCGGATCAGCGTCGACTTCCCCGCCCCGTTCGGCCCCAGCAGCCCGAAGATCTCGCCTTCCTTCACGTCGAATGAAACATCGTCAACCGCGGTGAAGTCGCCGTATTTCTTTACGATGTGCTCAACCGCGATCGCCGATTGCGCGGCCGGATCGTAAATCGGCTTCTCCAAACTTTGCGAACCAGTCTGCGGACCAGTTTGCGAGCCGACTTGCGAAAAAGATTGCCGCGTAGCTTGCGCTTCCGCACCGTTGCCCGCATTTGCGGTGGTAGGCGAATTCATCATCGCGACCCCGTCGCGGCCGCGCTCTGCGTGTCCGGCTCGCCTTTCAACTGCGCCGGCGATACCAATACTTCGGCAGTCATTCCCGGCACAAACGCGCCTTTCGGATTGTCGAGCCTCACTTTAAGAACAATCGTCCTGATGTCCCGTTTGCGCCGGCTGACGTCCCGCTGCGTGGCGAAATCTCCCTCGACGCCTTTGAAAAAAACTTTGCCGCTGGTTACAGTTCCGCCGGGCATCCTCACCCGCAATACATCGCCGTAACCGATGTGGTCGGCATAAGTTTCCGGAATCGCCACCCGCGCCCACGTATCGGTCAAGTCGACGATGGTGACAATGGGCGCGCCAATGTTGACCACTTCACCCTGCCGCGCCGCGCGCACCGAAACCGTGCCGGTGACTGGTGCGTAGACGTTCGTGTATCCCAGCCGCACGTCGGCCTCGTTTTTCTGCGCGATGGCGTTCTTGAGATCGGATTGCGTCGACCGCACTGTGCTCTCCGCGGCCCTGGCTTGGAAAGTGCGCGCGACCGCAGAGTTCAGGCTCGCCTCCGCCGCCTTCACCAAATCCCGCTGCGCCTGCACGGTTGCCTGGGCCGCCTGCAGGTTGGTCTCCGCCTGCACCCGGTCCTGATCCGAGGCCACGCCGGCTTTCGCCAGCGCGATGGTGCGCCGGCTGTCGCTCTCTGTGCGCTTGAGCGCGGCTTCGGCCTGCAGAAGCTGCGCCTGCGCCGACGACAGCATGGCCTGCGCGTTGGTCACATCGTTTGAAGTCGAGCCCGAAGTTGATTTCTCAGTGTGCTGCATCTGGGAGACTTTATGTTGCACGCTGCCCATGTTCGCGGTGGCCGCCGCTTCCTCCGCCCGCAACTCGCTGGGATCCAGCACGGCGATCAAGTCACCCGCTTTCACCGGCGTGCCCTCATCCACCAGCAATCTCTGAATGCGGCCTTCCACCTGGGCGCTCACAATCACCTGATTGGAGTCGACCGTGCCGATCAGCACCAGGTCTTTGGAATGATCGGTCGAAAACGCGTAATAAATTGCCGCGATCACGAAAATGATTCCGAGAAGTATGAAAAAACGATTGCGCGCGCTCATGAGCGTGCTCCTTGACTGGAACTGGGACGACTCGAACTAGGACTCGAACTAGAGCTCGAACTAGGACTGGAACTAAAGCTGGGGCGCGGACTGGCGCTGGCAGTAGCTTTGGCGTCGGGCCGGAACAACCCTGCCGAAATAAAATCGAGCACCGCCGCGCGACGCTCGGCAATTCGCTCCGGCGTCAGCGGATTAAAGCCCACGATCTTCTGCATCATGGGCGCGCTGCTGAAATAGAAAACGATCATGGCCACCATCGACGGCACAAAATGCGCCGGGCTCACCTTCCGAAACTCCCCGTCGGCAATTCCCTTGCTCAGTAAATCGCCGACACGCGCAAAAATGGGCTGGAAATAATTCTTGATCAGCTTGTCGAGATGCGGCGACTGCCCGTCGCGCGCCCGCATCATCTCGCGCTGCATCAGCTTCGGATACACCTGGTTGGCGGCCACGAAATCGAAATAAGCGGCCACATACGCCAGAATCTTCTCGCGGGGCGGCAATTCGCTGTCGAGCACGCGAAACACGTTCACTTTGAGCGCCGAAAACGCTTCATCCAGCACCGCGCCGTAAAGCGTTTCCTTGTCCTTGAAGTAGTAATAAATCAGCGCTTTGTTGACGCGCGCCTCGCGCGCAATGGCGTCGGTGCGCGCCCCGGCGATGCCGTGCTCGGCAAACTCCTGCGCCGCCGCCTGCAGAATGGCCGCCCGGCTCTCCTCCGGCTGTCCCCGCGTCCCCATGCGGGCGACGTGCTGACCGTGCGGATGATAACGAAATAATCGCGCCATAAATTCAAGTCCGCGGCTGCCTGCCGGGCCGGCAGTCTATTAATTAACCAGTTAGTTAGATTATACATCTTGCCCGCCAGGATGCAAACTTATTTTCCGCTGGCAAGAGCTGCTCGCAAATTTTCCAGCCGCGTTCTCGAAACGGGTAGAATGGGCGCCATGAAGTTGCGCTATCTCCGGGGAACCGTCCGAGCCTACCTGATGTCGATTGCATTCTGGTTTGGGCTTGCGTTCCTGATGGTCTCACAGTACGGAGTTCTCAATCGACAACATCTCTGGTCGTCGCTTGTGCAAGTGCTGGAGATGGCGGGAGTGCGCGGTTTTGCGTTGGCCTTGTGGACGCCGCCCATTTTCTATCTGGTTGGGAAGTACCTCAATTTTTCGAGAAATCGCTGGAGCTATTTGCTGTTCTGCGTTCTCGGAGCAGTGCCATTTGTGCTGCTGCACTCGGGGATCCTATGGGCGCTGATTCCGCAGTTTGATGATGTGCAGCACGTCTACGTGACGCGATCCTTTCATTCCTGGCTTGAAATCGTCCGGACCGCATTTGCTGACCAGCTCTTCATCTACATTGCCATGGTGGTGGCGGCTCACGCCTATGAATACCTGAAACGTCTGCGAAGAGAAGAGCGCGAAAAATACGAGTATCAGCAGGCGCTGGTTGCCAGCGAGCTGCAGGCGCTTAAGATGCAACTTCATCCCCACGTTCTTTTCAATACTCTGCACGGAATTGCAACGCTTGTGGATGGGGACCAGAAAAGCGCCCGAGCGATGATCGTAAAGCTGTCGGATCTGCTGCGCATTGCGCTGGACCGCGACAGCGTGGACCTGGTTTCTCTCCGGGACGAACTCGGGTTTGTGAGGGAATATCTCGATCTGGAAAAGATGCGCTTCGGCAGCCGTCTCCAGATCGAATGGCAAATTTCTCCGGCAACCTATGGGCTGTTAGTGCCCCAGATGATCCTCCAGCCATTGGTGGAGAATGCGATTCGATACGGTGTTTCCTCGGCGCGCGAAGGGGGATGGGTCGTGGTAAAGGCGGCTCAAAAAGATGGCACCCTTGAAATCCAGGTGCGCAATAGTGTTGGCAACAAGATGTCCAGTGGAACCGGTGTGGGGCTTCGCAATACCGAGGCTCGTTTGAAGTACCTGTATTCGGGCGACGCGAGCCTACATCTTTCGCTTTCTGAGGATCGCATCGCGACCGTGAACCTGATCCTGCCTGCGTTGGATTCGCAACCTGCCAGTTTAGCCAGGCACCACGGCCAGAGCGTCGCCTAGGATTTCCTCTAAGGTCTCGCGGCTCCGCGAAAGTACGGCTTGCCCAGAGTTCCAGAGAGTTCAGTCGCTCGTACAGAATTAGCGAGCCAGCTACTTTGTTCCACCGGCGATCGAGGGCACCAGCAGAACTTCGTCTCCGTCCTGAAACGCGTATCCTGGCCCGCCCAGGAAGCGGATGTCTTCTTCGTTGACGTAAATGTTGAGGAAGCGGCGAACCTGGCCGGCCTCGTCGCGCAGGTGCGGTTTCAGGTCGGGGAACTTTTCGTCGAGCACGGAGAAGAGCTCTCCGAGGTTCGTGGCGGCGCAGGAGAGCTTGCCTACACCGGCGGTGTGGCGGCGGAGGGCGGTGGGGATTTGTACGGTGATTGGCATCGCTACACTCCCACGCCCGCGGCTTCGGCGGCAACTCCAGGAATGTCGGATGGCTTCAGCTGTCGCTGCAGATAGTTTTCGAACTCCGCCAGCTTCGGCGCGATCGCGCGCTCTTCCTGGTAAACGCCAGCGAGCGCGTCTGTGGTCTTCAGGCCGTTGCCGGTGATGCAGAGCACCGTGGTTTCCTCGGGCAGGATGCGATCCTGGCGATAGAGCTTGCCGGCGCAGCCTACGGTCACGCCGCCGGCGGTTTCGGTGAAGACGCCTTCGGTCTCGGCCAGCAGACGAATCGAATCGATCACCTCAGGATCGCTGATATCCTCGCTCCATCCGCCGGTCTGCTTGATGGTTTTGATGGCATAGTGACCGTCGGCGGGATTGCCAATGGCGAGGGAACGTGCGATAGTCGCGGGTTTCTGCGGCTCGATCTCGGAGCTACCTGTTTTCACCGCGGTTGAAATCGGCGAGCAGCCCGTGGCTTGCGCGCCGAAGAACTTTACTTCTTTAGGCTCGACCAGCCCGAGCTTGATCAGTTCGTCGAACGCCTTCTTGATTTTCACAATCAGAGATCCGCCCGCCATGGGGCAGACCACGTTATCGGGCAGCCGCCAGCCGAGTTGCTCGGCAATTTCGAAGCCGACGGTTTTCGAGCCTTCCGCGTAATAGGGCCGCAGGTTTACGTTGACGAATCCCCAGTTGTGTTCGTCGGCAATCTGCGAGCACAGGCGGTTGACCTGGTCATAGCTGCCAGCTATGCAAACTACTTTCGCGCCGAACACGTTGGTGCCCAGAATTTTTGCGGGCTCGAGGTCGGCTGGGATGAAGATCCACGCCTTGAGTCCTTCGCGGGCGGCGTGCGCAGCCACGGCGTTGGCCAGGTTCCCGGTGGACGAACAGGAAACCGTATCGAAGCCGAATTCGCGGGCTTGCGCCAATGCCACGGCCACCACGCGATCTTTGAAACTCAGCGTAGGCAGGCAGACCGCATCGTTCTTGAGATAAAGATTCTGCGGACGCGCGCCCAGCTTCGCGGCGAGCCGCGGCGCCTGCAGCAGCGGCGTGAAGCCGACCGGCAGGCGCGGTTGAAATCCCTGGGGGAGGGGCAATAGCTCAGAGTAACGCCACATGTTCGGGGCACGCTGGGAAATGCGCTCTCTGGTAAACGTTCCTTGGGCAATCTGCGCGCGCACCGCGTCATAGTCGTAGGCAACTTCGAGAGGAGAGAAACACTCATCGCAGATGGAACGGGGCTGGTTGCCCCAGGTCCGCCCGCATTCCCGACAGCGCAGTTCGTAGTGAGACATGTAGCTACTCGCTTTCTTATTCCGTAAACTCGAAACCGATTCCGTAAACTCGAAACCGAAATCTCGATGTTTTCAAAATCAAGCGAATAGCTGAGGACGAGCCGGAAAAAGCGGCCTTAAAATACAAAGGCCTCTTTTTCCAGGAAAAGGAAAAGAGGCTATCGGAAAGCGAATGCCAATACAGCGCGCTTGCCGAATCCCATGTTCCCTGTTTCCAGGAGAGAGTTGGCACCAAGCACCCGGGATATATGATCCCGGATCGGTTGCCGTGGCGTCACAGGGCTCGTCCCTCAGCCACTCTGCATGAAATTCAGGTCTGCTCGACACATGAATGAAGAGCAAACTTGTCTCTAAGATGGTACAAAATGCTGGCGGGCGAGTCAAGCGGAAACTGGGCCGCGGCCAGCGAGCACGTAAAGAGCAGCGATAAGGTGACGGACGAGATAATGAATCCACGTTCTCAACCGATGAAACGCTTGACGCTGACACTGTTGGCAGGATGCCTATTGCTCGCGGTAGGCGGTGCCTTCGACTCCGAGCCGAAGAGCGACGAGCGCAAGCAGGACTGGCCAGCTTACGGCGGTGCGCCCGAGAACAATCACTATTCGCCGCTCACGCAGATCAATCGCGGCAACGTGAAGAAACTCGAACTCGCGTGGAGCTTTGATACGCAGGAAGAAGGCGTCCTGCAGACGAGTCCGATCGTTGTCGACGGCGTGCTTTACGGGATCACTCCCACGCAGAAAATCTTTGCGCTCGACGCTGCGACTGGCAACTTGCTGTGGAAGTTTGATTCCGGGATTCGCGGCACGCAGCCGGATCGCGGACTCGCCTACTGGTCGGGTGACCGAGCTTCCGAGGCCCATAAGAACGCCCCGCGAATTCTGGTCGGCGTGATGAATTTTCTCTACGCGCTGGATGCCGCCACCGGCAAGCCCATCCCAAGTTTCGGACGCGACGGGCGAATCGATCTCCGCGAAAATCTCGGCCGCGAGCCGGCTGCAGCGCAATCGATCTCGATGACCAGTCCCGGCATTGTTTACAAAGATCTGATCATTGTCGGCGGACGCAATCCTGAGACGCTGCCTGCGCCTCCCGGCGACGTGCGCGCCTTCGACGTGCGCACCGGGCAGATGCGCTGGTCGTTTCACACGATTCCGCGGCCCGCCGAGTTTGGCTACGACACATGGCCGAAGGACGCGTGGAAAACCAGCGGAGCGGCCAACAACTGGGCGGGATTCGCGCTCGATGAGAAACGCGGCATTGTCTATATTCCTACCGGCTCGGCTGCGTTCGATTTCTACGGGGCCGACCGCATCGGCGACGATCTTTTTGCCGACTGCCTGCTCGCGTTGAACGCGGAAACAGGTGAAAGAATCTGGCACTTTCAAGGCGTGCGGCACGACTTGTGGGACCGCGATTTTCCTTCGCCGCCCGCGCTGCTCACGGTGACGCGCGACGGAAAACAAATTGACGCAGTCGCGCAGACCACCAAGCAAGGCTTTGTCTATCTTTTCGATCGCACCAACGGCAAGCCGCTTTTTCCGATTGAATATCACGAATATCCGCCGAGCACTGTTCCTGGCGAAGTTGCCGCTGCGCAGCAGCCGCTGCCCACAAAACCCGCACCCTTCGCGCGTCAGCGTCTCACCGAGGATATATTGACCACGCGCACGCTCGAGTCGCATCAGTGGGCCGTCGACGCTTTCCGAAAATTTCGCAGCGAAGGCCAGTTCGTTCCTTTCAGCTTTGGAAAAGACACTGTGATCTTCCCCGGGTTTGACGGCGGAGCGGAGTGGGGCGGTCCGGCCGTCGACGCGGAGACCGGCATCATCTACATCAACGCCAACGACGTCGCCTGGACCGGCGCACTCGCGCCCAACACAGGTGAGCACAGTCCGCGCGGAATTTACATGAGCCAGTGCAGCGTGTGCCACGGCGAAACGATGGCGGGTTCGCCTCCAGCGCTGCCGTCGCTCATCGGCGTCGGAACCCGGCTCACGCCCGCGCAGATTGCTGCCACCATCAAGAACGGCAAAGGACGAATGCCCGGTTTTCCGAATCTCAGTGACGACGAAGCGTCTGCTCTGATCGGCTACCTGACCAGCGGCGAGAACAAAGAAATGGCCAGTTCTGGCGAGACCCTGCTCGCCATGAAATACCGCTTCACCGGATACAAGAAATTTCTTGATGCGGAGGGATATCCGGCGATCGCGCCGCCGTGGGGCACGTTGAATGCGATCAATCTTAATACCGGTGAGTATGTGTGGAAGGTTCCTCTGGGAGAATATCCGGAGTTGGCGGCGCAGGTGCAGACGAATCCGGCGCTGAAGAATACGGGCACGGAGAATTACGGTGGCCCAGTGGTGACTGCGGGCGGGCTGCTCTTTATCGGAGCCACCAACTTCGACAAGAAATTCCGCGCGTTCGACAAAGCGACTGGAGAGTTGCTGTGGGAATTCACGCTGCCGTTCGCGGGCAATGCAACTCCTGCCACGTATGAAGTCAACGGGAGACAGTTTGTAGTGATCGCCGCGGGCGGAGGCAAAGATCCGAAGTCGAAGCCGGGTGGAGTTTATGTTGCGTTCGCGCTTCCGAAATCGCAGCCCGACAACGCGCCTCGGTCGCCCGCACCGAAATGACAATCCTGCCGCACGTTTGATCAAAGCGCTCGCCGCGATTTTCAATCAACAATCAAAAACAACAATCAATAAATGCTTTCACCGGCTGTACTGATTCTTCTTCTTGTCCTCGTGCCGCTCGATGCCGAACTGAATCAGCCGGTCGATCAGGTCCGCATAGGCCAGGCCGGACGCAGCCCACAGCTTGGGATACATGCTGATGGCTGTGAATCCGGGCATGGTGTTGATCTCGTTCAGATAAATCTTTCCTGACTTTTTTCGTGAGCCAGGCTCCATCAGAAAATCCACGCGCGCCAGGCCCGAGCACTCCACCGCTTTGAACGCGGCGATTGCGAGTTCCTGCACTCTCTTCGTGTCGGCCTTCGACAGTTTCGCGGGGATGATTAACTGCGAACCTTCATCGAGATACTTCGCCGTGTAATCGTAAAATTCTTTGCCGGGAACGATCTCGCCCGGGATCGACGCGACCGGCTCGTCGTTGCCAAGCACCGAGCATTCGATCTCGCGGGCCTTTTTATTTTTTCCGCCGACGCCCTGCTCGATCACAATTTTGCGGTCAAACTTCGCCGCTTCTTCGATCGCTGGACCCAGTTCTTTGCGATTGTGCGCCTTGCTGATTCCGACCGACGATCCCAGGTTCGCCGGTTTCACGAACACGGGATACTTCAGCTTGCTCTCGACCAGCTTCTGGATTTTCTTCGCGCCATTTTTCTTCGAATCGTGTTCCCATGCGCTGCGCAGAATCGTGACGTGCTTCACGATCGGAATCCCGGCGGCGATGAACAAAGACTTCATGATGTCTTTGTCCATTCCTGCGGCCGATCCCAAGACACCTGCGCCAACGTAAGCGATGTCGGCCAGTTCGAGCAGACCCTGAATCGTTCCATCCTCGCCGAATGTGCCGTGCAGCACGGGAAAAATCACATCCACGTTGATGGCGCGATCGCTGGCCCGCCGGGTCAGGGGCGCGTCACTTTGGAACGGCACCAACCCGCTCTGGCGGTGCACTGGCTCGGGCGGGACAATCACGGCTTCGCCCCGCGCCAGCACCGCCGCCGCGGGCGTGGTCTCCGGATCGCCGGCACGCAACTGGCGCGGCTCCAGTACGATCTTGCCTTGCAGCAAATTCTCCGCGTGCTCCGCCGTCAGCCAGCGCCCATCTTTAGTGATGCCGATGGGCACCACTTCATATTTATCTTTATCGATTGCGTTAAGAACCGATGCGGCCGAGAGCAGAGACACTTCATGCTCCCCGCTGCGCCCGCCAAACAAAATGCCGACCCGAAGCTTTTTCATGACCTTTCAGTGTGGACGCTAGCGGAGTTCCGAGTCAATTGCAGAGGCGGTACAGCCGGAAATCGGCCACGGATCAGCACGGATTCACACGGATAATTCTCTTGGAGCTTTTTTGATCGGGTTGAACACGTGAATTCCGTGGAGATCCATGGCCAAGAGTTCTACAAAATTTTCTTCCCAAACGCCGACAGCGCCAACTCGACCGCGAGTTCGGCCGTCCGGTTGTGCTCATCAATCACCGGGTTCACTTCGACAATCTCGAAGCTCACCATACGACCGTGATCGGCGATGATCTCCATGGCGAGATGCGCCTCGCGATAGGTTGCGCCGCCGCGCACCGGAGTGCCCACGCCCGGCGCGTCTTCCGGGTCGATCCAGTCCATGTCGAGTGAAATGTGATAGCCGGCGGTGCCGCGTGTGGCCATGCTCAGCGCATCTTCCATCACGGTGCGCATACCGCGCTCGTCGATGTCGCGCATGGTAAAGACGCCGATGCCAGCGCGTCGCACATTTTCTTTTTCAACCGCGTCGATGTCGCGCACACCCACGAGCACGCAATTCCCCGGCTTCACCTTGGGAGAAAAATCAAAGATGTTCGATAACTCCGGCGGTCCCAATCCCAACAGCGCCGCCAGTGGCATGCCATGCACATTGCCGCTGGGCGAAGTTTCCGGAGTATTGATATCGGTGTGCGCGTCGATCCAGATCAGGCCGATGTGCTCTTTTTGACGGCGATAAAACTCAGCCACGCCAGACACCGTGCCGGCCGCCATCGAGTGGTCACCGCCCAGCGCCAGCGGAACTTTTCCTGCTTCCAGCGTCTTGACTACAAGTTCCGCGGCCTTGGTGCAAGTGACCGTGATTTCTTTCAAATACTTGGCGTGCGGATCGCCTTCTTTTTTTTGCTCGGGAATGGCAACCGCCACGTTGCCGCCATCTTCCACTTCGTGGCCGAGCTCTTCCAGACGCGCCTCAAGCCCGGCGACCCGCACCGCCGACGGCCCCATATCCACGCCGCGACGCGATTGCCCCAAGTCCAGCGGAACGCCAATCACGCGAATTTTCCTGGGTGAGATATTGGAGGTCGTCATGGGATTGAATATTTATTCACCGCCGAGCACGGCAAAAAGCTCTACGGGTATAACCGGTACAGCATTCGCGGGAACGGAATTGTTTCCCGCACATGCTCGAGACCGCAGATCCAGGCCACCGCGCGTTCAATGCCCATGCCGAATCCGCCGTGCGGCACGCTGCCGAATTTGCGCAGGTCGAGATACCACTTGAACGCTTCTTCGGGCAAGCCGTGCTCGTGAATGCGCTGCAACAGCAACGCGTGCGAGGCCATGCGCTGCGACCCGCCGATGATTTCGCCATAACCTTCGGGCGCAAGCACGTCCACGCACAACGCCAGCTCCGGACGCTGCGGATCGGGCTCCATATAAAACGCCTTCACCTTCGCGGGATAACGATGCACCATCACGGGCTTGTCGAACTGCGCGGAGAGATAAGTCTCATCTGGAGAGCCCAGGTCGCCGCCCCACTCAAACTTCGCTTCCAGCGCGCCTTTCGCGTGACCCTCCTGCAGATTCTTCACCGCGTCGTCATAGCTGATCCGCGGAAACGGAGGCTCGATCTTTTCCAGCTTCGAAATATCGCGGCCGATGGTTTGCAGATCCGCACGCCGACGCTCAACGCAACGCTTGACGATAAAACTGATCAGCCCTTCGGCAAGTTCCATTACGTCGTCGAGTTCCGCGTAAGCAACTTCCGGTTCCACCATCCAGAATTCGGTGAGATGCCGCCGCGTCTTCGACTTCTCCGCGCGAAACGTGGGACCAAACGAATACACCTTGCCCAGCGCCATCGCCATCGCTTCCGCGTAAAGCTGGCCGGACTGCGTGAGATAGGCCTGCTCCTCGAAGTAATCGACGGGAAAAAGTGTGCTCGTCCCCTCGCACGCGGCCGGAGTAATAATCGGCGGATCGGTGAGCGTGAATCCGCGCTCGTCGAAAAACTCTCGCGCTGCTTTGATAATCTCCGCCCGCACCCGCAAGATTGACGCCTGCCGTTGCGACCGCACCCAAAGATGGCGGTGCTCCATGAGGAAGTCGGTGCCATGTTCTTTGGGAGTGATCGGGTACGGTTCAGACTCCGGCACGCGCTGGATGACCTGCACGTTGGCCACGTCGAGTTCGTATCCGCCGTGCGCTCGTTTGTCAGCGCGAACTTTGCCTTCGACGATCACGCTCGATTCCTGGGTCAGCGTCTTGATCGCGTCAAACACCTCTGGCGTGACGGCGTTCTTGGGGACGACGCCCTGAATCACGCCCGACCCGTCGCGAAACTGCGGGAACAGCAGCTTCCCGCTCTCGCGCAGGTTGTAGAGCCAGCCGCGGATCGTCACCGCCTGGCCTTCGTGCTTGCCGATTTCCGCGATTGTGGTTACAGGAGCAGACATGGATTGAGTTTCAATGAGTCAATGATCCGATGATTCAATCTCTCAAGCTTCTACGCGTCGAGCTTCTCGAACGCGTCCGCCAGTTTGTCGAGCGGGTTCACCTTCTCATCGCCTTCCAGTTCCAGAAGCAGCGCCGGAGTCTGCGGCGCCGAGCGCAGCAGTTCCATAGCTTCCTTCCAGTCAATGGTTCCGTCGCCCGGCCACAAGTGCGAATCTTTATCTTTCTTATTATCGTGAAGGTGCGTGGAACAAATGTGGGCGCGCAGAATCTCGAACGCCTCGCGCACTGAACTCATGATGTGCGCATGGCCCACGTCGAAGCACACGCCGACATCGTCGAAGTGGGCGCCGCGAATCATTTCCACCAACTTCTCAGGCGTGGAAAGTTCGTTGGGAATATTCTCTAACAAAATTCTCACGCCCAGCGGCTTGGCGAACGCGCGCAGGTGTTCGATGGAAGTCATGGCCGCTTCAAACTTCTTCTCGCTGAAATCCTCGTTGGGAGTGCCCAAGTGCTGCACCAGAAAGCGGAACGGAATCTGCTCCGCGATTTCGAGCGCGCGCTTGATCTCGTCCATGGCCTCGATTCGCCCGGCGCGATCGGTGGAAGCAATGTTCACTGGAGGAGCACCGGCGCGTCCCCACTCGTAGTCGGCGTAGAGAGGCGAATGCACGGAGTTGAGCGGAATCCCACTGGCGCGAAACCACTCGGCAATTTCCTTGACGTGCTGCTTGCGGTTGGCATAGTCGATGTGCTGGCGCGCTGCAAAAATCTCGACCGCCTGCGCTCCGTTATGGGATAGCCCGTCCAGAAGCCCAGGATGCAACCGCTCCTTGACATACACGAACGTCGACACCGCTTTCAGCATGCTCAGTCCTTAAGAATTGTGGCTTGATGATTGATTGAACCCAAAAGCAACCTGCCTATGATTTTCAATCAACAATCAAAAATCAACAATCAGCAATCCGTTTTTCAGTATCCCACTGCGTTGCCATTATTTCTTCCGTCGCTGGCGCCCAGGCGTTCGCCGGTTTTCGGATCAACCTCGATACACTCGGCATCGCTCCAGTAACCGCCTCCGTCTTCGGAGAGGCCAATCTGAACGTGATGGCCCATTTTCTGCAACGCGACTATCGTGTCTGGCGAGAACCATCTTTCCACATACAACACGTCGGGCAGCCACTGGTTGTGGAAGCGCGGAGCGTTCACCGCTTCCTGAATGTTCATCCCGTAATCCACCACGCCCATCAGAACATTGGCCACGGTTGTGATGATCTTCGAACTTCCCGGCGACCCCAGCACCAGAAACGGCTTTCCATCGCGCACCACAATGGTCGGCGTCATTGATGACAGTGGACGCTTCCCCGGCCCAATCGCATTTGCCGCGCCCTGAATCAGACCGTCGGAATTGGGCACGCCCGGCTTAGCCGAGAAATCGTCCATCTCATCGTTCAACAAAAATCCCAGACCTTCGGCCGTGACTTGCGATCCAAACCAGGCGTTGATCGTGGTGGTCACAGCGACGGCGTTACCTTCCGCATCAACAATGGAATAGTGCGTGGTGTGCTGCCCTTCGTGCATACCCGCGGGCTGCGGATGAGTTGCCGCATACTGTTCCAATTCATTGAAGATGGCAGGCCGCTTCAATTCCTTGCTGACGCTGGCGTGCGCCGGATCAATTGATTCCCGCCACGCGGCCGCATATCTCTTGTCGATGAGCTGGGCCACCGGAATCTTCGAAAAGTCTGGATCGCCCATGAATTCCGCGCGATCGAAAAATGCGCGCCGGAAAGCTTCCGTCGTAAGGTGAATCGACTCCGACGAACGGCTTCGGAGCTTCGCCAGATCGTAGCCTTCCAGAATATTCAGCGCTTCCACTAGAACCGTTCCGCCGGAAGATGGCGGCGGCGCGCTGAGGATTTCGTATCCGCGATACGTCCCGCGGATCGGCTCGCGCTCTTTCACTTCATACTGCGCTAAATCTTCCGCGGTGATGATTCCTCCGCCCTTCTGAATTGCAGCGGCCAGTTCGCGCGCGATTGCGCCGTGATAAAAGTCATCGGGCTTCGCGGCGATGCGCTCCAGAGTCCGCGCCAGATCAGGCTGGCGAAAAATATCGCCGGGCTGGTAGTAGTTGCCATCACGCTGAAAGATGCGCCGCGATTCGGAGAATTTCGCGAGATCGGAATCGCCCTGAAAATCGCGCGCCTCTCCCCAAGTCAAGGCATAACCTTCGCGCGCCAACTTGATCGCGGGTGCCATCACTCGCTGCAGCGTTAGCTTGCCATATTTTTTTTCGGCGTAGACCATCCCCGCGACGGATCCCGGCACACCGATCGATTTGTATCCAACCTCGCTGGCGCCGGCGATCACGTTGCCCTGCGCGTCCAGATACATGTCGGGCTTCGCGGCCGCCGGAGCTTTTTCGCGATAGTCGACAAAGTGCGCCTTGCCGTCGGCCATGCGGATCAGCATGAAACCGCCGCCACCCAAATTTCCCGCGGCCGGATGCACCACCGCCAGCGCGAATCCCGTAGCCACCGCGGCATCCACGGCATTGCCGCCCGCCTGCATGATCTCGACCCCGGCCTGCGAAGCTAAGTCGCGGGCGCTGACCACGATCGCGTGCTGCGCATGGACTGGGTAATTAGAAGCGTCCGCGCGCGGCGCACACACGGCTACCGCCGCCAGCAGCAGCCAAACCCATGATTTGTGCGGGGATCGCATGCAGTTGAGGTTTTCCAAAGACCAGACCGAACTCTGAGGCTAGCCGACCACGGCAGGAGAGTCAAATTGCACGGCGAAGGGGGTTCGGCACTGCGCTACTTAACTAGGACCGAGAAATCGATAATGAAACGAAGTTTTCCGAATACGGCGCTCATAGGTACGGAATTGAAAAGGAGCCGCATCCTATGAGAATCGCTTTCTTAGTCGTCGCAATAGCACAGCTGATTGTAGGCGTTACTACGCTGATTGTTTCCCGTCGCCGCGAATAGGTTCATGGTAGTGGCGCCGTCCCGCCACTACCTTAACCCCTTGCCTTTGCTGGTTTTTCCGCGAGAGATCCCGGGCCGAGCCTTCCTGCGCCTGCCCGCTGCCTGCCCCGCCTTCGCTGCCACCATCTCATACGACTGTCGGATCAGCTCCTTCAATTCATCGTTGCGCAGCGCGTCCAGCCGGTCCAGCATCAGCCACTTGTACCGGCCCAGATACGGCGCGGGACGAATATCCTCGCGCTCGATCAGTTCGGCGAAGATTTCTGGTGTGCATTTGAATGTCAGCCGCAGATCATCCAGCCCCAGCACGGCGAACATTTTTCCACCAACCTTGAAGCACAGTGCATCGCCCCACTGCAACTTCTCGGCCGCCCGCGGGAAAGAGAGGCAGTGGGCGCGAATGGAATCGACGTTCATGAGAATCGCAGTCACCGGGCGTTTTAGGTGATGGCTAAGAGCTGATAGCTGACAGCGGTCTTTCTCACACCTGCTGCCGCGCCTCTCCCAGCGAAACCTGCACGTCCATTTTTTTCTTGCCGCGGTAGATGGTAATTTTCACCGTATCTCCGGCGCGATGGTCGTTCATCACTTGGGCCAGGTCGTCCTCGTCCGTAACTTTTTCGCCGTCGATGGCAACGATCAAATCGCCGCCCAGCATGATGAGAGTGTTGCCCAGGTAAGCGCGCTGGTCACCGCCACGCAGCCCAGCCAGGTCGGCCGAGCCGCCAGGGGTCACCTGCACAATCAGCAAACCGTAATCCGCTGACAATCCCATTTCATCGGCAAGTTCCGGGCTGATCGGAATCGTGCTCACGCCCAGGGCGGGCCTGCGCACGCGGCCCAGCGTCATCAGATCGTTCAGCACGGCTTTCGCGGTGTTGATGGGAATGGCAAATCCGATGCCGGCATTCTGGTTCACGCTGGAAAGAATCATGGTATTGATGCCGATGACCTCGCCGTGCCAGTTCATCAGCGGACCGCCCGAGTTGCCTGGATTGATCGCCGCGTCGGTCTGAATCGCTTCGTCAATGGTCGCGCCGTTGGGCTCGCGCACCGGACGAATCGAGCTCACAATGCCACGCGTCATCGTCCCCGCCAGACCGAACGGATTGCCGATCGCGTACACCTTCTGCCCCACCTGCAGGTTGTGCGAATCGCCGAGCACCGCCGGAACCAGGTCGGCCGCCTTGATCTGAATCACGGCCAGATCGTGCGCCGGGTCGGTGCCGATCACGGTCGCCTTGTACTTCTTGCGATTGTGCATGGTGACTTCCACTTGCCGGGCGTCGGCGATGACGTGGTAGTTGGTGAGAATGTGCCCGTCCTTGTCGATTACGAAGCCGGAGCCCTGGCCCTCCTGTGGCACCAGTCCGTAGAAGAAATCGAACGTCATAACGCGCGAAGTGACGTTCACCACGGAAGGGATATTCTTCTTGTAGACGGAAATGTTGTTCTGCTCTTCGCTGTCGAGCGACTCGCCGCCAGCCGCTTCCGTGATCTCCACGCTCGCCGGGTGGCTGAACCAGTTCGAGGGATGCAACGCGCTGGCAGGGGAATTCGATCGCCAAGTCGTGAAATAGAAGAACGCGCCGGCAATCGCCAGCGCCAGAATCAATGGGCGTATGAGCTTCATGATTTCAAACCACCTAAGAGTAGATACGATGTCCGGGAGCCGGAAGGTCCCGGAAACTTCATTCTAATCAATGCGGCGGAACCATGCTAAGTGAGGGCAGAACTAGAGCACGTCCTTGAGCGTGACATCGTAGACGTGCACTGCGCCATCCCGCCGGATCGTAATGTGAAGGACCGTGCCGACCGGCCGGGTAAAGATGGGGTCGTTGGAATCATCCGAAGGGGGTTGGCCGTTGATCGCAGCGATTTTGTCGCCCGGTTTGAGGCCTGCGGCTTCGCCGGGACTGCCGGGGAGCACCGTCATGACGCGTTCTGAACCGCCAACCGTGTCGAGGATCAGGCCGGCGCGGTTGAAGACCTCGGGCTTAGCCGAGTCGGCGTTTTTCTCCAGGTACATGACACCGTGCATGCAATCGACGATCAGAGTGAACCGGTTGAGGATGCTTTGACCGATGTTTCCGGCATTGCCGTTTGGACCGTCCGGCTGGGTTTGCAGCCGGACCACCGGATTGTCGATCTCGACGTCGCCGATCCGCAGGGTGTGCAGCCGCACGAACCAGGCCTCGGGCGCCGGCCCGCCGAAACCCCGGCCGTTGTAGCCACGAAAGTGAGCGCCAAGGGCGGTAACCAGATGGTGTTTCTCCACAAAGCCGGAGTTGACGAACAGGCCGATCTGGTTGCCCGTGTCGAGGGTGAAGATGCCGGGAATGCCGTCGGCCTGGGCTGCGACATCCACCCCGTTGCTGTCCTTGCGCGTGATAAGCGGAACCATCGCCCCTGTGCCGGTGTAGTGGAAGTGAGGTCCGTCGAAGAAAGCGAGTTGGTTGTGCCCGAAGTCGACGCGGACGGCGAAGCGGCGCATGAGCTCCCAGCCGACGACCATCGTCGGGTCCCCGGAGTCTGAGGGGATATCCAATACGTAAAAGATCTGATCGCGGACCTCCAGATCGCCGATGGTCAGCGTATCCACATGAGCGGTGTGAACCGTGATGGCGCCGCCGATTGCCCCAAAGGAAACGGGCTTTTCTTCCACCTTCAGGCCAAGCCGCTTGGCGAACGTGGTGCCAACAATGTTGACCCCGCCCGTGTCGAATATGGTGTGGAAGGGACCTTGCCCGTTGATCTCCATCTCGAAGGTCAAACCTCCATCAGCAGGGACAGTGACTTGACCTGAATCGGGCATTGTGTAGTCGGTCAAAAAAGGAGGCTGGAAGTCGGCTTCGTCGACCTTCGCCAGCAGAGTTAACTTCGTGGTGATGAGCACGGGCGTGCTCGCAGTAGTTCCAACCTGCTTTCGAAAGGGCAGAACGAGCCCACCCTCCACCCGGCGATAGTCGCTAAGGTAGGTCGCGCTTTCGGAGTTGGCGATGCGTTCGATGTAGTGGGTATCGCGGTTGATCCAGAGGGTAAAACCATTGCCGCCGGGCACCTTGAATTGCAAAGATCATAAGTGCTGCCGTTGGCGCTTGCCTGTGGCGGCAGGGAGACCGAGGCCCCGCCGAAGTTCGGAAGCCACCATCCGTTGCGGC
The DNA here is from genome assembly GCA_049675725.1 of Candidatus Sulfotelmatobacter sp. GTDB lineage: Bacteria > Acidobacteriota > Terriglobia > Terriglobales > Acidobacteriaceae > Sulfotelmatobacter. The sequence goes on along the minus strand of JBAUAN010000021.1, from coordinate 147,632 downwards.
TGATGTACAGGTCGTCGATCTCCCCGGCGTTCTTTCCACCGGGCTTCAGCTTCACATAACCAAAGTTGTCTTGTTCCCAGTCCTGGACCGGTTCCGTGGCATGGCCTTCTTTGACGTCAAGAGCAGGCACCTGCGTGCGAATGACATTGGAGCCGGTGAGCAGATCTTGCGAGTGCTTGAAAGTGCCTTCTTTGCCGCCTAACAGCATCGTACCTTCAGCGCGGAACTCAGCCACGTGGTTCCAGCCGTCGCCGCCGGTGGCTTCGCGTACTTGAGCGATGATTGAAGCTGGAGTCTGTAACCCGGTTTGCGACTGTGCCAGCAGCGCCTGTGCTTCGCAGAGGAGCGAAACGCCAAGGGCAAGGACCTGAGCAACGCGCGAAAAGCTGAGCATAAATGTGCGGCTTATTATAGCGACAGCGATGTTATAGCGGGCGGTGGTGGTGATCCTCCGGCAGAAAGCGGATTCCTCCTGCCTCGCTGGGCTCGCGCGTCGGAATGACAATGCTGGGTTTCGTTAGCTCGTCGCGGTGGCCTTGGCGCGCAGCTTTTCCCACACTTGCCTCACCTGCTCTCGCGTCTCATCCGGCGTGCCGGAGTTGTCAATTACATGGCCGGCGGCTTTGATCTTTTCTGCTTCCGGTAGCTGCGCGGCCATGCGGCGGGCTACTTCTTTGCGGGCGGCTTCGAGGTTGAGTTTTTGGCGGGCGGCGAAGCGGGCTACGCGTTTCTCTTCGGTGCAACTCACTACGATCAGGCGGTCGAATTGTTGGGCTGCGCCGGCTTCGAGGATCAGCGCGGCTTCTACGATGGCGACGGCGTGAGGATCCTGGCGTCCTATTTCGTGCATCCAGTCTTCCTGGCTGCGAAGCACGGCGGGATGCACGATGCGGTTCAACTCTTCGATGCGGGCGGGCGGGCCGCTGGCGAGGCTTGCGCTGGCGGGTTTCGGGCTGTGGGGGTTCGAGTTGGGAGCATTCGAGTTGGGAGCGTTCGTCCCGAAGGCGAGTTCGGCTAGTTTGGAGCGGTTGACGCTGCCGTCGGGGTTGAGGATGCCGCGTCCGAAATGGCGCACGACTTCGTTGTAGACGGCTTCGCCGGGCTGCATAAGCGAGTGCGCAATGCGGTCGGCCTGGACGAGGTGCGCGCCGAGGGAGACAAACATCTCTCCTACGGCCGACTTGCCTGAGGCGATCGCGCCGGTGAGGCCGACTTTCAGCAATTGGCCCCCGCGGGAAGGGCGTTCACCACGGAGTCACAGAGACACGGAGAAAAACGAGGACAGAGAAAGAATGGTTTTCTCTGTGTCACTGCGGCTCCGTGGTGGATTCGCATTTTGGGGCTCAGGCGCGCGATAGCTCCAGGACGCGGCCGCCACGGCGCAGTTTTGCCGCTTTTACCGTGTTGAACATCAGCATGGCGATGGTCAGGGGACCGACGCCGCCGGGGACTGGAGTGATGGCTCCGGCAATTTCGGCGACTTCCGGATGAACGTCGCCTACCAGCGTTGAGCCTTTAGCCTGAAACGTTGCTTCGCGCTTGGAGTTGCCGGAAAAAAGCCGCGCAAACTCTGCGGGATCTGTCACTTTGTTCATGCCCACATCGATCACGGTGGCTCCCGGCTTGACGAAGTCGCCGGTGATCATGCCAGCGCGGCCAATGGCGGCGACGAGGATGTCGGCGCGGCGACAGACTTCGGGCAGGTCGCGGGTTTTCGAGTGGCAGACGGTGACTGTGGCGTTGGCGTTGAGCAGCAACATGGCCACGGGTTTGCCCACGATGTCGCTGCGGCCGACGACCACGGCTTCCTGCCCGGCGATGAGAATATTGCTGCGCTTGAGAATCTCGATAACGCCGGCGGGCGTGCACGGAACCAGTCCGGGACGCTGCGTGGAGAGAAGACCGACGTTGACGGGATGGAACCCGTCGACGTCTTTGGCCGGGTCGACGGCCATGAGAACTTTCTTGGCGTCGACTTGCGGAGGCAAGGGCAGCTGCACCAGGATGCCGTCGATCGGGTCGCGGTGATTGAGGTCGTCGACCAGGGCGAGCAGGTCGGCAGTGGTGGCGGTATCGGGGTGGGTGTGGGTCTCGCTGTAAACGCCAACCTCTTCACAGGCTTTGACTTTGCCGCGCACGTAGATCTCAGACGCCGGATTGTGGCCGACCAGAACGACGGCGAGGCCGGGGCGCATGCTGGCAGCAGCCATGGCTTTGACCTCCGCGGCCACTTCACTGCGGATGGCGTGCGCGATCTTGGTGCCGTCGAGAATGGTGGCGGGCATATTCAGCTTCGGGCTTCGGCTAGCGGGCTTCGGCTAGAAAATCTTACACCTAAGAGCGGTCACCACGGAGACACAGAGACACGGAGACACGGAGAGAAACAAACCTGGGCTTCACGGATCGCGGCGGTCTTGCCGGTCGAGCGGTTTGTTCGTTCTTGGTTTTGGTTTCTCCGTGTCTCTGTGACTCCGTGGTGAATCGCGTTTTCTGTTGATCGCGGCCGTGTCGTACAATGCTGGTCATGATTGCCAAGGATTTGCTGGAAATTCTGGTTTGTCCGGCTTGCAAGCAGGCGCTCGAATACCGCGAGAGCCCGGAAACTTTGAAATGCACAGCGTGCCACCGGGTCTACGCGGTCAAAGACGATATTCCCGTCATGCTGGTGGACCAGGCAACCATCGAAGCTTCCTAATCTGGCTTCCTCGTCTGACTTCCTGATCTGGCCAGTCTGGTCCTCGTTAACTCCCGAACCCGGAAAAACATTCGTCCCCCGAACCGGCACGACCGGGCCATACAGGTTTCCGCGCTCGAAATGACACTCTGTGTCAGGTTTGGGACGAAAGTAACATTCCTTTGTCACTCCGGCTGCCTCAGGGGTCGACCGGGTTCGCCCGCAACTTCTGAGAATCACAGGGGTTTATGAAATCTAAAGGGACCTACCCTACGTGCATAAAATGCGAGGGCGGGTACGGCAGCTAAATTGCATGCAACTTGTATGGCTGCCGATGAGTCTAATAGCCACAAAGCGGTTTAGGTCGGAGTCGGAGGTGATGACGGCCATGAACGTGATTATGAGCAGTAACGACAAAGACAGATTCACGATGACGGAATTGGCAGCGTTGCGGAACGATCTGCTCCAGGGGGGCATGATCGATTCGTATGAGGCCGCGGAGCTCCTGCAGGTGTTTTTGATGGGCCGCGGCTATGGGGTATCGCCAAAGGCAGCTCTGGACGCGGCGGGCCGCGTCGAGATGGCAGGGTGCGCCCTGCCGGTTCTGCAGCACGAGCTGGAGAACCTGGCCATGGTGATGTGAAGATGTGATGGAAAGAATCCTGCGGCGCGGGCCGGTGACCCCGCGCTGCAACGCTTCAAAGCTGGGATTTACAGGCTTGGAAACAAGCCTGGGGCTTCGGGGCTGATGTTTACAAGAATTGACATTCTGGGTCGGCGATCGAAACAAGACCGACTGCACTCAGTTCCACAATCGGGAAGGCCGGGCCAACCAGCCCGGCTTTGTGGTTTTTGGGGGCCTTTGCGTCTGACGTTTCCTCGCGGTCGTCGCCTGACCCCTACGCTCTGATGACAGACCCGTGTCAGTAGAGGTGAAAATCCACGTCGACCTCGACCGGTCCGTAACGGACGGGATGGCCATCTTTCATCGATGGCCGGAAACGCCATTTCCTGACCGCTTCGATCGCCTTCTCGTCGAGTCCCATTCCAAGGCTTCCGCTCACTCGGATGTTGCTGGGCGTGCCATCCGGTTCGACAATAATCGTGAGAACGCAAAGGCCCTGGAACTTCGCCTTGCGCGCTTCCTCGGAGAACTCCGGGTCGACCTGGGAGATGACGCTGGGATCACTCGCGCCTTGCCCGCGGTGATAGGAGTCTCCTCCGATTCCACCGCCGTTGCCCGGCCCGTATCCAGGACCGATGCCCGGTCCGATGCCGCCGCGGCTCCCTTTGTCGCCTATGCCGTCGTACTGGCCCTGGCCGTTTGAGGGCATCGTGGTGTGCGCCATAGGATCGCCCATGTCGGGAAAGTGATTGGCGGCCACTAGCGTGACCTCAGGCGGAATCACGATCGTGGACTCCACGGCCAGCCTGGGCTGCTCTACGCGCAGGACCACCGCTGGAGGCGTGATCTGATCCAGTGAGCGCGTGGGCAATCTGCCCACCGACGCCTTCAGCACATCGCGATCGCCGCCACCACCACCGCCGCCCGATAGCGTCTTTCCTGGCTGCAACGCAGGAATGTCGGCTGGGAGAACAAGTACAACCGTGGGTTTCCGGGGCGGATTAGTCCTAGGCGGCGTCCAGGTGACCGTGCCGGCGATAACAATGCCCGCGATCAGAATGTGCACGGCGGTCGAGCCGAGTGCTCCGTCTTTCTTGTGGCTGTAAAAACCCCAGATATCTTTGACCGGTTCGGGCTCCGATTCCAGCGCGAGGGGCGGGAGCTTGCTGGGGAAGAAAAGGTCGCCCAACTGGCGGAGGATCGACTTCCACAGAGGCTCAAAGGTGTCAGGAGCCAGCAGGAGGTGGAGTTCCGGCTCGCCGCCGGAGTTCGGGTTGACCTGGTTCGCGTTGACCTGGCTCGGGTTGAGCTGGTTCGGGTTGACGTTGTTCGAGTTGGCCTCGGGTGATGCCATTGCTCCCCCGCTCGGTGTGCGCTGCGGTCCGTTGTGGCGACCGGTTCCGTCTATCAGCAGATGAGCAGTCGTTCCAACAAGTTGCCCTCTTCGCTGGAATTTCGTCTCCGACCTCGACCACGGGAGAAGATATGGGCCAAATCAGCAACTCCGAGGCTGTTCGACGGTTCCTTATTGAGTTCATGCAGCACACGCTTGGCAACAACACGATGATTGAGAAAGCGTTGGAGGGGTTCAGTCCGAAGCACTCGTAGAACGCGACTGGACTTCTTTGCGAGGCATCTACACGAGCCGTGATAATGCTTACTTATGCATATTTCCGGATCCTGGATTCTGTTGATCTTCGTGAGCGGGTCCACTGCTCTGATTCTTCTGGTGCTGCACCTGACCAAGATTGGCCTGGTGATCCACCAGCGGATTCCCGACCGGCCACAGCGGCGGCTGTTTCTGGCCTCGATTAGTTTTTTCGTTACCTTCGTTGGGGTGCGGCTGCTGGTAGCGTCGATCACTCGCCATATTGGGCCTTTTGGCTACGTGGAGATGGGTGGGCGGCACATCCATCACCTGGTCTGGGGAATTCTTCTTCTGCTCGTCACTGGTTATGGGGAGCTCGCGGAGGTGGGAGCCGGGGAGACGCCACGCGCAATTCTCCTGAGCCGGTTGCTGGCCCTGACCTACGGAGTTGCCGCGGCCCTGACTCTGGACGAATTCGCCCTCTGGCTGAATCTGGATGCGGCGGCCTACTGGTCGCGGCAAGGCCGCGAAAGCATTGATGCCGTGGTGATGTTCGGGGCTCTGCTCGCGATCGGCGCATGGGGTGCGCCGTTATTTCGGGCGGTTTCGTCGGATGTTAAAGGCGGACGAGAGCACAGAGGAAAATGAGATTTGATTCTTTGAGATTCTCGATGTCTCTCTACGCCACGAGCAATTGCGAACTGCCCAAACCGACAGCGGGCGCTTGACATCATAGCTCGGATTCCGATATAACGACTTCCGACTTATGAAAGACGACGCCACCTTTCTTCCGCTGTCTCCGGCGACCCTCCATATTTTGCTGGCACTCGCAGGCGAGGATCTCCATGGCTACGGCATCATGCAGGAAGTGTCCCGCCAGTCGGAGGGAAACTACAAACTGGGACCTGGCACGCTGTACGACAATCTGCAGAAGTTGATTCGCCTTAAGTTCGTGCAGGAACTTGGACGCCGCGTGGGAGACGATGATCCCCGGCGCCGCTACTACCGCCTTACGTCAGCCGGACGCGGGGTTCTTGCGGCCGAGACCACGCGACTCGCCGGGGTAGTGCGCGAAGCGCGCTTGCGCCTGCAAATTGCCAAGCTCCCGAACGCAAAACCGCGGAGGGCCTGATGCTACGGTTTCTATACCGCTGCGTGCTCCGTCTGCATCCTCCCGGCTTCCGCGCACGATTCGCCGACGAGATGCTTTCAACCTTCGACCAAACTGCCTCCCGCCCGGGTGCGAAAGGGCTGCCCGCCGTCGGGCTGCTGGCGGATGGACTCGTGTCTATGGTGCGGCAGTGGACTTTGCGCCCCGACTTCCGGCATGAACCGGCGCCAGCACAACAATCCGCAGCCGACGGCGCCCCTTGTTTCTATATTCTCGATCCTTTCCGTCCTCGGGCTGGCGCCGTGATTCATGGCGTGGTGCTGTCGACGGCGGTTTTCTGCCTGACGTGCTTCGCCATCCGGTACAGCTGGATCCACATTCTTCACGTGCATATTCCAGTTGTTCAGTTTGAAAGCCCGCAGTCGATGCCACGGAGCACGGGCGCTGGTGCACTGCCGCAGAAGCCGACCGTCCCGCCAAGCTCGCAAGACGAAACATCAGTTCCGCTTTCGGCCACGGCGCACTCGTCGCTCAATGCGCGGTTCAACGCGCCGTCCAATGTGACATCCTCGGCGCCGGCTGCAGTCGCGATACAGAATCGCACCGCGCACACCTCAGCAAGCCGCAGCTCAGAAATACGCACCTCTAAAGCGCTCGCCTCCGAACCGCAGGAAAGATCCGCAACGTCGTCCGGACTCAGCGAAACGCCGGCGCTCCAGGCCCGTACGCAGCCGCAGGTTGGGACGCAAGTGGATCCAATGCAAGCTGCGCAACCAGAGTTGCAGCATGAAGCCAGCGCAACGTCCCGCGCCATTGAGGACGTGAAACTCGATGCCGCGGAACGGCACCGCGTGATTAGCGGTGCGATCGCGAATCTGACCAAGTACTACATCGATCCGGATATCGCCGAGAAGATGGCGAATACCCTGCAGGCACATGAAAAGAACAGCGACGACGACGCGGCGACCGATGGCGCTGCCTTTGCCGATCTCCTCACTGCGCAGATGCGCGATGTAGGCCACGACAAGTACGTGATGATCGTTTACAGCAAGGCGACGACGCCTGAGAACCCGCTTGCACCGTCCTCGGAAGACGTTGCGCGCTATCGAAGGGAGATGGGGCGGAACAACTGCATGTTCGAAAAGGCCAGGCTACTGCCGCACAACATTGGCTATTTGAAATTCGATGGGTTTCCCGACGCTTCTATTTGCGGAGCAACTGCCGCGGCAGCGATGGCTTCTTTGAACCACGCGGATGCGGTCCTCCTTGATTTGCGGGACAACCAGGGCGGTTATGCAAACATGGTCGCCTTCATCGCGACCTACCTCTTCGATCATCCGACGCACCTGAACGACTTCTACAACCGCGGCGAAAATTCCACGGAACAGAGCTGGACGCTGCCGCGAGTTCCAGGAAATCGATTGGCGGACAAGCCTGTTTTTGTGCTGACCTCACACTCAACTTTTTCCGCAGCAGAGGCGTTCAGTTACGACTTGAAGATTTTGAAACGCGCCACGATTGTGGGTGAGACGACATCGGGGCAGGGACACATTGGGATGGAGCACCGAATTGACGATCACTTCACGATTCGCATTCCTGGAATAAGAGTGGTCAATCCCATCTCAAAAGCCAACTGGGAGGGGACGGGCGTGGAACCGGATGTGAAGGTGAAAGCGGCACATGCGTTAGGCGCCGCAGAGAAGCTTGCGGAGTCGCGGCTGCAAAAGAGATAGCCACGGATTTCCACGGATAAAATCTTTTTATTTTCTGTTTTTTTATGGTTAGGATTTGTCTTGAATAGGTCTAGTCGTGTGAATCTGTGAAAATCCGTGGCGAGTAGTTGACTTTATGCTTTTCTACGAGGCGATCAGGTCGAGTTTCCCCAGACTCGGTATCAGGATCTTTAAACCAGCGATCCGTCACTCATAGCGCAGGCTTTCGACTGGGTCGAGTTGTGCTGCGCGCGTGGCCGGCACGGTGCCGAAGATGACGCCGACCAGCGACGACACTATGATGGCGATGATCGCCGACCAACCCGAAATCGGGATGCGGTAGTCCGTGAGAAAGCGCACCGAGTAAGGCAGGGCCAGGCCGATGGCGATGCCGGCAATGCCGCCAATGAGCGAAATCAAAACCGACTCGGCCAGAAACTGAAAGCGGATTTCGCGGCGGGTCGCGCCGACGGCCTTGCGGATGCCGATCTCGCGAATTCTGGAAGTCACCGTCGCGAGCATGATGTTCATGATGCCGATGCCGCTGACCAACAGCGTGACCATGGCGCTGGCCAGCAATCCCCAGGTAAGCGCGGTGAGTATGCGGGCAGCCGTGGCCAGCAGTTCGGTAAGGTTCTGCACGTTGTAAACCGATTCCGCGCGGTGACGCGAACGCAGCACGCGCTTGATCTGCGCCGTTGCCGCAACTACCGAATCGGAGTCCCGCATGGAGAAGTAAATCATCTTGACGTTGGGCGTTTCCAGAAAATAGCGGCTCACGCTGTAAGGAATGACCATGGAATTGTCAGTGACTTCCGACTCGCCAAACGTCTCCACGCTCTCTTTGAAAGTGCCAATGACGGTGAAGGGCAGGCCAGTGAGTTTGATGACTTTCCCGATCGCGGCCTGAGGCGAACCGTAGACGGACTTCGCCATTTTCTCGGTGATGACTCCGACTTTGTTGTGGGCCTGGGAATCTTCTGCATCAAAAAAACGCCCGGAGAGCACCTTGAGGTTGCGCACGCGCTGATACTCGGGATACACGCCGAGAACCTGGATGTCTTTCTCGTCGCCGTTGCCGACCGGAATACGCTCGCCCAAAGTGACAACCGGCGAGGCCGCGACCACGCCTGGGACTTGCTCCTGCACGGCCTGCACATCTTCCACGGTGAGCGGATCCAGGCTGGAATTGCTGATGTGCTGCGCGCCCTGATACTCGGCCCAGATTTCGTTGGTGCCGATGGCTTCGATCTGGCTCAGCGCGTATTCGCGGCCGGTCATGCCAATGGTTACGACTAAGATGAGCGACGCGGTGCCGATCACCATGCCGAGCGCGGTCAGCAGGAAGCGAACTTTGTTCGACATGAATGTGTCGTAGGCAAAGTTCAGAATTTCGCCCAGAGCCATATCGGTGCTCAAACGGGAGCGCACGGATTCGGTAGCTGTCGGCATTAGTTAAATGCTACGGACGATGCAGGAAACGTGCAAGGGCGAGTTTCGTCTCGGCCGAATTTGCGGTGGTTGCAAAGCTAACGAAGCGATTTTGGCGGCGGATGTGGTACACCTCTATTCTGTCTTCTGAATTCAATCCCGGTTTTGCAAGGACCACCTATCTCCTCGGCTAACACTACTTTCAACGCAAGCCGCGACGCGGGTTCGCAGCATCACACTCGCCGTTCGCTTTTGTGGATGGTGCTGGCGGGTCTCCTGATACGGCTGATCGTGGTGGGATTTCTTTATCCGGAGAGGACCGACCCGGCTCGCGATCACTGGCGTTTTGGCGGCGAAGCAGGAAGAATCGCGCGCTCGCTTGCGCTCGGAGAAGGATTCAGCAATCCTCTGTTCGGCCAGACCGGGCCAACGGCATGGCTTGCGCCGGTGTTTCCTTATCTGCTGGCCGGGATATTCAAACTCTTCGGCATCTACAGCAAAACTTCGGCGCTAGTCGCGTTATCGCTCGACAGCTTGTTTTCCGCGCTCACCTGCATACCCGTTTTTCTGATTGCGCGAATGCATTTCGGGGAAAAAACTGCGCTCTGGGCAGGATGGGCGTGGGCGTTTTTTCCTTATGGCATTTATTTTTCCGCCGATTTTATTTGGGCTACAGCGTTGACCACGCTGCTGATGAGTCTTGTATTTCTCGCTGCGCTGCGACTGGAGTCTTCAGCTCGAATTTCTGACTGGGTTCTCTTCGGCGCGCTCTCCGGCTTTGGCGCGTTGACCGACCCTGTGGTGCTGTCGGTGGCTCCGTTTCTAGGAGCGTGGATGTGGTACCGGCGATATCAGCAGAAAGCGCGGTGGTTCGCACCAGGAATCGCGGCTGTGCTGGCGGTGATCATCGTGACGGCGCCGTGGATGGTGCGAAACTATCGTATCTTCCACAAAGTGGTGCCGTTTCGCAGTTGCCTGGGTCTCGAAGTCTATTTCGGCAACAATCAGGACAGTTGGCACTGGGGCCCTCCCGGGTATCATCCATCGGACAACGAAGAGGAGTGGAAGGAATATCAGCAACTGGGAGAGATCGCATACGTGTCGAAGAAGTTCGACCAGGGGCTCGATTTTATTGACCATCATCGCGGCTTGTACGTGTGGATGACCGCGCGGCGCGTGGTGTATTTGTGGACCGGATACTGGAGCTTCAGTCATCGCTATTTGCGGGAGGAACCGATGGATCCTCCTAACATTGTGTTCTGCACGCTGCTGACTTTGTTCACGCTGGCTGGGCTGAGGCGCGCGTGGCGAGACGGAGTGACCGTGGCGATGCCGTATGTAATCGCGTTTTTCTTTTTTCCCATCGTGTATTACCTGACGCACCCGGAGGATTATTACCGGCGCCCGATTGATCCGCTGTTTGTGGTGCTGGCGGTGTATGCAGTGGTTTCGTGGCGGCGGGAACGAGCGGAACGGCGCGCGGCGCGTGGTGCCGCGTGAAGAGATTCCAGACGCCATTCTTCCTGCTCCTGCTGACCTTTGGCGCGCTGCTGGTGCACGGATATCACCCTTACGCCGAGGACGCGGAAATTTATCTTCCGGGCGTCGAGAAGATTCTGAACCCCAAGTTATTTCCTGTATTACGGGAATTCTTTGCGGCGCATGCCAGCCTGACGTTGTTTCCGAATCTGATTGCGTTTTCGATACGCATTACGCACCTGCCGTTCGAGGTTGGCCTCTTTCTATGGCACGTGGCCTCGATTTTTTTGTTGCTGCTGGCCTGCTGGGAGTTGGGGGGCGTCTGTTTTGCGAGCGCGCGAGCGCGCTGGGGTGGAGTGTGCCTGGTGGCCGCGCTGCTTACGATTCCGGTGGCCGGGACCGCGCTCTACATCATGGACCAGTATCTGAACCCGCGAAACCTTGCCGCGTTTGCCGCGGTCTTCGCGGTGACGCGGACGCTCGAAAACAAATACATTCGCGCACTGCTGTGGCTGGTGTTTGCCGCGTGTGTTCATCCCCTGATGGCGGCGTTTGCGTGTTCATTTTGTTTTCTGCTTGCGTTCATGAAATATGTCGCAGGCAGAAACGCCAATGCAGACACAGGGATCGCTTCTGGCGCGGCCTGCGCTCTGGGCTGCCTGCTGTTTCCGTTCGGCATTTCCCTCGATCCTCCGAGTTCGCCGGCTTATCACCAAGCCGCGTTGCGCCACGGATTTCACTACATCCAACGCTGGCAGTGGTATGAGCAGTTTGGGATTCTGGCTCCGGTGCTGCTGTTCTGGTGGTTCGCACGCCTGGCTCGCGAGCGCCGGTTGCGCAAGCTCGACCTGCTCTGCCGAGCGTTTATTATTTATGACTTGATTTATTTCGTGATGGCGCTGGCGTTCGATCTTCCGGCACGCTTTGAGAGCCTGGCGCGTCTGCAGCCGCTGCGCAGCTTGCACCTGCTCTACATGGCAATGTTTGTGGTCATGGGCGGATTTGTTGCCGAGCACGTATTGCAGAATCGCGTGTGGCGTTGGCTGATTTTGTTTATTCCCCTGAGTTCAGGAATGTTCGCGGCGCAGCTGGCACTTTTTCCGGCGAGCTCGCATGTGGAATGGCCCGGCGTCACTCCGCGGAACCAGTGGGCGCAGGCTTTTGTATGGATTCGAAAGAACACCCCGGTGGACGCTGTCTTCGCGCTCGATCCCGAATACATGCAAGTTCCCCGCGAGGACGAGATTGGTTTTCGCTGCCTGGCGCAGCGTAGCCGCCTCGCCGACGCCAACAAGGACAACGGCGTGGTCAGCATGTTTCCGCCGCTGGCCGAAACCTGGTGGGAGCAGGTGAAGGCGCAGACTCCCTGGAAGACTTTCTCTTCCAAAGATTTTGTGCGATTGAAACAGAAATACGGCGTGTACTGGGTGGTGGTGCAGCAGCCGGGCGTTGCCGGCCTCGATTGCGCCTATCAAAACTCTGCGGTGCAAGTTTGCCGGGTGCCGTGATGCGCCGAGCTTCCAACGACTCCATCCAAGCCACGCCTAGAGCACTCCGCGATTGGCAACGGTCCCGTTCAGAAATGGAAAATCAGATCGCTCGCCACAGTAAGCTGATTTTGCTGCCGGCCGTTGTCGTACGCCTTCCGATCCCAGGCTCGCTCGAAACGCAATTCCGGACGCAGTTGGACCGTCGTTCCCATCCAATGGCACCACATAATTGTGTTTTCTGAGTATCGGGTAGCGTAGCCGGTGCGCTGGCCTTTTTTGTCGTCGAGAAAGTCACTGCGAAACGACACGAAGTTGCGCACTGAAAGTTCTTTCTGAGTGAAATTGACAATGGCATATTCAGGAGCGGTGCAACGCTGTTCCCCCGGCAGGCAATACGCAGCATTCGCGCCTGTTTCCGGCTGAATCGCGCCGCCCACGGCAGGCACTTCGCGCTCATACATATACCAGGCTTCCGTGGCCATATGTACCGTCTTCGTGAACTTGTGATACCAGGTGGCGTCATACTGCTGCAGATTGTTGTAGGCGTACTTGCCGTTATTGATTCCGTTGGCGCAGGTGTAAAAATTGTCATTCACCGATTCGGTTGTATAGCTCAGGCAGGCCGTACCGGAAGGCTTGGCGTCCGAAGTCCACAAGGCGACATCGTGGCCGCCGGTGATACCCAGTTGCACCAGCCATTGGTCGGTCAGCTTGACTGTCGCTATCAGGCCAGTGTCGGTAAACGGATCAATCGCATACAGCAGCGAGTGGCTGAAGATGTAGTTGTTCGGCGCCAGCTGAGCCTCAATGCCAGGTACGGAGATGAAGCGTCCCAGCCTCAGATTCATACCCTGCGCAACTTGAGGAACGTAAACATCGATATATTCGAGCGTCGGATCAAACCCATATTGGTGGTGATCGTTGAGCAACTGGCCGCTGAGATAGCCTTTCGCCGTGGTGAAGTGATAGTCGGTGCCATAGAGCGCCGTAAGGTGATAGCCCCAGTCGACGTGATCGCGTTGCACGGAATCCGGCAATCGCTCGGCGTAGAGAACAAATTGGTTCATCTCAAAGCGATTCGAGTAGACATCGTTCGCCTCGGGCGCATTGCTATGGGAAGATGTGCTGAAATTCAGCGTCGGATCGATCCACCCAAATAGCTTGGTGCGACTGCGAGCCTGATTGATGGCAGTCATCAAGGGATAGCTGTTCGAGTCCGGCTCGCCAATCACCGGCGAACCTCCATACGACCAATCTGAGTTGGGGAAGGGCGGCGAGTCGAGCGGCGAGGGAAGGCCGCGGCGTGTTGGGGCCGGCGAGGAAGCAGTGGGCCCAGACCAGTCCTGTTTGTAAAAATCCGCCCAGCGGGCAAAGAAGCCCTTGGCGTCGGCGGTGGTCAGCTTCGGAGCCTCAGGCGACGGAGTCTTTGTATCTGCCTGTTGTGCCAAAGAACGGTTCCACGATAAGAACAAGGCGCCCGCGAGCAGAAGGAAGAAGTATTGACGGCGTTGCAAATGATTCCTTGAATACACAGATGACGATGACAATGACCCGCCCACTAAGTCTACAGGCTGTCTCCGATCCGTAGCTTGTCCGCGGTTTGTCTGTGGTTTGTCTGCGGTTTGTCTGCAGTTTTTCCGCGAATCGCTTTCCGTCGAATCACAGGCCATAGATAAGCGTTCTGCCCTGGGCCAGACAATAAGAAGTTTGGCTCTCCAGCGGCAAAATGCGCGATGGGATTTGCTGATCGGATACAATTACAAGAAACCTAGGAGATCTCAGGCTATGTCCATTGCGCAGGCCGTTCAAGCCCCCGTTCGGCTATTTCCGTACGAAAGGTGGGGCTGTGCGCTGTCTGGGCTCGCGAAACAATATCGCGACAACCCGCCTTGCCCGCATATTCTGCTGCAGGATTTTCTCGAACCCGAAGTTGCGTTGACCATGGCGGAGGAATTTCCCCGGCCGGACAGCGCCGCCTGGACGCAATACAAACATCCCAACGAAAACAAGCTGGGTATGCCGCGGCGCGAACTTTTTCCGCCCACGATTGCGGCGGTTACCGAGGAATTGAATTCGCCGGAGTTCACCGCGTGGGTATCGGAGTTAACCGGCATCCCGAATCTGATTGCCGATCCCATGCTCGAAGGTGGAGGGTTGCATCAGTCCGGCCCGGGCGGGTATTTAAACGTCCATACGGATTTTTCCATGCATCACTTTCACGCCAGCTGGCACCGGCGAGTGAATCTGATTTTGTATCTGAACCCGGGATGGCGCGAGGAGTGGGGCGGAGCCCTGGAATTGTGGGAGCGCGGAATGAAGCGCTGCGCGGCAAAATATCCGCCGATGGTGAATCACGCCCTGATTTTTACGACTGACGAACGCTCGCTGCACGGCTTTCCGGACCCGTTGACCTGTCCCCCGAACCAGTCGCGCAAGAGCCTGGCGCTCTACTACTACACGGTCGAGCCGGGAAAGAAAGTGGCTGCGCACTCCACGGATTATTTTGCGCGGCCGCAGGATGGCTGGGGAAAGTCCGCGATGATCTGGCTCGACAAGAAAGCTGTTGATCTTTACTCGCGGGCCAAAGTGAGGTTCGGATTCTCGGACGAGTTTGCCAGCAAAGTGCTCGGCTTCTTGTCAAACAAGAAGTAGCAGGCGAAGAATCGAACGCGGACTTCGCCGAGCTTTGACAGCCGAGAGCCTGCCCTGAGCGAAGTCGAAGGGCGGCTGTTCCCACACGAGTCAGGCGGAGCGGACAGTTTCGCTGCTGGGCGCGTAATACGAGGGGTAGCCGGGATCGAGTTTACGACCTTTGTCGCTGAAGCGGCGCAGGTGGATCAGGCCAATGCGCTGCAGAGCGAACTGCAGAGTGGTGCCGAGCACGCCGAACCCGTAGGAGACGCTGCGGCGGAAGTTGATGGAAGAAGCCTCTTCGAAATACTTCGTCGGGCACGAGACTTCTCCGATGCGGAACCCGAAGTAGACGCACTGTGCCAGCATCTGGTTGTCGAAGACGAAGTCGTCAGAATTTTCGAGCAGCGGCAGTTCGCTCAAAACCTTGCGGCTGAAGGCGCGATATCCCGTGTGATATTCGGAGAGCTTCACTCGCAGGAAAAGATTTTCGACCGCCGTCAGCAGGCGGTTGGCGACGTATTTGTAAAACGGCATACCTCCGCGCAGAGCGCGTCCGCCAATGATGCGCGACCCCAGGACCACGTCATAAACGTCATACGCCACGATGCTTCCCATAGCGGTGAGCAGCAGCGGCGTGTACTGATAATCGGGATGCAGCATGATGATTACGTCGGCGCCGGCCGCGAGAGCTTCGCGATAGCAGGTCTGCTGGTTGCGCCCGTAGCCGTAGTTGCGGTCGTGCTGGAAAACGTGCAGGCCGAGACGCTGGGCGAGAGCCACGGTGCCGTCGGAACTGTGGTCGTCGACCAGGATGCGTATGTCGACCAGATCGGGCAGATCGGCCACGGTGGCGGCGAGGGTCATCTCCGCGTTGTAGGCGGGCATGACGACCGCGATGCGTTTGCCGTTGATCATAGGGTAAACATGACGCAATACGTAGCCGAACGGCTACGCAAAATCCGTCACCGAACGGTTCCGAAAGCAGGAGCCGATTGAAAGTGAAGTCCTACATTTATGATACCCGAGATCGGCGCTCGGTCGACGAAAACCGTCGAACGCTCATGCCCTTATTTCATGCCGTCGAGAATCGAGCCGACAATTCCCCCGACCACGCCGCCCTGCACGGCTTGCCTGCCCTCCTGATGGGGCATGTATTCCTGCAGCTCGTGGGCCAGCCGGGAAATGGGCAACGTCTGCAGCCAGATTCTGCCGGGACCGGTGAGCGCGGCAAGAAAGATTCCGTCGCCGCCGAAAATCATGTTCTTGATTCCGGGGACAGTTGTGATTTGAAACGAAACGCTGGATTGAAACGCGCCCACGTGGCCGGGATGCACGCGCAGAGTTTCTCCCGGTTTAAGATCCCGGATCACGAGTTCGCCTGAGAGTTCCAGCCAGGCCACGCCGTTTCCGCTGAGCTTCTGCAGCAGGAAGCCGTCGCCGCCGAAAATCCCGGCGCCGAGTGTTTGCTGGAAGCCGACGCCGATTTGAATTTGCTGTGTCGCGCACAGAAAACCGTGACGGTGAATCAGATATTCCTGCGCGGGACTTACCTCGACCGGCACAATGTGTCCGGGCAGCTTGGTCGCAAAGGCCAGTTCTCCCGCGGCGCCCGCAGCGCGGTATTCCGTCATAAACAGCGTTCCACCGCCGGCCACGCGTTTCAGGACGCCGAAGATTCCTCCGCCTCCTCCGAATTGCGTGTGCGTGGTCATCTGGATCGAACTCGACATCCAGGAAAGTTCTCCGGCTTCGGAAATGATGGTTTCGTTGGGTTCGAGAATGAATTCGAGTACGGGCATGGTGGTGCCGGTAATGCGGCTTTGCATGGTCCTCTCCTGAAATACGGCTCGCAGCCTTGTGACTGAAGCCTCAGAGTATATACGGATGAGCTGGGGTCGCGGTTCATTTGGGATTACGGCAACTTCCTACGGAGCTTGCAAAATTGGTGGTGGATGTAGGGACGCTTCGACTCCGCGTGGCCGGGGCCGGGCGATCCGTTCCCATCGGTGCGTGTGCTCAGCAAAGAATTGAAAATCAATCCCAACACCGCGCACAAATAGTGACGCATCTGGTCACGACCGGACTGCTGGAGACCCGGCCGGCATTGGCACGGTCGTCGCCGTGCTGCCCGAAGCGAGCGCGGCCGAGCGCACGCAGTTGCTGGGACAGGAGATTGAGGAGTTGGTGGTCGAGGCGAAAAAGTTGGGGATCACGCTTGAGGATACGGTGGCGTCGATCGGAGCGCACTGGAAGCGATTGGGGGGCTACGCTCCGTCAGGCGAATCGAAGCCAGGCGAATCGAGCCGGGGAGGGCGCGGGAAGCGATGAACACAGTCCCGCTTCCTGCACCTGCGGCGGCTTGCTCCGATCTGCTTGGCTGTGAAAAACTACAACTTACGGTTTCCCTTTCGACGCCGCCTTAGGCGGCGCCTTTTATTGCGATGACAACGAAGCGCACACTATTCGAGAAAATCTGGGACGCGCACCTGGTGGCGCAGCCGGGCGGCCGGTCGCCAATTATTTACATCGACCTGCATCTGGTGCACGAGGTAACTTCGCCGCAGGCATTCGACGGGCTGCGGGCTGCGGGCAGGAAAGTGCGTCAACCTGCGCGTACTGTCGCCACTGTCGATCACAACATTCCGACCGAGCCGCGCGGCACCCCGATTACCGACGAGATCGCGGCACGCCAGATTCGAGCACTGCAAAACAATTGCAAGGACTTTGGCGTCCGGCTGTTTGATATGGATTCGCCGGACCAGGGAATCGTTCACGTGATTGGGCCGGAGTTGGGACTGACGCAGCCGGGAATGACGATTGTTTGCGGCGACAGCCACACCAGCACGCATGGAGCGTTCGGGGCGCTGGCGTTTGGCATCGGAACGTCCGAAGTGGAGCATGTACTGGCAACGCAGTGCATGGCGCAGCAGAAACCGAAGACGATGAAGATCGAAGTGCATGGCCGGCTGGCGGAGGGCGTCACGGCAAAAGATCTGGCGCTCGGGATCATCGGGCAGATCGGCACTGACGGTGCCACCGCGCACGTGATCGAATATGCCGGTGAAGCGGTGCGCGGGCTCTCGATGGAAGGGCGGATGACGCTGTGCAATATGAGCATCGAGGCCGGAGCGCGCGCGGGGATGGTGGCGCCGGACGACACCACGGTCGCCTATGTGAAAGGACGACGCTTTGCGCCGGGCAAAGACGAATGGGAGAAATCGGTCGAATATTGGCACACGCTGGCGAGCGATGAAGGAGCGGTTTTCGACGAGGTCATCGAGATTGATGCGGCGCAGCTCTGTCCGTTTGTAACCTGGGGAACGAATCCGGGGATGGTGGCTCCGGTGACGGGACGGGTGCCGGACGCGGGAAGCTTGAAAGAGGCCGACCGGCGCGCGACAGAGCTCGCGTTGCAGTATATGGGGCTGGAAGCGGGTAAGCGCATCGAAGACATTGGCGTGGACCGTGTGTTCATTGGGTCGTGCACGAATTCGCGGATTGAAGACCTGCGAGCGGCAGCGCGCGTGGCGCGTGGGCATCATGTGAGCCCGAAAGTGCGCGCCATGGTGGTGCCGGGCTCGCAGACAGTGAAGCGAGTGGCCGAGCAGGAAGGACTGCACCGGGTTTTTCTGGAAGCGGGATTTGAGTGGCGGGAGTCGGGATGCTCGATGTGTCTGGGAATGAATCCTGACATCTTGCAGCCGGGTGAGCGCTGCGCCTCCACCAGTAACCGGAATTTCGAGGGCCGGCAGGGCCGCGGCGGACGGACGCATCTAGTGAGCCCGATGATGGCGGCGGCGGCGGCGATTGAAGGACATTTCACGGATATTCGGAATTGGAAATTTCAGTGAGCAGTTTGCAAACATCCGAACAATCAATATGAATCCGTTTACAACACATCGCGGGCGCGTGGCGCCGCTGGATCGGGTCAACGTGGATACCGACCAGATTATTCCCAAGCAATTTCTGAAGCGGATTGAGAAGACAGGCTTTGGCCAGTTTTTGTTTTACGACTGGCGCTTTTCTGCGGACGGGAAGAAGAACGCGGAATTTGTTCTGGACGAGCCCCGCTATGAAGGCGCGAGCATTTTGATCGCGGGAAAGAATTTTGGCTGCGGGTCGTCGCGGGAGCATGCGGTGTGGGCGTTGACGGACTTCGGTTTCCGCGCGGTCATCTCATCTTCGTTCGCCGACATCTTCGCCAACAACAGCACGAAGAACGGATTCCTCACGGTGCTATTAGGCGAGAGCGAAGTGGATGAGTTGATGGAGAAAGCCTGCGAGATCGACGATTATCGTCTCACGATCGATCTGGAACAATGCGAGGTGCGCGACGAGCAGGGATTTCGCGCAAAGTTTCCGGTCGACGAATTTGTGCGGCATTGTCTGCTGAATGGCCTGGACGATATTGGACTCACATTGCAGCATGAGGCGGAGATTACGGCGTACGAAGTGCGGCATCCGGTATCGGCGGCGCTGAGCGCGGCGGAACGGGTCAGTTCTTAGCCGTCGATTCCGACATCCGCTCATCGAGTTTCAACTCATAAGCATCAACTCATAGAGACCGTCTCAGAGAGACCGCCTCGCAAAGATCAATTTATTAAAGATCAATTTATAAAGATCAATCCACTAAAGATCAATCGGTTAACGTGAATCCATTAAGATCAGTGCGGAATTAAGCGCCAGCGCGTAAAGATCCACGATAAGCGAGTAAAGATTTGTAAAACTTTCGCCCTACTATTGACCTGCTGCAGGGGCGGAGTTGATGCTGGTTTTGCGCTATATTCTGATGTTGCGTGTGTGAGCCGGTTGCCGCCGCGGCACTGCCGCAGAATCCCCCTGAAGTGGGTGAGTTGCGCGGTTTTTTGCCCGTAGATTAGCGAAACCGAACGGAGCTTGCGTACGTCTAATGCTTGGCAGGTTCAACCGCAAGTCCGAGAATTATTTGCGTGACGATCCGACATCGTAAAAATTATGAGCGACTCCCGCTTCTTTTCGAACCAAACCAAGCCGACCCAAACGCTGCAGAAAAAAACCCGGCGGTCCCCGCTGGCGTCATGGCTCACCGTGGTCTTGGCCTTGACTCTGTGTGCCGGCTTCGTGGCCTGCACCGGCGCGAAGCAGCAGGCGCAGGCGGCAGGTCCGCGCGCCGTCTCGGTGGCGATTGCGCCGGTAACGCAGCAGGATGTGCCTGTTTATCTCGTGGGCCTGGGCTCGGTGACTGCGTTTTACACCGCGAATATAAAGAGCCGCGTCGACGGGCAGATCATGCGCGTCAACTTCCGGGAAGGTCAAACAGTGAAGGAAGGCGATTTACTCATCGTGATCGATCCACGCCCCTATCAGGTACAACTGGAACAGATGCAGGCGCAGCTCTTCAAGGATCAGGCGACGCTGCGCGATGCCAGACTCAACCTTGACCGCTACACCACGCTGATTCCCTCCGGAAGCATTGCACAACAGCAGGTGGACACGCAGAAATCCCTGGTGGACCAGCTCGACGGCCAGGTGCGCACCGACCAGGCGCAGATCGATAACGCCAAGCTGCAGATTGTCTACTGCAACATTACGGCGCCATTCAACGGACGTGTAGGGCTGCGGCAAGTGGATCCGGGAAATATCGTGCACGCGGCCGACACCACTTCGATGCTGATCCTCACGCAACTGCAGCCGATTGGGGTGATCTTCACGTTGCCGGAGAACGTGTTGCCGACAGTAGCGCAGCATATGAAGAACTCCACGCTCGAAGTGGACGCTTTCAACGCGGACAACCAGACCAAGCTGGCCACAGGAAAACTGATGACGATCGACAACCAGATCGATCCGACCACAGGCACGGATAAGCTGAAAGCCGTGTTTGACAACAAGGATAACCAGCTCTGGCCCAACCAGTTTGTGAACACCAAGCTTCTGCTGGAAACGCGCAAGAACAGCACGGTGGTGCCGACTGCGGCGATTCTGCGCGGACCGCAGGGAACATTCGTTTATGTCGTGAAGTCGGACCAAACCGTGGAGGCGCGTCCAGTTACCGTCTCGATTACGGAGGGCGATACTACGGCGGTGGCGAGCGGGCTCCACCCCGGCGACATGGTGGTGACCGATGGGCAGGACAAACTGCAAAGCGGCAGCAAGATTGTGCCTCGAAACGTGCCTGCTGCGGCCGGTTCGAGCCGTCGCGCCCCAGTCACTGCGGGAACTCCAGGTTCATGACGGCCTTCGTTCATGAGTCCGCCCTATGTGTAGATCGTGATTAGATCGTGAATCAATCGTGAATCGATCATGAGCCCATCCAGATTATTCATTCTTCGCCCGGTTGCCACCACGCTGCTTATGGTGGGCGTGCTGCTGGTGGGGTGGGTTGCATTCATGCAGCTCCCAGTCTCGGCGCTTCCCGAAGTCGACTATCCGACCATCGAAGTATTGACGTTTTATCCGGGCGCCGATCCCGATGTGATGGCGTCTTCGGTGACTTCGCCGCTGGAGCGGCAATTCGGACAGGTCCCTGGGTTGAGCCAGATGACCTCGACGAGTTCCTTTGGCAGTTCCGTGATCACGTTGCAGTTCGGGCTTGATCAGAACATCGACGTGGAAGAGCAGCAGGTGCAAGCCGCGATCAATGCCGGATCTACGTATCTGCCAGCGGATCTTCCGAATCCACCCATCTACAACAAAGTGAATCCGGCGGACGCGCCGATTCTCACGCTGGCGATGACCTCCGATTCGCTGGCTTTGTCGAAGGTGGAAGACCTGGCCGACACGGCGCTGGCGCAGAAAATCTCGCAGTTGCCGGGAGTGGGACTGGTTTCGATCAGCGGCGGCCAAAAACCGGCGGTGCGAATTCAGGCTAACCCCACCGCGCTGGCATCCTACGGCCTGAGCCTGGAAGATTTGCGGGCGGCCCTCGTGCAGGCCAATGTGGACCAGGCCAAGGGCGTGATCGATGGTTCGCGGCAGTCCTACACCATAGGAGCCAACGATCAACTCCTCACCGGCGAGCAATACAAACCGATTGTGGTGGCGTATCACAATGGCGCGCCCGTGCGAATCTCCGACGTAGCCAACGTGATTGACGGAACCGAGAACATAAGGCTGGCCGCATGGATGAATCTGACTCCGGCGGTGATCGTCAATATTCAGCGCCAGCCCGGCGCCAACATCATCAGCGTGGTGGACCGGATCAAGAAACTGCTGCCGCAATTGCAGGCATCCCTGCCGTCGGCCGTGAAGATGCAGATTCTTACCGACCGGACCATCACTATCCGCGCTTCCGTGAGAGACGTGGAGTTTGAGCTGATGCTCACCATTGTCCTGGTGGTGATGGTCATTTTCCTGTTCCTGCGGAATCTTTCCGCGACCGTGATCCCCAGCATCGCGGTGCCGCTTTCTCTGATCGGCACGTTTGGCGTGATGTACCTGCTGGGCTACAGCCTCAACAATCTGACGCTGATGGCGCTGACCATTTCCACCGGATTCGTGGTGGATGACGCCATCGTCATGATCGAGAACATCGACCGCTTTCTGGAGATGGGCGACTCGCCGCTGGAGTCGGCGCTGAAGGGCTCGGGGCAAATTGGGTTCACCATTGTTTCGCTGACGGTTTCGCTGATTGCCGTGCTGATTCCGCTGTTATTTATGGGCGATATTGTGGGGCGCCTGTTCCGGGAGTTCGCCGTAACGCTGTCGGTGACGATCCTGGTGTCGGCGGGAGTGTCGCTGAGCCTGACGCCCATGATGTGCGCCAAGTTGCTGAAGCATCGCAAGGAAGGAGAAAAAGGACGGTTCTACGAAGTTTCCGAAGACTACTTCAATCGCGTGATCGCTTTTTACGGGCGCACCGTGAAATGGGTATTGCAGCACCAGACCGCAACTTTGTTCGTGACCCTCGGAACTCTGGTGCTTACGCTGGTTTTGTACGTGGTTGTCCCGAAGGGTTTTTTCCCGGTGCAGGATACGGGCGTGATACTGGGGATTTCGGAAGCCCCGGACGATGTTTCGTTTGATGCGCTGGCGCAGCGACAGCAGGAACTGGCAAAGATCATTCTCAAGAATAAGGAAGTGGAGAGCCTGTCTTCGTTCATCGGCGTGGACGGCACCAACACAACGCCGAATGTGGGCCGCATTCAAATCAATCTGAAGCCGCGCGACGAGCGCCCGGACGACGCCTCCACGATCATCCGGAACCTGCAACCGGAACTGGCCAGCGTGCACGGGATCACTCTCTACATGCAGCCGGTGCAGGATCTGACTGTGGAAGACCGCGTGAGCCGCACTGAGTTTCAGTACTCGGTGGAAGATGCCGACGCTCAGGAACTGGCGGAGTGGACGCAGAAACTTGTCGACAAATTGCATACCCTGCCGGAATTGCGCGACGTGGCCACCGATCAACTCAACAACGGGCTGAAAACGAACATCGTGATCGACCGCGATACGGCTTCCCGGCTGGGGATATTTCCGCAGGCAATTGACAACACGCTTTATGACGCGTTCGGGCAGCGGCAGGTTTCGATCATCTTTACGCAGCTGAACCAGTATCACGTGATCCTCGAGGTTCTCCCAAACTTCGCGCAGAGTCCCACGGATCTGAAAGATATTTACATCCGCCCCAGCACGGTGACGCCGAACACTGGCGCACCCTCCGCCAACGGCGCGGCGGTGGCCACCAGCGGAGCTCCGGTTCCGATATTGACGTTTACGCACATGCAATCGAGCCCCGCGTCTCTCGCCGACAACCACCAGGGACAATTTCCGGTGGTGACCCTTTCGTTTAACCTGGCGCCCGGCGCTTCGCTGGGGGATGCAACTCGCGCCATCCAGGCGGCAGAGAAGGAAATTCAGCTGCCGGCGAGCATCCATACGGCATTTCAGGGGACGGCGGCGGCGTTCCAGAATTCGCTGGCCAGCGAACCTTATCTGATTCTGGCCGCCGTGATTACGGTCTACATCGTGCTGGGCGTTTTGTATGAAAGCTACATTCACCCCATCACGATTCTTTCCACGCTGCCTTCGGCCGGGGTGGGCGCGATTCTGGCCTTGCAGATCACGCACAACGATCTTACGGTGGTGGCCCTCATCGGGATCATCCTTCTGATCGGCATTGTGAAGAAAAATGCAATCATGATGATCGACTTTGCGCTGGAAGCCGAGCGCGTGGAGCATAAGCCGCCGGAAGAAGCGATCTTTCAGGCATGCTTGCTGCGCTTCCGTCCCATCATGATGACGACCATGGCCGCGTTGCTAGGCGGCTTGCCTTTAGCCTTGGGATCGGGAACGGGCGCGGAGTTACGCCGTCCGCTGGGCATCACGATTGTGGGCGGGCTTCTGCTCAGCCAGTTGCTGACGCTTTACACCACGCCGGTGATCTACCTGTGGTTTGACCGGCTGGCGCGCAGGTTTGAGCGCTACAAGATCGGCAACGACATCACCGAGGAGCCCGTCGCGGGGGATTAGATTAGGCCGGCACGCCTGCACATGCTGCTTCGACATGCTGATTCAACATTGTGGTTCGGCATGCTGGCTAGACATTAGTGGTTAGACCATGAGTATTTCGGCACCATTTATCCGGCGTCCGATTGGCACATCGCTGCTGGCGGCGGCGCTGCTGCTGTCGGGGATTCTCGCCTTCAACTTTCTTCCCGTGGGGCCGCTGCCTAGAGTGGATTTCCCCGTGATTGGTGTGGGTGCGGCGCTTCCGGGGGCGGATCCACAAACCATGGCGTCGGCGGTGGCCACGCCGCTGGAGCGCCAGTTCGGTCGCATTGCGGCCGTCAATCAGATGACCTCGTCGAGCCAGTTGGGCACGACCGGCATCACGCTGCAATTCGATCTTGATCGAAACATTGATGCCGCTGCGCGCGACATCCAGGCGGCCATTAACGCGGCGCGCAGCCAGCTTCCCGCGAACTTGCCCAGCAATCCCACCTACCGCAAGGCGAACCCGGCGGATGCGCCGATTCTTATTCTCGCGCTCACGTCGGACACCATGACCGTGCCGCGGATGTACGACGCCGCGGATTCCATTCTCGCGCAAAAGCTCGCTCAAGTGGACGGAGTTGGCCAGGTTTTTGTCGGTGGAGCGGCGCAGCCCGCGGTGCGCGCGGAAGTGAATCCCACCTTGCTGAACAAACTGGGACTGGGGCTCGATACCGTTCGCAACGCTTTGAATGCCGCCAACGCGAACGCACCGAAGGGCGAGGTTTCCTACGGCGGACGATCGTATTCCTTCACCGACACCGACCAGCTGTTTACCGCGGACCAATACCGGCCGCTCATTATGGCGTACAACAACGGCGCCCCGGTGCGATTGGGAGACGTGGCTGACGTTGAAGATTCTGTTTCCGATAGCCGCAACCTTGGTCTCGCCAACGCCAAGCCCGCGGTTCTGATCATCGTGTTCCGGCAGCCGGGAGCCAACATCATCGCGACGGTCGACCGGGTGCGGGCTTTGATGCCGTTTCTGCAGTCTTCGATTTCTCCGGCAATCCAGTTGTCGATTGCGATGGACCGCACAGTGACGGTGCGGGCTTCGGTCAAGGACATCGAGCGGACGCTTATTATTTCCGTCATTCTCGTGATCCTGGTGGTGTTCGCGTTTCTGCGAACGGTGCGCGCCACCATCATCCCCAGCATTGCCGTACCGCTCTCGCTGGTGGGAACCTTCAGCGGCATGTATCTGCTGGGCTATAGCCTGGACAACCTGTCACTGATGGCGCTGGCCATTTCGACCGGATTTGTTGTGGATGACGCGATCGTGGTGCTGGAGAACATCGCACGCTACGTGGAGCACGGCATGAACGTGGTGCAGGCGACGTTCAAGGGAGCGGCGGAGATTGGGTTTACCGTGGTCTCGATGAGCGTGTCGCTGGTGGCCGTGTTCATTCCGCTCCTCATGATGGGCGGCATCGTAGGCAGGCTGTTCCGTGAGTTTGCCGTTACGCTCAGCATCGCGATCGGAGTTTCTCTGGTTGTCTCGCTGACCACCACTCCGACCATGTGCGCCAAATTTCTTCGCCGGCCAAGCCAGGAGAAACATAATCTCTTCTACCGCGTGAGCGAGTGGTTGTTCGAGCGGCTTCTGGCGGCCTACAACCACGCGCTGAAGTGGGTGCTCGCGCACCAGCCCTTCACGCTGGCGGTAACCATCCTGGTGGCGTGCCTCAGCGTATTCCTTTACATCAAGGTGCCCAAGGGATTTTTTCCCCAGCAGGATGCGGGGCGCCTGCAGGGCTCGCTGGTGGCGGCGCAGGATATCTCGTTCCAATCCATGCGCGACAAGATGTCACGCTACGTTTCCATTGTGATGAAAGATCCCGCCGTCGACACCGTGGTCGGGTTTGCCGGCGGCAACACGGCACTGAATCAAGGCCGCTTCTTTGTGATGCTGAAGCCCTTGGAGGAACGCGGGCAGTGTACAAAGAGTCACTTCTGGCAACCTTGCGTGTACGCGTCAGCGGACGACGTGATCAACCGTCTGCGCGGTAAGCTGGCGGTTGTGCCCGGCGCAACGCTGATTATGCAGGCGTCTCAGGATCTTACGATTGGCGGGCGATGGGGGAACGCGCAATACCAGTACACCTTGCAGAGTGGGAACTTGGAAGATTTGAACAACTGGGCGCCGCGGGTGCTGGAAAAACTCAAAACGTTGCCGCAACTGCGCGACCAGAATTCCGACCAGCAGGATCGCGGATTGCAAGCCAAGCTTGTGATCGACCGCGACACGGCCAGCCGCATGGGCATTACGGCCGCGACGCTGGACAACGCTCTCTACGACGCGTTTGGGCAACGGCAGGTTTCCACCATGTACCGGCCGCTCAACCAGTATCACGTGGTCATGGAAGTTGCTCCGCAGTTTCAGCAGACTCCGGAGGCCCTGCAGAATATTTATCTGCGCTCGAGCACAGGAACGCCGGTGCCTTTGGCGGCGTTCACGCACTACGAGCCGTCAAACACTCCGCTGGAGGTGAATCATCAGGGCCAGCTTCCGTCGGTCACCATCTCGTTCAATCTGGCGCCGGGAGTCTCCTTGGGCGAGGCTACGCAGGCAATCCAAAAAACCCAACGCGACATCGGTTTGCCGGCCACGATTCAGGCCAGCTTTCAGGGCACGGCGGCGGCCTTTCAGGATTCGCTTTCGAGCGAGCCCATCCTGATTCTCACCGCTTTGATCGCGGTATATATCGTTCTTGGCATGTTGTACGAAAGCTACATTCACCCCATCACGATTTTGTCGACGCTGCCTTCGGCGGGTGTGGGAGCGCTGCTGGCGCTGCTGTTGACCCACAACGAACTCAACGTGATCGGAACAATCGGCATCATCCTGTTGATTGGGCTGGTAAAAAAGAACGCCATTATGATGATCGACGTGGCCCTCGAAGTGGAACGCACGCAGGGCAAGAAGCCGGTGGAAGCCATCTACGACGCCTGTATTCTGCGGTTCCGCCCGATCATGATGACCACGATGGCGGCCCTGCTGGGCGGGCTGCCGCTGGCACTGGGCCGGGGAACGGGCTCGGAATTGCACCGGCCGCTGGGAATTACGATTGTCGGCGGCTTGGCGGTGAGCCAGGCGCTGACCCTGTTCACGACTCCCGTGGTCTATGTGTATCTCGACCGCTTGCGGCTGTGGCTGCGCGGTGGCGAAGACCATGCTCTGCCCGAAACCGCCGTGCCTGTGACTCCGCGGCCATCCCTCGCCAACTGAATATTGCCCAGGGCGTCAGGTTGCGAATCGCGAACCCGCCTGACCTTTGCGAGATGCAACCTGAGCGTGCAAAGGCCGCATCGCAGCATCGAAGCATGTTGGGCGTCGCGTTGCGCCGAAGTTCGGAACGGCCAGCCGGTAGAACGCGCGACGACCATCCACCCCAATAACTAGCCATAGGGAATGGCGTGTCCCGGCAAGATATGGGTAGAATAGGTCTTCAAAGATCTTTAATTGCCTGAAGGGAAAATCTCCGGAGGAAAGCTGCGATCCGCGGCCTGGATGGCCGAGGCTGAATCTGTCTGTCCAAGCCCAGTCACTGGAATCAGTTCGTCAGGTGATTCGGTTTGAGGAACAAGAGATTCGCGCGGAATCCGGCGCCGGCGCATACCAGCGGTTTCCTTTCTCTTCACTTTAAAAATTTGCCCGAGGAGTCACGGATGCTAAAGAAAGCAACGGCGCTGTTGATAGTGGTTTTGAGCGCTGCGACATGGATCAGTTGTGGAGCCACTTCGAGTCACTACGTCTTCACCACCCTGCCATCGGCCAACCAGATTGCGGTCTTCCGCGAGGACCCCAACTCGGGCGTGTTGACGACGCTGTTGAACAGTCCTTTCACGGCCGGCCAGGCGCCGGAAGCGATTCTGCTGCATCCTTCCGGGAAGTATCTCTACGTGGCGAATTCAGCAGAGGATGACATTTCGCTGTTCTCCATTGCCCAGTCCACGGGCATCATCACGGAAGTTTCGCGAACGCTCTTGGGGAAGGACGCGCAGACCCCGGTGCTGATGGCGATGGATGCAAAAGGAGGCTACTTGTACGTAGCGAATGCTACTTCCGGAAGCCTCTCAATTCTTTCATTTGCCTCCGACGGAACGCTGAGCGCGCCGACCACTACCTTTTTAGGCGTCAAACCAACCGGCATGGCGCTGTCGCCCTCCGGCAGCTTCCTTTTTATCGCGGCTGCGGTCCCCAACGGGCAAACCCAAAACGGGCAAATCGAAGTATGGTCACTCGCTGCTGGTGTGCCCACCGTGGTCGGGTTATTCCCTACCGTCGCCAACACCACCCCGACTGGTCTGGTCGTGGATTCAACCGGGACGTATCTTTATTGCGTGAACGGGAGCGGCGGGAATTCGATCTCCGAATTCACGATTGGGGCCGGAGGAATTCTAACGCAGCTTCCCACACTCGGCGAATCCGGTGTATCGGCGCCCGTGGCGCTGCTCATCGACCCCTCGGGCAAGTATCTCTATGTTGCCAATCAGGGATCGAGCAACTCATCCAGCGGTAATCTGGGCGCCTATTCCATCGGCTCAGACGGAGGGTTAACCATCCTTACGCTCTCACCGTTCACCACGGTGAAGCAACCCACGTCGCTCGCTGCGGATCCGAATGGGAATTATCTGATGGTGGGCGGCCAGGGCGGATCGCTCGAGGTGTTCCTCTTGGACCCCGGCAACGGTACGCTCGGAGAAGTAGCTACTTATTCGCCCGGTGGATTCCCTTCGTCCATCGCTATCTTGCAGTGAAGCGGTGTTGATTTTCGGGGCAGGCTTTTAACACTTCAGTGACAACTTCAGACTCTGGAGTTGTAAGAATATTTTTCGTCGGCACGCGTTTGGCGGTCGCGACCGGAATGGACCGCACGGCCTGTCGTAGGCGGCTTTTAGTGTAACGTGTCGAAATCGGGTTCAGTGATCGAGACCCGCATACCGGGACAGGCTTCATGCGAGAACCCAAGTCGCGACAAACCGGATCGAGACAACCATGAGGATCGCCAGTGCCGCCAGCGCATTTCCCAAGCATTACTACTCGCAGAAGTTCCTGCTGGAAAAGCTCCAGGAATATTGGGGCGAACGGCTTAGGAATCCCCTGACGCTCGCGCGCCTGCATCGCAACGTCACGGTGGATGGGCGCTACCTGGCAATACCCGCGGAGGAATACCAGAAGATTACGACCTGGGGACAGGCCAACGATATCTGGATCAAAGTGGCACAGGAATTGGGAGAGCAAGCGCTCTGTCGGGCTCTGCATCATGCCGGGCTGGCGCCGGAGCAGTTGGGCGCTCTTTTCTTTACTTCGGTCACGGGAATTTCGAGCCCTTCGATTGATGCGCTGCTCATCAATCGCATGGGGTTGCCGCGCAACATCCGGCGGGTGCCGATTTTCGGCCTCGGATGCGTCGCGGGCGCGGCGGGAATTTCGCGGGCAGCGGACTATGTGCGGGCGTATCCTTCGCAGGCCGCGGCCCTGGTCTCGGTTGAACTGTGCTCGTTGACGTTGCAGCGGGACGACCTTTCTGTGGCGAACTTGATTTCGTCTGGCCTGTTCGCAGATGGCTCCGCCGCAGTGATCGTGACCGGGGATGACATGAACGCCAATGGACCGGAGATTCTCGCGACGCGGTCTGTCTTTTATCCTGACACGGAACCGATGATGGGCTGGAACGTTTCCGAAAAAGGCTTCAAAATCACTCTCTCACCCGAAGTGCCGACCTTGATTCGTGAAAATTTAGGTCACGACGTCGACGCATTTCTTGCCGAACATGGATATCGGCGGAGCGATCTTAACAGCTGGGTGCTGCACACTGGCGGGCCCAAGGTGTTGGAGGCAACGGCAGACGCACTGGAGTTGCGAGACGGCCAGCTCGATCCTTCCTGGGCCTGCCTGCGCAGGGTGGGAAATTTGTCGTCAGCGTCGGTGCTGGTCGTGCTCGAAGACGTGATGAGGAACCGTCGTCCAGAGCCGGGCACATTGGGCCTTCTCGCGGCGATGGGACCGGGATTCTGTTCAGAGCTTCTGCTTCTGCGGTGGTGAGGTTTTGGTTTGTTGAAGTCTACCGATGTGTTTGTGGTCGGCGGAGGGCCGGCGGGCCTGGCGGCGGCAATCGCGGCGCGGCAATGCGGATTGCGTGTGGTGGTTGCCGATGCCGGCGAGGCGCCGATCGATAAAACCTGCGGCGAGGGTCTCATGCCTGATGGGCTGCTCGCGCTGCAGGGACTCGGGATCACGTTGAAGTGTGGCGATGGGCATCCCTTTCGCGGAATCCGGTTTTTCAGTTCCGGATTGTCGGCCGAAGCGCGGTTCCCTTCCCGTGGCGTTGGCCTCTCGATTCGCAGGACCAAGCTTCACGCCACCATGGCCGAGCGGGCTGCGGAAAATGGAGTCGAGTCACTGTGGCGGACTGCAGTCACCGGCATCTCGGGAGAGGAAGTTCATCTGGGACACCGCACCGTCCGGGCGAAGTGGATCGTGGGCGCCGACGGAGCAAATTCCCGCGTGCGCCGCTGGGCAGGCCTGGATGCGAGTGCGAGCACATGCTTGCGATACGCTTTTCGTCAGCATTATCGTGCGACGGCGTGGAGCGATCACATGGAGATCTACTGGGGAGGTCGCAGTCAGGGTTATGCCACCGCGGTGAGCGACGACGAAGTTTGCGTGGCAGTCGCGTCACACGATGCGAAGCTGCGCGTGAATAAAGCTTTAACAGCACTTCCGGAGCTGAACGCCCGGCTTCGCGGCGCCGAGGCTGTTTCTGCCGAACGGGGCGCGCTCACGGCCAACCGCACGCTGAAGCGCGTTTACCGCCGCAATGTTGCGCTGATCGGCGATGCTTCCGGCACCGTGGATGCCATCACGGGACAAGGCCTGGGTCTCTCCTTCAGCCAGGCCGTCGCCCTGGCGCAATGCTTGCGGTCGGGCAATTTAGAGCCGTACCAGGCCGAGCATCGCCGCCTCGCGTTGCGGCCGTTATTGATGGCGCGGCTTATGTTGACGCTCGATGGGCGCCCGTGGCTGCAACGGCGGGCGTTGCAGGTTTTTCGCCGGAAGCCGGAAATCTTCGAGCGATTGCTGGCGGTGCACGTGGGAGCGTTGTCGCCGCGGAGCGTGGCTCTGGATGGAATCTCGTTCGGATGGGGACTGCTCACTGCATAACCTCATGCGTGCGACCATCCGAGTTGGCCAGAAAATTCCGAGGAGCGGGTTGAGTTTCGTTTTGTTCGCGCTGCTCGTAGCGAGCGCTGTCGCTTCCGCTCAACAGTCCACGCTGCAACTCGATCCCACCAAGACTAATGTCAGCTTCACTCTAGGCGATGTTCTGCACACCGTTCACGGAACGTTCCACTTGAAGCGAGGAATGCTGCAACTCGATCCGGGCGCGGGAACGCTTACCGGGGAAATCGTAGTGGATGCAAAGAGCGGCGACACTGGCAGCAAGATGCGGGACGGCAAAATGCACCGCGAGGTTCTGGAGAGCGAACAGTATCCGGAAATTACATTTCACCCGGACCGCGTGGAAGGGACCGTCAACCCTAAGGGAAAATCCGCCGTGAAGGTCCACGGGATTTTCACCATTCACGGAGTGGATCGGGAAATCGAAGTCCCTGCGGCGGCAGAGCTCGCGGAAGATCATTGGACAGCGACTCTTCACTTCACGATCCCATATGTGAAATGGGGAATGAAGAATCCGAGCGCATTGTTTCTGCGAGTGGACGATTCGGTGCAGATCGATATTGTGGCGGCGGGAACTCTGGTCCAAAAGTAAAAAGGGCGCAGAGGCGGACATTCAAAAACCCTGTTGCGGCGTAATGCCTTTTCCTTCCACGCACTCATAGGCTCGGCCCACGGTCAGATTCTTATATTCTTCCGTTCTTCCGCTGGGCCACTGGACGACGACACGATCGATATGGTCGCGCTTCTCCAGCCCGAACGTAACTGGAAGTTCGGACTGCGACAAGTAGCTCGATCCGCTCTTCACCATTCGCGATTGAGTCAAGTCACCGTCGAAAATCTGCACGGTTGCTCCTATGCCGTCGCGGTTCGACTTTGTGCCCACCAGGCGGACCCGGATGCTTTTGTTCCCGGCCAACTGATCATTGCGATACAGATATGCCGGCCCGTTATTGGTGGTGAGCAGAAGGTCGAGATCGCCGTCACGATCGAAATCGGCATAGGCCAGGCCGCGGCCCACTTTCGGTTGACTGAAAGTTCCGCCCAAATCTGCAGCCACGTCGCGAAAACTTCCTCCCTTACCGCCGTTCACGAAAAGTTGCGGCGGCTGCGCGTAGCCCACGTTGCCGCGAATGTTGCGCACGGTTTCGTCGATGTGGCCGTTGGCGACCGCAAGATCGAGCCAGCCATCGAGATTGGCATCGAGAAAAACGCAGCCGAAGCCCAGGCTGGTTTTGGAGGCCATCCCCACGCCGCTCGCGGCGGCAATATCTTCGAAGGTCTTTCCGTTCGACTGGTAGAGGCCGATCATCTCATTGTCAAAATTGGTGATGGCCACGCCGGGATGCCCTGAGTTTTCGAAATCGGCGGCGTCCACGCCCATGCCCGCCCGTGCCTTGCCTTCATTGCTGAAGGCAAGACCGGCTTCCACCGCCGCATCTTTGAATGTGCCATTGCGCTGGTTGCGATAAAGCTTGTTGGGCTGCGTATCGTTGGCCACCAGCAGATCGGGCCATCCGCTGCGGTCCTCGTCGAGCATGGCAACCCCTAGCGACTTGGAACTGCTATCGAAAATGCCGCTGGCGGCCGTGACATCCTCGAAAGTTGCGTTCCCGCGATTGTGGAACAGCCAGCAAGTCTCGCCGCGATACGCCTCCGGCGTGCAATAAGATTTGTGCTTGCCGTCGAGGCTGCAAAACACATCGTGCTCGGGCGACCACTTCACGTAATTGCAGACGAAAAGATCGAGCAGGCCGTCGCGGTCGTAATCGACCCACAGGGCAGACGTGCTGAATCCCTCGCGTTTGCCGAGGCCGCTGGCGGTCGTCACATCCACGAACGTGCCTTTTCCAGTATTGCGAAACAATCGGTTCTGGCCTACGCAGGTAACGAGAATGTCCGGGAAACCGTCATTGTTGTAATCGCCAACGGCTACGCCCATGCCGTAGTGTTCGATGTTGAGCCCGGCGCGCACGGTCACATCGGTGAAGGTGCCGTTGCGGTTGTTGTGGTAAAGCCGCAGAGTTGAGCGTTGTGTTTTATGGCCGGGCCAGTCCATGCCGTTGATCAGCAGAATATCCTGCCAGCCATCGCCGTCGTAGTCGAAGAAGGCGCAGCCCGAACCCAGCGTCTCGGGAAGAAGTTTGCCGCCGTAGGCTCCGCTGTTGTGTTGGAAGTGAATGCCGGCTTCACCCGTTACGTCGACCAAACGAAATCCCGGAGCGGCGGCTGCGCCAGTCTGTGCCAGCACACGGGCCGATAGCGCCTGACCTGACATTGCATGCAGCAGCGGCAACTGCGCGCACGATGCCAAGCCCGCCACTCCCTGCAGAAAAGACCTGCGATTCACGGAACGTTCACCAGCCCGGCGCGGATGGCGTAGACAACCAACTCCGCCGTCTTGTGAATTCCCAGCGCATTCATGATGTTGGCGCGATGAACGGCGACTGTGTTCGCGCTCAGGTTAAGCACGGTCGCGATTTCTTTGTTCGATTTGCCGTCCACAATCATCTGCAAGACTTCGAGCTCGCGCGGAGTCAGGCTGTTGCGCTCTCCCTTCAACGGCGACTGCTGTTCGACCTGAGGATCGAAAACAGTTTCTCCCGCAGCCACCTTGCGAATGGCGGATCCCAATTCCAGATCCAGCGCATTCTTCAGCACATAGCCTTTGGCTCCGGCGTCAATGGCTTGTCGCACCCAGGTACTCTCGCTATGCATGCTGAGCATGAGGACGCCAACCTCCGGCGAATCGTCCAGTATCCTGCGCGTGGCTTCCAACCCGTTCATGCCCGGTAGCGCGCAATCCATCACGATCACTTTCGGACGCAGCTCGCGCGCCAGCTCGACAGCTTTTTCTCCGTCGCCGGCCTCGCCCACGACAGCCATGTCGGGCTCGTCTTCGAGCATGCGCCGAAAGCCGCGCCGGACCAGGCTGTGGTCATCCACCAACAGTACTGTGATCTTCTTTGCCATGAGACTCCGCCTTCTCCCTTGGTACCATCAGATGAACCAACGTTCCGCCTTCCGCCGGCCGCGAGATCACCAACTGCCCGCCCATCAGTTCCGAACGCTCGCGCATCGCTACCAGGCCAATTCCCTGTCGAGACAGCCGCTCGGCGAATCCAACACCATGATCCTCCACATCGAGCTCAAGCGCTGCCGGCAGAAAGCGCAGCCGCACCCATGCCTGCTTTGCGCTCGCATGCCGCGCAACGTTATTCAGCGCCTCCTGCAGCACACGGTAAATGTGCACGCCGGCGCCGCCACCCACCACGAACGGCTCGCCTTGCTTCTCATAGGATATGGCAATTCCGGTTTGTCTTTCCACGGTGGGAATATACCAATCGAGCGTGCTTTCCAGGCCGGCTTCATCGAGCATGACAGGATGCAGCGCCTGCGACAAGCTGCGAACTTTATCCAGGGTCGATTGGGCGATCTCGCGGACTTCCTGTAAATCAGCGCGCAGTGGCGATCCCTCAGGCACCTGGTTTCCGGCACGGCGCAGCATTGATCCGATCGCGGTAAGGATTTGTCCGAATTCGTCGTGCAACTCGCGCGAAATATAGCGGAGCGTCGACTCCTGCGTGGCAATTAATTTTTGCGCCAGTTCGCTGCGCCGTTCGGAAAGCTCGGTCATGCGGGCAAACAGACGGCGGTTCCAGCGAATCAAGGAAAGTCCAGTCAGCAGGACCGCAAACAAAGTCGCGGCGAGAAAAACGTAGACCTGGCGCTGCACGCGGTCGTAAATCCGCACGATCTGCTGCCCCGCCTGTTCTTCGTTCTCGGTATTCTGCACCAGCAGCCGGGCCACGGCGGTGCTCAGCGCGGCCTGCCGGGACTGCAGGGAGAGCTGAATTTCCGCGCGCGCTTCCTTTTCTTTGCCGTCGTGAGCGAGTGCAAAAACGCGCTCCACG
Organism: Candidatus Sulfotelmatobacter sp.; assembly: GCA_049675725.1. Taxonomy (GTDB): domain Bacteria; phylum Acidobacteriota; class Terriglobia; order Terriglobales; family Acidobacteriaceae; genus Sulfotelmatobacter. The sequence goes on along the minus strand of JBAUAN010000021.1, from coordinate 112,323 downwards.
GCGTTCCAGAATTGAGTAAACTCGCTGGCCAGAAAGGCGCTCTGCTCGGGCGTGCGGCTGGCCGCTAACCCAGACTCGATGTGCATGGCATCGTCCAGGTCCGTACGAATGCGCTGAAACTGTGCCGACCACGCCGTCAACGGATAAGGCTCGTCATTGCTGACCATGTCGCGCATGGCCACGGCCAGCAGGTTCAGATCGTTCTGGATGCGCAACAACTCCAGTGAATCCTTGCGGTTCCGATCGACCAGCTGAGTTTGCAGCTTGCGCAAACCTTCCACCTGCCATGTAATGTAGGCTGAGTAGGCCAGAACCACGGAAAGCGTGACCAGCAGGCCCAGGGCGAGGCCTGGAGTCGGCGAGCGGTCCGGCGAGGACGGGCGAGACACGCCCCGAGCATACATCGGCGGCGTCGGAGCTGTCACAATCGCGGGCTTCGGGCTTCAGCTTTCGGGCTTCGGCGAAAGCGAATTTCAGTCAGGCGCGCCGGCCAGCAGATCAGGAACCTGGGCTTTGCTGAAGCCCGATTGCCGAAGCCCGAAGCCCGGTTGCCGAAGCCCGCTTACAACGCAGAATAATTGAAGCAAACTGCTTTCGAACGGAGTCAAACAGAAGATTGAGTTCCGCAGAGAAAGATCCTAAGAAGCTCGCGAAATCCCAACGACTAAAGGCGGTTCTGCCGGAAGTCTGGAAGCTGATGCGCCCCCGGCGCTGGCTGCTGGCGCTGGGCCTCGTGCTGATGGCGATCAACCGGGTGGCGGCGCTGGTGCTGCCGTACTCCACCAAGTTCCTGATTGACACGGTCATCAACAAGCATCACATGAACCAACTGCGGCCGCTGGTTTTGCTGGTTCTTGCCGCCACGCTGATCCAGGGTATTACCTCGTTCTCGCTGACGCAGCTTCTGTCGAAGGCAGCACAGCGCCTGATCGCCGAATTACGCGAGCAGGTGCAGGTTCATATTTCGCGCCTTCCGGTTGCCTTCTACGACACCAACAAAACCGGGAATCTGGTGTCGCGCATCATGAGTGACGTAGAAGGTGTGCGCAATCTGCTGGGCACGGGTCTGGTGGATTTCGCAGGCGGTATTCTCACTTCCGGCATTGCGCTGGTCTTACTGTTCCGCACCAGTCCTCAGATGACTCTCATCGCCGTCGGCTCGCTGCTCTGCTTTGCAATCGCATTGAACAAGGCATTCGCAATCATCCGTCCGATTTTTCGCGAGCGCGGCAAGATCAACGCCGAGGTTACGGGCAGGCTCACAGAGTCTTTGGGTGGTGTGCGCGTAATCAAGGGCTACCACGCGGAGGAGCGCGAGGAATCGATTTTTGCCAAAGGCGTCCGCCGCCTGCTGGATAACGTTATGCGCACGCTCACCGCCACCTCGGTGATGAGCCTTTCAGCCAGCGTGCTGCTGGGATGCGTAGGCGCCGTTACCATGTATGTGGGAACGCATCAGATCGCGGCCGGTACTCTGACTGTCGGCGGCTTCTTTTCCTACACGCTGCTGCTGGGCTTTCTGGTTGCGCCGATCATGCAGATCGTTTCCATTGGAACGCAACTAACCGAAGCTCTGGCGGGACTCGATCGCACGCAGGAGATCATGGCCGAACGGCCGGAAGATCAAGATCCTACGCGTTCCGCGGTTCTTCGAGACATCGTGGGCACCGTGGAGTTCGACAATGTAAGCTTCAGCTACGACGGAAACCGGGAAGTTTTGCGCAACATTTCGTTTCGTGCTGAGCCCGGTACAGTCACGGCGTTGGTGGGCTCTTCCGGATCCGGCAAGTCCACTACCATCGGCCTGATCTCCGCCTTCTACGTGCCCACGAAAGGTAGAATTCAGGTGGACGGAGTGGATTTGAGTACGGTGCGTCTCGATTCTTACCGCACGCGGCTCGGAGTCGTGTTGCAGGAATCTTTCCTGTTCGATGGGACCATTCGCGAAAATGTGGCTTTCTCGCGACCCGATGCCAGCGAGGCGGACATCATGCGTGCCTGCGAGATCGCGCGCGTGGACGAGTTTGCCGAATCTTTTGCCGACAAGTACGACACAATTGTGGGCGAACGTGGCGTGAAACTCTCCGGCGGGCAGCGCCAGCGCATCTCCATCGCGCGCGCCATTCTGGCCGAGCCGCGCATCCTGATTCTCGACGAGGCGACATCGAGCCTCGATTCAGAATCGGAGCAGACCATCCAGCAGGGGCTCTCTTACCTGATGCAGGGACGTACGACGTTCGCAATCGCGCACCGGCTCTCGACTATCCGCCGCGCCGACCAGATCCTGGTCATGGAACAAGGGCAGATCGTGGAACGGGGCACGCATGAGCAACTCTACGCTGCGCGGGGCCGCTACTACGATCTCTACACGAGGCAGCAGGGCGTGGAGCAAAATTTATTTCTGGCGCCGGGCGAGGGAGACAGTGCCGGCGTCGACGAGAACGGCAATTCCCTGCCAGGCCGCAACGGCGGCGGCAAGCCCGCCGACGCCCTCGGCGTGTTGCGAGGAGAAATTCGTTAGACCTATGGCCGCTGCTCCAGGAAATCCTCCCGCGAATGGTGCGATCCGCACCGAAAATCTTTGCCGCCACTACCGCATGGGTGAAACCCTGATCCGCGCGGTCGACGGAGTTTCTCTCGAAGTGCGCTCCGGAGAATTCGTTGCGCTGCTGGGCAGTTCCGGCTCCGGAAAATCTTCCGTGTTGAATCTGATTGCGGGCCTGGATCGTCCGACCTCGGGAAGTGTGGTGGTGCAAGATAAAGATCTGGCGCAGCTTTCGCGCGAGGAGCTGGCCAAGTACCGGCTGCACGTGGTTGGCATGGTTTTTCAATCGTTCAATCTGATCGCCAGCATGACCCTGTCAGAAAATGTGGAGCTGCCGCTACGCTTCGCGGAAGTGGATCGCGACAAGCGTGAAGGTCTGGCTCGGGAAGCGCTGGATCGGGTGGGCCTGAAGGCGCGGACCAATCATCGTCCCAGCGAACTCTCGGGCGGCGAACAGCAGCGGGCCGCGCTGGCCCGCGCGCTGATCAATCGTCCGCAACTTTTGCTAGCCGACGAACCCACGGGCAACCTCGACAGCCACACAGGAACCGAGATCATGGACCTGCTTCGCGAATTCAACGAAGGGCTGGGCATGACTGTAGTCATGGTGACGCATGAGCGCGCTCTCGCCGAACGCTATGCCCGACGAATGATTTTTCTGGCCGACGGAAAACTGATCGACGATCGTCCAAATGTCCCGACGACCGCGTCCGCTCAAACCAGTGGAGTACAGCGATGAAGATTCCCGACCTCGCCGAACTGGCGCTGCGCAACCTGCGCGAATCCCTGCTGCGGAATTCGCTCACTACAGTTGGCATTTCCGTGGGCGTGGCCTCTCTGGTCGCCATGCTTTCGCTCGGCATTGGACTGCAGCAACTGGCCTCGCGGCGGCTCGGGAAGTCAGGACTGTTCGACACCGTGATCGTCAGTTCGCGCCGCGAAATGCGCGGCATGGGCCGTGAAGAAGAACGCAACGGACCCGCGCCCGGCGAGAGCCGCGTTCTGGATGAAGCCGCGCGCGTGGAAATCGAGCACCTCCCGAATGTGGTCGAAGCTTACCCCGATATTCGTTTCAACACTGAGTTGCGCTACGAAGACAAGCCTCATCTGACAACAGTTTCCGCCTTGCCTGCCTCGGCCAAATCGAATGACGCGTTCGAAGGAATGCAGGGAAATTATTTTTCTTCCGACACCGCGCCCGAAGCCATTCTGCAGAAATCATTCGCAGAGGAACTGCTGGGCAAGACTCCCAAACTTGGCACGCCGGAGCCCAATGTTGCCGACCTGGCCGCGCCGCTGCTGGGCAAGGAATTAATCATGCGCTACGCCCAGCGCGAGGCCACGCCGTCGACGCCGACTTCTGCGAGTCCAGCGGACGCACTGGCCAGCACTGCTTACTCCGTGGTTTCGCGCGAACAGAAGCTCAAGATCGTGGGAGTTGCCGATCTTGATCCGGAAAGCATGCGCGGCCCCACGCGGGCAAAAGTTTTTCTCCCGCTCAAGCTGGCCGAGGGGCTGCATGTGATGCAGGCTACCGATTTGCGGGAAGTTTCGCGCGCGGCCAGTGATCTGCCGGTTTACTCGTCGGTCAGCGTGAAAGTGGCAAAACCCAGCCAGGTGCAGACCGTCGAGGACGCGATCAAGAAAATGGGATTCACCACTTTCTCGATTCTCGACGCCAGCCGCAGCATACAAACATTTTTCAAGGTGCTGGACGTGTTTTTGGGAATCTTCGGCAGCCTGGCGCTGGCCGTCGCTTCCATCGGAATCGTCAACACGCTGGTCATGGCCATTCTCGAACGCCGCCGCGAAATCGGAATCATGAAGGCCATCGGCGCCAGCGACGGCGATGTCAAGAAGCTCTTCTTCGCCGAAGCCGGAGCCATGGGCCTTCTCGGCGGCATGGCTGGAGTCGCGCTGGGCTGGGCCATCGGCAAGGTCATCAACGCTGGAACCAACATCTATCTGCGCCGCCAGTCTTTGCCCGCAGACAATTTCTGGTCGGTGCCGTGGTGGCTGGTATTGTTCGCAATCGGCTTTGCGGTCGTGGTCAGCTTGATTTCTGGCCTGTATCCGGCGGGACGCGCCGCCCGGCTCGATCCCGTGCAAGCGTTGCGCTACGAGTAAACTGAACTCATGCGTCACGTTTTCAGCACAACCTTCAGCACGCTACTCGGCATCTTGTTAGTTTTTCTGGTATGCTCTCTCGGGTCGGCACGCGCGCAGAGCCGCATCAACTGCGCGGCGTTGAATAGCAAGATTCTGAAACAGGTAGTCCACTACTGCGTCTACCTTCCGGGCAGCTACAACGATAAATCCGCTTCCGCAAAAGATGCGCGCTATCCCGTGCTTTATTTTCTGCACGGTCTCGGCGGCAACGAGCAAACCTTGTTCGACACCGGCGGCAGCCTGCTCGACGATCTCCACCGCCAGGGGAAGATGGGAGACTTTCTCATCGTCGAACCAGAGGGCAAACGCAGTTTCTACATCAACTCAGCCGACGGCTCCGTGCGTTACAGCGATTTCCTGCTGCGCGAGTTCATCCCGCAAATTGAAAACAAGTATCGCATTCGCTCGGGCCGCGCAGGGCGGGCAATCAGCGGGATCTCCATGGGCGGTTATGGCGCGCTGCGGATGGCGTTCGCACATCCGGAGATGTTTTCGGCTGTCAGCGCTCAGAGCCCTGCCCTGATCACGGAAGCTCCCCATGAACTTGACGCGGCGGCACAATCGGGCCCGGAAGGAGCCAAAGTGTTAGCCGCTGTCTTCGGCAATCCGATCGATGTCGCTCACTGGAACGAAAACAGTCCATTCGTTCTGGCTAAGAGAAATATCATCGCTTTGCGAAAGCTCAGCATTTATTTCAATTGCGGGCAGGACGACGATTTCGGTTTCGAAAAAGGCGCCGCAGCGCTTCACCAGCTATTGCTGAAAGAAAAAATCGCGCACGAGTATCACGCCTACGCCGGCGATCACAGCGTGGATTATTTTCTTTCGCATTTCGCAGAGGTCATGGAGTTCCACTCAAGTGCCTTCGGACTTGTGCACTAACATTTGTGCAGTAACCACCCGTGACACGTCCCTTCTTAAGAAAAAACAAATGTAAGGTATTGGCCTTTCGGCCAGCACCCAAACTGTACGGCGGGAATCTTTTGCTGACGCCGCTTTCCCTTCAGTATGGAAAGTGCTATGAGACTCCCCCCTCCCATATCGCAGCGCGTACCCGTCCGTCTAATCGTCAACCTCATAACCAACATTGCAGTCATCAGCCTGCTCGGCGTCCTGCCCATGCACGCGGCGCAGGGCCCTGAGCAATTGACTTGCGCTTCCAGCGCCCTGCACTTCGGCGCGGTCACCGTTGGCGAAACGGAAACCCTGCTGATGGACCTGACCAACACCGGCGCCAGCAGCGTAACCGTGTCTGAAATAAATTTGAACAACGCTGAATTCAACGTGTCCGTTGCGTCGTTGCCGATGCTTCTGGCATCGGGACAAAGTGCGAGCGTAACTGTAACTTTTTCGCCGACCACCTCCGGCTATACCGGAGGCAGCGTCGTCTTCCTGAGCAACGCTTCCAACGCCAGGCTCAAGCTTCCGGTCAGCGGCACCGGCAGTAGTAGTCCGTCGATCACTGCCACCCCGTCAAGCGTCTCCTTCGGTTCGCAGACCGTTGGATCAACCTCAACCCTGCCTCTCGTACTCACCAACACGCGCAAGTGGGCGGTTCCGATCAGCAGCCTGCAGACGAGCGGGGCCGTGTTTTCAATCACCGGGCCTGCCCTGCCGCTGACGCTGCCGGCTGGGCAGAGCGTCACCTTCACCGTCGCCTTTGCGCCCCCATCCGCTGGAACCAGCGGAGGCAGCATTTTTGTACAAGGTCCGGCAGTGACCGTTCCCCTTACAGGCACCGGAACCGCAGTCGTTGTCGGGCAACTGACCATCGCACCGGCAGCGTTAAACTTCGGAAATGTCACGATCGGAAACTCCGGAAATCAGGCTCTGAGCCTGACCGCAGCCGGAGCCGCCGTAACCATTTCCTCCGAGGCCAGCAGCAGCGCTCAGTTTGCCCTGACCGGTGCCTCATTTCCGTTAACCATCCCCGCAGGACAGAGCGTTTCCCTTGACGTGTCGTTTACCCCACAAACCAGCACAACCGCGTCAGGCACATTATCTTTCACCAGTAACGCTGCCACCTCCACGGAGGCTGAGCCCGTGACCGGTACCGGCGTGACGCCGGTCTACACTGTCGGCTTGTCGTGGTCTCCCAGCACGTCCGAAGTTACGGGCTACAACGTATACCGCGGAGCAGCCTCCACCGGCCCGTTCTCAAAGATCAATCCTTCTCTCAACAGCACCACCGCATACACCGACAACACCGTGGCGGCGAATCAGACGTACTATTACGTGACCACCGCAGTCAACTCCAGCAACGTAGAGAGTTCTCCGTCCACTCCCGCTCAGGCCATCATTCCGTAATTCTGGATGGGCGCGCTCCAGTCCGGACGACGCAGGCTCCAGTCTGCGTCGTCCGATTCTCTCGCTCGTCGTTTACGCCGCCTGCAAAGAAATTTGCGTGGCGCAGTCCCAAGTCGGTACTCGTTAGTTCCGTGATGAACTACTGAGACCTTCTTTCTTCCGGCGCGCAGCCTCCACAATGCGGACATGGCTCCCCCCGCCAGTGGCGCGGTTTCCCGCCCAACGGCTGCAATCCGAACGCTGCTGCTCACCCTGTCGTTCGCCGTGGCCCTGCCAGCCGTCGCGCGAGCTACGCTGGATCTGGCTTGCACTCCGGGCAGCCTCGATTTCGGAAAAGTCGTGGTGGGCCAGAACAAAACTTTACCCGCCACTCTTACCAACAACGGTTCGGCGGCAGTCAAATTGAAATCTTTGAAAGTGGAAAACCAGGCCTTCGCCGCGAGCGGACTAAGCTTTCCACTCGTCCTGAAGGCCGGCGAGAGGGTCGGCTTCAGTGTTGTGTTCTCCCCCACATCGGCCAGCCCGGAGCCGGGGGCTTTGGTGTTCGAGACCGCTTCCGACAGCCTGCTGCCTGTTCCCGCCTATGGCTGGGGTGTGCACAACTGGTCGCTGGCCGCTAGCCCCTCCAGCCTGGCTTTCGGCAATGTCGCCATTGGAAGTCACTCCACCTTAGCTGTCACTCTGACCAACGAAGGCTCATCGACGATCACGATTTCACAAGAAACACCACCTTCCCGCGATTTCGCGCTGAGTGGCCCGGCCCTGCCTGTTTATCTGGAAGCCGGACAGGGAGCGACTTTTCAAGTTACCTTCACTCCCAAATGGCGAGGGGAACTGGCAACCTATTTCTCGGTATCCAACGTGGGCGACCCCGCTCTCACCGTGCCTCTATCCGGAACTGGAGGAGGCACCGCCGCGGCTCAACTTACCGTTGCTCCAGCAACTTTGAGTTTTGGCTCGGTGACGGTGGGCAACACCGGCACGAAACCAGCAACCATAACCGCGGCGGGCGGGAGTGTCACCATCTCCGCCGCCACCCTGGGCAGCTCGCTGTTCAGCCTGAGTGGGATCACGCTGCCGCTCACTCTCAGCGCCGGCCAGAGCGCTTCCTTCGACGTCCTCTTCACTCCGCAGTCCGGCGGAACGGTAACCTCCACTCTCAATTTTGCCAGCACCGCAGCCGATTCTCCCACAGCCGAAGCTCTGGGCGGGAAAGGCGTCGAACCCGCCTACACGGTGAATCTCTCATGGGATGCCAGCACTTCTCAGGTTTCGGGCTACAACGTCTATCGCAGCCCCAGCCTGAGTGGGACGTATTCCAAGATGAACCCCGAGCTGGATGCCTCCACAGCTTTCACCGACAACTCAGTCTCTTCGGGATCCACCTACTACTACGACGTCACTTCAGTAAACTCCAGCGGCGTCGAGAGCAGTCCTTGCACGCCGCTAAAAGTCACGGTGAACTAAAAAGCTCGGCAGTTCCACTCCTGAGGGTGCCCCATTTCTCGCGCGTTCTTTGCGCGAGAAGTGGGGATTTTGATTTCGATTCGCCCTTGTCATTCCGAACGCCGCGTTTTTCATCGCGGCGGAGGGCCTGTTCTGAGCGAAGCCGAAGGAAATCTCAGTCTCCACAACTGCGGAGCGCCAGCCAAAGCGCCCTGCCCCCGCCATGCCAGAGACCACGGCCCGGGTATATCATTTGAACATCAGTCATTGTGCAAGCCACTCCTCGAGCGAGGTCCTCCAATGGCCGCTATTCATCTCTCCATCAATCGCCACGCCTACACCTTAGACGCAGATCCCCAAACCAGCCTGCTCACTGTTCTGCGCGATCATCTTGACCTGACCGGAAGCAAGTATGGCTGCGGCGAAGGCCAGTGCGGCGCCTGCACCGTTCTAGTCGACGGAAAAGCGCAGCGGTCCTGCATCACCAGGGTCGGCGCGGTCACCGGGAAGCAGATCACCACCATCGAAGGCCTTGCCGCGGGTGATCGCCTCCATCCCGTGCAGCAGGCGTTTCTCGACGAAGAAGCCATGCAGTGTGCCTACTGCACTTCAGGAATGATCATGTCGGCCGTGAGTCTGCTCGCTGTAAACCGCCATCCCACGCGCGACGAGATCGTCGATTTCATGGAGGGCAATATCTGCCGCTGCGGCACCTACCCGCGGATCGTCAGCGCAATTCAGAGGGCAGCATCCGCCCTGGCGCAGCCGCAAGCCGCGAAAGGAGCGAGCCGATGATCGAAAAGATGATCGAAAAAACGACCGGAAAAACGATCGAAAAAACCAGCGCCCAAAAAACCAGCCAGATTCTCCTCGAGCCTGAGCGCTACGAGTTGCAAGCCGCTCCGGTATACCGCTTCGATCTCGACCGTCGTGACTTTTTTAAATTTCTCGGCGCCGGACTCCTGGTGGTCTCCGTTCTAAAGCATCGCGGAGCCGCGCAGGAATCGGGTGGCGCGAGACGGCGCGGGGAAGACTCTCTCCCCAAAGAGATCGACGCCTGGCTTCACATTGGCGAAGACGGCACAGTCACCGTCTACACCGGCAAGGTCGAGGTTGGGCAGAATATCCGCACTTCTCTCAGCCAGGCGGTCGCGGAAGAATTGCACGTTCCCATCAACAAGATCGAACTGGTGATGGGCGACACGCAACTGACGCCCTTCGACATGGGAACGTTCGGCAGCCGCACCACTCCCACCATGAATCTGCAGCTGCGCAAAGTCGCCGCCTCAGCCTGCGATCTGCTCATCGGACTCGCAGCGGCCCAGTGGCACGCCGACCCTGCTCATCTGATCGCCGCCAATGCCGAGATTACCGATCCGCAGACGAATCGCTCTGTGGAATACGCCGCGTTGCTCAAAGGGCAACAGCTCACGCAGACCCTCCCTGCGGAAGATCCCTTGATCCCGGCGGCCAGTTGGAAAGTGGCCGGCCAGTCCGCTCACAAGGTAAACGGCCGCGAGTTTGTCACCGGCGAGCACCGCTATCCCTCAGACCAGACGCTGCCGGAGATGCTGCACGGAAAGCTGCTGCGCCCGCCATCTTTCGGAGCTACGCTGCTTGCGCTCGACAGCCAGAAAGCCGAGCAGATGGGCGCCGTCGTAGTGCACGACGGCAACTTCGTCGGGGTCGCGGCTCCCAGCGCGGCGCTGGCTTCGGCTGCTGTCGCAGCGATTCACGCGGAATGGAAATCCGAGCCGCAGCCTTCCAGCAAAGAGCTTTTCGATTACCTGAGAAAGAACACAACCGCGGGAGACGACCCCACCGGCGACGGAGATCAATACGAAACCGGCTCCGTCGATAAGGCTTTGGCCTCTTCCGATCATCGCTTGCAGCGGACCTTCACGGTTTCCTATATCGCTCATGTTCCGCTGGAGCCCCGCGCGGCCCTGGCCAAATGGGATGGCGACAATCTCACCGTGTGGACCGGCACGCAGCGGCCCTTTGGCGTGCGCGGTCAACTGGCTGAGGCTTTTCACATTCCCGAACAGAAAGTACGGGTGCTGATGCCGGACACCGGATCGGCATACGGCGGCAAGCATACCGGCGAAACTGCGATTGAAGCAGCGCGCCTGGCGCGTGCCGCAAAGCGTCCAGTCAAGGTCGTGTGGACGCGCGAAGAGGAATTCACGTGGGCCTACTTCCGTCCCGCCGGAGTGATTGACGTAAAGAGCGGAGTCGCCTCCGACGGCACCATCACTGCATGGGAATTTCATAACTACAATTCCGGCTCAGCTGGAATTCGCACCTACTACGAAATTCCGAATCAGCGAATTGTGTTTCACGCCACGAAGTATCCTTTGCGCCAGGGATCCTACCGCGCGCTGGCGGCCACGGCGAACCATTTCGCGCGCGAGTCGCACATGGACGAGTTGGCCCACACGCTGAAACTGGATCCGCTGGAATTTCGCCTCAAGAATTTGAAAAACGACAGGCTGCGCGCCGTGTTTCAGTCAGCGGCCAAAAGATTCGGTTGGGGAGCATCGAAGAGCGCGCCCGGCCAGGGTTTCGGCATGGGTGGAGGCTACGAGAAACTCGGAAACATCGCCACGTTCGCGGAAGTCAACGTCGATCACAAGTCCGGCGAAGTGAGAGTGGTGCGCGTGGTTTCGGCGTTCGAATGTGGCGCCATCGTTAACCCCGACAACCTGCGCAACCAGATCGAAGGTTCCAACATTCAGGGCCTCGGTGGAGCGCTTTTCGAAGCCATCCAATTCGAAAATGGAAAAATCCTCAACGGCAGGCTGTCACGCTATCGCGTTCCGCGTTTCAGCGACGTTCCCGCCGCTCTCGACACGGTGCTGCTCGATCGTACGGACTTACCCTCGGTTGGAGCGGGAGAATGTCCCATGATCGGCGTGGCCCCCGCCGTTGCGAACGCAATTTTCGACGCGACCGGCCAGCGCCTGCGTTCACTCCCCATGGTTCCAAACGGTCTGAAAGCAAGCTAGGAAAATTCGTCAGCTGTTCAGCCAGACGCGATCTCCGCTCGCGTGTGCCTCATGGCGAAGTCGCGGAAGTCATTCGAAGCGACCTCAGGCATGTAGCGCCAGGCGAGGCGTGTTAGCACCGTGGAAGAGCGGCGCTTCAGCGCCGCGTTAGTCTCTAAAATCGGAGGGGGCTTCAGCCCCCGGAAGGCACAAATATCCCGGAGCGCCGCGCCCGCGCTACGTAAGACAAAATTGGGGAAGGGCCAGGGGAGGAAATAAAATAACAGGGGGGTAAAAGCGACCAGACGTTTTCCGCTGGGCTTAACTTTTGTCGGCGACGGCTCCGGTTTGGCGCTTCCGGGCGAGCATCAAGCCCCCCAGCAACGCGGCACCCGAAACAATCGTGTAAGCAGGCCAGTTCCCACCTTCAGGAACAGCTTCTTGCCTCTTGTGCTTATCCTTGTCCCAGTCGGGCGAACCCGCCCACATGGGAAGAGATAAGGCAAAGAGCACCGCGGCGACCATCAATGTATTCTTCACTGAAATTCCTGTCACATCACGTTAATATTGCCGCGCATACAGTGCGGCAGTGTTTACGGTACTTCCCATCGAAACGGCTGTCAAGATGAGAGTTTTTGCCATAGTTGCAAGCGATTGCAACTATGCTGGTCTGCCTGTAAGTCCGTGCCAGAATTGGCTCATGAATGGCGTCGGGCGTCGGCGACCAGCGGACGCAAAACGGTCCGGCCCCCGAAACCACTTCCTCGCCCGTCATACTGAAGCCCGCAGGAATGTCCTGGCCGCCGGGGTTAAGCCCTTGCGGTCAACGGGGTTAGAAGTGGGGGAGAAGTTTGCTCTAAACAGGGGTCCCGGAGGCTCGGACGAGACCGCCTATGCGGCCGCAGGCCTCTTTACGATGACGGGGACCTCTTTTTCGGTCGCGCCCAGAGCACGAACTTCCGACGCCATGCAGATGACGAAGCACACGACGGCGACTTCGAACAGATTGCGCTTGGTGAGGCTCAGCGCCGTGAACATGGCCCTGGCGATGCCCAGATGGACCAGTCCCCCACAGATGAGGGAAATCCATCCCAGGTAATATGTGATCTTTCCGACTATGTGCAGCCGAGCTGATCGATCCATGGTCCTACCCTCCGGTTTTTTGATATTTCTGCTTGGACAAACGCTCGTCAAAAATATGCCCAGAAATAGGTGCAATTGACGGGCAGGCGGAATTGTACACCCGGTTGTCAAGCCGGTAACACAAATCCTTTGCGTCCAGCGGCCTGGCGGCGCCCCTCGAGGGCGTTAACCATTATTTCGCTGAGGCCGCGCCTCGGCAGAGCGGTGGTGAAGCTGCGGAGACCGGGGATTTGCTTGATCCTGTGGGCGGAATTTCGACGGGCGCGGGGTTTGAAGTGATGCTGGTCGAGCCACCGGCGCTAATCGCCCGCACCACGTAGGAGTAGCGACCGCCGTTCGCCACCAGCTCGTCAATGCAGCTTGTCCCGCGAAGTGGGATGGAGTTCATCAACCCGGGGTTGGGATCTCCAGGTGCACCGCGATAGATGCAATAACCGGCGGCGGCGGCATGTTTGGAGTCTGCCGGTGCGCTGGCCTTCCATGTGAGCGTCACGCGGTGCCCTCCACTCGCGGGTGGCGTGGTCGGCACCATGGAAGCATTCAGCGGGGGGCATTTCAGGGTTGGGCCCGCCGCGGGAGAGCTGTTTGCGGGTGCTTGCGCTGGCGTGAGCGCGTCCCGGCGCTTGAGAGCTTGCTCCAGCCTCTCGGTTGGTGTGGGATCGGCGGCAGTTCGGCAGCCGGTGCAGGCAGTTTGCGTCGTACCGATGATCGCGAGGACCACTAAAGCTAAGAATAAAGACGAGTTACGCGTGGCTCGCATCCGCAGTGGAAAGCATGATTTCATGCACGGAAGTGATAGATACGCCCCGATTTCCTTTCTGTTCAAGACTTTAGCCTGCGTGGTCCATCGGAGAAAAATGTGATCGCTCATTCCGGTGCAAGATCCACAATACAAAGAACATGCAGCCGAGACCAATCGAAAAAAAGACGATTCCCCCCTGGTGATGGAGCTTTCCAGTCAAATAGGATGGATCCACACGCGTCCCGAGCATTGCAATCGTGAAGATGCGAAGGCCATTTTTGGCCACGGAAACAGGAATGGCCAGCGCGATCATCAACCACTTTCGCCACGTGGTGCGCAGCAAGAGCTGCGCCAGAATCATCGTTGTTACCAATAACATAGAGCTGGAACGGATGCTGCTGCACTCCTTGGCGACCTCCACGGTCAAGCCTGGAATATCAAGAAAGACGCCGTTTTGAGTCACGGGCACGCGGGCCGCGAAGAACATGCCATGAGCGGTAAGAGCTGATGCCTGCGCCAGCCAGTCCACGATCCCATTCACCAGAAACCGCGGCAGTGGCACCAGCAGGAACAAAAAACCGAGCGGAAAGAGCAGGAAGCGCGAAAGTCGAGCGCCAAAACAGAGAACAAATGAGCCGATCCACCATGTCACAAGGGCCAGGATGTCGGCTGTAAGTCGCTCATCCTGAGCTAGATCCACACGCCTCCTTGCGAAGCCCACCACCAGGAGGGAGGTGCACAGCAGAATCAGGCCGGCGCGAAGGCACGGAGCCACCATCGCTTCCTCAGAGCGCCGCTCTGATCCGGATAACTTCAGCCAAATCAAGGCCGCCACCGCCGGAAGAATGAGCAGCAGGTGGGTATATTCGTCATCGTGCGTGGCCAGCCAGAGCGCATCTCGCAACGGTTGCCACGCCGCAACCACGGAGACTGCACACAGAAGGAGGAACACTGATTTTGGGGACCGCTTGATCATGGCATCTCAGTCGGACGAACCTGCACGTGATCGCCCGCACATCCATCCGTGCCCCCGGTCACAGGCCCGCTGTTCTAAGCGGAGGATACTAGCACCCCAAAGGATTGCACAATGTTCCTCGTTCACCTCGGATATTTCTTAGCGGCCTTCTATAGCTTGCTGGGCCTTTTCATTCTTCGCCTGGCGTTCAAACCAAGCTGCCGGATCTGCCTTTTGCGCGATCACTGTCCGAACCGGCGTCGCGGAGCTTCCCAGATTGCCGGCGTGCCACGATGCGCGGGTCAGGGGGCAGGGGGCAAAGGTCAGGGATCAGGGGTTAGGGGTCAGAATGGCTGAAGTAAACTGTTGTTACTTTTGCATTCTGACTTTTGACCTGCGGAAGACCTATGGCCGATGGACAGGCAAATGGCGCTGCGGCTGAGGCCGACTCCTGGGAACCAGGGCCGGAACGGCTGGCGCTCGACGAGGACGAGGTTCACGTCTGGCGGGCTTCTCTTGATTGCGGCGAGCGAGTGCTTCGTCAATTCGAGGGCACGCTTGCACCGGACGAAAAGAATCGAGCGCAGCGTTTCGTTTTCCAGCCGGACCGAAACAGTTATATTGCGGCGCGGGGAATTCTCCGCGAACTGCTCGGGAGGTACTTGAGCCAGACCCCGGATGAAATTGAATTTGACTACGGACCTCAGGGCAAACCGGCGCTGCGGAATGAGTCGTCTCAAAGGCCGGTGCAGTTCAATGTATCGCATTCGCATGGCGTGGCTTTGTTTGCGTTCGCGGTTGGACGGCAAGTGGGAGTCGACGTAGAGCTCGTGCGGCCTGATTTCGCAGGCGAGAAAATTGCCGAGCGTTTTTTTTCTCCGCAAGAAGTGATGGAACTGCGAAGCTTGCCGCCGGCCGTGCAGGACGAAGGCTTTTTCCTTTGTTGGACGCGTAAGGAGGCCTACATCAAGGCGCGGGGCGAAGGATTGCAAATCCCTCTTAAGAGTTTTCACGTTTCACTCACGCCGGGAGAGCCCACACGATTGCAGGCGGACGATGGTTCTCGCTGGAGACTGCGGTCTCTTCGCCCAGAGGGGCGATACGTGGGCGCTGTAGTTGGGGAAGGAAAAGATTGGCGGCTACGCGGCTGGGAGTGGAAGCTTCAGGGCTGACGATGTCCCAACCGGACGGCGATGGAGCACAACGAAGGCCGGCGTGTCTCGACGAAACAGCGGCCGGCCTTCGCTTTCCGGATTGCTATTGTTGCTGTGGCGGGGCCTGCTGGTCGGGCGCGCCCTGGCCATGGTGCTGCCCCCATTGGCCACGCCGGGCCTCCATCTCGTCCCACTTCTTCTGCTGATTGGAGTCGAGAAGTCCGCGGATCTGCGTGTCGGTGCCCTTGCGGAGATCCATCATCTTGGCGCGGCGATCGTCCTGAGAAAGCAAACTGTCCTGATGAATGCTCTCCATCTGGGAGTGTTCGGACTCGAGCGCGTCTTTGACTTTGGCTTGCTGGTCGGTGGTGAGTTTGAGTTTCTTGGTCAGCTCCTGGGTGCGTTGGTCCGGATCCATCCCATGACGCCGACCATGGTTCGGTGAAGCGGATTGCTGATCGTTATTCTGGGGAGCGTTATCCTGAGCCGCGGCGAAAGGTGCGGCGATTGAGATGGCGCCGGCGGCGATAAGAGCGAGCAGGGATTGCTTGAGCATAGGGGATCTCCTTTTCAATGCGAACTGTTTGCAACGAGCTTTTCAGATTGATCTTTTCTAGATTGGGTTGTCTACATCTATGAACGGAATTATGCGCCTGAAGTTGCGGCAGAAAACAAGATTCGAGCAATCTTTGCATAACTTTACGCACTTATACGTGAGGCGGGATCTAAGCCTTGAAAGCCACTCCTTGAGAAAGAGGGTTTGGGGGGAAACCACAGTCCGCGGACAGAGGACGACCACCGGGGCTAAAGCCCGCGCTGACTTGATGCTAACGCGGCCCTGAAGGGCCGCTCTTCCACAATGACCTACGCCGCTCCTCCATAATGGCCTACACGGTAGGTTCGTGGCCCATAGGTTACGCTCGTGGAGTTTTTCCGCAGCCTCCTAACACTATGGAGGTGATGTTTCGTGGGCGGACATGGGGTGCTTGAGCTGGGCCGCAAATTGTTTTGTTTGTTCGTCGGAAAGCTGCAACTGGCCCTGCAGAACCAATCTCAACTGGCCGGCGCCGGCATCCTGAAACTGCGCTTTCCGGATGGTGGCAGACGCTTGCGCGGCGGGCGGAAGCGTGGCCTTGAGGTCTGCGGCTTTCTGCATGGCTGGGTAGAGCGATGCGGCGACTTGCTCGCGTACTGTGTCGCCGAGAGTGCCGGAAAGAAGCGAGTCACGCAGCAAGCCTTCGGCATCGACGCGGCCAAACTCGGATGCGAGATGCAAGCTTGTGATTGCTTTGACCGGATTCTGTTCGGCGGAATTTTGTCCGACCGGGTTTTCGTCGACCGAAGCGGTGAGCTTGACCTCAACGGTGGCATCGCCAGAGGCCAGTTCCATGGGGCTTCCGGCGGGGCAAATCCAGCGCTCGAAATGCAGGTTAATTACCACGAGGCTGGCGGGATCGAGAGGGGTGAGCAAGGCATGTTGAATCTCAAGGCGCTCGCCGCAGCGGGGAGAGAGCGTTAGCAGGGAGCGCAGAATGCCGGTGATGTTTTGCTGCAGGTCGGAAAAATCGGCGACCACCCTGAGGCTGAACTGATTCTGCCCGTCTGCCGCGGAAGTGCGGGCCGTCGCGCCCGAGAGCGGCATTGAGATGGAGCGGCCAGCGAGGTCGACCGTGTTCGCCACCGAGGGGAGAATGAAGGCCAGGTTCTGATCGTCGGAGGGGAGGACAATGCTCATTTCCCTGCCGAGCGCGAGCTGCTGGTTTTGAAAGCTGGCGAGAGCTGTGTCGAGATTGGCGGCGGAGGCGGCAATCGGCGCGCTCTCCGCTTTGGCGGTCTGGAGGGTTCGATCGAACGCGGCTTTCTGTTTGTCGAGATCGGAATCCGCGTTTTCCACTTTCTTGGTGACGTCTTTCAATCCGGACTTTTGCACGGAAGAAAATGAGGCGAGAAAATTCTGGCTGGCGGCGCGGACCTTTTCGATGGTCTGATCGAGAATGGTCTGATCCGGAATGGATGCGCGATCGGAAGGCGCCGATGGCGCCGGGACCGTCCGCAAAAGCCGGGTGAAGGTTTGCAGTTGATCTCGGGCGGCTTGCACATCCTTCAAGAAGCTATTGAACGATGTGGTCTGCTCCGGTGTGGCTTGCACAGCCATCAGGCGTTCGAGATTGCGATCGTCGCCGGGGCCGAGTCCGGTGTGAGGATCCACACAGTCATGCACGCAGATTACGGGCCTGGAGTTGGCGCCGGGCTGGCTGCGTCCGCCACCGCCGCCCGCGTGCTGGGCAAGCATTGTGGCGGGACTGGTGAGCACAGCGATTGCGACGAGAGATGAAGCAATCGCACGCACGGATCTTTGACACGCGAACGCGCGGCGGGTGCAGACGCCGTGGGCAGGTGCACCGGCAAGGCGACGTTGGTTGTGGAACATGAGTCGGACAAACATGAGTTGGGTGAACTTGAGTTGGACGAATACGGATCGGACAAACACGGGCCAGATCTCCAGGGAATATTCTACGATTGGAACGGGACCGCTGGGGCCAGCGGGAAACAAAAATTTGATGCGTGCGAAGCGAAATTGGTGAGTTGGGACCGGGGATGGGGGCGATTGGCGGGGGTTTCGCAAGGCTTTTCGTGGGGCGTTGCATGGAGACAAATTTAGAAAAAACGCCACAAAACTTTACAGTTGGCGCGGGGGCGGGGCGGTATGATCCGAAAAGACAGCACTGCGTCTGCACGAGCTATGACGAGTTCCCGTGGTTGGCTGCCGGGCTTTTGGGTGAAGGGCGGACCGCGCCCTGAGTTCGTGCTGCAAGTCATCTTCTTTTTTTCCTTTCTCAGCTTCGCCGTGTTGCATCCTCAGGCGCTGTGGGGGCAAGCCGCCGAACAAGGTACGGCTCCGGCGCCTTCGCCGCGAAGCATCCACGGGGTGGTGAAATCGGGGAACATGCCGATTCCGGGCGCGGGAGTTTCCGCCACGAACACGGCCACCAAAGAACAAGTCACTACGTGGACGGATGTGGATGGCAGCTATGTGCTGCGGATTCCCGCCGACGGGAAATATTCCGTGCGCGTGCAGATGGCGGCGTTTGCGGGAAGCGAGCAGGACGTGACGCTCGATGCAAATCATCAGGATGTGCAGCAGAATTTTGAATTAGTGCTGCAGTCGCGGGCGCGCGAAGTTCACAGCAATGAAGTTCGCAGCAACGAGGCCGGCAATACTGCGGCTCGCAGTGGCACTGAGGACCAGCAGCGGCGGGCAAATGGCGGCGGGCGCGGGTTTCAGAATCTTTCCGTTTCGCAGAGTGGAGCGGGGCAGGATGCCGGCGGCAGCTCGCTGAGTGACGTTGTGCCTTCGGGGATGCCGGTGCCGGGGATTGCTCCGAACAGCGCAACGGAATCGGTGGCGGTTTCGGGCAATACTTCCAATTCGTTCAACGCCATGAGCGCCGACGAGATGCAGCAGCGTTTCAATGAGGCCCGCCAACAAGGCGGAGGATTTGGCGACGGAGGATTTGGCGGCGGTGGTGGTCGCGGAGGGTTCGGTGGCGGCGGGCCGATGGTTTTTGGGCGGCGAGGGTTCGACATTAATCGCCCGCATGGATCGGTCTATTACGGCGTTGGCGATGCGGCTCTGAATGCCGCGCCGTTTTCACTCACTGGGCAGCCGGTGGAGAAGCCGGGATACTTGCAGAATAGTTTCGGGGGGTCCGTGGGCGGGCCGCTGAACATTCCACATATTTATCACGGCGGGACGAAGACTTTTTATTTCGTCAATTTCAACGGCAAGCATGGGGAGAATCCCTTCGATCAGTTTTCGACGGTGCCGACGCTGCAGGAGCGGCAAGGAAACTTTTCCGGGATCGACTACGCCTCGGGAGAAGAAAAAGGACAGCAGGTACAACTTTTCAATCCCGCAACGAACACTCCATTCCTGGGCAACCAGATTCCACTGCCAACGTTCTCGCCGTCAGGAGCTTGTATTCCCACGGCTGGAGCCGCAAGTTGCGTAGCGCTGGGATTGTTGAATTATATTCCGCTGCCGAATCTGGCGAACGCGGGAACTTTCCAGAACTTTCACTTCGTCACGGCGGCCATCAGCGACAGCGACGATCTGAATGTGCGGGTGAACCACAGCTTCGGCGCGGCCCCCGCGGGCGGGCGCCGCGGCGGAGGGCGCAACGCTCCGCGCAACAGCTTGCAGGTTGGATTTCATTACCACCAGTCGAGCGCGAACCTGACCAATCCCTTTCCCAGCGTGGGCGGGAGCACGACGGTGCGCAGCTTCGACGTTCCGATTTCTTACACGCGGAGCATCGGAAAGCTGACCAACATTGTTCGTGTGGACTTTAACCGCAACCGGTCGCACACGCAGAACTTGTACGCGTTCAATGACAACATTACGAGCAAATTGGGGATCGGGGGAGTGTCGACGAATCCGTTTGACTGGGGGTTGCCGAATTTGTCGTTTACCGACATCGGCAGTCTTCAGGACACGACTCCGGCGCTCACCAGAAACCAGACTTACACTTTCACCGACAACGTGATCTGGAACCACGGCAAGCACACCTGGCGATGGGGCGGGGATTTCCGCCGCGTGCAAGTGAATACGGAAACGGACAGCAATCCGCGCGGCTCGTTTGTCTTTAGCGGCCTCAATACTTCGCAACTCGACAGCGGGAGCCCCGTGCAGGGGACAGGGTACGACTTTGCGGATTTTCTGCTGGGACTGCCGCAGCAGACTTCGGAGCAGTTCGGGCAGAACAATCATTTTCGCGGTAACTTCTGGGATCTGTACGCGCAGGATGAATGGAAGATGCGCGGGAATCTGACGCTGAATCTCGGCGTGCGCTACGAATACGTTTCTCCGCTCACGGAAATCAACAATCGCATTGTGAATCTCGATCTTTCGCCCGGAGTGCTGGTGAATAATCCGGCGCTCACACCGGCGGTGACGCCGATTCAACCGGGCCAGCCCGGGCCGTATAACGGACGATTGCCGGCCAGCCTGGTGCGGCCGGATCGCAACAACTTCGCGCCGCGCGTGGGTTTTGCGTGGAAGCCGTTCTCGAAAACCGTGGTGCGCGGCGGTTATGGCATCAACTACAACACGGGCGCGTATCAGGGCATGGCGCAACAGCTTGCTTTTCAGCCACCGTTTTCCACTACGGCGACAAACGTTCAGGCGGCTTTTCCGTCTCTCCCGAACCTGACGCTGCAGAACGGGTTTCCTGCGGCGACCGGCATCACCAACGATTATGCGGTGAATCCGAATTACCGGCTGGGCTATGTGCAGATTCGCAATCTGGATATTCAACAGCAGATTCGTCCCACGATTCTGCTGAATATTGATTACACGGGAACCAAGGGAACCGATCTCGACATTCTGGAAGCTCCGAACCGAACCGCGACCGGGATTCGCATTCCCGGGGTTCAAGCCTTCACATACGAAAGTTCGGTGGCGGACTCGGAGGCAAACGCAGGAACGGTGCGGCTGCGCAAGCGGTTAGCGAAAGGGTTTTCCCTCGGCGGCACATACACATTTTCCAAATCGCTAGACGATGCGTCTTCTATTGGCGCGGGCGCTACGTCGGGCGCAAACCCTCCTGGATTAGGCGCGGGCGGTACGGGCGCGGGCGGAGGCGGAGCATCTTCGGGCGGAGGCGCGGCCAACGTGGCGCAGAATCCTTTCGATCTATCAGCGGAGCGCGGGCTTTCCAGTTTCAACCAGACGCAGAAATTCACCGCCGATTATTTATGGGAGCTGCCCTTTGGACACGACAAGCACTGGCTCACCGAAAATACCCCGTGGCGCGCCGTTCTTGGCGACTGGCAATGGAGCGGCGATTGGACGTTCGCTTCGGGCCTGCCGTTTACGCCGCGATTTGTGAACGACGTGAATGACGTGAACGCTGGAACGAACGCCACGCTGCGGCCGGACCTGGTTTCGGGGCAATCGGTGAGTCTGTCGAATCCCTCGATTGCCGAGTGGTTCAATACCGCGGCATTCGCAGCGCCACCGTCTGGACAGTACGGCACCGCGCGACGCAACAGCATCATTGGCCCGGGGAGCAAGGTGTTCGATATGGCGTTCACAAAGATTTTTCCGATGAAGGAGTCGCGACTGCTGGAATTTCGGGCGCAGGCGACGAACATTTTCAACATGGTGAATTATTCTTCGATCGATGCGTCGGTGACCTCGCCAACGTTTGGCCGCGTCACAGCGGCTGGGGCCATGCGGCAATTTACGATTACGTCACGCTTTCGATTCTGAAGAGGACGTTGTTGGGCGGACACATTTTCAAGAAAAAATTGCTATGACTTTCACTTCCAACCGGTTCGCCGATAAAGTTGCGGCATTGCTGCTGACGATTGTGCTGCTGCGTGCTCCTTTGCCTTCGCAGCAGCAATCGGAACTTCGATTGCGATCGGAATCGGATCTGGTGCTGGTGAACGTGACGGTGCGGGACAAGAGCGGAAACTTTGTGCAGGGATTGAAGCCGGCGAACTTCACGATTCTCGAGGACAACAAACCGCAGAAGGTTCTTTCCTTTGATGTGGAGAACGTGGATGCCGTGCCGGCGCTGGATGTGGCGCAGGTGAAACCGCTGGCGGAGGCTCCTGCGCAGGCGACTCCCGCGTCTTCGGCAGCAGATACGGCCGCACAGTTCAAAGATCGACGGCTGATTGTTTTGTTCTTCGATCTCTCGGCCATGGAGCCGGACGAGGTCGACCACGCGGTCACTTCGGCCGAGCACTATGTCGACGCGCAAATGGCGCCTGCGGATCTCGTGTCGATCGTATCGCTCGGAAGCTCGCTGCTGGTGAACCAGGATTTCACCGCGGATCATGCGCTGCTGAAGAAACAGTTGGAGCAATTCAGCACGGGCAGCGGCCAGGGTTTTGAAGAAGGCACTACTGGGACGACCGAAGGTACACCCGATACTGGTCAGCCGTTCACCGCAGACGATACGGAATACAACATCTTCAATACTGACCGGCGGCTGGAAGCGTTGCGGTCGGTGGCCGAGCGGCTGTCGCACGTGCAGCAGAAAAAATCGCTGATCTATTTTTCCAGCGGAATGGACCGCACCGGCATTGAGAATCAGGCGGAACTGCGCGCGGCCGTGAACGCGGCGGTGCGTTCGAACCTGGCGATTTATACCATGGACATGCGCGGCTTGCAGGCGCTGGTGGCCGGCGGCGAAGCGCAGAACGCCAGCCTGCGCGGAGTTTCCGCATATTCCGGCCAGGCGACATTGAATGCGCTGAATTCCAATTTCACGACGCAGGAAACGCTCGTGACCCTGGCCAGCGATACCGGCGGGCGGGCTTTTCTCGATTCCAACGACTTCAGCAAGATTTTCAAAGGCGTCCAGCAGGATACGTCCACTTATTACTTGCTCGGTTATCACAGCACGAACCCCGCGCGCGACGGGCGTTACCGGCGCATCGTGGTAAAGAGCAATATTCCGGGCGCGAAGATCGACTACCGCCGCGGTTACTATGCGCCTGCGGACTATCAGCATTCCACGAGGGACGACAAAGAACGCCAGCTCGAGGAAGAACTCGCTTCCGAACTGCCGGCAACGGATTTGCCTGTTTACCTGGGCGTCTCTTACTTTCGCCTCGAGAACAACAAATTTTTCGTTCCCATTTCGCTGGTGGTGCCAGGATCGCAAATTCCATTTGTCCGCAGCAGCGACCGCGACAAGGCGACGCTGGATGTGATTGGCATGGTGCTCGACAGCGAACACCACCCGCTGAACCGGATTCGCGACACGGTGAAGCTGGCGGTGGACACGGCGACCGAGGTACAGAAAAAGAATGTGCAGTATGACACCGGAATGAGTCTGCTGAGCGGGAAGTATCACTTGAAATTCGTTTTGCGCGAGAATCAGACGGGCCGCATGGGATCGTTCGAGGCCGACATTGAAGTGCCCGACTTGAAGGCGCAGCCGCTGAAGATGAGTTCGGTGGTGCTGGCCAGCCAGACGCAAACCGCAAAGAAGGGTACGAACCTGAACCCGCTGGTTCACGATGGTTCCGAGATTATCCCGAACATCACGCACGTTTTCTCGGCGACGCAGCACCTGTTTCTTTACTATGAAGTCTACGATCCGTCGCGGCTGAGTGTGGCGGATTCCGTGAGGGGCGCGGGGTCTGCGCGTAGCGAAGACACCAAAGCCGGCATCCGGCTTTTGAGCAACGTCGCGTTTTATCAGGGCAAAGCCAAAGCTTACGAGAGTTCGCTGGTGGAGTTGACCGACATGAATGCGCGAGAGCGAAAGGCGGCCGTGTTCCAGCTGGACGTGCCACTCAGTTCGTTCAAACCTGGGTTCTATACCTGCCAGGTCAATGTCATCGATGATGCAGGCGGACACTTCCTTTTTCCGCGGCTGGCCCTGTTAATCCGGCCAGAGCGTGCGAACGCTGGACATTAAGAGCGCGGTGGACGACAATCGTCATTCTGCAGCGGCGAAGGAAACCCGGGATGCAGGACGCCTCTGCTTATCTTACAGTTATAGTTGGATGACAGAAGGCGCACCGAGCATACGGTGGCGCGCGGCGGGCCATCGCGTTAGTCTAACCTGTAGGTTCAGGGGGCACGATGTACACGGCCAAGCACATGAAGTGGTGGGGATGGGGAGACGAGGAGGCCGGCTTCAACTCGAAGGCCCATCCTAGTTTGTGGCCTTACGCGAAAACTGTGCTCGGCGTGGAAGAAGACGAAGCAGATACGCCGCCGGTGCCGATCGAAGCAGTGCAGTTGCGCGAGGCAATGCATCACGACGACTTCTTGGCAGATCTGCGCCTGGCGATGCGTGCCGATCAGATCTGCGATAGCCGGCGCGAGCGCGTGATCCACGCCTACGGCAAGGGATTTCGTGATTTGTTTCGTCTGCGTCGAGGGATGGCCGAGGGCGCGCCCGATCTCGTTCTTTACCCGGAAAGCGAGAACGATGTGCTGGCGACGTTGCGGGCGGCGGTGCGCCACGATGTTGTCGTGATTCCGTTCGGGGGTGGTTCGAATATCGCCGGATGTCTGGAGCGCAGCGAGGCCCACCGCATGGCGGTTTCGCTTGATATGCGGCGGATGCGGCGAGTTCTGACTGTGGATCCCGAGTCATGCATCGCGCGCATTGAGGCCGGCGCTTTTGGTCCGGACCTTGAAGAACAACTCAATAGCTACGGGTTAACTCTTGGTCACTTTCCGGACTCGTTCCTGCACTCGACGCTCGGCGGGTGGATCGCCACGCGGTCGGCGGGGATGCAAAGCGACAAGTACGGCAAAATCGAGGACATGGTGATCGCGCTGCGCATGGTCACGCCGCTGGGTGTTATGGCAACGCGAACCGTGCCGAAGTCCTCGAACGGCATCGACGTGAACCATCTGTGCATTGGCAGTGAGGGGACGCTGGGAGTGATTACCGAAGCGACCATGCGAGTTCATCCCCGGCCTGGGGTGCGCCGCACTCACGGCTATTTATTCATGGAATTCGAAGGCGGCATTACAGCAATGCACGAGTGCGTGCGAAAAGAGTGCGCACCTTCCATGTCGCGCCTCAACGATCCGGACAAGACGGCGCTGTCGCTGGCCTTTAAACCGCCGTCGTCAGGACTTTCGCAGGCGGTGACCAAATGCATGAAGGGATATCTCAGAAGCGTGAAGGGCTTCGATTTCGCGCGGGCGTGTCTTATGCTCACTACGTTCGAGGGCAGCAAGCGTGATGTGGCTCGCCAGCACCGTGAAGTGAGCGCCATCTACCGTCGCTTCGGCGCGGTGGACCTGGGCCCCAGCTCGGGGAAGTCGTTCGAATCAAGCAAATACGATTTCCCTCACATACGCGATTTCCTCATGGATCGCGGTGTTACTTCCGATGTGAGCGAGACTTCCACTACCTGGAAAAACATTGTCCCACTTTATCGAGAGACCACTGCGTCCCTGGGCGCAGCGATTCAAGCGAGTGGAGTGAAGCCCTGGGTGGGATGTCACATCAGCCACACGTATCACTGCGGGGCAAGCCTGTATTTGACTTTCGCCTGCAAGCAGCAGGATGGCAACGAAATGCAGCAGTATCTGAACGCGAAGCGAACCGTGCAACAGTCGTTCATGGATCACGGAGCCACTTTGTCGCACCACCACGCCGTCGGCACCGAACACCTGCCATGGTTGACCGATGACATTTCTCCGCTGGGCGTGCTGGCTGTGGCTGCCATCAAGGGAGGGCTCGACCCCGACAACATCATGAACCCGGGACGGTTGCGGCCCTCCACGACGCCTTTCGAGAGTTGGTCAAGAGTAGGCAGCGACGCAACGACCGTCGCGAAGCTTTAAGGCCTAGAGAGAACACCACAAGAAGGCCATAAAATAGGCTGCAAGGACGGAGGCTACCTCCGATCCTGCTAACAGACTTCCCTCGAGGATTTTGTATTTCGAGGCAGCTTTTCTGTTGGATAATGGCATCTTCATAAACCGGGGCGTATTTCGGCCAACCCAGAAAATTCGCTGCGAGAGCAATCGCGTATGTCTCCATCTCCTGCCGAAGCGACTGTAGAATCTCCTTCTCCCCCAGCACTGGAGAAGCCGCCGGAAGATCTCGCCGATGGCAGTTCCCGGTTTAACGGTTCGTGGTTCAAGGGACCGGTACGCGGCTTGCTTGTCGCGGCGGTGATTGCGTTGGTTGTCGGGACGCTCGTGCTCGCGGGCATGAGAGCGGGGAAAAAACGGTCAAGCGGACGTGGCGCACAATCCTCGAGTCTTCACACTGATTCCGGTCGAACTTTGCGGCTCAGGGGCACCACGGAGGCCGTGCAATCCCGCGCCATTCTGGCGCCTCTTCTTGCCGGGCAGTCCGTAGGCACGCTCACGATTACCAGGATTGCGCAGGTTGGAACGCGGGTGAATCGAGGGGACCTGCTGGTGGAGTTCGACCGCCAGGCGCAGTTGCGCGACTTCATCGACAAGCAGGCGGACTACGGCAAGCTGGTCGACCAGGTGCTGGAGGAGCAAGCCAAAGAGAATGCGGCCCGGGCCAAAGATGAGACTGAGATGAAGCAGGCGGAAGACAACCTGAGCAAAGCTGAACTCGAAATGCAGAAAGTGGAGATCGTCTCGCGCATTGACGCCGAGAAGGCGCAGGAAGACCTCGATGAGGCGAAGGCCACGCTGCAACAGCTGCGCGAGACCTTCGATTTAAAGCGGAAGGCGGCCCAGGCGGCAATTCGCATTCTGGAAATTCAGCGCGACCGTACGCGCGAAACCATGCTACACGCTCAAGCCAATTCCGAACTCATGCAGATCCACTCGCCGATCGACGGCGTTGTGGTTTTGAACACGATCTGGAAGCAGGGAAAGATGGGAGAGGTGCAGGAAGGCGATCAAGTGCGGCCTGGCGTGCCTTTCATGCAGGTAGTCGATCCTTCGCGGATGCAGGTGCAGGCGCCGGTCAATCAGGAAGATTTCCTGAGTTTGCGGCTGGGCCAAGCTGCAAGAGTGCATCTCGATGCGTATCCGCAATTGGTGTTTCCCGGCAAGCTGGAAGAAATGGCTCCCATCGGAAGAAACGGCGACTTTTCTTCCAAGCTTCGTACCTTCGCTGTAGTTTTCTCGATTGCGGGCAGCGACGCCAAGCTGATGCCCGACCTTTCTGCCGCGGTCGATGTGGACGTCCCGGGAACCGGCGCGGCTGCAGGTGGTTCGCAATGAACTTCGGAGTGACGGCCTCTGGAACGACGATGGCTCGCATGAAGCAGCTATGGACCCGGCGCAAGGTGATGGTGGTCGCCGTTGTTCTGCTGGTGGGCAGCGGTGCGGTCTTCGGCGCGGGTCGATACTCGAATCGGTCGCCGGAGGTTCCTACACTCGATGTGAAGCGCGGCGAGTTCATCGACTCTATTCAGTTCCGTGGAGAAGTGAAGGCAATGAAGTCGGTGACGATTTCCGCTCCAGCCGATGCGGGCGATCTGCAGATCATCAAGATCGCAGCCGACGGTACGCAGGTGAAGCAAGGCGATGTGGTGGTGGAGTTTGACAAGACGAAGACGGAGCAGGATCTCGCGCAGTACCGGTCCACTTTGAAATCGGCGCAGGCCGAGATCGACCAGGCCAAGGCCCAGGCGCGTCTGACCGAAGAAGAAGATGTGACTGCGGTAAAGAAAGCTCGATTCGACGTGGAGACCGCAAAACTGGATGCCAGCAAACAGGAGATTGTCTCAAAAATCGAGGGCGCTGAAGCGAACTTGAAAGTGGCCGACGCCGAACAAAAGCTGCACGAGGTGGAAGAGAAGCTAACGGCCGATCGGGCGGTGAATAAGGCAACGATCGAGAGCAAGGTCGAGGCCAGCCAGAAAGCAGCCTATGACGTGAAGCGCGCGGAGAGCGCCCTGACCAAGATGACGCTGCCGGCACCGGCGACGGGAATGATCAGCCTGATTCCGATGTGGCACCCGAGCGGCGAGGCTCCGTTTAAACCCGGAGACCGGGCGTGGCCGGGCGCGCCGATGGCCGAGTTACCGGATATTTCCACGTTGCGGGTTTCGGCGCGGGCGGACGAAACAGAACGCAGCCGTTTGGCGCTCAACGAAACGGTGAGCGCACAACTGGACGCGATTCCCGACCGGCAATTCACCGGCAGGATCGAACAGATCAGCACGATCGCCAGCATCGATTTTTCTGCCGGGTGGCCGATCCCCAGAAATTTCAACCTGGTGATCGCGCTGGACCAGGCCGACCCGCGGTTAAAGCCCGGGATGACGGCGCAACTGACGGTGGTGGTGGACCGGGTTCCGGATGCGTTCACGATTCCGGTGGAAGCTTCGTTCCAGAAATCGGGGCAGACTGTGGCTTACGTGTGGCAAGGTTCAAAATTTCAGGAGCGCGTGATCGAGGTGGGACGCAGAAGCCGCGACCGCATCCTGGTGGCGAAGGGTTTGAGTGCGGGCGACCGCGTGGCTCTGAAAGATCCGACGGTGAAGGAGTGATCGCGTGCAGATGAAGCGCCGCCGCGTCATCCTGTGGGGTGTGCTCGCCGCGATTCTTGTGGGCGGCGTTGCGGTGGTGGCGGCCGCGCGAAGATCGAGTGTTGTTGCGAGCGAGGGCGAGATACCGGTTGGTCTGGTAAAGCGCGGAGACATGGAGTTGAAGGTTGTGGTTACAGGCGAGCTGCGCGCGACCCACACTGTCACGCTGGCTGCGCCTCCGGTCGGCGGCGGCGCTCTGCAAATTACGCGACTCTCGCATACCGGCGTCCCGGTGAAAAAGGGCGACATCGTCATCGAGTTCGATCCCAGCGAGCAGCGCTACAAGCTGGATCAGAACCGCTCGGAGTTGCTGCAAGCGGACCAGGAAATCACCAAGGCCAAGGCCGACGCCGCGGTGCTGGCGGCGCAAGATAAAGTTGCGTTGCTCAAGGATCGTTTCGACGTGCGGCGGGCGGAGCTGGATGTTCAAAAAAATGAACTGGTGAGCGCGATTGATGGGAAGAAAAACCAGCTCGCCCTGGAACAGGCACAGCGAGTGCTGGCGGAGTTGGAGCAGGATATCCAGTCGCACACCGAATCTGGTCAGGCCACGATTTATCTCGCTCAGGAGAAACGGAACAAAGCAAAGCTGGCAATGGATCAGGCGCAGCAGAACATCGACAAGATGCACGTGCCCGCGGCCATCGATGGGCTTGTCTCCATTGAGAAGAATCGCGACGCAAGCGGCGGATTCTTTTTTGACGGCATGACTCTGCCTGACTACCGCGAAGGAGACCAGGTTGAACCGGGCAGTTCCATCGCGGAAGTGATCGACTCGCGGGAAGTGGAGATCGTCTGCAAGATCAACGAGCGCGACCGCAGCAACATTAAGGCCGGGCAACCGGCAGAAATTGAGTTCGACGCATTGCCCGGGCAGGTTTTCAAGGGAACCGTCAAGACTGTAGGCGGCATGTCGATAAAGCAATTTTGGGACACGGATATGGGGGGGCAATTCGAAACTACGATTCAACTTGCGAACTCCGATGCTCGCCTGCGACCGGGCCTCACGGCTCAAGTCGTAATTCGTGGGGAAGAAAAAAAGGACGCGCTCTACGTTCCGCGACTAGCGCTGTTCCTGAAGGATGGCAAGCGCGTTGTCTACGTGAAGAGCGGCAACGGATTCGAGCCGCACGAAGTGAAGATTCAGAGCGAGAGCGAGAGTCGTACCGCCATCGAAGGATTGAACGCAGGCAGTGAAGTCGCGTTGGTCGATCCGACCGCACCACGAAAAGCCAACAGTTCGGGCGCACCTGCGGCGGGCATCGGCGGAGGCACTCCCTGATGGCGACCGTTGCATCACCCAGCTCGGCGCGCGTGCTCCACGGCTACCAGCAATGGATTCCGGATGTGCGCCTGGGGCTGCAGAACCTGCTGCTTCACCGCCTGCGCTCTTTGCTCACTATGCTGGGCATGATTTTTGGCGTGGCCGCGGTGGTCTCCATGCTCTCGATCGGCGCGGGCGCGCGGCAGAAAGTGATGGCGCTGATCGAGCAAATGGGCGTCCGCAATCTGATTGTGGAAGCGAAGGAAACTACGGAGTGGCAAGCGCATTCCAAGATTCGCAAGATTTCTCCCGGACTTACTTTCCAGGACTACCGGGTGATTCGCGACGACGTGAGCGATATTGTGGCGTCGACTCCGCGCAAGCGAATGACGCCTTCAAAGACGATTCCAAAGGCCCAGGAAGATGTGCCGGCAGTTTACGGAGTGAATCCGAGTTACACAAAGATTGGCGGCCTTCAACTGGTGAAGGGCAGGTTTTTTGATCAGGACGAAGAGAACCGGGGCGCGGCGGTCTGCGTGTTGGGGGCGGCAGCGACGTCAAGTCTGTTTGGAGCGTCCGATCCGATCGATCAGTACGTCAAGGTGAACGAGCAGTGGTTTCGCGTGATCGGAGTGGCCAGCCCTCAGCTCAGCTCGCGCACGGAAGTGTCGGGAGTCCCCACGCAGGATCTCAACAACATTATTTATGTGCCGCTTACCGCGGCAATTCTTCGCCTGGAAGACAGCTATAGCGACGTGCGCGACGAGATTGATGGAATCTATCTCAACTTGCGGGAGGGTGCGGATATGCCCGCGGTGGCGCAGGTGGTGCGGGCCATTCTGGGTTCGTCTCACCACGACGCGGGCGACTTCAGCGTGATTGTGCCCGCCGAATTGCTCGCCGAACAAAAACGCACGGAACGCCTTTTCAGTATCGTGATGGTTGCGATTGCCTCGATCTCGCTGCTGGTGGGTGGGATCGGAATCATGAACATCATGCTGGCCAGCATTCTCGAACGAACCCGGGAGATCGGTGTGCGCCGCGCGGTGGGAGCGCGACAGTCGGACATTGTGCGGCAGTTCGTGGTCGAGGCCATGATGATCTCGTTCGTGGGCGGAAGTCTCGGAATTGTTTTTGGCTTCGTGATGTCGCGTCTGATCGCCTTGCTCGCCGGCTGGTCAACCATCGTTACTGTGAGTTCCATCCTTTTAGCGTTTGTCGTTTCCATCACAGTGGGCCTGGTGTTCGGGATTTATCCCGCGGTGAAAGCTGCGCGCCTGGATCCGGTGGAAGCGATTCGCTACGAGTGAGCCTGCGTGTTACCGGACCAATTATTCCCCGTGTGAATCGTTATCAGCAGTTGTGGAGGAAGAAGAAATGAAGCTTCGTCGAGCTCTGTGTTTTATTCTGCTGTGCCTGGTCCTGCTGTGCCTAGCCGCGAGCACTTTGCCCGCGCAAACCGTTCGCGAACGGGAAACATTTCGCGGGCTGACGAACCCGCAAGCAGTAACGGACACGCTGCCAGGTCCGAAGTATATGCGGGAGCACGTGGTCGACGGCAAGTTGCGCATCACATTACAGGATGCCGTGGTTCTGACGCTGGCCAACAACAGCAACGTGAGACTGCAGGAGTTGAACATCCAGAATTCCAAGTACTCCCTGCTGGGCGCGCATTCGCCGTTCGATCCTTCCGTGCAAGGCAGCTTCACCGCCCAGGGACAGCTTTCGCAGGAGTATACGCAGCTTTCCGGGGCGGCGGCCCTGGGATCATTGAGCAGCTTGAACCAGGTCACGCAGTTCAACTACAACCAGACGTTCGAGACTGGAACCAATATTCAAGTCAATTTCGACGCAACCAAATACTCGTCCAACAGCACTTACAACTTCTTCAATCCCTCTATTTCCTCCTTTCTCGGTTTTCAGTTCACCCAGCCCTTGTTGCGCAACCGCTGGTTGTTCGCTAATCGCGCGCCGCTGGTGATCGCGCGCCGGAATGTGCGAGCGTCGCGCGCCACGTTTGAAGCTCAAGTGAGCGGCACCGTTCAGCAAGTCGTCGGGCAATATTGGAACGTGGTGCAGGCGCGCGGCAACCTGGAAGTGGCGCAGAAATCACTCGATGCGGCCGAGGCTACCTACAAACATGACAAGCGCGCACTGGAGCTGGGCGCGCTGCCGCCGCTGGACATTTATCGCTCGGAGTCGCAAGTGGCGGGGCGGCGTGTGCAGGTGATCCAGAGCGAGTACGCTCTGCGGCAGACAGAGGATGCTTTTCGCCAGACCGTGGGCGCCGATCTTGATCCTTACTTTCGAGCGCTCGATCTCGATCTGACGGAGCCGCCGGAACCCGAAGGGGAACTGCGAAGCGTCGATGCGGCGACAGCCTTGCAACAGGCAATGGGAAAGCGTCCGGAACTGGAAGCCGCACGCCAATCGTTGGCCAATGATGACACCAGCATTCGTCTCGCTCACAACAATTTGTTGCCAGACTTGCGCGTGAACGGAAACTACTCGGGGAACGGACTGAACAATTCCGCCGGCGGATTCGGCGACTCCCTGAACCAGTTGTTCGGTTTCGGATATCCCACATACGGGTTCGGTCTTACCCTGAATCTCCCGGTCAAGAACCGCAGCGGGCAAGCGGCGCTCGGCAGCGCCTTGGTTTCTCGCAGCAGAGACCTGTACACCGAGAGGCAAATTCGCGAGCAGATCACATACGACGTCAGCAACGCGGTCCATCAGCTTGAGGAGGCGAAAATCAACATCGCGGCCAGCAAGGAGTCGGTAGATCTGGCGCGCAAGACCATGGCTGCGGAACAGCGCAAGTATGAACTGGGCACGGGGCAGATCTTTCTGGTGCTCGAAGCGCAAACCGAACTGGCGTCGGCGGAGCAAGGTCTCTTGCAAGCCGAGGTTAGTTATCGGCTGGCGGTGGCTGCGGTCGATTACGCCACCGGCAACCTGTTAGAACCCTATGGCGTGCAGATCGCGGAACTTACGCGGTAGCGCGCAGACGGCCGGTTGTTACGGGCCGACCAGCTTTAATGCGGGAGATCCAGCCTGCGTGCTGGGGAGTGCGGCCGACGGCATTGTCGCTTCAAATTTCCTGCGTCCGTCTGGAGCGCAGGATCCGCGGATCCTGCAGTTTGGTTTGAAGTTCGTTTTCTAGTCCAAACACGGGCGGGTTGATCAAAAGCCTTTTAGGGTTTGGAGCGGGCAGTCTGCCGGCTCGGCTGCCGCACCTGAAGCATTGCGGGTCTGCAGGTAGTTTCTCGCGAGCCGTCCAAACTGCGCTCCTACTAAGTCACCCAGCTCTGCTAAGATAGTCATCTGAGGGGGTAATACATGCCAAATCTGTCACACATAGTGGATCAGTTACAAAACCAACGCAAGCAAGTTCAAAGTGAACTTGGTCGCTTAGACGCAGCTATCAATGCACTACGCGGATCGAACACCAGCAACGGCTCAAGCACAATCGCGGTCGCTTCTCTCCGACCACGACGCACCTTGTCAGCCGCTGGACGCAGAGCGATTAGCCTCGCGCAGAAAGCGCGCTGGGCGAACCGAGCTGCAACCAAACCGAAGCGCATTATGTCCGCGGCAGCTCGCCGTAAGATCGCGATCGCTCAGAAGGCCCGCTGGGCAGCATGGAAGGCGAAGCAGAAGAAAGCGGCCTAAGCCACAAGCGGCAGTCCTATTACACACACAGCCCGCCCCGACGAATGAGTCGCGGCGGGCTTCCG
Source organism: Candidatus Sulfotelmatobacter sp. (assembly GCA_049675725.1). Lineage (GTDB taxonomy): Bacteria > Acidobacteriota > Terriglobia > Terriglobales > Acidobacteriaceae > Sulfotelmatobacter. Next base: position 78,848 of record JBAUAN010000021.1, on the reverse strand, counting down.
TGTGAATGAGTGGATGAAGAAGAAAGGGTGCACGCAATAACTCGTTCGCAGCAAGGACCTATTTCTGTGACTGCTTTCGATAATCTCTATTGCTGATTTTATTGCTAGTCTTTCGGGCTTGCCTCGAGCGTTAACACCTGGAAGGGCTGTAAGTGGAATGCATAAGGCGCACTCGCAGAGAGCGTGAGTGAGGGCTTCTCTCGATCTTGCCGCCATGGACTGCGAGCTTCGTAAGTCCTGGCTGCGCCGGGCGGCAATTCGAAAGCACTGTTTACGTCCACGACAAAGTCCTGCGGCTTATCGTTGGGATTTCGCAACACTAGTATCCCTTTGCGGGGCGACCAGGAAGCCCACCCGTAGACCTCCAGCAGAGCGGGGTCGCCGCCTATCCAGTGCGTATCCACCAGCGTATCCGCATTCTCCCGGGACCACTTCGCAGCTTCCGCCAGAACATCCCAGTCCTTCTCTGTCAACAACGAGTGAGTAATGTACATCTCCTGCAACTGCGTTCCCGTTCCGAAATAGTCGTGGACTTCATCGGTGAAGTCGCCATTGGGATCTTTGTCCAGGTGGTTGGCATGTCGCGCATAAATCAGGCCGTGCAGCATAAGCGAGTTGAGAGGAAACAAGGGGCCTGACATCACGATGCCGGAATAAGTATCCGCGTCGCGATAGGTAATCCAGCGCTGCCGCCAGGAACCCACGCCAAGAAAACTGTGGTCGTCGCCGCCGCGCCAGATGGAGTCTGCGTACTGCAGCCAGAATGGCGAGGGATACGTGCCCGTGGTCAGATTGATATAAATATCGGGCTTCACAGCTCGCCATTCGCGAATCAAGCTGATCGCAGCCTGGAAGTCGCTGTCGAACGCGGAACCAGGAAATGCAGTGTCGACGTTTCCAGTTCCATCGATCTTGAACTGATTGATACCAAATTTCCGTATGAAGTCCAGAGTAGTTTCACGGAATAGCGCGTAATACTTGGGGGCGGAAAGCGCAAAGCCGCCTTCATTGGTTTCAAAACCTTGTTCCTTGCCGTACTTCAGCCGCTCCGCCTTGGCGGCTCCGTATCCGCCCCAGGGCGAAAACCAGATTCCGGGCGCAGCGCCAACTTTTAAAGCTGCTTCTTTCACGGGAGTGAAACCATTCGGAAAGCCGGAATGGAAATGCCATAAACGTTTTTCGTCGTCCCACCCGTCATCGAACATAAAAGAGTCCATTTTTACGCCGCGCCTTTCCACCAACTCATCGCCAAAAGCGTGAATCGCTCCCAGCGCATCGGCTTCGTCGTATTTAGTTTCGTAGCCAATGTCATACCAGGAGTTGTAATGCAGAAACGTTCTATACGGATGGGCACGCTCGCGTTCCAGATAGGCGAGGAACCCGCGGCGCAATTGCCCCGGAAGCGTAACTCCCGCCACAGAGGAATAAGTAACAGCTTGCCCAGTTCGTAGAGGCAACCCGCGCCAGATTTGTGCGATGCCGCGATCACCCGAGGCTTTGCTTTCAGAGAGCGGGTGTTCAAATCCAAAAAAGAGGTTCCCTGCAACGATAGGAGATCCCTTGACCGACCCGTACACGCGAACGCCCGGAATCGTCACGTCAACGAGCCGAACACTGCCAATCGGAAGATCTTTGTCGATGGCACTTAAAGTAACTTCCTGACGCACATAGGCGGAACCATCGCGCAGAACGGCGCGCCACATGACTTGCAATCGGTTGTCGGGATCGCGCAGACCCACCTCGATCTGCCAGCCGCCAAACCTTGCAGCGAGCTGAGACGAGTTCGGATCCGGTTCGAGTTTCTCCATGCGGGGCTGGCCAATCACGCGCATCTCCGATGACTTCAGAACCGTACCGTCACTTAAACTCACCACGAACGCATTCGCCGCCAGTGAGATGGTTCGATTGGTCACACGGTCCGTCAAGGTACTGGCGACGAGGCCATCCTCACGAAATTGCCAATCTGCCTCGATGGCGCTGTTCGAGAGACGAAGCTTATCTCCCCGAATCGCGGCTGTGGCAGCCGTCGGTTCCGTGGCCGGAGCGGTATTCAGCGCGGTCTGCGTGGCAGCGCGCGAGGCCAGCACACATAGCTGGCCGACGCAAAATAGAACTGTCGCTATGAAAATTGAACGTCTGCGCCTCTTGATTCGGTGGGTTACCGGCTTCATTATGATTTCACTGATCGCTGGAGAGGATACCCGGCTTCCGGGTCGACTCATCTTACGGATGCGGCACCCGCCAGTCAACGAATCACAGCTGTGGGTGCGTTGGTGATGAATCGGGAAAGGCTCATCCTCGGATCAGTTCATCCCTGAATCCGCTCGGCCCGCAATTCATGATCGAGTTACCTGACGTTCTGATATAACAGCAAGAGTCTTTCGGTCGGGCTGGTGTCTGTGCCGTTGTTTTGAAAGCATGAGCGCATACGTTTGAGCTATCTTGACAGGTGTATTTGACCAGCTCTCCCCTGCGTCAAAGTTTTTATTCATCTCGAACCGCAGTTTTGCGTTTCCGTGCCTGTTTCACGGTCAGTCAGACCACGCTTTTGTAATCACTGCAATCAGATGATCTGTTCCAATAATCTGATTGCATTTTGTACGCCTGGAGAACTGTTGAATGGCTTTTCTAATCCGGCCCACTACCGTGGATGACGAAAAGCAGTTGATCGAATTCTTGACCCGCGTGTTTCCAGCCAATGCCAGTCTTGTGAGTTCCCCGATGTTGAAGTGGAAGTACTGGAATGCTCGGGAAGACTGTCCGGAGCCTCGCTCATTCGTGGGGGAACGGGATGGTCGCATAGTCGCTCACGTCGGGCTCTGGCCAGTCACGGTGCGGACCGGTACGAAAAGTGAGCGCGGAGTTCACGCCATGGACTGGGCGGCGGACCCTCACGTGCCCTTCGTTGGGTCGACTTTACTCATGAACGCTGCGAGGAGAAGCGACTTCGCTTATGGGATCGGTGGCGAGGAGATAACGCGAGCCATTCTACCGAAACTGGGCTTCCGTGCTGTTGCCAACGCTTTGACCTGCGCACGCCCGATCCGGCCATGGCGGCAAATGCTCAGGCACCAGAGCAAAGATTGGAAACTACCGCCGCGCTTTGTGCGGAATTTTTACTGGTCGAAGATCCCTCTAGGGCAAGTGCCGCGCGGGTGGGCATCTGTACCTGGAACGGCCAGCGCAGAGGTGCTTGCCATGCTGGCTGCTGAACGCGACGAATCTTTCTTCCGGTATCTTCAGCAATGTCCAGTGGCCACTTGTCTGACCTTTAATATCGTGAATGAGGGCCGAATCGTTGGATTTTTCGCTCTGCTAGTTATAGGGGAGCAAGCGCGCGTGGCCGGCGTTTGGCTGGCGGGCCTCTCAGCCGAAACTTGGCGCATCGCATTCCATCTCGCACAGGGCGCCGCGCTGCAACACACCGAGGCTTCCGAAATCGTCGCCAGGTGTACTACGGAAGCCAGTGTGATCGGCGCGCAACAAGCCGGCATGCATCTGCGGGGGAGGACGCCAGTGGTTCTGTTCCGCAAAGACGGTTCCGAATTCTTACCACCCCTTCAGTTCCATCTGTGCGATAGTGATGCTCTCTTCATAACAAGTGAGCTAGCTACTTTCTCAACCTGAATCGGGTAAGCTGCGTTTCTTGATAAGTAAACCACTAAGGTCTCGCTCCTCACAAAATCTTTCGCGCAAAGCTCAACTTGCCTCGCGTCACCACGGTGCCCTCCACGCTGGCAACAGCTTCCACGGCGGCGCCTTGCGCAGTCATCTTAAGGATCTTCACTTCAATGATCAGGGTGTGACCGGGCAACACCGGAGACAGAAATTTCATGTCATTTACGATCGCGAGCACCAGCAACTCTCGAGGGTCAGCGTTGTCTCCCGCGGTCTGGCTGAACAAAATGGAAGCACTTTGTCCGATGGCCTCAATAATAAAAGTTCCAGGCATGATGGCGAATTCAGGAAAGTGCCCCAGGAACTGAATCTCGTTGCCCGTGACGTTCTTAAGGGTTTTGATGCGTTTGCCTGGCTCCAACTCCAGTACCCGGTCTACCATAATCAAGGGGAATCGCTGCTTTAAGTGGGCTTTCACGTCTTCAAAGGTCATCGTGGTCATAGAGAGTCGTTTCGAAATTAAGGTCGACGGTTCATGCAGACTGAAAGCTGATCCATATCGCGTTCTGTGAAGTGGCTCACCGCCGCCGCAGGACCATCCCGAGAGCGCGCGGAAGAAAACGGCCACCAGGAACAGGGATGCCGGCGTCACAAACTAACCGAGTAACCCGAAGGCCGACGTCCTCGGCCATCTTCACCAGTTCACTTTCATGATGAAATTCGTACGTATGATCGCGTTGGGCTGATTCCAGCGCAGTGCTGAAAAAGACGATGCCGTTGGCCGCGAGATGATGTGCCAGCACCGCGAACAAAGGACGAGGGTCTTCCAAATGTTCCGCCAGCATGGCGGCAATAATTCCTTGATAAGTCCCGCGATTCTCCGTCAAATTCAGTTTCAGTGCGTCCTTGACGTCAAATGTTACTCGATCGCTATGGCCGGAAACATTCAATAGCCGATTCGCCACGGCTGTCGCCGGCGGACTAATGTCGAAGCCTTCGACGTGTATATCGGGCCTGGTCTCGGCTGCCAGCAGGCTCATCACGCCATGACCGCAGGCCAACTCCAGGACGTTCGCGCCGACCGGCAGCGGTTTCAGAAAATCATCCCGATACATTGCGATGTGACTGACCATGGAAGGCCAGAACGGATAGATCAAAATTGCGGCCCACATGTAAGGAACCATGTAGCCTTCATCTTCATACACTTCTGAAATGAGGTCAGGCATTTTTTCCGGAGTGTAGCGGCCGGCGTTCTCATAAAGTTGCTGCGACTTCCACACTCCCAGACAATACCGGGCGTAGCCCTTCGCCGCATCATCGAAGGCGCCTTCGCCGTATGCGGCTTCAGCCCAGCGAGCCAGCGGGGTTAAAAGCCAGGTACAGGCTGCTTCATTCGCCTCGAATGTGGCACGGGCGGACGGAGCAAGCACCTTGGCTTTTCTCTCCAGGCTTCTAAGAAATGTCTTAGCATCAGGCATAACTTGGGTCTTCTTTCGCAGCGCCTTTAGTCCGTGGTGCAAACATGACGAACCATCCGAACCATGGGGCGGACCAAATCAACGCCGTCCCAGGGAGAGGAAAACACATGCATGCGTCCAAGTTTAACAATCCGGTCGACGCCTCTTTTTCCGGCCACGTCCGAGAGCTTCTTCTCTTTCTCCGGATCGGCCATGCCTAAACCAAGCGTCTGCACGTTGCCATCGAACCTGGAAATTGGATCGTGCAAGTTGTCCACCTCCAACACCGTCAAGGTTCTCCCTTGAGTGGGCTCTGGAATTTCCGCGCCTGCGCCGAACAATAGCGTCCAATCTGGACTCTTCGGAAAAACCGCCTGATGCGAGGTGTCCGCGAGCAGCCAGGACGCGCGGGCCTGGCAGATCGCTGAGGCCAGAGCTCCCGGAATGGTTTGCCGAGGGTGCGCCTGGTTTTCCGTTTCAAACGCACGCCGTAGCATCGATAGAAATTGGGCAGTGGAATGCCCCGCACATTTTTCGAGAAACAATACCTGCGGTGAAGAACAGGCCTGCTGCTCAAACTGCCAGACATCTCGCGCAATGCGACGGCACCAGGACTCCTGTTCGCTGGCGTTGTTCCAGGTCCCAGCGTCCAGCGCCGCAACCGACATCCTGGGACCAAACACTGCCACTCTCGCCCAATGCGGAAATGGCAATCCTCGAATCTGAAGAACGGCCTCCTGGCCGCCCCAAATCATCGCTCCATCGACAACTCGAGCCATGGCTTCCTGTAAATCCTGCCGGTCGTGCGCGAAGGCGGCCATAAAAATACGGCGAGCCAGCAATTCATCTCGATCCCTTTGAACCAACTTCGCCATCAGGCGCCGAGTCAGATCGACAAGCCCGCTGGGAATGCGTACCAAGGCGGCATTGCCACCAAGAAGCGCGCAAGTCATCGAAAGAATGGGTTGGATTTCTACATTGCCGGCGGGCCAATGGCCCACCAGACCTAACGGAAAAGTTTTGTAGTCGGCGAGACCGTGCTCATTCCAGCCCCCGTCCAGAGCGCTGGGGCCGAGTTCGCGCGCGACGATTGGTTCCAAAGAGGCGCGCCTGAGCCAGATGCGAAGAAAAACAATCCCGGGAATATCGTCCAGTTCGCGGGCGTCCAAGGCTTTCCCCCAGGAATCAAGAACGGTGATCACGTCGTTGGGTGAAAGGTCCGCGTCGAAAACAGCTTGACGCAGTTTGGCGGCCGCACCGGCGATCTCATCGGGCGAATTGACGTTATGAACGAGCTCAGTCATGGAAGCAGCCGTCATTAAGTTCAGCAGCTATCGTTTGCTCTGAATATTCCCACAACCTCTGAGTTCCACCTCGGGTATTCTTTCGGCGAAACGGAAACTGATGCCGCGCCTCCCGCAGGGGCAACCGTCGTACGCAATCACCTGCGCCATATCGTCGGTAAGCAACAGGTGGCCCGGAAAGCTCGTTGGCAGAACATTGCAGACCTGAACAATCCCGGTCTCCCCGGCAGCGACAGGTTCGAGCGTCAGCGGATTTCTCACGATCACATCGCCAAACGCGGGTGCGTGTTTGTTTCCTTCGGCACAATCGGGATAAATGACTCCCACGGCCTCAACCATGCCATAGAAATCGATGACACGGTCCACGGTACAACCGAACACGTGAGCCAACTGCTCGTTGAATCTTGATTTCTCCACAGCCTGATCTTGCAGACGTTTCCATCCGCCGCTGTGTAGAATCCGGGCCTTCCGCAAGTTGAGGCATACATTGTCCGCCAGCAGCAGCTTGACCAGATGGTTCCATAGAATGAACGTAAATCCGTACACTAATATTTCAGCATCCTGATGGTCTTTGTTTTCGGAGAATTCTTTCAGTTTTTCCCGGTCAAGTGTTAATTCGGCTCGGGCATCCAGACTAAGGCAGTAAGTGGTCCCGCGGGCGAAAGGTTGCAACGCTTGAATCGCCGCGCCTCTCGCCCCGAGGGTGTCGCCTGCCATGAAATCCGGTGTGTCGACAACCAGGAAAGGCCTGCGGGCCGGTCCGATAAAGTCGCGGACAATTTCCACGATTCCCTTGGTCGTGCGTCGCGCAGTCTTCGAATCGAGCACAACCCGGCTGGGCAATTGAGACCTCGTAGCACTCGAGGTCAACGTCTTTGTAATCTCGTCGCCACGCACCAGGGACAACGGAGGATTCGCCTTCAAGAGCGCGACCGGCAAGAAAGGAAGGTCGGCAATCTTGCCCGCAGTTCGATAATCCGCGGGCCAGTGCTGCACATAGTTCTTATACCCGGGATGCCGTTGGCAAGCATAATCGAGTTCCTCTCGAAATATTTCCAACAGGCTTGTCTGCTTTTCTTCAGGTCCCTGACCAAAAGGGGCGATGGAGAGAAGGCGGTCAATTTTGTCTTCAAACGGATGCATGCACGTTTTGGCGTTCCTCGGAAGGGCCGAAACCGCGATTTTCCCCGCGGACGTCTTCGGCAATTCAGAAACAAAACGAATCGAGTCGAGGGCCCACTGGGGCGGAAGGTGACGGCGAATTTCTTGTTCTGGAATCTCCGCGCCCTCGTCCAGCGCGACAAAAAGGACCAAAGCCTCGCCCGCTTCCGGATGATCGACGCCGTGCGCCGCGCATTCATACACTCCGGGAATCGCCGAGACTCGTTCCTCCACTTCCGCAAAACTCACACGGATTCCCCGCATTTTCAAGAATGCGCCTTTGCGCCCTTCAATCCACAAGTAACCTTCCTGATCCTTGCGAGCCAAGTCGCCGGTGCGGAGCCAACCATCAGAGTAAACGCGACGCGTTTCTTGCGGATCGTTCCAGTAACCGGAGCATACGGATGGTCCCTTCACTAGCAGTTCGCCCACCTGGCCTGTAGGCAAGTTGTTTCCATCTTCATCCACGATCGAGACCGTCAGGTTGTCTAAAGGCCTGCCTACGCTTCCGGGTTTTTCCTGCCAGCGCTCGGGTTCCATGCAAGATATTCGGGCAGTCGCTTCGGTTTGCCCATACATCCCGTAGAAAGAAGTCGAAGGAAGGGCCGCCCGCATCTCGCTGATTCTTGGTTGAGCGAGGGCACCCCCGGCTTGGAGGAGGCGCTTCAAGCCCGGCATGGCGATCTGCCGAATCTTCGATCGTCGAAGAAGGACGTTATAGGCCGTCGGCACTCCGGCGAATGTGGTGCAACCGAATTCACGAACGGCGTGCAGCACCTTATCCGGAAACATAAAACGGCGGTCCAACACCACGCTGCCGCCCTGATAAAGATGTGTATGCAGCACACTCGCGCCAAAACAGTAGCTTAACGGCAGAACCAGCATCGCTCGATCATCGCTGGCCAATCCTTGACTCCGGATAATGGCTTCGGTATTCGCAATCAGGTTCCCGTGAGTGACCATCACAAAACGCGGAACCCCAGTGGAACCGGAAGTGGCCATCAGCGCCGCCAGATCGGTAGCAATGCAATCAGCCGGGGGCACCATCGTGCGCAAATCCCCCGCCAAGTCACCATGCAGCCAGCGGATACAGCCTTTGTCGTTTTCTCCTGCGCGGAGAGGTGTTTCGGTCCACACGGCTTTGGCGCCGGTTACTTCCAACAACTTTGCTGCTGAAGCTCTAACGTCGCGATCTTCCACCGGCACTGCAACCAGGCCCGCATACATGGCGCCTAAATAAACCAGAGCGGTTGAAGGCGACAGGGAGCAACCGATCAGCACGCGATCACCCTTACGCAAGCCGGAGGATAGAAGGGCAGCGCCGTAAAGGGCAATCTGCCGCGGCAAGTCCTCAGAACAAATCGTTTGCCGCCTGGCGGCATCGATTAAACAGGAACCCGGCCCCAGGCGCGCCACCAATCGACCAGCAAAATTCCATTCGACAGTGCCTGTCACTTTTACGCTTTCCCAGGAAGCTTCGCCGAAACGATGCGCACGATCTCGCGAACATTCTCCATTTCCATCAATTCATCCACGTCGAAGGAGATACCGAAAGTCTGCTCCAGATTGGTGGTTAGAGATAAGTGGCCGAGAGAATTCCAGCCTGGGATGTCACCTGCACTGGTGTCCGGAGTCAGCACTTGCGGGTCGATGTCAAAGACGGCTTTAAAGCCCTCTTTGACTTTGAGTAAGACGTTATCGGTGTTGCGCATTCACCCTTTCCTAACGGCTGTTCGAATGTCACATTTCTGAGAGGTGACTCCCAGCACCGTCACTGCAAGAGTTTTATTAAGACCGGGGCGGGCCCTAGGCGCGAAATTGCTTGGCTGGGCAATTGCAGCCTCACGACGCTTCCATTATGCCATTCTTGCAGGCGATTGAATCTGGCTCTAAAGTGGCATAGCCAGCGCCTCGGCTGGCATTTTTGTGCGTGCGGACTTCGCCCCAAATCGTTCTGTACCGCCGCCTCTTCACCCCCGACCTGCAATCATTGTGCACCCACCACGCAACGGAACCCCAGCGCCCCCGAACGGTCCATGCCCGGGGACATCATCAGGAGCTTGCCATGCTCGTTTAGTCTGTAACCCTCGGGAAAATACCAGATCGAGCCCTGCGGCTGATAGTAGCTGCCGCCGCGCAGAATGCCGGCCCGCGTGTGCTCGTCGACGAATTCCTCCGTCCACTGCCAAACGTTTCCGACCATGTCCATTGCGCCGAAGGGACTTGCCCCCTTCGGATGTGCGTCTACAGGGTCGGGACCGCGCATGGTCCGGGACTTGTCCGGCGCAGGCACGGCGCCGGCGTCCCACTCGTTGCCCCAGGGATAGAGCCTTCGGTCCGTCCCTTGCGCGGCATACTGCCACTCCCACTCGTGCGGCAGCCGCTTTCCCGCCCAACTCGCGTAGGCCCGCGCATCTTCGATGGAAACCCACGTCACAGGCCGGTTCTCCCACCCGGCGGGATAATTCCCGCCCTTCCAGTCACGGAGAAAATTCATGTCGTCTTTGGGGTGGTAGTGCGTGGCGTCAATAAATCTCTTGAACTGAGCATTCGTTACCGGGAACTTGTCGAGGTAAAAAGAATCGATGTGCATGGGATGAACGTGGAAGCGCCTCGGCGAGTCTTCCCACGGATATTGCACATCGACGCCCACATCATTGAGACCTTCTACTTCAATCCCGGAGACCTCGAAGACAAAATCGACCGCCGGGATCTTGATCATTCCTTCGGGTGCATCCTTCGCCGGCCTGGTTGGCTGGATCGGAACAATCTGTTGCGGCAGGAATTTCCCCTCATGCGAGTAACTCGCCAGCGGGGTGCCAGTGAGCTGCTTCATCTTCGCGAGCAGGCTCTGCAGATTGCCGTCCGGCGCCGCATTCGTCGCCAGGACGGCTCCGTACCCCTTGGCTTCGATGGAAAAACTGAGCACCCAGCGTCCTGACTTCCGGGCCTCCGGTTTGAGTTCCACTCCGTGATAGATATCGAAATAGCGCGTCCCCGGCTTTGCAGTTGGCTCGCTCGCAGGAAGTTCCATCTGCTCGCCGTCCACGTCATATTCGTTGCGGTTCACGATAGTCCAAAGAGTCTGATCTTCCAGCGGCCATCGGCTGGCATAGACCCCGTAGCGCAGCATCGGGGCCATCGGCTCCCAATCCTTGCTGACCAGGAACGGCGCCAGGGCCCGCTCGATGGTAGCTACCCGTCGCGTCGCCTCGGCGTCGCGCGGGGTGATTCCATTCCAGATTCCCCAGATATTTTCCCAGCTCTCCCACCCGACTCCATTGAAAAAGGCATACTGCAGGTCGCTGGTCTTGTCCCGGTTCCAGCGGTCAGAAATATTCACCATGTGCCGAGGTTCCATCCACTTGTACTTGTCAATCAACGGCGCGAATGGAAACTGATATTGCCCCCACGTCATCAAGTTCCAGGCCAGCGCTTCGTCAGACGGGCCGTCTTCGGGTTCGAACGCCAGCGGGTGACCGGTCTTGTCGGCTGCCAAAGAAAACGCCAGCGGGACGCCATCCTGGGTGTCGCCGTTAATGCCGTCCGCGCCAATTTCCGCCATGAGTGCGGCGATCTCCTCGGGCCACGGCCGGTCCGGCGCTCGCGTACCCTGATCCCACATCATCATCGGAAACAAAACGCGCACGCCGCGGCGACGGAAGTCGCCTACCATCTGTCGAACGCCCGCCACTCCGCCCGGCATACTCCGAATCAGGTCATGCTGATTCCGGTTGTCGATTCCCATGTTCGGATAAGTCGGCCAGATCAGCACCGAATCAATTCCCCCAAACCGTTTCTCCAGATCGTCCAGGTACCGATCCACTGTATATTTCCCCGCCACCGGATCGTAAAAGTAGCGATCATGCACCATCATCTGAGGCTGAATGAAACTGGACTGCGTCCACTTGAACTCCGGCCGGTCGTAGCGCGAACCGTCATAGCCCACACGAATCCGCCGTTCATTCCGCCAGTGGGTAATGTCGGCCAGCCACGCTTCATGCTCGTTCGGTCCACAAAGCTTGGAGCCGGGGAACCAGATATCTTTCACCGCCACGCTCACGCAGTCGGGCACAGGAATCTGCTGGTCGGTGGGTGGGAAATGCGTGTCCTGCGCGCTGGAGACCAACCTTGCAACGAAGATGACTGCGCAGACGACGACAATAAACCGTATTCGCGGTAGTTTCACGGGCGACTCCTGGTTCGCGCCCCGGAGAGTATCACGAACGGCTGAGCTGGCAGGTTCCCTTCGTGCAAAACAAAAATGCGGGGACCGGTAATCCCGGCCCCCGCGGATCCTTGCTCTGCCCTGCTCTTACTGGCATACACCGCTACTGCCGGCATTGTAAATGCCTTGAACCTGGGTTGCGGTGAGTGCCGTGTCATACACTTGCAACTCGTCAATCAGACCGGTGAAGGGCCAGTTGCCACCGGTAAGCGTCTGCCCGATGGCGAACCCCGATCCGGTGTACGAAACGCTGCCATTCCACGTCGTATCTGGGGTGACACTGGGTTGCAAGACGCCGTCGTAATAGATCTGACTGGGATTATTGGCTGAGGCCACGGCCGTTACCAGAACCCACTGGTTGAGCGGGATCTGCGTTGTCGTAAAGGTACGATGGTAGGAACTTCCGCTGCCGATGCTGAAATCGATGCTGCCCGGAGGCGCCCCGCTGAGGCCGCTTATGTATCCCTCGATGTTGCCATCGATGTAGAGGCCAATTCCAGCGTCCGCGTTGGGGTCCCAGCTGCCTGCGATGGTCGCCCAATTGTCAGTCCCTGGAAAGCTTGAAACATAAATCCAGGCCGACATGGTGAAATCATTCTGAATCTGCAAGTTTGTCGGGACCGGCTGGCCGATCAACACGTATTGGTCGCTGCCGTTGAAGTTGAACGCGTCGTCCACCTCGCCGAGCGCGTAGCCGACTCCGTTTTCGAGGGTTCCGTTGTTGCCGCCGACAATGTCGTTGGGGTTGTCGTTGCCCGGCCACCAGGAGACAAGGCCGGAAGGCTGCGCAAGGCACGCCTGCGCTGGAGTGATGGTAGCCGAGCACGAAGCGTTTGTGCCACCATACAGGCCGTTGCACGTCCAGCTCATCGTGCCGTTGTTGGTCTCCCCTGAAGCCGTGCCTTTGGAGCAGAGGTTGCCTGAAATAGCTGCCTGCACTGACGTAAAGGTCCCCCCGTTGGCTGTGCCGCAGGCGCCGTTCACCGCGGCGGTGGTACCCGTCGTGAAGGTGGCGAGTATCCCATAATTGGTGGTCGCATTGTTTCCCGCGATGTCCGTGAGCCACCAGGGGTTGGGGTAGTAATAAATGTCGTAGATCGTCGACTCGGCCAACGGCGACAGCGGCGTGAGCGTCACGATGGTCGTGCCTGACGAATACGCGAAGCTGAGCGTACTTGGGACCACCGCCTGCGTGTTGTGGAGACGCGGATAGATCGTGTTGGTGTTGAGGAGAACCGGGTCCAACAACTCGTTGAAAGTCACAGTCATCGACGTAGGCACACCAGTGAGTGGGGTTGAGCTGCTCGCAGGAACCGTAGCTATAACGGCCGCGTTGGTAAAGTCGAAACTAGATCCAGTGGTGAAGGTGCTGGTGGCCGGAATAGCAGGATTGCCGGCGAGATCGGTCACTCCGGCCACGTTGTAGGTGTAGGTGGTGCCGGCTGACAGCGCGTAGGGCAGTTGCACGGACGCGATGTAGTTCCCGTCTTCCGGATAGACGGCGATCGCGATCGGGCTGCCGCCTTGAGGAGTGAGCGTGATGTTGCTCAGCGAGTTGGTGGCTACCGGCTCGCTGAAGAGCAGATTGAGACTGGTGTTGTTCCACGGACCCTCGCCGGTATTCACCGGCACGTTAGTCATGCCGTTGGGCGGGTTGGCGTAGACCAGCACCGGTCCGGCGGTGACCGTGTTGTTGCCCGTGTAGAAGTAGGAACTGCCGTTGCTCTGCGCGTTGCCGGTCAAATCAACTGCGTTGGCGCACTCGTAGTAGTACTCGGAGTTCGTAAACAGCGGCGATGTGGGCGCCATGGTAACCGCCATCATGTCCGTAGCGATACTGTAGGTGACTGGGACAGCCGCGCCGGTGACGTAGCTGTAGAGATACGTGCCGCTGGGCGTGATGCTGCTCGGGTCCATCGGCTCCGAGTAAAGGCAGGTGAAGGATGCGTTGGTGGCCACGCCGGTCTGCCCGCTGCCAAAGTCGAGCGAGACGCTTGGGGTGGTGTAGTCAGGCTGTGCGGCGGTGGTAAACGTTACTGTGGGTTCGCTGAACTCGTTGCCGGCGTAGTCCAGGATGTTGCTGACCGCGACCTGGATGCTGGTCGACTGCGGCAGCGGATTGAGCGGGTAGAAGTTCGCGCCCACCAGACTCGTGCCGCTGTAGTTGTAAGTCCAGGAGCCGGGGATGGGATTGCCGCCTGTCGAGATCACCACGTTGGTCGAGTTCACCGTAGTGCGGTCGGCGGGCTTTGAGAACTGCAAGCGGATGTAGGCATTGGTGCCCACATTCTGCGAGCCGGTCGGCGGCCCGATGGTGACAGTACCGGATGTCGTATCCGGACCGGCGGCAGTGGTGAAGTAGGTGAGGTAGCATGCGCTCTGGGCTGCGACGCCGTTGGTTCCCTGCACCGAACTGCTGGCGCAGAAGCCATATTGCGTCGATGCGTTAAAGGGGCCGATTATCCGCACAACAGTGGGCGAAGCCAACGCGAGACTGTAGGCAATCGCGGGGCCGGTTTCCTGGAAGATATTGCTGGTAGTTACGGTCGCAGGATTGATCGGCTGGCTGTACTGGATGTCGATCTCAGCGTTGGTAGGCACGAGAGTCGCGGCGCAGCATTCCGGGCTCACGGAAACGATGGTGGGCTCAGCCGTGGCCGGATTGATGGCGGCCGCGGTGTAGAAATAGCCGCTGCTACTGGTGAGCGCGTTGCCATAGACGTCGCTTGCGCCGGAGAAGAACCACTGTACGGTGGCGCCGTTCGGGAATGCGGCGGAGGAGGGCGTGTACTGCACTTGATAACCGCTGGCGTCGACCTGAACGGAGCCCGCGTAGACCTGTCCGTTGACCGTGACCGTGAGGCTTCCGGGTACGGTGGAAGGATTGGCCTGACGGTTGAGATAGAGCGTCAACAGCGAGTTGGTGGGCACGCCGGTTGCATTGGTGCCCGGAGCCGTGCTGCTGACACCTCCGCCAGCGGTAGCCGGATCGGCCTCGGTGGAGAAGGTGCTGGTGTAGGTCTGGGACAGTGTGTTGCCCGACATATCGCTGATCCCGCCCGCGGGGAATTCGATGGTGTAGGTGGTGTTGTTGGCGAGCGCGCCGATGCTGAAGGTAAGCGTGCGGTTGTCGGCAGACAGGCTGTAGGTGCCAACATCCTGCAGAGTCTGGCCGGCATACAGCTGCGAGTTATAGCCATTAGCGCTGCCGGAAAGGATGGAATTGTTGAAGGTAACGGCGACAGACTGGTCGCGGCCCACGTTGGTCGCTCCGCTGGCGGGAGTGACCGAGACCACCTGCAATGGGATTGGAGATTCCGTCGCGGTGCTCACCGTGAAGTAGAGGATCTGGTCGCTATAGCAGGCGCCGTTCTGGAAGACGTCGCCGAGCACGTCCATGGGTCCGCCGCATTCGCCGACATAGATCGCCGCGCCGGCCGGGTACGGGCTGTTTGGGGTAAAGGTGACCTGGGAGCCGGAGACTGAGTATGTGCCGGCAAGGCCGTTGTTGCTGTTCCAACCGTTCATCACCTTCAGAGTAGCGCTGTTGACCGTGTTCGGATCGAGGATCTGGCTGAAGGTGAGAATGATCGGCTGCGTGTTGGAGACGCCAGTCGTGCCGTTGGGAATGTTGGTGCTGGTGACGGTGAGGCCTGGCGTAGCCGCGGCCGTGCCCGTCGTGAAGGTGCTCACGTAAGGCACGACGGGGTTGCCATTGGCATCCGTGAAGCCGGACACATTCACGGTGTAACCGGTACCTGGGGCCAGATTGGCGGTTGGCACGAAGGTGAGCGTCTGGTTGTTGGTGAAGCTCACCGTTCCCGCCGCCGGGGTAGATCCCTTCAGAAGCTGGATCGAGCTCTGGCTCCAGCTGGTTGGATCCATGGGGACGTTAAGGGTTGCCGTCACCTGGGCATTCAACGGAACACCGGTGATGGCATTCGGCGGAGTGACGGTCACCGTGGGGCCGGTCGTGTCCGTGCCGCCGTTGGTATAGAAGTAGACGTTGACCCCATTGCCGTTGTTGCCATCCTCGTCCTGGAATCCGCAGCAGGCCTGGAAGTAGTAATAGGTGTTGGGCAGCAGCGCGATCTGCGGCGTCATGGTCACTTCAAGGCCGCTGGCCGACAGACTGACGGTGAGCGGAATGAACTGGCTGGTGTCAGACAGGTACATCCTGAAGGTACTGTTGCTGACCGTGATCGGGTTGAGCGGCTTGTTGAAGACCATCTTCAGAGTCACGTTGGTTCCGACCGTGGTGCCGTTTACCGGATCGGAGATGGTCATCGACGGCGCGCTGATGTCATACGTGGCGCCGGTTGTAAAGCTGTTGTTGACGGGGGCAACCGGGTTGCCGGCCGGGTCGCTCACGCCAAAGACGTGCAGGGTGTAAGCGGTGTTGGGGCTGAGCGGCACCGCCGGCACAAGCTGCAGCACCGTGTTGCCCACGCTTAGAACCGGGGTGGTTGTGACGGTCGAGGCGCCGGCGGACAACGTCACACCCGAAACGGTGGTGGGATCGATGGGCGCGCTGAACTGCGCTTCAATGATCGCATTGGTGCCCAGGCCGGTCGATTCGTTGATGGGGTTGAAGTTGATGACGGTGGGAGCAGTAGTGGCTAAGGTGAAGTCCGCGTAGAAGGTGGGACTGATTCCGGTCATCTGGTTCCCGGCGAGATCGGTGCCGCCGTTGACGACAAGCTCGTACTCACGGCCGGCCGACAACGGAGAGTTGGGCGTCAGGTAAGCCGTGGATTGATCCGCGTTCCAGGAGAGCGTGGTGGCAATGCAAGTGACCGCCAGGTAATCGTAGATGTAGAAATTGCCGCAGGAGCCGGACTGGCCCGCGGTGAAGGTGGTTACGTCCATCGACTCGCTGAACTGAATCGTGATCATCGAGTTGGTGGGGATGCTCTCGTTGGCTGTGACACTGCTCCAGACAACCGTGGGCGCAGTGAAGTCGGGACCTGCAGCGGTCGTGAAGGTCGAGGTGAAGGCCACCGGATGTCCGACTCGGTCGGCGACGCCGTTGATGCTCATGGTAAGAGCTGTCCCCGGCGGCAACGGCGCATTGGGCACGAACTCGACGCGTGTATCGGTGGAGTTGAAGGTGTAGCCGCCAGCCAGCGGTGTGCCGCCGCTCAGCACCTGGAAGGTGTTGCTGTTGAGGCTCACCTGATCGATCGGCTTGTTGAAGACCACTCCTGGCGTGACGTTGACGCCCACGCCAGTGGCGCCATTGAAGGGCACCGCGCTTACAACGGTAGGCAGCGTGGAATCGACAGTGGTGCCGGTGTACTCGTACCAGTCGGTAGCAGTGGCGGGCACGCTGGTCGCGCTTTGCAATCCGTTGGTGATGTACACGTAGATGTAATGGTTGACCGGCAGAGCGCTGGTCGGCACCATCAGAATCTCGTTCGGCTGCGGCTGCGAATATGTGACGGCCGGATGCAGTCCGGTGGTCGAATCGTACAGATAGATGGTGCTCGCGGTAATAGTAGACGCGCTGATCGGCGTGTTGAACTGCACGTCGAAGATCGTGTTTGTCGGAACGGGATTGGAATAAGCGGGCGGCGACGTGGTTTGCACCGCCGGCACCAGCGTAGCGGTGCTGGAGGCCACGTAGAAGTAGCCGGAAATTGCGTTGATGGGCGTGTTGTAAGTGGCGTCGTAGAGGCTGCTCGTAGTCCACCACTGGATGAGCGCTCCGGCCGTAAACGCTGTGCTGGGGGTGAACTCGAGAGTGTAGCCGTTATCGAGCACCTGCACTGAGCCGGGGACGAGCACGTTATTCTGCGCAACCTGAATGCCGTTGGTGGCGCTGGACGAGTTGATGGGCAGGTTGGCGTAGAGGACGATGGGCATGGCGGAGCTGACGCCGCTGGCGCCGTTGCCCGGCCTGGTAGTGATGATCGATCCGTTGGTATTCGAATCGTACTGGCTGGTACTGAACTGGCTGCTGAAGCTCTGGAGCGGATCGCCCTGCCAATCCATGATGTTGCTGTTCAGGATGGCAGTCATGGTGGAGCTGGAGGGCAGCGCATAGCAGGTGAACGACAGGGTCGCATCGTCCTGCGAGTGCGAGTAGCTGGTGCACCACGGGCTCTGGCCGTCGCCCTGGAACAGCGCGAAGTCGCTGAGCGCGCTGCTGGGGTTGATCGTACTCAAGTTGACAGAGCGGTTGAATGTAGCTGCTACGGGCGCGCGCAGGCCCACGTTGGTGGCGTTCGCGGCCGGCGTGAAGGCCATCACATGGAGCGGACTGGGTGGAGCCGTGGCCGTGCTGCCGGTGGTGAAGTTCATCAGTTGCGTGTAGCAGCCTCCCGCCGAGTCCCCGGCCAGGTCGAGCGGCCCGTTGCAGGTACCTACGTAGATTTGCGTGTTGGTCGGGAAGGGGCTGGCCGGCGTAAAGACGATCTGGTTTCCGGTCACTGCGTAGCTGCCGGTGATCTCCTGGTTGCTGTTGTAACCGATCATGACGGGCAGCGTGGTCGTGTTCACGGTGGCCGGATCGATCGGATTGTTGAAGTTCATGGTGATGGTGGCATTGGTCGCCACTCCAGTGCTGCCGTTGCTCGGGATGGCGCTGGTGAGCGTGAGGCCGCCGGTAAGGCTGGAGTTCGAGGTCGTAAAGCTGCTGGTAAAGCCTATTCCCAGGTTCCCGACCACATCCGTGTAGCCGCTTACGTCTACGGTGTAGACGGTACCACCCTGCAGTTGGACGGCTGGCACGAAGGTGAGAGTCACGAGATCGCTGGCGAGCGTTGCCGTGCCTGCGATTGGCGAACCGCTGGAAGGCGTAACCGTGATGACGTTCGTGTTGTTCGAGTTGATGGCCGAGCTGAAGCGGACCAGGACTTGGGCGTTCAGCGGCACGCCGGTTTCGGTGTTGGCCGGCGAGACAATGGTCACCGTAGGCGCGCTCATATCTGTGCCGCTGCCCGTAGTGAAGTAGGAGTTGAGGCCGTTCAGGGTGTTGCCGTCGGCATCGTAGTTGCCTCCCGCCTGGTGGAGGTAATAGTAGGTGTCGGGCAGCAGCGGAATAGACGGCGTGAAGCTGGCGCTGAGTCCGTTTGGAGCCACGGTGACCGTGCCGGCGACGTACTTACCGCTGTCGGCGTTGTAGAGCAGTAGCGTGCCTGCATCCCAGGTCGAGTAGATGTCGATCGGATTGACTGGCTTGGAGTAGGTGACCGTAGGCTTAAAGTTGGTGCCCACGTTGGTCAGGCCGTTGAAGTTGGTGGCCGGGTTGTTCGTGACGGTATCCGGGCCGCTGCCGGTGTTGAAGCTGAACGAACCGGGCAGAAGCGCGTTGCCGGCTGTGTCGGCGAGCGGCGAGCTGTAGTTAACCGTATAAGTAGTGCCAGCCGCGAGCGGCGCGCTGGGCGTGAAGGTCACGACCGTGCCCGGACCCC
The DNA here is from genome assembly GCA_049675725.1 of Candidatus Sulfotelmatobacter sp. Classification (GTDB taxonomy): domain Bacteria; phylum Acidobacteriota; class Terriglobia; order Terriglobales; family Acidobacteriaceae; genus Sulfotelmatobacter. The sequence continues at coordinate 59,665 of JBAUAN010000021.1, read as the reverse complement.
ACGAGCAGCAATTCGGAGCAGAGTTCCAGCTATAGGTTCCCGTCACAGGGTTGCCCCCGGTGGAGACGGTGAGGCCGGACTGCGTGTTCTGGTTCATGTCGCCGCTGAACTCGAGCTGAACGGTCACGTTGGTGCCGACCGTGCTCAAGGCAGGCGGATTGGCTGCGATTACCGTGGGTTCCGCAGTTGCAGCCGTAGCGATGGTGTAGAGGTCCACGCTGTAGGCAACGAACGCCACACCGGTCGCGCTCTGAATGCCGCTGGTCAGCTGGAAGTTATAAGTGGAGTTGAGGGCGAGCAGACTGTTGGGCACGAAGGTCACGACGCGGCCCGTTGGATCGATGTTGACCGCGCCCGTTACCGGGATGTTGCCCTGGCTGGGATTGCTGGTCAGGTAGAGCAGCACGGTGGCGGTGGTAATGGTCGTGCGGCTCATCGGCTCGCTGAAGACCGCGGTGACGGCGCTGTTGAGCGGCATGCCGGGTGTCGGGGAGCCGGGAGTCGTGCCAACATTCGGGCCGGGGCTGAGCGAAAGCAGTGTTGGCGACGGAGGCGTGGCCGGTTGGATGGTAAAGCCGCCGGGCACGTTCTCCACCTCGCCGCCTGTGGTGGTGATCACATCCACCGGTCCAAGCGCGGCATTCGAGGCGATGGCCAGTTGAGCCGTGAGGTTAGTAGCGCTGTTGACCGTGACTGGACCGGATACGCCGTCGGCAGCGCCACCTACGCTGATTCCGGGGCCGAAGCTGGCCGTGGTGGTGCCGTTGACCCAGTTGGTGTACTGGCCGTAAATGGTGACGGTCACGCTGTTGCCTGGCGTGCCGATGTTGGGATTGATCTCGGTAATGACGGGAGTTCCAGCCGTTACCGCGAAGGCATTGTTCAGCGTGACGGTCTGGCCGCTGGTGGTTACCGAAATATAGGTGTTTCCGACCGACGCATTGGACGGAATGGTGACGTTGGCAGTCAACTGCGTGAGGCTGCTGACGGTGACAACGTTGGTGATGATTCCGTCGCCCAGGGCTACCGTCGAGAAGCCCTGCTGGAAGGTGGTGAATTCGCCCGTGATGACTACGTTGGCGGTGGTTCCTGCCTGAGCCGAGCTGGGACTGGCCGAGAGCAAGGCGGGAACGCCTGCCAGCACGGAGAAGCCTCCGGTAATGGACGCGACCTGGGCGCCCGTAGTTACTGACACGTTCCGCGAGCCAATCGTCGCGGTCTGGCTGATCGTGATGTTCGCAACCGCGGTGGTCGCGCTGGTTACCATAGTGGAGTTGACCGCGATGCCGGCGCCAAAGTTGGCCACACTGGTTCCGTTGACGAAATTCGTCAATACACCGGTGAGATCGACGTTGAGAGTCGTGCCCTGAGTGCCGGTGGGCGGGCTCACGACGGAAAGCGACGCACTGCCAGACGTTACGGTGAAACCACCAAGGATGGTGGCAACTTCCCCGCCCGTGGTCAGGCTGACGTCATACGCACCCACGGCCGTGGACGTTGGAATCGTAATGTTGACGGTGGCGTGGAGCGCATCCGTGACACTGATCCCGGTAACCGAGATGCCTCCTCCGAATGCGGCCGTGGTAACACCGCTGGCGAAGTTGGTCTGGCTGCCGGTGACCAGCACGGACAGCGAGTTGCCCTGTCCGCCGGTTGCCGGGGTCAAGCTGAGGATTGCGGCCGGGCCAACGGTTACCTGGAAAGCGTTGTTAAGGGAGACGACTTGGGCTCCGGTGGTGACGGAGACGTTGCGAGGACCCAGCGTGGCCGTCGGCTGCACGGTGACGTTGGCCGCGGCCGCGGTCGCACTCGATACGGTCACGGAGTTGACGGTGATGCCGGCGCCGAAGTTGGCCGTGGTGGTTCCGTTCACGAAGTCCGTGAACTGCCCGGTGAGATTGACGGTTTCGGTTACGCCCTGGGCTCCGCTGCTCGGAACCACGGCGAGTAACTCCGGCTGGGTCTGGGTGATGGTGAAGACATTAACCCCAGTGGCAACTTCCCCGAGAGTAGTCGCCGTCACGGAAACCTGGCCCGCTGGAGCATACTCGGAGACGGTGATGTTCGCGGTGATCGAAGTCGGGGAGTTCACGGCGAAGCTGTTGATCAGGACGTCTGGGAAGGTGAGTTGCGTGACTCCCTGCTGCCAGTTGGTGTTGGTGCCGTTGATTTGTACCGCGGGCAGGTTTTGGCCCTGTCCGCCAGTCGAGGGCACTAAGTCATTGATTACCGCCGGTCCGGCAGTGATATAGACGGCATTCGGCAGCCCGAGCACCTGGGTGCCGGAGCTGACCGTCAGGTTGCGAGGACCCACCGTGGTGGTGGCCTGTACAAACCCTTGCACCGTCATCGAGGTGTTCGAGGTGACGATGATATTGGTGAGTGTGATCCCGGGGCCGAAGCTGACTGTGGGTGGATTCAAAGCGGACCAATTTGTTGCCTGACTCAGGATTGTGAACACGGCGGTGCTCTGCTGCGGCACGGAGCCTGGTCCGGAGGAAAGCAACAGCGGCGTGCCTGCCGTGACCACGAAGGCGTGGGCAATGCTGGCAATCTCGCCGCCGGTCTGGGCGGTCGCGTAAGTAGTGCCGAGCGGAGCCAGCGCTGGCACGGTGAGCGTCATGGTGGCGGTCGTGGTGCTATTTACCGTGACGTCGGACGCTACGATACCTGAACCAAAAGTGAATACCGTCGAGCCATCCCAGTGCGTATTCTGGCCCGTGACATCTACGGCGATGCTGGCGCCTTGCGCAGCCAAGTTGGGAGCAACGGCTGAGATCAGAGCCAAGCTGGCGGTGACGCTGAATCCTGCGCCGCCGACCGCTGTCCCGTCTGTGGTCGCGATGACGCTGCGCCCGCCGAGGGTTGCCAGTTGAGCGATGCTTATGTTCACGCTTGCGATGCCGGGCCCGAGAATGGTCACCGAGTTGACCGTGATGCCGGAACCGAAATCAAACGTGGTGGTGCTATCAAAGTTGGTGAACTGGCCGAGGATGTTGACGGTCAGGTTTTGCGCACCCTGCATCCCCGTGCCTGGGTCGACGATGGTGAGAGTGGGCTGCGCGATCACCACGCTGAATTGTGCGTTCTCCACCTCCGAACCGGTGGTCAGGGTAAGGTCGCTGGTCGAGGCAGTGGCCGCCGGGTCGATCGTGATGTTGGCCAGTGCCGTGGTTGGGCTGGTGACCTGGAAAGTGTTCAGCGTGATGCTGCTGTTGAAGCCCGTCAACATGGTTCCCGAAGTGGGGTTGGGATTCCAACTCGTATTCGAGCCCTCGAACGTGATGGTGAATGTCTGGCCGGGAAGTCCCGACGAAGGCGACTCGTACCAGATGAACGGAGTCGGCGGAGGCGGAGGCGCCTGCACCAGGAAGTTGCTGGTAAGACCCTGCGCTCCGGTTTGCACCACCACGGTGCGATAACCGAGCTGGGCCGTGGGATCAATATTGATCAAGGCTTCGATGTGGGTCGCGTCATCAACCTGGAACGACGTAACCGTGATGCCCGGACCAAAGCTCACCGTGGTGGTCGCCTGGGTCCACTCGGTGTACAGGCCGTTGATCGTCACTTCCTCCTGGCTGGCACCGGGCTCGCCATTGTTGGGACTCAGGTAGGTGACCACGGGAACGCCGCCAGTGACTACGAACGCGCCGCTATCCGTCAGTGACTCGCCATTCGTCACCATGTAAATCGAGCGCGCCCCGGGGTTGGCCGTGGGCGAGATGCTCAAATCAACCGTCGCGCTGGTCGGATTGTTAATAACCACGGAGTTAATGGTCAGGTCGTAACCGCCCCCGGCGATATAGAACTGGGTGAAGTTCTGCGCCCAGTGCGTAGCCGAACCGGTAATGTTGACGATCACTTCCTGGCCCTCGTTGCCGGTGGGGGGGCCGGCGAGAGTCGAAACGTTGGAAATAATGGCTGGCCCTGGAATGATGGTGAACGCGCTGAGCGTGTCAATCTCGCTGCCGGTGGCGCCGACCGCATAGCCCGGCGGACAAGGATTGTTGGTACCAGCCAGTGCGGTGCACGGCACTCCCGGCGTCGTCACCGTGACCAGTCGGCTGCCCGTAAACGACAACGGGTCGATGTTAATGACGGCCGTCAGATGCGTGGCATCCATAGGCGTCACGCCGACGACCGTGATTCCCGCCCCGAACGTTGCTGTGCTCAGCGCGCTCCAGTTCGAGTACTGGCCGATGAGTTCAACACTCTGGTTCTGCACGCCTTGCTCGGCCTGATTGGGTATGGCTTCATTGAGCGTAGGTACATCCGGAATCACCGTGAACGAGTACTGCTGCGATGCAATCTCGCCGTAGGTTGAGACGGTGACGGTCTTGTAGCCCGGAGTTGCGGTGGTCGCGATCGCGACCGGCGCCGAGAGCGTGGTGGAATTGGTCACGGTGATCTGCCCAACCTGGAAGTTGGGGTCGCCGAAACTGACGGTCGTTACGCCTTGCAGGAAGTGAGTATCCCCGCCCGTAATGGTCACCGTCTCGGTTTCTCCCTGGAAGCCCGAGAGTGACGAGATGGAGTCGATCTGCGCCGCGCCTTGCGCCACGCAGAAGTTATCCAGAATGGGAGCGGTCGACTCTTGCTCACTGCCTGAGGTTACGGTCAGGACATGGCCGCACGGGGAGCCGTAATCAACGTAGGCCCACGGACTTACCGTGATGCTCGCGGTCAAGCTGTCGGAGTCAATCACGGTGACGGAATTCACCGTGATGTCCTGATTGAAGGCCAGGGAGGTAATCCCTTGCTGCCAGTTCGTAAAGCGGCCGAGAACCTGCAAAGTCAGGGTTGCGCCTTGCTGGGCTCCGCCGGGAGCGATCGCCAACAAGGTTGGGAATCCCTCTTCAATATCGATGGCCTGTTGCAAGGTAACCACTTCACCACCGGTGTAAGTGGTCAGCGTAGCGAAGCCCACCGGTGCGCTGGAGAGCACTGTGATCTGCACAGTGGCGGTTAACGGACTCGTGACCGTGAGCGCGTCCACTACAACTCCCGGACCAAAGCTCACCGTGGTTTCGCCCTGCAGCCAGTGCGTGCCGACTCCGACGACATTCAGGGTCGCGGTTTGCAGTTGCGAAACCACCCAGGGCGTTCCGCCAGATCCGGATCCGCCGCAATACGTAATAAAGTTGCCATTGCAGGCAGTGCTGGGCGAAACGCTGACGATCTCCGCCGCGCTCGGGGTAACGCTGAAGCCGGTTCCGCTGACGATCTCAGCACCGGTAATCATGATCACGCTGTTGCCGCCCACGGGCGCCGTGGGATCGACGGAAATGGTCGCAGTTGCTGTGGTTGCGCTAGTAATCTCCAGGTTCGCCACGGTGACGCCGGCGCCGAGTATGGCTTCGGTCTCGCCTTGCACCCAGTTCGTCAGAGAGCCGGTAATGGTAACGTCCACAGTCGAGCCCTGGGCCGCGCTCGATGGAATCACGCTCACCAGAGTCGGGCTGGCCGGAGCATCTACTGAGAAGCCTGCGATGACCTGCTCGGTGCTGGTGGGACTCACGGTGGTATTGACGTATACCGACTGCCATCCGGATGGCGTCGGGACAGTGCCGCCGTCGAAGCTGGTGGTGATGTTAGCGGTCAGGTCTGTAAGCGTGTTCACCGTAACGCTGTTCACTGTGATCTGCGGCCCAAACAGAACCTGGGTGTTTCCAGGCGTAAAGTGCGTATTCAATCCGACAATTTCAACGTTCAACGTGGTGCTTTGCGGAGCGTGATACGGAGTGACGCTGATGATCCCAACCGGAGTGCTGGTGACGTTGAAGTAAGTTGTGACGATCTCTCCACCTGTCGTGAAGGTGACCAGCCGCGGACCGGTAGCGGTGGGAGTGCCGTTAACGCCACCCGCGATGGTTACTGTCGCGGTCGCGCTCACCGGGCTGTTGACGGTGAAGTTCGACAGAGTAACCCCCTCGCCCGCAATCACCGGTAGCGTTAACGTCTGGGAGAAATGGGTGAACTGGCCGGTAAAGCTGGCGGTAAAGGTGGTGACTCCGGAAATTGCCGGAAGCAGCCCGTTCGCCGGGCTCATGGTCAACGAGGGCGTGTTTGCGTAAACCGTGATCGACGAATAAACAACCTGGCCGCCCGTGGCCATATAGAACGGGTTCGTGCCCACCGACTGGTTCGCGGGAACGCTGATATTCAGGGTCGCGCTCGTCGGACTGTTGATCGTGATCTCATTGACCGTGATGCTTCCCGGAATCGGACTGAAAGCGGCAATTGTGGTGCCTTGGACCCAGCTGGTGTTCAAGCCGACCACAGTCAACTGCGCCTGACCACCCTGCGGCACACTGTTCGGAGTAACACTGACAATTTGCGCGCTCGAAGGCGTCACCGTAAACGCGAATGGGAAGATGGTCGCACTGCCAGACGGACCGCTGGTAAGGTTCGCCGTAATGCTTCCGACGGCGGCGTTCGGGCTGACCGTGATGTTGACTGTCACGCTGTTCAGCGAGTTCACGGTGATCGAATTCACCGCGATCTCTCCGGTAAATTCCGCCTGGATCGCGTTTTGATTGAAACTGGTGAACGCGTTGCCGGTGATCACGACGTTCAGCGTCTGGCCCTGCGCGGCGGAACTTGGCACCACCGAGAGCAGAGCCGGTGTGGCTCCGGTGACCGCAAACGCGTTCGCCAGGCTCGCAATTTCGCCGCCGGTCGAAACGGTTACGTTTTGCAAACCGACCGTCGCATTGGCTGGCACCGCCAGTTGGACATTAAGGGTGGTCTGGTTGACCACCGCGATGTCACCCACGATAATTCCGCCAGTGAGCGAAACCGTGGTCGCACTCTGCAGGAAGTGTGTGCCGGTCGCCGTGATCGTGACCGGGAGGCTGGCTCCCTGCGCTGCCGAATTCGGGCTGACACTAACCAGCGCTGCGCTGTTGGGTCCGATCTGGAAGATTGGGTTGCCCGACGGCGAGAGCACTGAAGTGGCTATCTCTCCGTCTGTGACCATGGTGATGGTGCGGTAACCGACGGTGGTGGTGTTGCTGATGGTGATGTTCGCCAGAGCATCGGTCGCGTCCGTGATGGTCAGGGAGTTGACGGTAATGCCAGAGCCGAAGTTCGCAGACGTGACGCCCTGTTGGAAGCTCGTTCCCACGGCGGTAAGACTCACAGTCAGCGACTGACCCTGCGTGCCGAAGGCGGGAGTGACGGACGTGATGGTGTGCACGTTATTGGGATCGGCAATGATAAAGGCCGATTTCAATGTCGCGATTTCGTTTCCGCCGCCTGAAAGCGGGGTTACGACTTTGATATTCCGCGCGCCATAGGTCGCGGTCGGAGCGAGCGTCAGCGTGGCGTTGATCTCGTTGGGTGAGATCGCGGTAAAGCTGGATACCGTAATGCCGGCCGCAATGGTGCTGCTCTCCGTATCGGTAAAGCTGATGACCGAAGAAGAACTGAAATTGGTCCATCCGTTGCCGGTAATGGTCACGGGTACGGTTGTGCCGGCTGCCCCCGCGCCAGGCGATACCACGGCCACGGCCGCTGGGGGATTGGTCGCAGTTGCCGATCCTTTCAGCGACGCAGTGAGCGGTGAGCCGCCGGGCGCCGAATCCGTAATGGTCAGCGTGCCCGTACGCTCAGAGGGGGTGTTCGAGCTCGGTGTGAAGTTTGCGTAGATGAGGCAGGAAGAGTTGGCAGCGATCACACCCGTGGAGCAGTTGCTGTTCGCGAGAAAGTCGACGGCCGAAAGCGACGATGTGAGCGCGAGAGTGAAGCTTTCCGATTCGCTCTCGTGATTGGTAAGCGTGATGGTCTTGGCCGCACTCTCCGTGCCGACCAACAGTGAGCTGAAAGACAGAGAAGGCGGCGAAATGGTCAGCGGAGATGTGCCTTTGCCTTGAAGGTTGACCACCTGTGGGCTGGTCCCTGCATTGTCATAAACCTGGAGTTGCCCGTCGCGCGTGCCCCCAATAGTCGGATCGAATTCCACCGAGACGGTGCAGGACGCCACACTTCCGGCTCCGCCCAGCGCTGCAGGCGCAATGGGGCAGGTCGTGGCTGACTGGATGAAGTCGCCGTTGAACTGTAAGCTGCTGATGAGCAGCGGTACGGTAGTGTCGGCGTTCGTAATGGTGATGGTTTTGTAGGCGCTGGTGGTCCCGACCGGCGCCGAGAAAGTGGTAATCGATGTCGGCGAGATGGTAACCGGCGCGATTCCAGAACCTCTCAGATTGATCGTCTGCGGACTGCCCGAGGCACCGTCGGCAACGCTCAACGTTGCCTTTCTCGTTCCCGACCCGGTGGGCGTAAAGGTCACCGAAAGCGTGCAACTGGAAGTTGCCGGGACGGACGCAGGCGCAATCGGGCAACCCGTAACCCCGAAGTCGCCGCTGTTGGTGCCCGTGATCGAAACTCCAGAGATGGTCAGGGCAACGCTCTGCTTATTGGTCACGGTGACCGACCGAGGCGCGCTGGTTGTTCCCTCCGTTTGTGCGGCAAACGACAGCGAAGCGGGCGAGAGCACCACCGGAGCGCTTCCCGTTCCGCTCACCGGTATCAGATTGGGACTATTCGTGGCGTTGGTGGAAATAGTCAGCGAGCCTGGCGGCAGCGCTCCCAGCGCGGTCGGCGTCAGCGTGACGGCAATGGTGCAGTTGGCTCCGGCGGCCAGTGAACCGGGGTTCGCGCACGTGGTCGACGGATCAATCGCATATCCGCCACCCGGCGCAGTTATCGAAGAGATATTGAGTGCGATCGACTGGTTGTTCGTCAGTTTAACCGTCTTGATCGGGCTCGTATTACCAACCACCACGTTGCCAAAGGCCAACGAGGCCGGCGAAACCGTGGTCTGCGCAAATGCGAAGGAGGCAGCAAACAGGCAAAACAGCGCCGTCAGCGAAAGCGTGACTGCATTGTGAATTTTTTGGATTCGATTGGTTTCACTGGCAAACATGTTGCATGCCTCCATGCTTTCGCTTCGCCGGAGCCAAGGTGGGGCGGGGGATGCCGCTTGGCCGAACGAATTAAACTTACCGGCCTTGAATCACAAAGCCTGAATCAGGAAACTTCCGCGCTAACTTAGGGGATCGTTACGACTGGGCCGGGGCGGACTCTCGCCCGACAACAAAGGACCACCGATCGAATTCCGAACTCGAAATGATCAGAAAGAGAAAAAGAGAAATAGTGGAACAGGGGGAGGAGAAAATCGAAGGCATTTAAGCAGACAATATTCAGAAATGCAAGCGGTTTTCCTATAAAGATTCGATCCCGATTCGAGTTTCCTGTTTCCTTCTATGCACGGGAAGTACCCGTTCGGTGCTGCGCAAGGACGGATACTATGTTCGCAAGTGATTGATAATACGTGGCACTGCGAGCTCGGGGATAGTTACTCCACTCTGCTGCCCGAAAGCAGAGTGAATACAAATGCCCAAAAAGGGAATTTCTGTAACTTGCCCGCGAACCGCGACAGCCGCCGAATATCGAGCGACGCTTAAGTGCCCGACTCATCGAAGACGCGGGAATGCCGATAAGGGCAATAGCTCTCGAGATCGTCAGTGTCTCTTTCGCTTTGCAGTCGCGGCAATCGAAACGTAAGTTCGCGGTGCTCGAACCCGTGAGGACACTGCGTTGGATAACGCTCCTCGCGATTACATGCCTGTCCGCATACGCGCTCTATCGGCACATGCATCACAGTGATTCCGCGCGTGGCGCTTTGCATCCGATCTGGTTGCTGGTCACGGCCAGAACAAAGCCGGCGCAGAGTGACCCGACCCAGATCTTCCCCGAAAAAGCGGCCTCGCAGGTCGCGATCCTTCTGACCAAGCCTGACCAGGGTGCCGAGTCTGCGGTGCGATGTCTGCAGGAAATGGGGATCCCGTTTTTTGTGACTCGCGACTTACGCACAGCCTTGCGTCATAAGCTGCTGGTCATATATCCCACCACCGATGGCACGACTTTCGATGCGCCTCAGGCTCAGGCCATCACGGATTTTGTGACGCATGGTGGCGTTGTTTTCGCGCAGGATGTTTTCTGGGGCGGATTCAAGTCGCTCTTCGGCTTCGAGGATGTGATTCCTCTCCGCACCCGTCACAAGATCGTCTTCGATGCGGCGGCTTTGGATATGACGAACGCGGTTACCGCGGATCCGGTGTTGCGATACTTAAACCGCTCTGAAGAAAAGGAAGTCCCACTCGGTTCTCCCACGATCGCCGAAGTCATCTGGACGAATGGCTACAAGGCAGCGGCCGGAACGCGAACGTTGGCGCGGTTCGACGATGGTTCCGCGGCAGTTCTCCGGCACGACGTTGGACGCGGCCACACGTACCTGATCGGCGTTGCGCTGAATGATGTCGTGCTGCGGAATCAGCAGAATCGCGATTACGAAGCGCAGCGGATTTACGTGAACGGCTTCGAGCCCGGAACGGACGTCTGGCTGCTCCTGTTGCGGGCGTGGTACGAAACCTATTCAGATTCCGGCATGCGTCTGGGCACGATTCCATTTGGCAAGAGGTCGGCGTTGTTGCTCTCGCACGACGTGGATTGGGAATATTCTTTCCAGCCGATGCTCGTTTTCGCGGACTTCGAAAAAAGCGTCGGCGCCTCCAGCACGTTTTTTGTCCAAACCAAATATCTCGACGACGTGAACAGCCACGCTTTTTTCTTCGGGCAGTCTCTGGATATTTTGCGGGAGCTGATGAGTGGCAACAGCGACATCGAAAGCCACACCGTCATTCACTCCAAGCTATTCAACAAAGTGCCGTTGGGAACCGGAGAGGAACGCTATCCCAGCTATCACGCCCGCGCCACGCGCGACAATGCGGCCCAGGATGCAACCGCTCTCGGAGAAGTGTGCGTAAGCAAGAGCCTGCTGGATGGCGAACTGGCGGGACATCACACGATCTTTTTCCGAGCAGGCCATTTGCGTGTGCCACCGTATCTCCCCGAGGCGCTGGTGCGCTGCGGATATGAGTTCGACTCCTCGTTCACGGCAGGGGATGTGCTCAGTAACTTTCCTTATCAACTGGATTTCGATTTGGGGATGACGGAACCGACCCCAATATTTGAATTCCCCGTAACGTTTGAGGATGAGCAACTCCCGCCGATCGGCGAGCGCATTCCCGCGATGCTCGACGTGATCGAAGCCAATGCTGAGAACGGAGCGCCTTCCGTCCTTCTGATTCATAGCAACAACTCACAAGACAAGCTGCAAGCGGAGCGCGGCCTTCTTGCCCGCCTTCCCAAAGACATTCTCGTCGAAAGCATGGTCGACTACGCCCGCTTCTGGAAGGCGCGCAGCCAGTTGCGCTGGCTTTCGCGGCCCGTAAGCGGTGGAGAGCAGATTGAAATCGATGCGGAGCTTCCTCTCGCCGGGCTCACCCTGGTTTCGCCGCGCAAAATTCAGAGCGCTTCCGGAATGCCCGGAATTCGCTGGACCGATCATGAAGTGATTCTTCCCGATCTCGCCGGAAAATCGCAGGTACTGGTGCGTATTCGTTACTGAAAGCGGGCGCCTGCGACTCACACGTCACGCGAAACATCCCGACGCAGTTACTTTCGTCACCTGTTTGCGCGGACGTTCCCCACCGATGTTCCTAATGTCGCTTGGTAATCGCGAGTAGTGGCTCGCAGAACCTTCCTGGACTCGGCACGCAATTTTCCTGACGCGTGAGACTCCATGAAAGTCGATGCAGACCCCGGCGCAGAGGAGAATCGTGAGCCCGCTTTCCCGACGGTTTTTCTGCCATCGCCAGGCTGCGTTCGTGCTGGCTGGAGTGGCCTTGCTGCTGATTTCTACTTCCATACTCGCGCAGGACAACTGGCGTCCGGAGGATGACGATCTCGCGAAGCATGACTGGCAGCAGCAGGTGCGTACCGCCGTGGACCAGCATCAGATTCCCACGGCGCTGGCCGTCGTCGATCGCCGCCTCGCCGAAGCGCCGGCTGACATGGAGGCTCACGCCTGGCGCGGGCGATTGCTGGCGTGGACCGGCCATTGGCCGCAAGCGGAAACTGAGTACCGCTTAGTGCTCGACAAATTTCCGAACGATGTGGATGTGCTCACCGGTCTCGCAGATGTTCTTCTCTGGCAGCAGAAATATTCGGAAGCTCTGGCCGTTCTGGAACAAGCTCGCAGCGCCGCGCCGCAGAATCCGGAAATTCTGGTGCGGCGCGCCCGGTTGCTTTCTCTGCTGCAGCGCGTCTCGGAAGCTCGAGCTCAGTTTCGAGCAGTGTTGAACTATGACCCGGCAAATCCCGCTGCGATCAGTGGTTTGGCGAGTCTTGCAGGAGGCTCGCGATATGAGCTGCGCTTCGGCGAGGAGGCGGATTTCTTCAACTACACCGACAACGCGGAAGTCGAGACCGCCGCTCTGACGGCGCACTGGAGCCGCCGGTGGACCACATCGTTTGGCGCGAGCGCGTACCACCTGTTTGGAGAGAACGCTGTCAAGTTATGGGCTGACGCCGCTTGTCGCTTCCACGACAACAATTGGGTGCGCGTTCTGGTCGCTGGGGCAAATCCGCAGGATGTGGTCCCTGAGACCGAGGCGCTGATCGAGTACGGACACGGCTTCAGATTCTCTAATGCCTGGCCGCGAGCACTGGGGTTCAAGGGATTGGAAAGTTCTTATCAGGAACATTCTCTTTGGTATCGCGGCGCGCAGGTCCTCACCCTGAACACCACTCAAATCGTTTATCTGCCGCGGGAGTGGACCTGGACGCTCTCCGCCACCGGATCTCATACGCGGTTTACCAACGGCGAATCGGACTGGGTTCCATCGGGCTCAACAAAAATAGGATTCCCACTGGTTCGAAAATTCTCAGGAAATTTGCTGTTCGCCGTGGGCGCGGAGAATTTCGCGCAAGTGGATCAGATCGGGCGCTTGTCGGCCCGCACCTACGGCGGCGGCTTGCGCTACCGCTTTGCCGGAAGTCAGGACGTGACCGGCTTTCTCGCCATACAAAATCGCGAATATGGCCAGAGACAAATCAGCCTGGGATTGAGCTATGGGATCCGATTCTAGCTGGCTTCGCGACCTGGGCCTGGCCTGGCTGGTGGCCCGGGCAATCCTGTTTTCTTTGTTCGGAATTTTGCTCCTGGTCGGCTTCATCGTTTTTCGCCGCTGGTACCGGGGACGTTATTTCGCGAGGCTCAGCACGCGCACCGTCGCCCTTCGCGAACAATGGGCAGACATTTTGTCGGGAAAAGTTCCTGGGTCCGCCTGGCGGTTGAACGCTCTCGACTGCCAGATCGTAGAAGACATACTGCTCGACAACATCGAAATTTCTGACAAAGATCATCTGCCGCCCTTTCTTGCATGCCTGCGCAACAGTGGCTTGCTTGACCTGCGAATTCGCGAGGCGCGTTCCTCTGGGGGATGGCACAGGCGTTCGGCATTGCTCGCTTTGGGACGCACCCGTGCCACTGAGGCTGTGCCAGCGCTGGCAGAAGCGTTGGAGTCCCCGTCGGAAGAAACCCGCGTGGCGGCCGTTCGCGGGCTCGGCCGAATTTCATCGTCGAAGGCTGCCCTGCCCCTGCTGGACCTTTTCGTTTCGGAGGAACTGAAAGTTCCCGAGCATACCTTGAAGAATGCTTTGTTGCATTGCTGTCGCGGCTCGCCAGCAATTCTCATCCCTTACCTGAATCTTGCGAACGGGCGCACAAGGGAACTGATTGCGCGCGTTCTCGGAGAACTCGCCGACTCCAGCCTGGGCGAAGAGTTGCTGATCCTCGCCGCCGACCCCCTTCCCGAGGTTCGCGCGTCGGCGGCCCGCGCTCTTTCAAAGGTCGACCCGGAGGTTTCCTTCCCGGTGCTCTCAACCTTGGCCGTGGATGCGGAGTGGTTCGTCCGACTGCGCGCCGTGATCGCCCTTAGTTCTCTCGAGCACGCCAGCAAGGTTTACGTTCTGCTGCGCGCATTGTGCGATTCCAACCGCCACGTGAGGCAACGGGCCGCGTGGACCTTGGCCCGCATGCAACAGGGCAAGGAAGAGATTCTGGAGAAGGTTGTGGCTACGCAGGACAACTACGCTCTGCAGGCGTTCCTCTCGGAACTGGAACGTCATGGGACTTTGGACGCGGCGTTGGAAGGGTTGGGGAAGGTAGCCGATCGCGCTCCCGGAGCCGCTGACGTCGAGAACATCGCCGCGGTCGTACGAGATCATTTTGCAGCGCCCGACAAGGTTGCGGGCGCCGCGGCAGGAAAGCGCGGATGATCCTCTTTCTCCAAATCTCGAACAACAGCTTGTTCGCGTTTTACCTTATCTCAAACCTGATCAACCTCGCGCTGCTGGTCGTGGCCGTTTACATGAACACGCTGCATCGCTACCGGCTGGAGAGTCTTCGGCTTGAGGGCATAGGGTCATCTCCCTTTACACCGCCGATCAGTCTGCTGGTTCCGGCGCGCAACGAAGAGATGTGCATCGTTGCCAGCGTGCGCTCGCTGCTCCGGCTGGATTACCCGCAACTGGAAGTGATTGTCGTCAACGATGCTTCGAAAGACGGAACCATGCGGGAACTGCGCGACAATTTTGGCCTGCATCAATCGCCCATCCTCTACATTTCTGAAATTGCGACCGCACCGGTGATCGCGATTTACCGCAGCCTGGAGCACCCGAATCTGCTAGTGCTCGACAAGCAATCCGCCGGATGCAAGGCCGACGCGATTAACGCGGGCATCAACGCGGCCAGCAGCCCCTACGTTTGCGTCGTGGATGCCGACTCGATTCTGGAAAAAGATTCTCTGTCCCGAATTATGGCCGGAATTATCTCCGATCCGCAACGCGTGGTCGCCGTCGGAGGAATCGTTCGCATCCTGAATGGATCGATAGTCGAAGCTGCGGAGCTGAAGGAAGTTCGCCTGCCCCGCACTCATATCGAGATGCTGCAAGTCATCGAATACCTGCGCGCGTTTCTTGTGGGCCGCGAGGCTTGGGCCGCATTCAATCTGCTGCCAATCATCTCGGGCGCTTTCGGCATCTTCCGCCGCGATCTTCTGCTGAAAATCGGCGGCTTTCGCGCCGATGCCGTCGGCGAAGACTTTGACCTGATCGTGCGTCTCCACCGCTATCTTCACGACCTCCATGTGGACTACCACATCAACTTTATTCCCGACCCCACCTGCTGGACGGAAGCGCCATCAGACTACAAATCCCTGGCGCGCCAACGGGCTCGCTGGCACAAAGGACTTCTGGATACTCTCTGGAAAGCCCGGGACATGCTTTTCCGCACGCGCTACGGCCGCGTCGGCTGGATTATCCTTCCCTACATGTGGCTGTTTGAGTGTCTCGCTCCTCTGCTGGAACTGCTGGGCTACGCCACAATTATTCTGGCGGCGGTGCTGGGCGTGCTGAGCCAGCATTTCTTCATCCAGTTCCTCTTGTTCGGATACGCCTTCGCCACGTTGATCTCCGTCGGCTCCGTATTACTCGAGGAAATGAATTATCGCCGCTACGGCAGTTGGCGCGAAGTGGCATGGTTGCTGGTCTACTGCCTGTTTGAGCACCTCCCTTACCGCCAAATGACCATGATTTGGCGCTTGCGCGGAGTCTGGGAATATCTCCGCGGCGATTTAACCTGGCACCAGGTGAAACGAACCGGAGCGTCCACAAGCGTCACGCCCTGAAACAGCTCACAACGGGGCTTCCTAGCCTCACTGAGCGGATGTCGGATTGAAAGCGTAATAGCCCTGGCGAGCCTGCACCGTGAGCTTTCCGGGTCCGTTCAGCCTGACCTTCAGCTTGTGGAACTTCCCATCCAGTCTCTGCGGCGAAAATCCCAGCACGTAAACATACTCGGGAACGTCGGCCGTGCGGCGCAAGCCTTCATCCAGATCGTTATTGTTGTGGAAGAGGGTTCCGCCAGTCCCATAGGCGAGGGTCCGCCAGCACTCCATCGCGCGCGGCTGTTTCCTCGCTCATCGGCGGGCAATCCGCCGACTTGCGCTCGCATGCGACTTAATCTTCCGCAGCGCAGCTTGAAGCTTTTCGTGGTGAGCCGTGAAATCAAGCAGAACTTCGCCAGACGTGGTGAACACAGCCGCGAGATCGACGGGAGCCGACACGTTCGAATGCCGTTCCACCGCAGCTTTCGCGTTCGCCAGATCCGCCGAGGCGGTGTGAAGATCAACGGGCAAAAATCAGAGGCGACGTTTCAGAGCTACGAGCGTGTCGAGACCGAACCTGCCGCCGTCCGGCCTTGTGCAGGATGGAATCGCGAGTCATGCCGTTCTCGTTGCTTTATAGTTTCTTGCGGTTGCCGCATAAGGCTTTAACCCGAATTATGATACATACCCGTGCGACGCGGGTTTCTCTCGCGACTGAGTCAAATCACAAGTGCGGCTGGGCTTCTCGGGCTTGCCAAGGACAAACAAGACCAATCGGCCGCGGTCGCATCCTACCGTAACATCTACAATCATTGAATTCAGATCATTGAATCGAGCTGGCGGCGTTAGAAAATACGTTGTTCGCGTTGCTTCCGATCAAACGGATCGTACCGACCACCAAGACCAGGATAACGGCGAGCATCACCGCATACTCGGCGATGTCTTGGCCCTGCTCCTGCCGCCACAGCTCGCGAAGAAAACGATTCATGGTGCACCTCCCTCTCGGACCCGATTGTACTCGAACTGGATGACAGATATGCGATCCTGTTGCAAAGGATTCGGCTTCTGCAATCGGCCGATTGTCCTCAGCGATTGCAGGCCTAACCTCGCGATGGCACATAACGCATCCCCTGACGACCGGATGATAGGAAGCCAGCGAGGCATAGTGTCCCGGCGAACGTTCGTCAAGTCCGCCGACACCGTGCCCCATGACACTCCGCAAGAATGTAAGAGCTTGCACGTTGCGAGCCCGTTTGCGCCCTAGTTCGAGCGCAGTTCGGGGAAGACTCGATTAACGATGACTGGGCTGGCGAATTATAGCAAGAACATACCCGCTCTTTCTGATTCCGGATCGCGGCCCCGATTTACTTGGGGATAAGATGTGGTCCGGGAATATTCTCGTCCAGGCAGCTCCGATGGAAACTTCTTGATGATCGACCGCAGAGCATTTCTGAAAGCGAGTGCACTGGCCTCCGCCGGCAGATTGCTCCGCCGGAGCAATGCGCCCGCGCAAGTGGAACCAAAGCACATCGCTATTCGCACTCTTGCTGCCGACAGCTTAAAAACGCGGCTTGCAACGCAAGAGTTATTAAGCGGACTGCGCACACTGCATGCCGCGGCTGAAGTGAGACAAACCGGCGGTGACAGCCTTGCGAGCGCGACGCTAATAACTCTTACCCTGGACCCCTCAGGCTTCAAGGGAAATGAGGACTATGAAATCTCTGCGTCAGGCACTGGCGCTATGTTTCGCGCATCCAGCGAACAAGCGCTTCTCTATGCGGTCTTCGATTTTCTGGAGCGTCAAGGCGTGGTCTTTGGCGTGGATGGCACCACATTGCCCATTGATCGTCCAACTCGATTGCATCTGCCAGGGCAAGGCCAGTCCTGGGGTGCCTCGCCGCGCTTTTCGGTGCGCGGGCTTCTGCCGTGGCCGGATTTCCTGAATTGCATCAGTGTCTACAACGACGAGGATTTCAATGCGTATTTCGCGGCCATGCTGCGCATGCGTTTCAATACGTTCGGGATGCACGTTTATACGCAAAATGATCCCGGCCCTTTAGCGGAGTCCTATCTGTCGTTTGATTTCGCCGGCAGTGGTCACAGATCAGCCCTCGAAGACACCACGATGACGAGCTGGGGATATCTGCCGCAGCGCACGTCGACCTTCAAGATGGGGGCCGCACAGTTCTTCGATACGGAAACTTTTGGATCCGATGCCACACGCACGAGCGCCGATACTTGGGACATTGCCGCCCGCACGACAACGATGTTGCGCGCAGCTTTCGATTTTGCTGGAGAGCTGGGAATCCGCACTGGTAT
The DNA here is from genome assembly GCA_049675725.1 of Candidatus Sulfotelmatobacter sp. Taxonomy (GTDB): domain Bacteria; phylum Acidobacteriota; class Terriglobia; order Terriglobales; family Acidobacteriaceae; genus Sulfotelmatobacter. Next base: position 41,771 of record JBAUAN010000021.1, on the reverse strand, counting down.
TGGCTTTGAGCCCTATCAGAACCCGACGGAAATCGTTCGTGCGCTTCCGCCGGAGGCACTCTCGCATCCGGGCGGTTTTATCGAGTCGAATACCGCGCACGACCTTCTTGATCGTCGCCTCGGCGATCTGCTGGAGCGTTACCCGATGGTGGACCACGTGTGGCTATGGCAAGACGAAGGCGCAAACTGGGAGAGCCGCTCCAAGAACGTGCCGCTTTCGATTACGCCGTTTGCCCAGGCTCACGATTTCCTGAGACGGCACGCGCCCAACAAGCGGCTGGTGCTCGCCGGGTGGGGCGGAGTGACGCGCCATTTCGCCTCCCTGCACCAGAGGCTACCGGAAGACATAATTTTCGCAGCGTTGAGCGACTCGCTGGGATGGGATCCTGTGAATGAAGCTTTCGGCAAGTTGGGCAGCCGCGAGCGCTGGCCCATCCCGTGGATCGAAGATGATCCTTCCATGTGGTTCCCGCAATTTCGAGCCAGCCGATTCCAGACAGACATCAAGCGTGCCGAGGATTTCGGTTGCCAGGGCATGTTGGGAATTCACTGGCGGCATCGCATCATTGACCCAACCGCAACCTACCTGGCCCGTGCCAGCTGGGACAAACAACTCACCGCGTCCGCTCACTACCGCAGTTTCTGCGCCGCACAGGCCTCGGGGGATCGCGCCGCGGAGCTGGCAACTCTTTTCGACGACTGCGACAGCGGCCACGCGATCTCGTCCACATTTCTGGGCACCTACGATAAATCAGAATTCGCGAATCGAGTCGAAATCACCGGCGATTACGGTGAGGCCTTCGACTATGCGAATACCCAACCTGATCTTGCCGCTGTAACCAGGCAGCGTGTTACGGCCGAAAAATTCCGCCAGCTTGCTTCCCAGGCCGCCTCAACGCTTGAGCGCGATCGTATCGGATATTTCGCAGGCTTCGTCGCCTTTATGGTGCCGTATTGCGACGCTTATGAAACTGCCCACAAGCTTGATGCGGTTCTCAAACACGCAGTGGAGCTGAGGACTGCAGGCAAGCCGGATGCCGCACGTGCGGAAGTCATGCAACGTGGTGTTCCACTCTGGCTTGCGATGGCCCCACTTGTGCGACACGCCATGATTGAATATCAAGCGGTCATCGCCACGCGCAGCGATCTGGGCCAACTCGCGTCCATGCAAAACAAGTTTGTCCGAATTGTTATGGAGCGGCTGCGATTGTCCATCAAAGAATTTTTGGAGGAACTGCCCGCTGAGATGGAACAGGCCTATGCAGCGGCAGTTTCACCGGAAGGGGCGAATTCGCCTCGCGTTTTCATCCCCACTCGCCCGTCGCTTTTGAAAGCCGGTGAGTCTCTCCGGATCTTCATTATTGTGCCCGGATTGCAAGAAATTGCTGAAGTCAACCTGCTCACTCGCCGCCAGAACACGCAGGAATGGCAGGCTCGGGCCGCCGCTCATGCAGGGCGCAGCGTATACACGGCGCAGTTGGGGCCTTTTCAGAAAGACGATGGCGCCGTCAAATATTACGCAGCCGCGGCAAACAACTCACAGCTATCCTGCGATCCGCCCCAAGCTCCATCGAATGTGTACACGCTGAAAGTGCTGGCATAGCTCATACCGAAAAATCTCAAGCCCGCCTCAGTCAGCGCTTCACCCATCACGGACCAGTCTGGATTATTTCTCCGTAGCCGCCAAGCTGGCCACATTCTGTCGAGTTTCCGCCGAAGTGGGATCGATAACGGACTTGACTTCCGAGACACGGTCCGCCCGGAAGCCTCCTTGCTCCGCGTGTTCTCGGACCATCTTTTCGTCCGGCGCAATATAGATGCAATAAATCTTGTCTGCAGTTACGTAGCTGTGCAACCACTGGATCGTTGGTCCGAGTTGATTGAGAACACTGCAGGATTTCTGCGATAGGGCCTGGACTTCTTCGTCCGTCGCATTTCCAATTCCCGGAACGTCGCGCTCGATGACGTATTTAGGCATCTCTTTATCTTGTCCTTTCTTGGTTGTTTTGAGCGGTTTGTAAGGAAAATGGGAGGAGGCGTACGCCTTCTCTGGTTCGCGGCGCGCAGCCTCCCACCTGTCTTTCGACCGGCACCTCACTGGCCTGGGCAAGCCACCCTATTGTTCCAGTCCACATAGGCACCCTGAGGGTTTTCCCTCCAGGCCCAGACATGCAGCTCAAAGAACGCAGGTATGTTGAAGCGGTTTGGACTGTCAACGAATTGGAAGACTTGACCATCCAGCACGGGAGGATTGTTGTTGTTATTCTGCAGCCAGGCATCCGCAAAGACGATGAACTCGACGCCCACCAGCCGCATGCCTCCGTTCGATGGCTCATAGATCAGTGCTTGCGGTTGTGAGGCATCAATGGTGCCCGCGCTGAGCAGAGCGCCGTTGACGTAGTGCACGCCCATGGCGCCATGGTCCTGACCGGTAACGCAGCCGAGGAAAGGCGCGTAACCGGCCGCGGTGGCAGCATTGACGTTGACGTACTGCTGCGTGGCGGTGCGGACGAGTTGAACGAGATTGGGTGAGCTGGACGTAGAATCTGGTTGCATCTCATGCTGCGCCAACGCAAAAGACGAAACTGCCAGGACGGCAGCACATAGCACATAGCTACGCGACGCGATAGACATTTTGGTTTTCATTTAGTTCTCCTTTTCTGAGTACACATGGAAGATTCCTCCCACTGGGAACTTCTTGTGCTCTATCTCTAACAGCGCAACGGCGGCGCAAATCTGATCATGGCTTGAGAAATAATTCCTCTGACGCAGAATTGCCTGCTCGGCGGGGACATTTCTAATGTGGTATGACAACTCCGTGACCTCAGGTTGACATTTGAGGCGGCCATGGCTACGCTAGCTCGCAAACGCCTCCCCCCTTGAGGCCTCCGCGTGGGGCAGAACTCTACACACGAAATCACGAAGCTTTTGCAGGGCTGGCAGGGTCGCGACCGCGCCGCGCTCGATGCCTTGGTGCCGGTTGTTTATGAAGAATTGCGTCACCTGGCTCGCTGCGAGCTGCGCAAGGAGCGTCCCGACCACACTCTGCAGAGCACTGCGCTAGTGCATGAAGCTTATTTTCGGCTGGTTGGGCAGAACCTCCCGCGATGGGAAAGCCGCACGCATTTTTTCGCAATCGCGGCGCAACTCATGCGTCAGATCCTGGTGGACTACGCCCGCCGTCGTCGCGCCTCCAAACGTGGCAGCGGCGCCTGCATGCTCATGCTGGACGATGCCGTGGCCCTTCCCCAAGGCAAAGACGTTGACGTGGTCGCGGTCGACGATGCTCTCAATGCTCTGGCTGAGATCGATCCGCGGCAAAGCCGCGTAGTGGAATTGCGTTTCTTTGCTGGCCTTTCGTTGGAGGAAATCTCCGAGGTGATGGGGATTGCAACCGCGACCGTGCAACGCGACTGGACCGTGGCCCGCGCCTGGCTGCATCGGGAGATCTCCCGGAGACCCGTTTCACCGAGGCCCACGACATGACTTCGGAACGATGGGAACGGACCAAAGAAATCCTGGAGAAAGCGCTGCAGCTGGCTGCCGAGGAACGGCAAGCCTTCCTGGAGTCGACGTGTGGTTGGGATGCCGAGCTGCGCAACGAAGTGGAGTCTTTGATCGCTTCCCACGAGGACGCCGGAAGCCAGTTTCTATGTGCAGCCGCGCCGGATGTCCTGCGCTTGGCCCCACCCCGCACTCTCGCTTCCGGCACGAAGCTGGGACCGTATGAGATCATCGAACTGCTGGGCGCCGGCGGGATGGGCGAAGTATACCGGGCGCGGGATGCACGATTAGATCGCATGGTTGCGATCAAGACTCTGCCCGCCGCATTCGCCGCAGACAGTGATCGGCTGCAGCGCTTCGCGCAGGAAGCACGTTCGGCATCTGCTCTCAACCATCCTAATATCATTACCATCTACGAACTCGGACAGGACGGTTCCACTCACTACATTGCGATGGAGTTGGTAGAGGGGAAGACGCTGCGCGATCTGCTCGTCTCCGGATTGCTGCCCATACGAAAAACAATTGAAATCGCGGCGCAGGCCGCCGAGGGACTGGCCAAAGCTCATGAAGCGGGCCTTGCGCACAGGGACCTAAAGCCCGAGAACGTGATGATTTCTCATGATGGATTGGTCAAAATCCTCGACTTTGGAGTGGCGAAGCTTGCGTCGCCCAAAGCGCCGCCAGATTTGTGCTCTACGTCGGCAGGATTAACGCCATCCGGTCTGATTCTAGGAACTCTGGGATACATGTCACCGGAGCAAGCCGGCGGTCAAGAGGCGGATTTCCGGTCTGACCAGTTTTCGTTCGGCTTGGTGCTCTACGAGATGGTAACCGGCAAACGCGCCTTTGAGAGAGAAACGGCTGCGGAGACATTGGTGGCGATCCTTCGGGAACGGGTCGAACCGATCGGACTGCAAAACCGCGACGCCCCCGCTCCGCTGTGTTGGGCGATCGAAAGGTGCCTGACGAAAGAGCGCGATAAGCGCTACGTCTCTACCCGAGATCTCGCACGGGAACTTGCAGCCATACGCGACCGTTTCTTGGAGAAGCCGGTTAAGCAGGCGGAAATCCGCCCGGCCAATCTTCCTGTACAGCGAACCGGGTTTGTGGGGCGGGAGAAGGAATTAGCTGCCGCCAAAGAACTCCTGCTGCGTCAGGATGTGCGCATGGTCACGGTCACGGGTCCAGGCGGGATCGGCAAGACACGCCTCGCTGTGCAGGTAGCAAGTGGCTTGGCTGAGCGCTTTCCCGGCAGCATTCATTTTGTTCCACTCGGCTCGCTCAATGATCCGGGCTTAATCCCTACCGTGATCGTTCAGACGTTGGGGATCCGGGAGGCGGGAGGACAGTCGCCGCTCGAAATACTCAAGGGGAACTTACGAGATTCATTGTGCACACCAATGTTGCTCCTGCTGGACAACTTCGAGCATCTGGTTCAGGCGGCACCTACCGTGGCGGACCTTCTGGCCGTGGGGCCCAATCTTAAGATCCTGGTAACGAGTCGCGCGGCGCTGCACGTGTACGGCGAACATGAATTTCCGGTGTCACCGCTTGCGCTGCCGGATTCGCGATCCAAGCCCTCGGTGGAGATCCTGTCACAGTGCCCGGCGGTTGCGCTGTTTGTCCAACGCGCCCGCGCTGTGAAGCCAGATTTTGAACTGAACCGAGAAAATGCCACCACCGTCGCCGAGATTTGCGCTCGCTTGGATGGCCTGCCCCTCGCGATCGAGTTGGCAGCCGCTCGGGTCAAAGTCCTCTCGCCCTCCTTGATGTTGACGCGGCTGGCTAGCCGGTTGCAGCTTTTGACAGGCGGTGCGCGGGACCTCCCGCCGCGGCAGCAGACACTTCGCGCCGCCATCGATTGGAGCTACGATCTCCTGACGGCTGCCGAACAGAAGCTTTTCCGAAGATTATCGGTGTTCGTGGGCGGATGCACGCTGGAAGGCGCCGAAGCCGCGTGCAACCCTCGAAGCGATCTTGACTTGGACTTGCTCGACGGCATGGCGTCCCTGGTGGACAAAAGCCTGGTGCGGGAGGCCGGGCCGGGGAAGGGGGAATCGCGATTCGTGATGCTGGAAACGATTCGCGAATACGCGCTGGAAAAGCTGGAAGCAAGCGGGGAGCAGCCCTTGACCAAACGTGCCCATGCCGCCTACTGCCTGGTGCTGGCGGAAGAAGGGGTTACGGAAGAGTGCCATGCGCAAGCACCGGAGTGGCAGGAACATTTCGCGCTCGAATACGACAATTTTCGTGCCGCCCTTGACTGGCTCATAGAAACCCGGGATGCGAAGTGGGGCCTGCGTCTCGGGACAGCGCTGTTCCGGTTTTGGGAGATTCGCGAGTATCTTGCCGAAGGCAGAAACCAACTCGACAAACTGCTGAAGCTTGCGGACGCAGCAGATCCGACAAAGGCGCGCGCACGCGCGCTCTTCGCCGCTGGAGTGCTCGCCGGCGAGCAGGGAGATTACGCCCCGGCAGACAGGCTTCTCAACGAAAGTCAAGACATCGCTCTTCAGTTGGGTGACAAGAAGGGTGTCGCCGTCTCGCTGAACGCGCTTGCGGTAATCGCTCGTGACCGCAGTGATGTCGCAAGGGCACACATTCTGTTCGAAGCAACTCTTGCGTTGTGGAGAGAAATTGGCGACCAGAAGGCCGTCGCTCGCACTCTCAGTAACCTGGCCAATGTCCTCAAGTTGCAGGGAGACTATGACCGCGCCCACGCTCTGCACGTGGAATGTCGTTCGATCTTCCAGAAATTGGGAGATCAGGCTGGCGTCGCCTGGTCGCTGAACTACCAAGGGGATGTTGCACGCGATCATGGCGATAGCGCCGCCGCTCGAACATTGTATGAACAAGGCCTCGGAATCTTTCGGGAGCTCGGCGACCGGTGGGGCATTGCTGGAACTCTCGCTGACCTGGGGAGCCTGGCGAGAGAACAGGAAGATTATTCCGCCGCGCACTCTCTGTACGCCGAAAGCATAAAACTCTTTCAGGAACTGGACCACAAGCGCGGAATTGCCCGCCTGCTAGAGTGTTCCGCATGCTCAGCGGCCGCTCAACGCGAAGCAGGGCGTTCGCTGCGGCTGGCAGGTGCCGCGGCTGCGTTGCGCCAAAATATTGGCGCTCCGCTGACGGCTGCGGAACAAGTCAAACTGGAAGCAAGCCTACAAGCGGCACGGAAGGGATTGACAGACACCGTAGGCAACAAGGCGTGGTTAGAAGGGTGGGCTTTGCCGGTCGAGAAAGCTATTGAAGAGGTGTTGATGTCCGAGACTTCATCCCCCTTGTGTTAATGGTGGATATAAGGTGGTCGCGCCGGCGCTTATGTCGAACGACCACTCTCGAAGTATTCAACCTGCGCTTATCCAGCCATTGTGGGGTCGAGAAGGCGCCGCACCGCGGAGATGCGGTTGGCAGGAATGCCGACGCGCTTGGCGTGTTCTTGGATGATAGCTTCGTCCGGGGCGAGGTAGACACAGTACACCTTGTCGCCGGTTACATAGCTATGGAGCCACTGGATCTCGGGCCCCAATCCTTTCAGAACGTTGACCGACTTTTGCGAAACTTCCCGTAATTGGGCCTCAGTTAGGTTTCCGGCTCCCGGAATTTCACGTTCAATGACAAATTTGGGCATGAGCCCCCCTGACGTGCACAGATGCTAGCATGCAGATGGAGCCGCTTCAAGGACGGCATCGCAGAAGGGTCTCGATCCGCGAATAGTGACTGAGTAACATAAAGAGGGAGGTCGCCTTGGATATTCGATCGCTACAGAAGCCGCTGAAAGAGCAATACCGCAATGACCCGAATGCCTCGAAAATCAAAATTCGTGCGAAAAGTGGCCAGACCGATGTTCCGGTGGCGTGTTCCGTCGATATCGGCCGTGCCATCTACCAGGCCGAAGCGCACAGCGGAGTTGGAGGCGCCGGTGCCGGCGCCTGTTCCGGCGACCTTTTGCTTGGAGCGTTGGCAGCTTGCGCGCAGATCACCTGTCAGATGGTGGCCGCGGCAATGGGTATACCGACCGAACGCATTGAAGTAACGGTGGACGGAGACTTGGATCTCCGCGGCACCCTCGGCTTAGCAAAAGACGTCCCAGTAGGCTTTGAAAGCATTCATCTTCATTTTGATGTTGCTGCGCCGAAGGCAACACCGGAACAACTGCGCGCCTTGCGGGAGAAAACAGAACAGTATTGCGTAGTGATGCAGACCTTAATGCGACCTCCGAGTCTGCAAACCGATTGGGCCTAGGGAAACGTTGTGGCAAGCAAAACAAGACCCGGCAGAGGTGCATATTCCATCTCGTCCCGTTCTCACCCCTACAAGTGAGAAACCGTTACTCGCTAGCGAGCGCGAAGTAGCAAAAGATCGGGATGGTAGCCAGCCACGCTCCCAGATTGAGAGGGCACCGAGACAAGTCGACCACACAGACTCGCAATTAGTGCGTGGAACGCATCGAGTCTCGCTGCTTGGCTCAACGATGAAGTCTACACGCACCGGCGTTGGCATATCGTTCGACCTCGGCAGGCGAGTGGATTCTTCAGGATCATTACAGAGGCGTACACTATGGCGCCCAAAGTCGGAACTTATATGAGACAGCCACCGTCGGCCGCGTTTCATGCCAGAGGGATCGTGGAACCCTGCACCGGAATGGACGCTCTGTAGCCGTAGGCGTAGAATCGAGGCGTTTCCGCACCGACTAATTCGTCGCAATTCAACCTGCCCATTAGTTAGTAAAACCGCCCGCAGGGAGGACGCCATGCACCCACTTCGAATTGCCTGCCGATTCACTAAGATTTTTCGCAAGGGCACGGGTTTGCGAGGCGTTCTTCTTTTCTTTCTGGCCGTTCTGGCAATTTCTTCGGTGCCCGTCTTAAGTGCCCAGAGTACCCCTTTCAACGGGCCACGGGACTACATTGTGGGAGCGGGCCCGCAATCGGTTGTCGTCGCTGACTTCAATGGCGATGGACGTCCGGAAATCGCAACCGCAAATTATGAATCGAACAACATTTCGATTCTCCTTCAAAACAGCGACGGCACGTTTCAGGCGGCGGTCACTACGCAGTAGGCAATGATCCCGTGTCGCTGCAGGTCGGCGATGTCAACGGCGATGGCAAGCTGGATCTTCTGGTCATAAACTTCACCGACGCCACCCTCGGTGTTTTGCTCGGCAATGGTGACGGCACGTTTCAAGCCCAAAAAGTGACGGCCCTTCCTGGCAGTCCGCAATATTATCTGGTAGTCGGAGATTTCAACGGAGACGGGAAGGCGGATGTTGCCTTTACGGAGCAGTTGCCGCAAGTTGGCACCTGGGGAGTATTGGTAATGCTGGGTAACGGCGACGCGACGTTTCAGCCAGCCGTGACCTACCAGGTAAGCGGAGCGGGGGTTGCATTGGCGGCCGCAGACTTCAACAATGATGGAAAACTGGACCTCGTGAGTGCCAGCAATGGCCCCGGCGTTTCCGTGCTGCTCGGCAACGGCGACGGTACGTTTCAGGCCGCAATCAACACGGCCGCCAACATTGTAGAGGATTTGGTGATTGCGGACTTCAATCAGGATGGCAATTTGGATATTGCGACTGCGACTTCGACCCAGGGCGGTATTGCCTTGACTCTGCTTCTGGGGAATGGGAACGGAAGCTTTCAGGTCGACGTCACTTCTCAGGGGGCTTTCCCGCTCGCCGCGGGCGATTTGAATGGCGATGGCAAGCCGGACCTTATCGCAGCGCCTTCCAATTCTGCGCCCAACGAAGTCCTTCTGAACAATGGAGATGGGACATTCACCGTGGGCCAGTCACTGATTATGGCCAACGGTGGCGGCGCGTGTGCTCTATTCGATTTGAACGGCCAGAGCAAGCTCGATTTGGTGTCAGCCCTTGTTGGCACACATGCCAGCGCTACCCTGCCGGATATTGTTTCCGTTCTGAACGGCAACGGAGACGGAACCTTTGCCAACTTTCCTTCCTACGCAGTAAACCCGCCGCCGCAGACTGGATACGGTATCGCCCTCGGCACGCTGGCTGCGGCGGACTTCAATGCTGACGGCAAGACTGACTTAGCCGCAGGCGTTTCGATCCTCAGCCGCGGCGCTGGAAGTCCCAGTGAATTTGCATTGTTTCTCAATGATAGTGCCGGTTTCTTGCCCCCGGCGGTGACCCAGATACCTCAGGTTTTGGCCACGGAAACCTACGTGGCCGCTGGCGACTTTAATGGTGATGGGCTAATAGATTTGGCGGTTGCGACTCAGGACATTTCCATCTTCCTGGGTAATGGCAATGGCACATGTCAGACCGAAGCCGACTATGGTTCGGGGATGGTTGGACCGATCGCTCTTGGCGACTTTAACAACGATGGAAAGCTGGACGTGATCGGCGTTACTTCGGACGCGACCAGCGTATCGGTGCTGCTCGGCGACGGGGACGGGACATTCGGCTTCCCCGTGAACTCACCCGCGAGCGGTTATGTGCAGACACTGGCAGTTGGATCCTTTATCCATGGCGGGAACCTGGATGCAGCAGTTCTGTCGGAGAACAATGCACCCACGCAGCTCGTGATACTTTTGGGAAATGGCGATGGAACCTTTTCCATCGGCCAAACCTATAATGTTGGGTCCAATCCCACTTCCATCGCTTCCGGCGACATAAATGGCGATGGCATCCCTGATCTGGTTGTGGGAAATTCCGACCGTGGGTCGGCCCCATCCTCAGTCGTCGTTCTTCTGGGAAATGGTGACGGTACGTTTCAGAGTCCCATAACCACCGTCGTCGGCAACGGGGTTTCAGCGATTGCGATCGCGGACTTCAATCTCGACGGAAAAGCGGATGTGATGATTAGTAGCACTGGGTGGAACGACGTTTCTTTACTATTGGGCAACGGCGATGGCACGTTCCAGGCTCCGATGCTGTTTTATCTCGGTACTGGTTCTCCCCCCTCCTTTTCGACTTCTCTGGCCGTCGCCGATTTTGATGGGAACGGAAGCCCCGATGTTGCCGTGGCGAACGGGGCGAGCGTATCCATCCTGCTGAATCAAAGCACGAGCGGCCCGGCCGCTTTGCTGTCGCCGGGCGCGTTGGCATTCGGAAACGAGATGGTTGGCCAGCCGAGTACGGCACAAACCGCCAGCTTGAGCTATATGGCCTCCACCGCTCTGACCATCTCGAGCATCACCATCGTAGGACCACAGAGCGGTGACTACCAGCAGACCAATAGCTGTGGCACAAAGTTGGCCGCGGGAACGAATTGCACGATCACGGTCACGTTTACTCCCCAAGCGGCAGGAGCGCGTGCGGCGGTTATCCAAATCAGTGACAATGCAATCAACTCACCGCAAACCATAGCATTGGCCGGTACTGGATTGAGCCTCGGGTTGAGCGTACCTTCCGGAGGCTCCAGTTCGGCAACGGTTCCGGCGGGACAGACCGCTACTTACACTCTCGCTATCGGGGGTGGAGGGATCAGTGGAGCGGCTTCGTTCACTTGTACTGGCGCACCCCAAGGAGCGAGTTGCTCTCCACCGGCCACCGTGAACCTGAGCGCCACTGCGGCCTCGACATTCACCGTTAGCGTAACCACGACGTCACGGACCCTCGCGGCTGCGCGTTCTGGTCGGCCGATTTCGCCCGGGTGGTGGGCGATCGCCATGTTTGGTTTCGTAATCCTACCCAAGCCGGCCCGAAGAGGGCACCGTTCGTTGCGATTGCTACCGCTGGTGTTGCTTTCCATGTGCTCGTGCGGAGGCAGCAATTCCGGCGGGCAGCAGACGAATCCGAATGGCACTCCGGCCGGAAGCTACACCCTCACTCTGAACGCAAACTCGGGTTCGACGAGTCAATCGATGCCCCTCACGTTGAACGTCCAATGAGGCACCTTACAGCGAGTGAAAACGGCTTGAACCTGGCAGGGCGATAGGACCCGTAGAATGCGCTCGATGTTAGTCGTCCCCCGAATGCAACGACCGGTGCCCTAAGTTTTCGGGCAGCGGACACGGACTTGCATGGCTGAGGGGATCGGGCAATTCGTACGCGGTGATACCGCTCAACTGCATCGTGATCCCGAGCAGGAATCCGGAATTGTTTATCAAGTATCTCTTCCACAGACGCCCCGGCTCCTGGCAGAGTCGGTGAGCCCACTGCAGTCCGGCATTCTTGATCCAGTCTGGAGCATCTTTCACGTGGCCGGTATGAATGTCGAACGCCGCGCCCACCCCGATCATGAGCTTGCAGGGCAGGCGCAGGAAATTTTCGGCCATGAACTTTTCCTGCTTCGGTGTGCTCAGACCCACCCAAACAATATCGGGCAGTGCCGCTTCCATCTGCGCTTCAAGCGCTCGCTGCTCGGAGGACGTGAGTGGCCGAAAAGGCGGAGTGAACGTCCCCGCGATTGTAATGCCCGGAAACCTGTCTAACAGGCTCGCCGAGAGTTCCTGGGCAATTCCCGGCTTTCCACCATAAAGGAAGTGGCGGGTTCCGGTCCCGACGGAACGTTGGCACGCCTGCAACATCAGGTCCGGACCGAAAACGCGCTCGATCGTAGACTTCCCTTGTATCCGTCCGACCCAAACAGTCGGCATGCCGTCGGGAGCTACGAGTAGAGCTCGATTGAGGACTTCCCGAAACTCAGGATCCCGTTGCGCCTCCATCACACCATGTACGCTGGTAAGGCAGATATACCCCTTTGTCCCTTCGCGAACTGCGCTTTCGATAATACTGAGCGCAGCGGCAGTATCAATTGCATGCACGCCGACACCCAACACATTGGCACGGCCTTCAGTCATCGGTGCGAACGTTGTAAGCATTGCGCTCTTTCGCTTTTCCTCGTCGTCTTCCGCTTTCGGAGAACTGGGACATCCGCTTTCGGAGAACTGGGACATCGTCAAACCCACTCCCACGTGTGTGCCTACTCGTTGTGGGTCCCGGTTCGGTCCCACACCTCTGTAAGCTCGGTAGGCGGAGTGGTACCACTGCTGCCGAGGCCGCGTTGTCTTATGACGCTGCGAACTATGTAGTGCGGACGCGCCTTCGCTTCTTCGTAAACCCGCCCTACGTACTCCCCGATGATTCCCAGAAAGAACAGATTTACGCCGGAAAGAAACGTGATTGCCAGGATTAAGGCCGTGAAACCTTGTGGTGAGTGTAACCAAAACTTCGCATACAGGGCGTAAATCGAATATAGCAACGAAAGGCCCGTGGCCGCTGCTCCGAATATTGCAGCGGCCCGCAAGGGGACGATAGAAAACGCAAAAATCCCATCCGATGCCAGCTTGAGCAGCCTCAGTGGGCTGTATTTTGTACGGCCAGCGCGGCGGGCCGCGCGGTCGATTGGAATACCAATCTGCCGAAATCCAACCCATGTCCTCATTCCACGGATATAGCGGTGGTGCTCTGGCATCCTCTTGATCTCCTCGATAACACGACGCGACATAAGACCGAAGTCACCCGCATCGAGCGGAAGCTGAATTGAGGAGAGCGCAGCCAGCAAACGATAGAAAAGGTAGTAGCAAGCCCGCAGCCACCAAGCCTCCTTTCGATTCACGCGCTGCACGTACACAACGTCATACCCCTGCTGGTAGGCAGCTACGAGAATGGGAATGGCCTCAGGAGGATCCTGCAAATCCCCGTCCATTAGTATCGCCACGTCTCCCGAAACGTAATCCAAGGCCGCGCCGAGCGCAGTCTGATGACCAAAATTGCGCGAGAGATCAACTACCACCAACCGAGGGTCTTTCTTCGCGGCTGCTTCCAGTAGTTCCCCAGTATGGTCCGAACTTCCATCATCAACGAAGACGATCTGGTGCGGACTACCAGGAATCTGATCGAGCACGGCGCGTGTCCGACGAAGCAATTCAGGCAGTACTGCCTCTTCGTTGTAAACCGGGATCGCGATGGAAATACTTGGTTGACTCCTCATGTCCATATGCTTCTTTCGAGTGCCTAAACCTCTCTCTCCCGGCTTGCCTTCTTTAGACTTGGCTCTCCATCACAGCCATGACGGACGTGCCCAGAAATCTTTGCGGAACCAGCTCACACCTAGCCACCAACGATAAGAGGCGGTTCATCGTAAACCCACGAGCATCAAAGCCGGCCTTGCCGTTGCTGCGCTGCATGCTCATGGCCTTCCGCGCCAGAAGGAGGGGAATCAGCGGAAGACCCCAGTACGTCCAAGCGCGAACCCTAAGTCCGTTGTCCTCTGCGAGCTTCGCCAACTGAGTTATAGAGTACCGTCGCATGTGCCCGGCAGCGCGGTCGTAGTCGGAAAAAAAGAATTGATGTGCCGGAACATTGATAAGGAGAGTGCCCGATCCTGCCAAATGAAACTTTACGGATTCCAGAAACTCGGACTCATTCTCGATATGTTCCAGCACATCGAACAAGAACAGTAGATCAAACTGTGCGCGGAACTCTGGGTTGCGATGATGTATGTTGTAGCAATAGAGCGGGCTCTCGCGGCTCACGTTCTTCTGGAGCGCAACTTCATTGAGCTCGAACCCTGCGACCGGAATCCGGTAATAATCTTCTACGTCTCTTTGAAGCAAGCCGTTGCCACAGCCGATCTCGGCAGCGCAACGGGAACTCCGTAACACTGAATCCGCCAGTTTTCGCATGACTTCAAAACGACGCCGGACCCAAAAATGGTTGCTGGTCGCGACGTCAAACCACCAATCGCCCATGTTTACCGGCAAGGAAGCCGACAGATAAGCGACAGCGCGATGTTGCGATCCCAAAGGCAAACCTTCCGGGTTCATGGTGTTTGAATGAAGAATGATCTCAAGGAGCCGAGCTCCAGCTTGCTGGTGGTCGATCCGAATCGACCGAGTTGAAAGAGCGAGGCGCCAGACTCGCAAGTTCTTGCGCAATTCGGGTAGAGTTCTGCGACGCAGTCCCGCTCAGCGCCGGCGTGCACTGAATCTGCATAATCGAGTTTGTCAAGGGCCGCTGTCCTCAACAAGTAAGGCACTGGCTGCAGTCACGGGATGACACGGATCTCTGCCGGCGGCCTCATCGCCAATACCAATGGCTCGAGCGATAGAAAAGCTGCACTCGGTAACCTCAACCATCTGGTCGAAAGAAATCGGGGCCTCGGTCCCGGCAGCCATAGCCTGGATGGTCAATTGCAGTTCCCTACGGTGCCCCTTATCCCGCACAGATTTGAATCCTGTAGTCTTTCCGCCGCGGATCAGTTGCAGCACCTCGAAGTCCTCCAACCGGGCTACGCCTCCTTCGCAGAAAACTTCAAATTGCTCTTTGGGGACGGCGGGATCTCCGTTGGCGATGTATGCCAGGTTCGCGAGCGAGCCGTCATCAAAGGTCAAGGTGGCGGAAACATTGTCGCGGCTGTAGCGGCTGCCATCGGGAAGAGCAACCGCGGTAGCTGAACGAATCGGGAAACCCACAACGTACCGAGCCCAATCGATAAAATGGCAAAATTCCCCGACGATGCGCCCACCCTCGCCCGGCTGCTGCACCCAATGAGTGCGGGGAATGAACCCAGCATTGATCCGGGCCTGAACCATCATGGGTTCCCGGCGGCCAGAAAAGAACTCGACCACTTTCTGGGTAAATGGAGCAAAGCGGCGGTTGAATCCAACCATGAGGAGCGGCGGAGTCTCTGTGCGCCCCGCTTCATCATAGGCCTGCCGGATTGAGTCCAGTTGTTCGCTATTGATCGCCAAGGGCTTCTCAACAAAAACTGCCTGGTGGTTCCGCAACGCCGCCACCACATACTGCGCATGGCTGCCATGCCGGGATGCAATGAAGACCGCATTCAAGCCGGGATCCGCCAACAGCTCCGAAGGGGTTTGCGCGCGTGTGAAACCGATCGACCTGCGCGCAGACTCCGCCGAGATGCCCGACGCAGTGGCTATGCTTTCCAGCGAAACTCGCCGATCGGCTTTCAGGTTCGGGAAGATCTGGCTGGTGGCGAATCCTCCCGCACCGATGCATCCCACGCGCAGCTTGTGATCTGCGGGGATTCGCGATATCGCAACTTTCGCGGGTGCATCTCTCTCTCGCCGCTCAGCCAACGGATACTCCAGAATAGCGGTATAACTTTTTCCCGCACGCAATTCCTGATATGCGCGTGCGGCGTCATCAACGGGATATTTCTTCTCCAGCAAGCGTGCAACGTCCACCGACCCAGAAGCGAGGAAATCCAAAAAGGCTTCCATATTGCGGCGTTCGGTCCAGCGTACATAGCCAACCGGATAATCATTCCCGGACTCTTCGTACCCCGGGTCGTAGCGTCCCGGCCCGTAGGAGCGCGACATCGCCAACGTCAGTTCCTTGTGGTACATGTTGGAGCGGGAAACACCCATCCCAACATCACCCACGACAACGACGCGGCCGCGGTCGCGGAGAACTCTTGCGGCCAACTCCAGCGGCTCCGCCGAACGACTGGAGGCGGTTACGATGGCAGCATCCGCCCCAAAGCGAGAAAACTCATGCACTGCCTGGGGCAGGCGCGGATCGGAGGCGAGCAATGCGAGTTGGGCACCCAATGCATCAGCCTGACGTACTCGCGATTCGTCCAGATCAACCGCAATCACCCGGCAACCGGCAGCCCGAGCCAATTGCATGGTAAGTACGCCAACCAACCCCGCACCGATCACCACCACGGTTTCACCGAAGTTGACTTGAGCTTGTCGCAGCCCCTGCATGGCAATCGCACCGACGGTGGTAAGCGAAGCCGCTTCCAGCGAAACTGCGCCAGGAACGCGAACCGCCAGATGACGAGGAACCCAGTTGACCTCACAGTGGTTCGCGTAGCCGCTGCCGCCGCACGCCACCCGCTCGCCACACTGGAACTCAGTGACTCCAGCGCCCACCGCGATCACGGTGCCGGAAATGCTGTAACCCAACGGCGACAAACCATCGAGCCGCATCTGCACTTTGGCATAGGCTGCCTTGACTCCGTTGCCGCGAGCGAAGTCGAATACTTCCTTCACCAGATCAGGACGGGCCATGGCTCGGGAAATGATTGATTTCTCCGCCGACTCCACCGCTGCTCGCTCTGTGCCGGAACTGATGGCAGAAAACGCCGTTCGCACCAGTATCCCGCCGGAACGCAGCTCAGGCTCGGGAACCTGCTGGACAACAATTTCGCCGCCTCGCATGTTTTTCAAAACTGCCCGAACGGTCATGATCGTGTGCGTGGATGATACCGCGTTGGCTTATGAAACCTGCGACAGCGGCACGGTCGACCTGCGCTGCCCGATGGGTTCCATTTGTTTTTGGGGAGGAATGCCACGACCCGCGAGAAGGCTTGTTACCAGCGCGCCGATCTGTTGCGCCCGTACATCCCAGGTGCATTCCCGAACTAAGGATTGGCGCAGTTGGCTATTCTCCGCGGTATCGCGGACCAGCGCATCCTCGACCGCAGCGACGAACTCATCGGCCGTGCGGTAGAAGCGCAAACCCGGAGTATCTTTATACTCATATAGAGGCGCAATCACTACCGGCTTTCCGGTCGCCATGTATTCGCGCACCTTTATGGCGCTGCCATAGCGAACAAACTCGCTGTCAAGCCTCCAGGGCAGCACGAACACGTCGATCGGTCCAAGGTAACGCGGCAGTTCGCTGTAAGGCTTAGATCCCAGGAAATGCACGTTGGGCGCGTCGATCGCGATCCCGTTCGATTTGTATCCAATCATTACCCATTGCCATTCGGGACGGCGCCTGACCACTTCCTTAATCAAAGGAACATCCATCACATAGTCAATCCACCCCACATAGCCTAGAATCGGCCGGGGAATGGCAGCGATGTCGGCCGCAGTAGAAGGCGCGGGCTCGGCAAAGTGATTGAAATCGACTGCCTGTTCCAGAAAATAGCGCTGCGGGAGGTTCGATTCCGCGAATAACTTGCGGCCCGAATACATCACGACGTCGGCCGATTGTTTGAGCTGTTGATCCAATAAGCGGACGACGTGGGGAGGCATAGACGTGTCTTCCATCGCATCAAATTTATCCGCCACCTGGTAAAGGAGGAGCTTCGCGTTCAGGCAATGAGCCACGCCCGCCGCTGAGGGCATCGCGACCCATACCACCGGACTCCGAATCCCAATCAGCAACATTGCCAGTCGAATCTGCAGCGTAAGAATGAACCGGTTGATGGCGCGCACCACGGCGTTCCCGAAAAAAGGCAGCGCCACCGGAGTCATCACATAGAGCCCCTCCGGAACCTTTTTCAGCCAGCGCATGTAGCTGTTTAGTTTTCGCCTGATCTTCAGAAAAAAGTCCGGATGCGAAACCGAAGGCAGTCCCAGCGACAAAGAATTCACGAACAGGACTGTGTTGTCGTTCGCCAGCCGTCGAAGAATGTGATTCTTGGAATGTGGATGGTGATACCACCAATCTTCACCGGCAAAACAGACAATGCCTTCGCCGTGCAAACCGTAATCCATTCTTCTGTATCTCCTTACGCTTTCTGTGAAACACAGGACACCAGAGTAACTGCCGTCTCAAAACTCCCACGCACCAGAATCGTATGCGCCTCCACCACTAGACCATACGCTGGAGAGATTTCGCCCCGAATACAATAACACTGAAGGTCTACGTGCGACCGGCAAGTGAGTTGAAGAGCCGATTGCGCTCCCTCGATGATGCACGTGACCTCTCTCCCGGTTGGTTGCAGGAGTTTTACCCCCCACTGCCGCCGCAGATGAAACCGTAATTCGAAATCGTGTCGTCCCCAGCCAGTCAAAAGATCCTCCAGGGTCAGGAGCGGCCCAGAGCAGAGCGTCAACTTTCGAGTATGTCGAACTCCGAGTCGAGCGTATCCATCGTGGGAAGCGCAGAGCACGAGCGACTCAGAGGTTTCGATTTTTTCAACGGGTGCCACAGAAGCATCGTTACTAATAATGAAGGTTGACCCGGGGGATTTTGAAAATCGATTCTGTTCTTCTCCGTCTACCTGTACTGTGTTGTGTGCGGATGTGGAACGAAAGCAGTTGCGGACTTTAACGTTCCGCGTGTAACAGCCAGTGCCGGCGTCGGAGAAAACCTCCTCCTCTTTAAGCCTCACGACTATGCTTAGTTTGTCGTTGTGCGTGTGCGTACCCTTACCCATGATTCCGTTGGGCATGGCCAAAAACACGACTTCCAGTGGGCCCTCTCTTGCAACGGCCACACCTGAGTTCGGGAAAACGACGCAGCGTTGACGAGCACCGCATGGTTGCGGATTCTCTGCACAGTTAGAGACTGAACCATACCACGCAGCATCCGCCATCGTCCCGCCATAATCCTCGCCAAAAAGAGCTTCGCCGGTTCCCAAGATACCTGACACCTTGAGCGAGTGCCGACCATCTGGATTCGGAACGAGCATCTGTTCGAGATCATCTACCGTTAGCTCGATTCGTCCATCATCGCAGTCACCCAAGTGCGGAACCCTTCCACAGCGCGACGCAAGCGCGGCCAGGAACCGGTACATACCGCGCAAGCGGCCAGAGAACTCCGCGCTGGGCTCGATGCTCTGGCATTTCATAAGTAAGAATCCGGCGGTAAGCATCTGCAGGTTCAGCACGTGATAGCCCGTGGAAGACTCATAGCCTCCGCCATCTTCGTAAACTTGCAACATCATCTCTTGCTCGAGCAGCGTTCGATAGGAGCGCCTTCGCTTCTCCATTCCCGGACCGTCGAGAAAGGATGAAAGGCAGAAAAGACCAATCAGGTTGCTGAGATAGTGGTTGCCGCGGCAAAAATAGGAGAACTCGTTATGAGCTTCGATAAAAAGCAGGTGCTGCCAGAGCGAGGTCGCGACCTCTCGCCACCAAGCTGTGTCGTGTTCGCCAGGCTCAGGAGCCAGCAAACTCAGAAAAAGGCACATGCTGATGGAGCGAAGGGCCGCCTCCATCGCAATGGCCCAATTTACGCCTGTGCCAGTTGGATTTTTCCCGATCCAGTCGCTCAGCAACTCGCATGCAGCAATCCGGTAACGCTCGTTTCCGCTAAGCCGCCAGGCCTTCCCCATCACGGGTAGAAACTGCAACCGCGACAGATCCCAGGGTACTTTCACGTCCGAGCCGTCATGTCGTACTACTTGTAAGGTCTCGGCCGGCGCATCGGGCCACGAAATGCCAGATACAAAATCGAGATTCCAGGACGGCGGAAATCCCAACTGCGCCGGAGGATATGCGAACCAAGGAAACCCTCCGCCGCAAACGACGTCGGCAGCACGAAGAATAACTTCTCGTGATCGTTGATCCATTCCGCTTGGGGACGGCTGATAATAACGGACGGGTCGGTAAACCACAGGACAACTGGCCGATTCGATGCGGCTCTTAAACTGAATCTGGCGCCATCGTCTTCGCGAACGCCACAGAGCTTCCTGGGCAACTATCAACGGCGACTCACGATGTAGAACGTTGAGCAACTTCATTCTGGCATTGCCAAGGTGGCTGCCTCAGTTCGTATCATGCTTTTGGCGCCCTCATCTCGGCCGGCAACCGCAGGAGATTCAGCAGAAACCATGTATTGTTTCCACCACAAGGCAAGATTCAACAAATACCACGCTCGCGATCCGTCCCCCCGTTCGAGCAAGCGCATCACCGCCGTCCGATCCAACAGGTCTGTCTGCCCGCAAAAGTCGCTCAATTCCGCGCGCGCGAATTGTCCCAGGCGACCAAAGAACCACTCGTGGACGGGAACGCCGAACCCTTGTTTCTTGCGATCGATCAACTGGTCAGGAATCAATCCTCTCACCGCCTTCTTAAGAATGTACTTTAACGTTCCATTGCGCGTTTTGACGGCCTCTGGAATACTCATAGCCAACTCCACAAACTTGTGGTCCAGGAACGGTACGCGCGCCTCCAACCCCACGCCCATGCTCATTTTATCCACTCGCATCAGCAGCAACTCAGGCAAGCGCATGTTCAGATCCAGATAAGTCATCCACTGCAGATGAGATTTCTGCCAGGCTTTGTCTTCGAATCTTCTCCGGATCGGCTTCACCGCTTCCCACGAACTGAAACCGGAAAATTTCTGGCGCAGCCGATCCGAGAGCAGCGAGACTTTGTGGGTTTCCGTGAACGCCTCGGCCCCACCCCAGAAGACCGGCAATTCCTCGACATTTCTCCGCAACCATTCATAGGGCAGGCGGTCTTGGCGCCCCGCGAAGCGGATGCCCATCATGCCCAATCGCTTGAGCGCCCCGGGCACGGGCAAGTCCCCCCACCGTTGAAGCTGGAGCCGAATCTTCCACGAGGCATAGCCGCAAAACAGTTCGTCCGATCCTTCCCCGACCTGGCAGACGCTGACTCCGTTATCGCGGGCTAGCTTGGAGACGTAGTAGACCGGCACACAAACCGGATCCGCAATGGGTTCGTCCTGCAGATGTACCATCTGGGGCAGAAAATCGAGGAGGTCCTGCTGCGTTAGAAGACGCTCGTGATATTCAGCGCCCGCCGCCTTTGCCATGCTGCGCGCATAGTGCAATTCATTCTGATACGAGTCATAGTCTCCGTCGTAGCCGATGCTGAAGCACTTCACCGGCCTGTTCTCTCCTTCGGAGAACAATGCCGTGTTGACACTGGAGTCGATACCCCCAGAAAGGAACACTCCGACCGGCACGTCGCTCACTTTGCGCAGGCAAACCGCGGTTCTCAGCTCCTCGATGATGCGCTCCGCAATCTCATCCTCGGAAACGTTGACTAGCGGCTGAGTGTGCTCTAACACATCCCAATAGCGTGATTGCTGAGTGCTTCCGTCTTCCCTGACCCGCAACCATGTTCCTGCCGGAAGTTTGTGAATTCCCCGAAACAACGTAGCTGGAGAGGGAGTGGTGAGAAACGAAAGATAGTGATAAAGGGCCTCCTCGTCGATCGCCCGCTCCTGCTGCGAATCTTGCAGAAGTGCCTTAATCTCAGACGCGAAAGTAATCCGCCCATGATGCAGCGAATAGTAGACCGGCTTTATCCCGATGCGGTCACGGATGAGCCAGAGTTGGCGCTCGCGTCCGTCCCATAACGCGATCGCAAACATTCCCCGAAAGCGGTGGATGCAGTCGATGCCCCACTGCTCATACGCGTGCAGGATAACTTCCGTATCGGAGTGGTCGGTTTTCCACTGATGGCCGCCGAGTTGTTGCAATTCGCGGCGAATCTCAGCGTGGTTGTAGATTTCACCGTTGAACGCTACCCATATTGAGCCATCCTCGTTGCACATGGGCTGCGAGGCAGCTAACGCGAGGTCGATAATCGAAAGCCGGCGATGTCCGAAACCAACACGTCTATCCGCAGAGACCCACGTTCCCGCGCCATCGGGGCCACGGTGCGCGATGGTCTTGATCATCCTTTCGAGGTAGGGTTTGTCTACCTGGAACGAACTGCTCTTAAACGTGAAGACGCCCGCTATGCCGCACATTGGAATTTGGACTGGCTATCATCGACCGGCGCGCCGCAGCACAAAGTACCACGAACTGACAAGCGCAAGCGGAAGACGGTCGGCTACACGTGTGTTCCATTCAATAAAGCTGCGAAAACGGGCGAGCGTATAGCAGACGATTGCCCCGCTGATGAAAACTCCTGCCGATTCTTCAGCAATTGAGAGTGAACACCTCTGGAACAGCCCGCGAAGGCGCCCGCGCCGGAAGAACTGCACATGCCCGCAATCTGCATTATCGGTAGCAGCCAGATCCCCGTGATCCGCGGCCGCAGGCCGTAAACGATTCCTTCCCCGGAGTCTTCTGATCAGATCGATGCCTTGTTGCAGCCGGAAGGTTCGAAAAATCCACCAATCGATTTCGAATTCGCCATATCCATTGGGCAGAGTCACCAGCATGATCCCCTGCGGCTTCAGATGCGTCAAGCTGTTGCGTAGCAAGGTTTCCGGATCGCTAACGTGCTCCAACACTTCGGAGAGAATGATGACGTCGAAAAGGGGCGCAACCAGGCCCGTAACCGTCGTCTGGAGGAACCGGGAGTTCGGCAGCGCAGACGCCAACCCCCGTGCGCGCTCAATCGATGGCCGGTGGAAATCGATGCCGGTTACGTCGAAACCGCACCGAGCCAGCGGTATGGCAATGAACGATCCGTTTCCGCAGCCCACATCCAGCACGCGGATCGAGCCAGAAGGTCTGCCCGAGTATTCGGTGGTGATCGACTTCCTAACGAAACGAAAGCGTTTAGCATAGCCCCACGGGTTTTCTTCTATATCTTCATGCGACGGAGCGATGGTAGCGCCCTCCTGATCCACTGGTTCCGGACCGGTCTCAGCTCCAAGCGGCTCGGATTCTCGCACTGCGTCCGGCATGCGAATCATATGCATGCCGAGTCTCCCGTTCGCAACCGCAGGCTGGTCCGCCGAATCACCTCAAGGATGAAAAAGAACGCCAGGAAGTAAGAAATCGACGACACGATGGACGCTCCAACGATCCCGTACTGTGGGATGGCCCATAGGTTCACGCAGATGTTGAACACGCTGCACGAACCCCAGATGATTACGACACTCTTGGGGTATCCTATGCTGTTTAAGAACTGCACCGCCACGGAATTGACGCCCAGAAATAGCATTCCCGGCATCAAGAAGACGAACGCCATGGCGGCGGGCAGGAAAGCCGCACCGAACAACAAATGCACGGTTGGTCTTGCGAGCAGAGCTGCTATCGTTAGAATCGGGAACAGTAGTCCCGCCGTTCCCCAAGCCGCTTTCTGCGTCAGCCTGATCTTGGCGTCGATTTCGGTCATGGCCGAGAGTTTAGGGAAAAGAATCGTCCCGATAACGACCGCGAGAATTGAACAATAGTCAGCCATGGAAGCCGCAACTGAATAGTAACCTGCCTGCTCCATGCCCAACATGTGCTGCACCATGAACAAGTCTGCACGGAGCACGAGAAAAGCGAAGAATGCAGCTAGATAGGCCTTCGCCGCATAGCGAATGCTCCCGCGGAACAATGGCAGAGACACCGTAAGACGTCCGGCAAAGCGTGCGCGCAACCTCCCCCAAGCCCCAACGCTACCCACAAGCAAAGAGACTTCCCCGGCGGCAAAAAAACTGAGAACGCTGCCACGCCGGGAAACAATGATGCACGCAATCAAGAACAAAGGAATTACCTTGCTCGCTATTTCCAGCAGGTTATAGCCACGGACGTCGTGCACTCCCAGCATCAGGTTCTGCATCAAGAGGTAAGCCAAGCCCAGAGGAATCCAAAGCAAAGCCAAGAAAAGCAAAGCGCCGTGCAGCGAGAGGAGATTCGGGAATCGCAAAAAGACAATGGCTAGGATGAGGGAAATCAGTCCGCCAAAACCAAAGCTTATCGTCAGACTGTTTCCGACCAAAGGCGCAAGCATCTCGGGATCGCGGGCCACAAGATAGACGTTCGCGCTGTGCAGGCCCAGGTTCGCGAACTGGACGCCGAGCGTCCCGGTCGCGGCAGCAACGGCATAGAGCCCGCGGCCTTCAGGGCCGAGAATGCGGGCTACGATCACCGTAGCCACCAAGCCAATTCCAATTAGGAATACACGGGTTGCATAGGTTTCCGTCACTTTACGAACGAAATCGGTAGAAAGGTCCGAAGGGTAGCCGCAGATCGCACGATCTTCAATCATGATGGCCTGTTCCGTTCCACTCTCGGTCGCAGCCCCGGATTTGTCACTCATGACATTCGACGCCACACACCTCCCTGCTGACCAGACAAATCGTCTACGGCCGACAGCCTTTGACGATCAGATACCAGCCGAACAACGGAGCGAGAGATTGCAAAGGTTTGCACTGGCGCTTCGTAACTGCAATTTTGGCAGGAGCAAAGAGTGCTCGACAACTTCTGGCAGTGTAGAGATCCATGTAAACCGGGTCGGCACTGTCGATGAACCGGCCGTTCTGAATACCGCTCTCGACGTGAAGCTTCCATTTGCGCCCGTGCTTGAGAAATTTCCACAGATGGAAGTAAGACCAGTAGGCGTAGAGGTGAACGTTGAATCTACCGCCGGGCTTCAACACGCGCCAAATCTCTTCTACGATGCGGCGCGGCTCGTCGGAGCACATGATAACGCCATGAGAATAGACGTAATCGAAGTAAGCATCCGGATAAGGAATCCCGCGACCGTCTCCATAGCGCACCTCAGCCATATCGCCAACGCGCTCCTTGGCCAATCGCAAGTGTTCTTCCGTGATATCGATGCCATGGGCAATGGCTCCGTTCTTCGCAAACTGAAGCAAATCACAGCCCGTCCCGCAGCCGACTTCGAGAACCTTGCGGCCGCGATGCTGGTCAAATTCGGCAGCTTCGGGAAGCCATGGATAGATTCCATAGCGCTCTTCTTCTGAAACAAAGAGCGGCGTCTTATTCCAATGCTTGATAGCGAGATCTGCTGCGGATAGTCCCATGTTCCCTCATTTCATGAAGTCGTTTAAAGCTCAAAGTTAAGGTCCGCATCTCCGCAGAACCTTGTAGGTCTTACCTGCCACGGGGGTTCCGTCGAAGGTAAAGGCCGGTGAAGTGGCCGAGAGTGTCGTTTGGTCAACCAATGTCGCTGTTCCCGTGCCTCCCACCATTTGCATCCCGCAAACAACGGAGGCCGAAGGAAGAGGGTTGGTCAACGTGTCGGTAATTGTTGGGTTCGATCCCTGACCGGTGCCGCTCGAGGTGAGCGTCCACTCGCAGGTTTGTCCAGTGCCATGGACTGCGGAGATTGCCGAAGCGCTTCCCCAGCCAGTGCTCAATGCGAGCTCAGCGTTCGTGCAAGGGTTCCCGCCATAGCCGACAAACTGGGTCGTCGGCATTTTGAAATTGTAGGCCGGTTGCGTGTACGGAGCTGACGTGGTGACGGGAATGGTCGTGCCACCTGCCGCGGTGTTTACGAGATAGTGAGCGCTGCCGGCTGAACTATAAGTGACAGAGGTTTCGATATCTTGCAGGAGATTCGTGACGGACTCCGCGAGGGTCAGGGAATTACCCGTGCCGCTTCCACTAAAACTTAACCCGGTAAAATGCACGTTGCTCGCGTCCTGGATATAAATGCCCTCCGAACCTGAAACCGTTTCTACGTGAAATTGGGCAAACTGTAGAAGCCCGACGCCCGGAACGGTGCCTGAACCACCCGTGGCCGCGCAGTTCGTTGCGTTGCAGCCATTGATATTTAGCTCATATTGTCCTGATCCGGCATGCTGGCAGCTACTGCCAAAGAAACCGATGCCGCCAATTTGTTGGGTTGCTCCGTTCCCTTTGATCACACACGGCTGATTGCCAGCAGTGCCAGCTCCATCAATCGTGGTGTTCCAGACAGAGAAATCGCTCATTCCGCTGGAGGTCCCGGGCTGGAGCCTTAACCCGATGAAAGAGCCGTTGTTGTAAACCGTAGTGTCTGCCAAGAAACTGCCAGAGCCGACTCCCTGGACATCGATCAATGCCCCGGTGACAGTAGCGGAGGAATTTCCTATGAGGGTGCAGCCCCGACTGCCGAAGATCGAGAACCCGTTTCTCGGCGCAGAGGAGATTATTGACTTAACATATGCCCCGGACGCCAGCTGGATTCCACCCTCCCCGCCAAAGTTATGAGCCTCCCCCATCCATTTACACTCAAGAAAGGAACCATCTCCGACCGCAAAAATGTCCGCTGGAGTGGTGGAGTTGCTGTATGTGATGTTGAACAGAGTGCGCGAATCCAGGATGAGGTAAATCCGCTGCGGAGAAACTCCCACCAAAATTGGGTTCGCGATGGTCTGTGAGGTGGCACCAAAGCTGCGAGCATCACAAATGCCTCCGTACGCGGGCAGGGCAGCAATACAGTTCGTAATCTGCACGTCCGCTGTGGCCCCGGGCTGCTGCTCCGCGTATTTAATATTGGGTTGCGCTGTCTGGCTTAAGGACACCGCCGAGACCGCCACGGTGAGACAAACTGCCTTCAGGATTTGTCGCAATGAGAAATTCATAGATTACCTCACGCTCAACCGGCGGGTTTCAACACCCGCCAAATTCCTTGAATCTGAAAAGGCATACCTCATCCAGGCAGTTCTTGCACCGACGTGCGAGCTTCTACCTTGTCAGGGACGGTTGCATGAATGCGAGCCAAGACACGCTCGGCATTTTGCTGCCACGTGTGCCCGGCCAACGCTGACGCGCGCGCGTTTTGGCCCAACCTGTTTCGCAGAGCAGGGTTCCGCGATAGCAAAACGACGGCAGACGCCAATTCGGCAACGTCTCCCGGCTCAACAAGCCAGGCGCTATGTTCGTGCTTCAACACCTGCCCTATCTGGTCTAAGTTGCTGGCAACGACCGCCTTACCCATCGCCATGTATTCGAAGATCTTGGTTGGCGAGCCAAAAAAAGGTTGCCCATCCGGCATACGGACATGAGGCGAAACCAAAATGTCGGCGGCATCGAGATAGGCCGGAATTTGGGAGTGTGAAACCAATCCCGTGAAGAAAATCCGACTCCCATGGTGGGAGGCCAGATTGTCCCTCATTTCTGTTCGCAGTAGTCCATCTCCGACGAGGAGAAACCGTAGTCTGTCGATGACTCCATCAGTTGTTGCGTCCTGCAAGAGCCGCTGGATTGCTTGTTCGAGAACCTTGGTCCCGTGCCAATAATGAAACGTGCCCACAAAGCCAACCACGATGTCGGAACTCGTCAGCCCCAACCCTTTTCGCACCTCGAGTCCGCCGCACTCTGGCCGGAACTCGGAAGGATCGACAGCATTCGGGTTGAGCAGGATTCGCTCTGCGGGGATTCCGCGCTGCAATAGATCCTGCCTTAAAGGTTCCGACACGACCACGATCGTGTTCGCCCAAGAAAGGGCTGTTTCTTCGCAAAGAGACAGCCAGTTCCGAAATCGAGCTGGATCCCAATACTTTGCTACCCATGTCTCGGAACCGTTGTATTCCAAGATAAACGGTACGCCCAACCATCTGGAAAGGAGGGGTCCAGCCACTATGAAACGACCATGGCGCTGGTAAATAGCTCCAACACGGCGGCCTCGCAGTAGCTTCCTCACGGTCAAGGCGAAGCGAACGTTATAAGACAACAGCCGCGATTCGTGAAACAGAAACAAACGTCTCCTGGCAGGAACCAATTGCACAAGAAAATCTGCGACGGGCAGCGGCCGCCCAGAGAAAATCTCAGTACGGGACCCGGTTGAAGCTACGCCCGACAGAAAACCCTTCACGTGGCTAAGCGCTCCGCCCACAAGCGAAGTGTCTAAGGGAAAAGGATACAGGTAAGCTAGATCGAGGTCCGCATCTTCCCGCGGGGACGAAGAAACCGGGCGCGCTCCATGACGAAGCACTTGCAGCAACATCCACGAGATCGCAAATACGAAGAGATCGCATAGGCCGCTGGCGAAAGCTCGGGGCAGGTCAAGAAGCAGTGTCGAACGACTCCATGTGACCACCTGCCCGCTGGAATCAGCCAAAACCGTGAAGCGGCAGCGATGGAACACACCCGACCACGCGGCTAGCTGGGGCTCCTGCAATTCGGAAAGCGCCTGCCTGAAGAACACCAGGGCTTCCCCTTTTATTTTTCGGAAAGCCTTCATCTGCCCGCGCCAGCCCGCTTCGCGAAGCTCGCGCCTGGACAGCACGATGCATTCACGCCCGGGATAATGCTTGGCGACGAATTCCTTGGCGTCTGCCAATTCACCGGACATAACGAGAAGGTAAATACTGTCTGGACTTGACGCGGTCTCCCAGTTCATTCGATTTCGCTATCCATTCCTATCGCTACCGAAAGTACCAGACGAGCGTGGCGAACTCAGCACGTCTGGGCTGGTAATGGCAAACTTGTAGAGAACCGCCAGAACGAGCATGTACCAGAGGTTCAGATCCTCAGAATAAATCAGCGCGAGCGCTAAACCGTTAATCCAGTAACACAGGAAAATGAAGAGAAAGACCTCCCATGCTAGTTTGGAGTCCTTGGTCTTGGCCCGGCGAAGCCTCCAGAAGGCGATCACGAACAGAGCCTGAGAAGCCCCGAATGGCAGGAACCCAATCACGCCCGTTTCTGCGAAGATTGCTCCCAAAATGTTGTGTGGCGAATCCAATGCTTCCGCGCCTTTAAACGAAGCGGCATATCTGCCGCTTCCTACCGCTCGAGAAAAGTTCGCGAATCCGACTCCCACCAATGGATGATCGATGACAACCGCGAGTGTTTGCTTTTCCTGGGCGACGCGCTCGTTGAAAGTCTCAGAGTCGGCGCGCTCCTCAAATACACTCGGAAGGGCCATTTGTAGAAAGAGGAGCGCGCATCCGAGGCTGAGAATGGCTCCCAATTGGACGAATCGCCGCCCGCCCTGTCGATAGAAAGATCCTACAATTAAAACGAGAACAAGAGAGACCAGGACGGACTTGAATAACGGCATGAGCGCTTCGGCCAAGGCTGCGGCGGTCCCCAGGCGGTGTAAGAGCCGCTGCCACACCGGCATATCCCCGGCCAGGGCCTTCTTGAGAAACACAAGAAAGAAAAAACTCACGAGGCCAACCATCGCGAACGAGTTGGTGGACGCGAACGGACCGTTGGGGCGCACTAGTAACTGTTTGGTTGCCTCCCCCGTGTCTCCTGCCATCAACAGACTACTATCGGCAATAGGCAGCAGATCCCGTTGCAGGATCACTTCACCGATCCCGATTGCAGCAACATACATAGCCATCACGCAAGTGATGGCATGCAGCGCGGAGAGATAACGGCGAGGCTCAAAGTAGCGCAAGACATACCAGGCAAGGAGCGCGGGGAACAAGAACGCTTCCAGCAAGAGACGCAGAGAAGTAAGCGAGGTTTTCCCAATTGGAATCGTCAAGGCAGCGAACAAGAGAAAAACGAGCCAATATGCAGCCGATTTGCCCAGCGCCCGCGAAATCGTATGATTGGCGCAGGAGTCGGAAAAACAAGCACTGACTAGCAGAAGGACGATAAGAGTCCGATCGAGCGTGATGATTTGGTGGTCTTTCGGAAAGGCCAGAAAATAGTAGCCGAGAGGAAAAATCAGAATCCACCCCAGCAGCAAAATTTGTGCTCGACCTCTTAGAACGGCGACCACTACGCCGAAGCAGGAAACCAACGCCAGCAGCAGCAAACCCGCCGCCCCCAACAGCCTATAGTTGCGGAGGATCAGAACCTCGAGGGCGATAATCACCCAAAAAGCCATGGTGCGTGAACCGATGCCCCTCGTTGGACTAGTTGTGGTGGATTCCATACCTTAGACTTGGCGAATTCCTCTGCAGACCGCTATGTTGCGCGTGCCAGCATCCTCGCGACGTTGGACGTTCTAATTCAGCCGACAATGTCCCTTGGTGGAACGCTTCTCCAGGAAGAAGCACAAGCTCACTACTCCGTAGAGACCCGCATAGGAAATCAGGCCAAGCATGTAAGGAACAACAGGGATCGCTACAAGGCCGAATAAAGAGTTAAACAATATTGCCGCCCAGAATGATATTTCCACTGCCCACGGTTTCGGGGAAGCAACTGCCGCCAAAATGCCTACGTTAGCGAAAAGCACAATGACGGCGAAAGTTATTCCAAGCTTTGCGGAGAGAGTCTCGAAGATAAACCAGGGGTGATGCCACACCGCGCGGATTACTTCACGTTTCAAAATTTGCTCGTATTGCGGCGAACCAAAACGTACTCCTGGCATTACAGATTGCGCCTTCTCGTAGGTCGCGGCATCATCCCATTTGAACCCATAGTCATTCTGCAGGAATCCGAGGCCGGAATACACGGAATGCCATAAGACATGCTCCCGCGACGATGCTTTAAATCCTGGATCTCGCGAACTTAGGAGCGTATCGCTCTGGCCAATCGCTCTCGAAATGACTAATCTGGGCACTAGCATACCTGCTATCAAGCACAGTAGAAGAGCCACTTTCTGACGTTTGCCCGCGGAAGCCTGAAAAAACAAGATGAGACACACGAAGATCAGCGCAGCAGTTCCCGCATGACTTCGCACAAGGTTGCCGGTCTCGATTAGGACTCCGATTACAAAGAGGCCTGCCATCGGCCAAATACCTTCAAGCGTCCGGTGAGTCCAGACTAGCGACCAAGGAGTCACGACTACCGCCGTCACAAAACAAAAGATGTAAACGTCTCCGATTTTGTACCCTATGGCTGTGAGCAATAGAACACCAATTACCGCTACGGCTCTTGCGAGCCACGTGCGATAAAGCACAAGGAACGCGATTGCACCGGCCACGAGCGAGAAGCCAAGGAAGAACTCGTAGAACAGGTCTACACTTTGTGCGATGCGAAGCCCGAAAAACAACGACAATTCCGGAATCAGGTAAAAGCTGCCTACATCATCTATACCCCCAGCGGACGGGATCAACTTCTTTCCGCAAGTCTCTACCAACGGCACGCCGGTTTGTTGTCTCCCGGCTAGCGTCCACACCAAGTCCCAGTATCGACTGGTCATAATACGGATATG
The DNA here is from genome assembly GCA_049675725.1 of Candidatus Sulfotelmatobacter sp. GTDB lineage: Bacteria > Acidobacteriota > Terriglobia > Terriglobales > Acidobacteriaceae > Sulfotelmatobacter. Next base: position 10,934 of record JBAUAN010000021.1, on the reverse strand, counting down.
CATGTGGGGCGGTGTCGTAAGTCCCGTGCCCGGGCATAGCAGACCGGCCTGCTGACTTGCGCCCGACGTCGGAGTGTCGTCTGCGGCGACCGACAACCCTGCTTTTGAGGCATTGCCGGGTAGTGATGATAGCAGCATAAGAACGGCCAAAAGCAGCATCCACGTGTGTCTGTGCTTTGCGAACAACAGCCTGATCTTCAGAGACAAAGGGGGAGTCAGCATATCCGGATCATGCCCGAACGTCGCCCGGCTGGCGTTAGGCCGCAGTCGAAGACGGAGGATCTCGCCGAGTGCGCGCCCGGATACGCGAGACCACGCGAAGTACTCCAGGGGGCATCCGACTCCGCAGGAGTGCCCAGTCGTCTCCGAGTCCCTCCCTCATTTCGAGCCCAAACAGGCTGAGCGGATGGGATGCACCCATGGCGCGCAGTCGCGCCGAAACCATGACATATATCGCGGCCATCATCGCCGCCAGGAAAGCACCCAACACAGTCATGAGGGTCCGCTTTGGGCTGGTTTTCGTCTCGGGGAGCTGGGCCTCGTCCAGCACTTTGATGGTTGGAATCTCTTTGGCTTCCTGAACCTTCGCGAGTTCGTACTGCTTGGTCAAAATTTCAAAAACCGTCTCCTGTATCTTGACCCGCCGGTACAAATCGTAATAGGTCACTCCCAGCGCTGGGAGCTTGGCGATAGAGATACCGAAATCGTTTGCTTCCCCGCCCGGAATCGGATCATCATCCGAACCTCGCAGTTCCGAGAGTTTCCGCTTCAGCTCTTCAACGCGGGCCTGTAGAGCACGCACACGAACGTTGTTGGAAGTGTAAATCTGCTCCAACCCGCTAAGTTCCGACTCCGCCGCAATGAGCTCTCCCGCCAAAGCAGCAGTGCCCTCCATCATGGCCTTCCCTTGTTCTTTGACGTCGAGAGTCAGGTTCTTGCTGGAAAATTCGCTCAGATCCTTTGAGGCAGCGTCCAAATCCTGCTTCACGGTTTTGAGTCGCTCCTCAATAAAAACACGCTCCCGGTGAGCGGCGGAGGTGTTGAGCCGCGCAGTTAATCCGTTCAAGTTGTCGACATAAGCTTTCGCCATCTGCATGGAGCGCTCGCGAGAGCGGTCTGTTACCGTGACACTGATAATGCCGCTCTTGCGGTCTTCACTAATCTCAGTGCTGTCGGCCAATCTTTCACGCGCATCCTTCTCATACTGGGTACCGTACACCTTGCGCAGATTGAACTCGTCGATCAAAGCATCCTGCACGGTCGTGCTATTCAAAACTCCGATGTAGATCGCGCCTGTACTCTTGATACCCATGGCGTCAGACACCATCCCGCCCACGAGAGAACTCGCGCCGTTGCTGCCATCGCTGCCGGCAGTGGCCAGCATCGCCGCCAAACCGCCCAGGCCCTGCTTCTCGGGAGGCATGATGCGGGTCGTCGATTCGTACTTAGGAGGAATAATCAGCGAAATCACCGCAGCAACCACCAGTCCCACGGCAAACGCCTTGACGACAAACCTCCGTTCACGCCAGACTGTCAACAGGAAGTCCGATAGGAATTGTGGCTCGGCGTCAACCGCGGCGTGTGTGGGACCGTTGGCATCGCTGGCATAGCCATTCGCCACATCTTGGACGCCTTGATTCATTAAATGTGTCTTAGCCTCAGGTTTCAACGATTTGCCCGTCCTCACAGCCATTGCGGGGAGTCCTTATTCTATATGCCCCGCATCGCAAATATTGAAGTGTGCAACAGAATTGCCATGTCCATGAAGAAATTCCGGTGTTTAATATAGTAAAGGTCGTATTCGATGTTTTCATGAATCAGGTAATTGCGATCCCCACTGAGCTGCCAAAGCCCGGTAATCCCAGGCTTTACCTCCAAGCGCTGAGCATGGCGCTCGGTGTAAGTGTCAACAATGAAGGGCATCTCCGGACGAGGTCCAACCAGAGACATATTGCCGAAAAGCACATTGAGTAACTGCGGAACCTCATCTAGGCTGGTTCGTCGCAGGAAGCGGCCCAGGCGGGTAATGCGAGTATCGTCTGATTCCTTCGGAGAGTACGCGTACGCGGCAGCGTCCGCATACATAGTGCGGAACTTGAACATTTGGAACCGTCGCCCGTTCAAGCCAACGCGTTCCTGCTGGAACAGCGCCGGTCCGTGAGAATCGATCTTGATAAGAATGGAAAGCAGCAGAAAGAACGGCAAACCGATGGCCAGCAGAACCGCAGACCCACCAAAGTCGACAATCCGCTTGGCCCACTCATAACTGAATCGCGTCGCGTTCGGACTAAATGAGGCGAGGAGAACGCCGTCGATATCTTGGAAATCAACCCCCGGTTCGGAGTGAAACGAGTTTGTTGGAACGAAGGATACGCGGGCATTTGCGGCCAGAATTTCCTCGACGGCACACTGGAATTTTTCATGCTGGAGCGAAGGGATGGCAATGACGACCAGATCGGCCGCGCATTCCGACACCAAATGGCGGCTCAACGGACCGCGTATCACAGGTGCGGAACGCCGATTCTCATAGCCCAGCTCAAAAACTGCACTGCCGACTTTCGCGGCGCTATCGTCCAGAAATGCGACCGGTTCCAGACCGAGCTTCGGAGAACGCCGAAGAACCGAATAAACACGGCGCCCTGTGGACCCGGAGCCGTAAATCAGAACGCGCTCAATGCCGTAGCCCTTGGTGTGCAATTTTTGCACCAGCATGTAGACAAGATGCTTTTGTACAAAGAGGAAAAGCGGCACGAAGCCCAAAGCAATAGTCACCAGCCATCGTGAGAACAGGAAGCTGGTGAAGAAACTGACACCAAGAATGAAACCCAGAGCCTGCACGGACACACGCAGCACGTATTCAGTTTCGCGCACTCGCAGCAAACTGGTTCCGCGAGAGTAGGCGCCTGCGCGGTCCAGCATCAGGACGATTACCGCTGCAAAAGTAGCAGCGACGCCAAAAACGACAGAACTCGGATAATGAACTTGCTTTCCTAATCCGAACAGATAGTACACGGCATACCCTGACATGACTGCACCAATCACAGTCACGAAATCGGCCAGGGCTTCCAGTTTTGTGAGGTGACTTCGGAATCGCGCAGCCGAAGTATCCCGAGTACCCGGTTTGACCAGCGCAAGCTCCGAAGCGAGATTGGTTTTCGTTTCCGACGATTTTTTTAGACCGATCGAGGAGGCCATCTTGAGTTATTTCTCGAAATGCAGATGTGGGTACAGCGTCACTTGGATCGATCCAGTTACATTGGATTGCGGCGTAGGCGCTAAATCCGGAAAGCTCCACTGCTCATACTGCAGCAATCCGGAGACAGAAACGTTGTGCCCAATCATGAGTTCGCCTTTCGCGGAGTAGTCGGCTAGGCGGCCACCTCCAATGAAATTGGGTGAAACGGTTTGCAGGCGATAACCAACCTGCAACTTATTGCGGGGAGAAAACCAATACGTCAGCCAGCCCTGACCACCTCGTCCTGCCCGTCCAATCCAGCTTCCCAGCAGGTTGCCGTTATTGATGTAGCCGGACCGGTAGCGATCGGCATTGAAATAAACGAATCCTGGGGGAAACTCTCCAGCCCGCGATATGTTGAATCCCTCGGCGCGCAACTCCAGCTTGGGTATTCTCGGCATTCGCGGCATGTAGATGCCTGGGTTCACGGCCGCGCGTGTGGAACCGATGGGCGAGATTTCGTCCCAGACCATGGAATCCAGATAGAAGGTCAACCAGTCCCTAAGACCCGGTATCCGATAAGAAAAGTCAGCAGCCGAGACCCGCTTGCCGGGATTGTTCACCAGAGTCTGCGTGTGTACATAATAGGTCCGAAAAAAATTGCCGAATGTAACCGGCAGTCCCGGCCCACCGAACATCGCCGTGACTCCCATTCCGAATTCAAAATTGGGAGTAGGTTGAAAACTGATCTTTTCCCCGTGAATAAACGGCTGCGGTGAAATATTTGGGCCAACTACATCGGGATATCCGGGATACGACTGACACGAGGACGCGGTACATTCTTCCCAGTGCTGCCCGGAGAGCTGACCCACAAAGAATTCCGTGCGAAAGGGTCCGAGTATTCGCGAAAGCCCAGGAATCCTGTGCGGCGCAACATCGTCAATCTTCAACATCGGGAAGGGTGCAGCATTGTTACTAAGTAACAGTGCACCAGATTCTCCGGGGCCAAGCCACACACTCTGCTCCCCAAACGAAACCTGGACATTGTTTATGTTCACCGACGCCATGCTATCCAGTAACTCGACTTGGCTCGCCTCGCCGGCGCCGTCTGCCAGAGGCGGAGCGAAATCAAACGCCGCCGTCGCCGCCAGCGTCTGCGACGATTCCGAGGGCATCGCCGGCGCATGTTGATACTCTCCACGAAAGTAAATTGATACAGGTCCCGCTTCGGCATCAGCAGTCAATCCGGTAATGTTGTTGAATCCAGTCCAGTAGGGCCGACCATAGTCATTGATGATGGTCTGCCCGAAGTGAAAGCCGTCGCGAACCGGCGTGCCGGAAATTCCCATCATCCTGGTATAAACCGACTGCACCCGCCCGCCCACATTCGCGGCGCCGTCTAACCTGGCAATCTCTGTCTTGAATTCGGCGGTCAAGGTTGCATAGATGCGACCCGCTTCGCCCTCTTCGCTTCCGCCATCTGCAAAGCTGTCATCTGCATCATCGAGTAGACGGGCGCATGCCATTCGAGTCCACGGGCGCATTCCCAAAACATCGGATTGGATGGAACCCAGAGCGATGAGGCGTTCCAACGCGGGATAGATCCAACTATCTAAGGGCACATATGGCGAGGCCATGTAATTTGGGTTGCGTCCTCTTTCTCCGGTCTTCTCATCGAAGACGCTGCCCCAACCGGATCCGCCCAGTTCCGGATCGTGGTGAGCCCGATAAACCTGCCTTCCGAAATACCACCCTAAAGCACTGCCGACTATAGCGTCAGATGGGAAATGCTGTTTTCCTGTCACTCGAGTCACGGTCACGGCAGAAGCCAAACTGTACGCGGCAAATTGGCTGAACCAGCCAGGATACTCATGCGCCCATACGCTGGCGATCGACCAGGCAATCGCTGAGTGCTCCGAAGGAAACGAACTTCCCCCGGCGAAGAAGTTGCCATGTTCATTTCCCTGGTAGGGCCGCTGCCTCTGAGTAATTTCCTTAAATGCATAGGCGACAGCCGTGCTGTTGATGGCAGCTTCGCCAGCCAGCAGTCCCGCTTCCGACAGGTGGTCATCATGCTTCATTTGACCGAGGAGAAATGTAGCGCCGCCGAGGCCGATGAACGAATATGTGCCATAGTCGGAAAACTTCTTGCTGGTTTCAACGTGATTGGCCGGAACCTGCTTCGACCACCAGCTATCGGTTGCGACGAAAGCCGCCGTGACTGCCGCACCCGGCAGGATCCACTTAAGATCTCTGGTTTGAAAGTGCAGCGGGCTTGTCCAAAACTGTTTTTGATCTCCAGCTAGGTGCTTCAAAAATGGCGAGAGCAACCGGTTCTCCGGATCGGCGCCCGCCTCCAGCCGATCGCCCGACTTATCTTTCGCAGGCGCGCTTTGATCTGAATGCGGTGCCGGCACAGATTCTTGCCCTCCAGTAACAGACTCCCGCGACGAGGGAGTCGCGCCCGTCTGGCTTGCACCTGACCTGGCGACGATCAATAGAACTGCCAACAAACACCATGTCATCGCACCCCTCATCAGAATTCAAACCGCATCAACCAGTGCAGCCCCATAGTCCGTCGTTCCCGTCGCCCTCAGTGAGTCGCGTAATAGGCAGAAATAGCGATCGCCGTACCAATGGAGGAGGCGATCTGAGCGATCGACAGAGTAGACCTGAACTTGGTACTGAACGAGTAAATCTTTTCGGGGACCACGACCATATCGCCCGGACGCAGTTCCGCGCTTTCAGCTCCACCTCCAAACAGGCTGCCCGATCCGCCAGAGATGGAGCCATCCGCTCGAATCACGTAGATGCCTTTGCGATCCGCCATCTCCGTGGGACCACCTGCCTGTTTCAAGTACCAGCTGGCATCTTTGCCCGGCTTGTATGTGATTCCTGTAGGGTTGTAAACCGAACCATCTACTACAATCATGCCCGGCCGCCTGGGAATGTAGATCTTGTCTCCCGCTTGCACCTGTACATCGGCGGACGTATTGGCCCAGCGCTTGACGTCCGATGAGATATGGATTACCAACCGGCCAGCCGGCGGTGTGCTCTCAAGATTATCGATCGTCTTCTTGTATTGAAGAATCGTAGCTTTGGCCTGAGCTTGATCATCCTGATCCATGTCGGGGACAAGCTTTATGTCTTTGGCCTCGGCTTTGATGCGCTCAATCAAATCAGCACGGTTTCTCTCTTCAATATCCCTCAACTCAACCCGCTCAAGAACCGCTCCGTAAGGGTACGCACCGGGAAGAAGGCCTCCCGCGCGAGCGATGATGGAACTCAGGTGTTCGCCCGGCTGAATGCCATAGCCACCAGGATGTACAACCTCGCCTTTGACTTGGATCGTAGCTGCCAAATCCTGCCAGTCCGATATCTGGCCAATCGTAAGGACGTCGCCGTCTCGTAACCGGACATCAGTGTCCGGTTCTCCGAGCATAGCCTTCGCGATTGGCACAGTAATGTGGTCGCCCACAACTTTGGTGCCTTGCTCGACTTCGTAGCGCGTCAGATCAGCTCGCTCTGTGAATGCGCCACGCTTGAATCCGCCCGCCAGCTGGACTAACTGCGCTGCCGTCATATCTTCGCCTAGCGGATATTTTCCGGGACGAGCCACTTCTCCTTCAATCGACACCATCGGCGGATCGAGCTTATTGAGATCCCGATGAATAAAAATGCGATCCTTGGGCTCGAGGAGGACATCGGCTTTCTCGTCTCCCTCCAGCGCCTTGGCCAGGTTCACGCTGATTACCTCAAGCTTCCCGTCGCTCGTCTTGCGGTAGATCTGCGCATCGTCGAGAAGAGCATCGCGAGTCGTTCCACCGGCCAGATAGATAGCATCTCGCAGGTGCGGCGTCCCGTTGGTCAAATGATCGCCAGGATCGTGCACTTCTCCGCTGATTGTGATAATCGGCGGATCTTCGAAATCGTACTTACTGAAGACCCGGACCGTGTCAAACGGCTTGAGTACCAGATCCTGATCCTTCCCTGCGAGGGCGTCTCCTAGGTTGAAGGCGAGCACGACGGGAGTGTAGTCAGGCTCCGCCAATCGGATAATCTCGGCGTGAGTTGTGGAGGGTTCCGGCAACAGGTCTTTGTAAGACTTGATGAGGTCCGTCACTTTCATGCCATCGGTGTAGGCGAACTTGCCCGGCCGCGACACGTACCCATCCAGGTAAACCGTTTTGCTCGCGTAGGGAAGAATGGGAGTGATCTTGATCTTGTCTCCGTCCTGCACCTTAAAGTCTTCCAGCGCTTCCGTAACCTGCGCTTGATTATTGGTCTCAGGAATATCAAGCCGCAGCATGGTGCGGCTCTCATGGCTTTCCACGCGTTCCACGTCCACGTGGCGCAAAGTGCCAGTGGGCAGCACACCGCCGGCTAGCTGTAGCACCTCCGCCAGGCTCTTCTCACCATTCAGCTCGTACATCGCAGGCCGCCGCACCATGCCTTCAACCGTCACTAGACCGCTCAGAGGCGGTACCTGAATGGTGTCCCCGGCCTCCAGTCTTTGCATCGTGCCATTGATACCGTGCAGCAAAAGGTCGTAGACATCGACCTTCTCGATGAGTTGCTTGCCGCGATAGTGTTCAAGGAGTCGCAACGAGCCTCCCGAGGTCGGTCCGCCCGCGAGGTAGAGTGCATTCAATGGCGTAGATAATGAACTCACGTCGTATGCGCCCGGGCGCTCCACGTCGCCCACCACATAGACGCGAACGGTACGAATGCGGGAAAGAGAAACGTCCGCCTCGATATCGCGGAACTGGCTGCGCAGAATAGCACGAACCATCCGTTGCACATCTCCCAAGTTTTTTCCCGCTATCTCGACCGCTCCAACCTCGGGCAGGGCAACCCGCCCTTCGCGATCCACCACACGTTGCAACCGCTGCGCCATTCCTCCCGAAAGATTGATGGTCAAACCATCTCCGGGGCCGATCACGTAGTCTGGTCCGGCCGGCAGGTCCATGGGAAGCTCGTCAAGGTTCCCCGTTCCATTTCGAAAAATGTCCTCGCCGAAGCGGCTGAGCCTCAAAGATTGCCGTGAATACTGCGCGTAAAGGTCGTAAAGCGAGGGAACATCCGCGTAAGGATTGGGGCGATGACGCAGCCTCGGTTGCAGCGGCAGCTTACCGTAACTGAAAGAAGGGAAATCAAGAGCCTTTTGGCCTCCAAAACGGGACTGCTGCGACCCTAACATACCGGCACTGGCTTGGGGGCTCAGGGAACCCAAGAGTCCTCCTCCTCCTCCCGACCCCATAGCGGAAGACGGAAGGGACATCCCTGCCCCCGCTCCAAACATGCCCGTGCTCGAACCTGGTGAGCCGGTCTGGCCGGCAGTTAGAAAGCTCGGAAAGTCCGGCGGGAGCGCCATCTGGGGCTCATCGCTATCGAGGCCGAAGTAGTCCTCTGGCCGCAAGCCCGCTAACTCAACCTGACGGTGGAAATCCATGGAGGGCGCCGGTTGGGCGGGTAAACTTGGCTGCGATGGCTGCTGAGGCCGTTGCAGCGGGGACGGCGAGAGCGGAGTCGGCTGGGAGGATGGCTGCGAGGTTAAGTTCAACGGTGATTCGTATTCGTACATCGATCGCGCCGTACCGTCGGGCAGATATTGAGTAAGGTAACAATCGAGGTCGCTGTCGTGTTTGGCCCAATACAGTTGCTCCTGCGAGCGAATGCCCTTTGCGTCGATTTGGTCGGGCACTTTGGTGTCTTTGCCCGCGAACGGATCCCGGCATGGCATGTTTCTGGCCAATTCTTCGCGCGTCGGCTTGGCCTTGATGTAGGAGCGGTCTTCAATCTCTTGGGTTGCGATTACCCGAACGTTTTGATCTTCCTTGATCAAACGGAAGACGGCATCATCGGTGAGATCGTTCGGATCAAGAACCCTGCCTTGCTCAAAAGCCTTGCGTACAATGGCCTTCTTCACCTGCAACAGCAACCCCGCTTCGCTTTGCAGAATCTGCGTGATCTTGTCTGCAGAGAGCGAAACCATCTGCTCGGCTTCTTGTTCCGCGCGAGAGTCAGCCTGATCAATTGCAGTGCTGCGTCCGTACGCCGTCGATTGTTGACTCCATGCGGTCGCAGACCATCCCAATCCGGCGCAGAGCAAAATCAGTGCGCGATAACGACATATACGACAGAATTTTCTACTCATAACTCCTCTACGCGGCAGAAGTGATTTGGATCTTGTGTTTGGAGAGAGCTGCTGGAATTGCAATTCGGCGAAAGCCAGGTCCGCCCAACCAGGGACGGCCAACGCCATTCAGCAAGGCTCGACATCCGCCTCATCGATTTCCACGGACACCGATCGCATGATCAGTTCCAGCGAAAGGACCACGCGGAATTTATCTTTTCTGCGGACCAGGATGCCTTGCGAGCCGGCCAGAGGACCGTGTTTGACTTTCACATGACGCCCCACCGTCAGATAGGGATGCGGCTCGGCGCGGACTCCGCTTTTCAATCCACTCATCAGGGCATCCATCTCGCCCTGCGGCAGTGGCACGGGATGACCGTTGAAGCTCACGAATCGCACGACACTCGCCAATTGCAAAACCCGCAATCGGTCCTGCAGGGCAATGCGCACGAAGACATAACCGGGGAACAACGCCAGTTCCAGCTCTTTTCGACGGTCTTTCCAACGGCGTACCGACCGGTAGAGCGGCAGGAAGCACGAGATGCGGTGCTGCTCGATCTGTTGAACTACGCGCTTTTCGTGGCGCGGACAGGTGTATAGGGCGTACCAACTCCCTGAGTCAGGTGTGTCCGCTGGGCCGGTCCACGGAATCGTTTGCGCTGTTGTTACTTGGGTTGCCATCACAGTGCCAGATACAGCTTCGCCCCCTCACTTACAGAGATGATGTGAGTTAAGTCTTTTATTATCAGTCTCATCCGGCAAGAGTACCCACAACATCCCGCGCTCTGGATATTCTTACCCAAATCGTTCCAGCCGCGCTATCCGGCTAAAGAACGTCGTGCGCCACCGGCCCTTGCGACTTCATCCCAGAAGCCGCCGGGATCCATGGCGCCAGTCTCAGTTCTGCGCGGCCCCCACCAGCACCGGGCGCTCGCGCACCGCGTTCAAAATGCCCGCTTCGGAACTCTCCACTGGCTTGGTTCGAATGTCGATGGAAGCCCAGTAAAACGTTCCACGGTTTTGCTCCGGCGCCAGCGCCAGAATTTTCATCTGGGGATACCTTCCCAGCAGAAACCCGCACTGCCCCACGCGCTTCTCCGGTTCATCCAGCGCCAGAATGAGCACGTCGGGCTGAACTTGTTCCACCACCTCGACAAGCTGGTCCTCGTCCACCACCTCGCCAACAATCTCGATGTCAGGCTGATCGGAAATGGTAGCCACCACGAGTTCCCGCATAAGGCGGGGCCGATTTGCAACCAGCACACGGACTCGTTTCACATGATTCTCCGAGGCGAATGATTCTACGAGATAAAGCCAGCGTCAGAATATCGTCGGTATGGCTACGATCCGCAAGGTTCAAAAGTGATCTACGACAGCCAGCGCTGCAGTACCAAGCACTACCAGTACCCACCTGGTACCAACGTGGCCCGGTACTGCTTTGGACACTCTTCGGCCTTTCCGCCAGTCGTGCTCTGCGCAAGAATTTCGCGCATGGTTTGTCGGTAGCAAGTTAGAATGTCCGGTTTTTGTAGCACGTGATATGTCCGGTTTAGTAAATTAACCAGCCGTCGCCGGGGCTGTGGGAAAGTGGGAATCCCGCGCCGTTTGCGGGATTTCCAAGCG
>JBAUAN010000020.1:0-1660 GCA_049675725.1 Candidatus Sulfotelmatobacter sp. | reverse complement strand
TACGAGAATGGATAACAAGCCGAACAGCTTCAGAGGTAACGAAACACAGTGGGCTGGATCTCGAGAACAAATCTCACTCCTCCGGTCGAGGCGGAGCTTTTTTCTTGACATCCCTTTTTATAGAACTCATCGACCCCAAGCGCCCAATTTCGGGTCACTGTACTTTGGCCGATCGCCGCGAACTTCCTTCTCCTTTGTCGGAAACATCAACTCGACTCGAGGGGGCGGGGAAGGCCGCCCTCAGATAATCCTCGATTGGGTGGCAGCGCCTTAGCTGGCGGCTTGTTCGGTGGGGACTGCAGCTGGAGTTTCGGGTTTTCCGGCCGGGCGAGCTTTCATTTCGAGGCGGGCGGCTTCCAGGTCGGCTAACAATAGGTCGAGAACTTCCATGGGAAGCTCGGTGGCCCAGGTCTCGAGATCGGATTCACTCCAGCTGCCGTTGAGGCGGATGGCGCCGGTGATGTCTTCGGGGAAGGCCTGGCGGTAGTTGCCTTCGCGGATGAGAATGTCGCCGAAGAGACGTCCGGTGTGAATCTCGTAGACGCGGCGGCTGGCCTGGCCCTGGAAGTTTGCCAAACAAAGATAAACCTCGCCGGTGTCGGCAAAGTCATCGCGATAATACCAGGCTTGAGGCGCGTCGATTTTAGGATGATGGCGGCGAGGGCGAGCCACGCCCGGTGCCTGGGCCGCTAGCTCGTCCGCGGCATTGAAGTAAAGAATGCGCTGGCAGGAATCGCAGACGATGGTTTGCGTGCCCGAGCGAACTTCGTTATAAGTTTGCGGCCGGAGCATGACCTGGCAGGCAGTGCATTTTTGGTCGCGCACCTCGGATATGCCCGTGCCGCGAAACTTGGAAACGCGCTCGTAGTGGCGGAGAAGATCGGGGTCGACGCCGGCGCGCATCTGATCGCGCTTGCCGCGCCACTCGGCGAGCAGTTTTTCGTCCTCGGCGGTGCGCTGGCGCGCGTCGGCTTTCTCTTTTTCAATTTCGGCGGTCTCAGCTTTCAGCTCGGCCTGCGCGGCTTTCACTTCTTTGTCGCGGGCGTCGGCGTTGAGCATGAGCTCAAGAATCTTGTCCTCCGTGGCCGCGATTTCTTTTTCGGCGAATTGAATCTCGTGTAACAGCGCCTTGTATTGATCGTTGGTCTTTACGTCGAGAGACTGGTCGCGGTATTTGGAAATCTTGCCGCGTAAATCGGAGATGGCAGTGTCGTGCTTGCGGCGGGCAGCCTCGTCGGCCTTGATGGCGGCCTGGGCTTTTTCTAGCTGGGCTTTCGTGCCGGCGAGCTTCAGTTCGATGACAGCCACTCGCTTGGGGAGTTCGGCGACCTCGTCCTGCAGGCGGCGGATTTCCTTGTCCGTATCTTGCAGTTTCAGCAGGTTTTCAATGTCAGGAAGCATTCGGCAATATGGTCTGCGTTAATTCTAGCACCAGGGAAGCGGGTTTGAGCGGCCGTCGGCTTGGGGAAAGGCTAATCTTCGCTCACCAAGGGCATCCAGGCACATAAAGGAAATCGCAGGTACTGGTGCCGGTGACCTGCCCCCTGCTTTCGCTCACGTAAGAATACGACAACTTTCAGCTACTCCATCTCGGGTTTGAGCCGGGATGGGGGAGCGCGAGGGGCAAGGGACGGCGTTTGAGTCCCTTGCCTCTCGCTCA
>JBAUAN010000019.1:0-12112 GCA_049675725.1 Candidatus Sulfotelmatobacter sp. | reverse complement strand
GTCGCCGAACTCGAATCCGAGCTGGCCGAGAAAAACATCGAAGCCGTCCAAACTCGTATGGACGCCGGCACTGCCACGCTCCACGATCTCGACGACGCCCGCTCCCAGGCCAGCGAACGCTCCATCGCCCTCGAAGACGTAACTTTCGAACTCGATCGCAGCCAGGTCGGCCTGCTCCGCGCCAACGGCGATTTGGAAAAATGGGCAATGAGCCAATAGTCCCGCGTAGGACGGACACTCCCCAACGCGCCTTTTCCCCATTCCCTGCATCCAAACTACGGTTGGACGGATGCAGGTTCCGTTTTCCCCTGCGTTGTCAGTAACATAGACCGAACCAGTCGGCGTAGGAACCTGCAACAATACGTGCGTAATGTGCGCGGTAACTGCGCCAGAATGCTAAAATAGACAGACACCAACATATGCCCTTAAAAACACTGTTTCTGAATCCACCTTCCTTTGAAAACTTCGACGGAGGCGCAGGCTCCCGTTGGCCCGCCACCCGCGAAATCGAAAGTTTCTGGTATCCGGTGTGGCTGGCTTATCCGGCGGGGATGCTGGAGGGTTCGCGGCTGCTGGACGCTCCCTCGCATCACGTCTCCGGCGCGCAGACCATCGAGATTGCCAGGCAATATGAGTTTCTGGTGCTGTTCACTAGCACGCCAGGGTTTCCTGGGGACATCCTGCTGGCCAACGCCATCAAGGCCGTCAATCCGAAGATCAAGATTGCTTTCGTGGGACCGCACGTGACTGTGCTCCCGGAAAAGTCGCTGCGCGATTGTCCGGCGATTGATTTTGTCTGCCGCAAGGAATTCGACTACGCGGTCACCGACTACGCCAAAGGCAAGCCACTGGAAGAGATTGCGGGAGCTTCGTTTCTGAAGGATGGCAAAATCGTCCACAATCCGGACGCGCCGCAGCTGGGGAATCTCGATGACCTGCCGCACGTGACCGAGATCTACAAGCGCGACCTCGACATAACAAATTACAACGTTCCGTTCCTGCTGCATCCTTACGTTTCGCTTTACACCACGCGGGGCTGCCCGGCGCAATGCACGTTCTGCCTGTGGCCGCAGACGCTGAGCGGGCATCCGTGGCGCAAGCGCTCCACCGACGACGTAGCCCGGGAAATGGCAAACGCCAAAACACTCTGGCCCAACGTAAAAGAGTTTTTCTTCGACGACGATACCTTCAACATCCAGAAAGCTCGCACCATCGAGCTGTGCGCCAAGTTGAAGCCGCTGGGCCTGACGTGGTCGTGCACTTCGCGCGTCACCACCGACTACGAAACTTTGAAAGCCATGAATGAAGCGGGATGCCGGCTCTTGATCGTGGGTTACGAATCCGGCGACCAGCAGATTCTGAAGAACATCAAGAAGGGCGCGACCATCGAACGGGCGCGCGACTTTACCCGCGATTGCCACAAGCTGGGCCTGGTGATCCACGGCGACTTCATCATGGGCCTGCCCGGCGAGACGCACGAAACCATCAACAACACCATCGCGTTCGCCAAAGAACTGGACGTGGAGACCATCCAGGTTTCCGTGGCGCATGCCTACCCGGGCACCGAGCTTTACGACTATGCGGTGAGTAACGGCTTCATGGTGGGCGACAACAAAATGGTGGATGAAGGCGGCCACCAACTGGCGCAGATTCAATATCCCGGGCTGCCTGCCGATGACATCATGTCGGCCGTCCATCGTTTTTATGACGAATATTATTTCCGCCCTAAAGCCGTGTTCCGCATCTTAAGAAAAGCCGCATTTGACGGCAACGACCGCAAGCGATTGTACAAAGAAGCGAAAAGCTTTTTGAAGCTAAGGTCCGCGCGCAACAAGCTGGTGAAGCAGCATGCCGACGAGGCTGCTGCGGCAGCAGTGCCGGTGAAAGCGTAGTTAAGGCAGGTTTCAAAGTTTCACGTCAAGGTTTCAAGGTGATCAACTCTCGAAGCTCTTGGCGTCTTTAAACTTTGAAACCTTGAAACCCGAGCCTCAGTGACTTTTCGCAAGTATCTGGTCCTGGCGGGAGTTACCGTGTTTGCAGCGGCGGGTGACTCCGTGCTCTCTCACGGAATGAAACAGGCCGGCCGTGTTTCGTTGCATCATCCTCTCAGCTTGATTCTGGCCGTGCTCAATCCCTGGGTCGCGTTTGGCATTCTCCTTCTGCTGGCATTCTTCGCCGCGTACATGAACGCGCTTTCGTGGGCCGATTTGACTTACGTCTTGCCGGCCACGTCGCTGGGCTATGTACTGCTGGCGCTGGCGGCCAGGTTCGCGCTGCATGAGCAGGTCAGCCCGCTGCGCTGGCTGGGCATCGCGCTGATCACCGGAGGCGTGGGCTTTGTCGCAGGAGGACCCTCGCTCACGCCGCATCCACAGGCCGATGCGGCGTGTGAAAGCGCGCCGGAAGCGGCCGTTTCGAGCGAGGTGGGTTCGTGAGAAGTGGGCGGCGCGATGTCCCCACCCGAGTTCCGGGTGAGGCCGTGTCATGAAAGAACTCAACACTGGCATCGCAGTGTGGTGCGCGATTGTAGCGATCGCGTCCGCGTCAGTGGTGGGCGATGTGCTTCTGGCTCGCGCGATGAAGCAAGTTGGCGACGTGCATGCGCTGTGGGACCGCTCCGGTCTGTGGACGGTGCTGGGCCGCGTCGTGCGCAATCCGAATTTCTTTCTTGGCGTGACGGCAATGGCGGTTGCGTTCTTCAGCCTGCTGTTCGCGCTCTCATGGGGAGACGTAAGCCTGGTCGCTCCCGCGGCCGCGTCACTGACGTTTATCGGCAACGCCTTCGCCGCGAAAATATTTCTTCATGAGCGCGTCGACCGCCGCCGGTGGCTTGCGGCCGTGCTGGTGGCGGCCGGAGTGGTGCTGCTGGCGGGGTAGGTCGGCGCGTATCGAGCTCCGCGGTGGTTGGGTTCACAAATTGAGCTGTAAGCCTTCCTTTGCGAGAAAATCTAGAGAGCATGTCGTCCCGAACAGGGCCGAAGGCCCGGTGAGAGCCTGCCCTGAGCGAAGTCGAAGGGGGCCTTACGATGCGCGTGAAGAGGCATGGACGTTGGCGGGTTCCCTCACGATGCAGACAGCGTAGGCTTGCCCCAGAAACGGCAGAAATTCCGCCGTCCGACGTAAGGTCCCCTTCAACTTCGCTCAGGGCAGGCTCTCACCTGCCTTCGGCGGGTTCGGGAAGATCCCCAGTTTGAAGTGTGGGGGAGGGGGTCCAACTGGCAACTGTGGAAAAAGTTGTCAAGGGGGTCAGGGTGAGGTTTTTGAATTAAGTGATTGATTCGGTTGGAAATATATAGTTCGAAACCGTGTCACATTTCCCTGTCTAATCTGATATTCTAAATATAGGTAGTGAAAACGAATGGCGCAGGCCGAAATTGGCTCTGCGCCATTTTTCTTGCCAGAATCCGGAACAACGTCAAAAGCGACGGACAAGGTCACGGGCAAGGGCAACGTAAAGAGCGACGGACAAGAGTGTCCGTCCTACACGAGCTTCAAAAGCGGCGGGCGAGTCGCCCGCGTCCACAGTCGATGTCCGACACAGTCAATGCTCCGCGACGGTCAATGCCTTACACGGTCAATGCCCCATGCCTTTAATGTTCGACGCGCTCCAGGGCTTCTTTGGCGGGGGCGTAGGTGTGGGCCAAGGCCAGGGCCGCGCGGAATTGATCGGTTGCGCCTGCGCGGTCGCCTTGTTTTTCGAGTACCTGTCCGAGCATGGAGTGGGCTTTGAAGGCGGGGCCCTGTTCGACGGGAGACTGCAGGTAGCGGCGCAGCAAACGCACGGCCAGGGGAAGGTTGCGGCCGGTGCGCAGAAGCAGGCTGGCGCCATCCATGAGCGATTCGGGACGGTCGAGCGGGCGGGACTCCAGGGTGATGAGAGCCTGCTCCATCTGGTCGAGGCGGTTAGTGTGACGAAAAAAGATGGCGAGGTTGAGCCAGGCGCGAGCGCCGCCGTGGCTGGAGTCGATGGCGGCCCGGAATTCGCGCTCGGCGGAACGCTGGTCTTTGGCGCGCTCGGCAAGGCGGCCGATGACCCAGTGAGCGGCGGCAGGATCCAGGCGCGCGATGGTTTCGGCCTGAGCGCGGGCTTTGTCTTTGCTGCCGCCGATGATGCCGGGAGCTTCCAGGTAAAACTCGGCGAGGTCGGTGCGAGCGGCCACGTCGGAAGGAGCGAGGTCGACGGCAGTCTCGAATTCTGTATGGACTCTTCTGGCCAGGCCGATGGCGCTGAGGAATCCGGCGCGGTCGGCCTTTTCGCCGTAGATGCGGCCGAGCCACAGGTGATACAGAGCGTTGGTGGAATCGAGAGCGACGGCGTGCTCGCAGGCGGGGATGCCGTGGTCCCAATCGTCAAGCATGAAGTAGGCGCGGCAGAGCAGGTTCTGCGATGCGCCATCGTTGGGGGAGCGGGCGAGTTGCTGTTGGAGGGTCTGGATGGCGTCGTCGACGCGCCCGGCAGTGAGGAGGTCGGTGGGAGAATCTGCACGGGCGATGGTTGAGAACGCTAGCGCGAGGATGCAGGCCAGACAGGAAAATCTCTGAGCGATGCCGCGCGCGCGTTGGAGCGAGCGAAGGCGAGGCCGTGGCGGAGATTCCCTGCGAGGCCGGTTGCGGCGCATGCATGCATGGGGTCCCTCGCTTCTCTCGGGATGACAGACGAACTGGGTTGGCGGAGGAATGGAGCTTCTCTCGGGATGACAGATCGGCGGAGCAAACGAGATTTGCGGAGGGTTAGTCAGAGTCTTGTTAGGGGACGACCTTCACCGAAGCGCCGTCGGAGAGGGGCTTGGAACCTTCGGCGGTCAGGGCGACGATGGCGTCTTCGGGAAGTCCAGAGGTGATTTCCACTTGCGTGAGATTCTGCAGCGAAATTTCGACTTCGCGGCGGCGCAGGCGGCCATCGACTACCTGGTAGACGTAGTAGACGGAAGGTTTGGTGTCGTCGATGCGGAGGGCTTCGCGCTGCAGCGTGAGGACGCCTTTGTGTTCCGCGGTAATGACGGTGACGCCGACATTTACGTTGGGAAGCAGGCGGAGATCGCGGTTGTCGAGGACGCATATGGCTTCGCCGACGTTGCGTGCTCCGTGCAGTTTGATGGTGGCGGGCACGGTGGAAAGCAAGCCGTTCCAGGTGCGTCCGGGGACCGCGTCCCATGTGACTTCAACTTTTTGTCCGGGGGAGAGGCGGCCGAGGTCGGGCTCGTCGACAAACAGGCGTACCTGCACACGGGTGAGATCGGCTTCCTGAAGAAGCAGATCTCCTGCCTGCACATAGGCGCCTTGCTTCACCGGCAGGAAATAGACAACGCCGTCGAAGGGTGCGCGAACACTGGATTTGCTGAGCGCATCTTCGGCTGCGGCGTAGGCGGCCTGGGCTTCGGAATTTAGCGCGTGCACTTTAGCGATTTCGGGCGAAGAGTAACGATCTTTCTGTTTTTGCTCAAGCAGGGTGAGATCGGCCAGCGCGCGGTGCAGGCGGTCTTCGGCTTGCTTGACTTCTCCCGGGGCGGCAGCGCCTTGTTGCTGCAGGCGGCGATAGGCGTCGAGGTTGCGCTGCGCGGCGTCGCGCTCGCTGCGGGCTTTCACCAGTTGCGCGTCGAGGGTGAGGACCTCTTCGTGAGTGCCTCCGGTGGAGACGTCGGTCTGATCGGATTGCGCGGCGCTCATCTGAGCCTGCGCGTGTGCGGCCTGGCTGCGGACGTTGGCGTCGTCGAGTTGCAGAAGAAGCTGTCCCTTGCGCACGTGGTCGCCTTCCTTGACCAGCACGCGCTTCACGACGGTGGCGATGGGAGAGTGAGCTTCGAAGGGTTCTATGGGCTCCACTTTGCCATTGGTGGAAATCAGGCTGCGGATGGGACCGCGCTCGATGGTAGTGACGTGAACATCCAGCGGCGCGCGGCGGGAGAAGATGGGAATGAGGACGGCGGCGGCAATGACTCCGGCGGCCAGCCAAGTATTGCGGCGTCGTGTGGTGGGACGTCCGTTCGAATTGTGGTTGTTCGACGCCAAATTCTTTTCGTGAGTGGTTTCCGCGGAAATGCTTTACGCCAGGCTGTTTGCGTCAACCTGTTTTCTTTCAGAGCGGTGCGGCAACAACTGCAAGTAATAATCTACCACCGCGGCGGTTCGGTGAAGAAGCGCGGACGGCTATGGCGGCAGTACTTGATTAGATGCGCCGTGGTTGTAAAAAGGCCCCACTTCTCGCAAAAGACGCGAGAAATGGGGCGCCCCCGGCGAGGATTGCGGCACCCACACACTCTTAGCGGCAGGCATTTACAATGGGCGCATGACCAAGCCACGCTACACGTCGGAGCATGCTGCTGCCGGGTTGGACGCGAAGTTTCCGGAGATTGAGACCTGGGCGAACCAGTTTCCGGGATATGAGATTGTGATTGATGATCCGGAGTTTACGTCGGTATGTCCGAAGACAGGGCTGCCGGATTTTGGCGTGATCACGCTGCGGTACCAGCCCGATAAAGTTTGTCTGGAGCTGAAATCGTACAAGGAATATTTGCAGTCTTATCGCAACCTGGGAATTTTTCAGGAGAACATCGTGAATCGCGTGCTGGAAGATGTGGTGCGGTGGGCGCGTCCGGTGTGGGCGGAAGTGAGAGGCGATTTTCGTCCGCGGGGAGGGATTTCGACGACGGTGGTGGCGAAGTGGCCGCGAGGGAAGGGACGGACGTAGCTTGCAATTTTCAGAGGCGAGGGGTGGGTCAGCGGGATGCGGCCGCAGTTCGCGGTTTGATGCGCTCGATTTCGGCTGCCTGTTCAGCCATTACCCGGCTGACTTCGTAGGCGCCCTGCAGATTCAGCCAGAACTGCTCAGTGGTGCCGAAGAAGCGCGACAAGCGGACGGCCGTATCTGCGCTGACACCGCGGCGCCCCAGTACGATGTCGTTGACGCGAGGTGCGGGGACGTGAAGCCGTTTTGCCAGTTCGTAAGCGGACATGTGCAAAGGCTTAAGAAATTCCTCCCGCAAGATTTCGCCGGGGTGAACTCGCCAGCGTGGTGCGCCTTTTCTCGGAATGCTTTCGTGTCCCATGAGGGTCACCTCTGTTCTTAACCGCGAGCCGCGATGCTAGCAAAGCTAGTGATAGTCCGTAATTTCGACCTCGAACGCATCGTGACCGCGCCACACGAAGCAGATTCTGTACTGGTCGTTGATTCGGATGCTATACAGTCCCTGACGCTTGCCGCGAAGTTTCTCCAAGCGGTTACCGGGCGGGGACTTCAAGTCTTCTAACGCTACCGCCCCGTCCAGCATGGCAAGTTTCCGTTTCGTAACGCTCGCGGGCGGAGAGCCGCGTGTTTTTCCAGTAGTCCAGATTTCCGCCGACTCCTCGTTGGCGAAAGTCTTAATCACTGCCCGATAATAACGCGTTTCGTTAATAACGTCCATCGTTATTATTGCCGGGCTTCTTGCTTGCGCCGTGCTATATTCGCTCGACCTGTGGATACGACGAAACTCCATCCGCGCACCGCGCTGATTCTGCTGACGGCGCTGAATCTGCTCAATTACGTCGATCGTTCTGTGCTGAATGCGGTGCAGCCGCTGGTGCAGGACGAGTTTCATCTGTCGAAGACGCAGGTGGGATATTTGACCAGCGCGTTCCTGATTTTTTACATGATCGCGGCGCCGTTCGTGGGGCCGCTGGCGGACCGGTATTCGCGCAAGGCCATCATCGTATTCGGTGCGGTTTTCTGGAGCGGCCTCACCTTGCTCACGGCGGTCACGCACACGTATGCGGAGTTGCTGGTGCGGCATACGCTGGTCGGGATTGGCGAGGCGACGTTTGTGACCATCGCTCCGACGTTTGTGGCCGATCTTTTTGCGGAAGAAAAACGCGGCCGGATTCTGGGCGTGTTTTATCTCGCGATTCCGGTGGGCTCGGCGGCGGGATATTTGCTGGGTGGAAATCTGGCTCCGCAACATGGCTGGCGCTTTCCGTTTTACATTGCGGCGGCGCCGGGGTTTCTGCTGGCGCTCGCGGTTTTGTTTTTGAAAGAGCCGGAGCGGGGACAGTTCGACTTGCGGGTTGATTCGCGGAAAGAGACTCCGGAGCGGGCAGGTCTTGTTGGTCTGTTTCGCAATCCGGCATTCCTGGCTTCGACGCTGGGGATGGCGGCGATGACGTTTTCTCTCGGCGGCATCCAGGTGTGGATGCCGCAGTTTCTTTATAGCGAGCGGCATTACACGCTGGCAGCGGCGAACTTAAGTTTCGGCACGATTATTGTGGTGGATGGAATTCTGGCGTCGCTGGCGGGGGGTTGGTTGGGCGACTACCTGCTGCGGCGGATGAAGAGTTCGTATTACCTGATTTCGGCGGCCAGCATGGCGCTGGGGATTCCGTTCATGATTGTCGCGTTGTTCGTGAAGGGACGCGTGATGATTCCGGCGATTGCGGTGGCGGCATTTTTTCTGCTGTTCAATACTTCTCCGCTGAACGCGGCGGTGATCAATTCGGTGGACGCGCACATTCGCGCTACGGCGCTGGCGGTGAATATTTTTATCATTCATCTTCTCGGGGATGTGCCATCGCCAACCATGATGGGATTCGTGGCCGATCGACATTCGCTGCAGGCGGCGTTCGTGCTGCCGGTGATTGCGATGGGGATTTCTTCTGCCATACTGTTTTATGGGATGAGGTTTGCGCCGGCGGTGCGGGTGGATGAGGGAGCAGGGACGCAGGACCCCAAAACCGGTTAACCGCGAAGGACACTAAGGATCACGAAGGAGATCTTAACCACTACGCTGGATGAATTACTTTCACTGGATTGCTGGAACGATTCTGGCGCTGGCTTGGGTCTCCCGCATTGTCGAGGCCGCGCTTGGGATGCCCAGCGTTGCGGATGTTTCGCGGCCGGAGTGGGATCGGAATCCGGTGGCGGCTTCCGGAAACCCGCGAGTTTCAATTATTGTGCCGGCGCGGAATGAGGAAGAAACCATCGAACAGGCGCTGAATACTCTCCTCGCGCTTGATTACGACAATTACGAAGTGATCGCGGTGAACGACCGGTCGACGGACGGGACAGGCGCGATTATGGAACGGGTTGCGGGAAATTCCCAGCCGGGAAAACTTCAAAATCAAAATCCCCACCCTGTCCCTCCAAAGAACGGAGAGACAAGGGTGGGGCACCCGCTTACTTCTCGGTTGCGCGTGGTTCATCATCGCGAACTGCCTGCGGGTTGGTTGGGGAAGACTCACGCCATGTGGACGGCGACGAATCAGGCTTCGGGGGACTGGTTGCTGTTTACCGACGCGGACGTTCTGTTCAAGCCGGATTCTTTGCGGCGCGCGCTGGCTTATGCGGAAGTCGAGAAGGCGGACCATGTGGTGTTGTTTCCGCGCATGATTATGAAACGGCCTGGGGAGTACATGATGATCGCTTTTTTTCAGACCATGTTCATGTTTGGCCACCGGCCGTGGAAAGTGGCTGATCCGAAGGCGCGCGACCACATGGGCGTGGGCGCGTTCAACCTGGTCCGGCGCAGCACGTATGAAGCGGTGGGTACTTATGAACGTCTGCGCATGGAAGTGGTGGACGACATGAAGCTGGGCAAGGTGATCAAGAATGCCGGCTTCGCGCAGCGGAATGTGTTTGGCGGCGATTTGATTTCAATTCGCTGGGCGCAGGGCGCGATGGGCGTGGTCGATAACCTGACCAAGAATTTTTTCGCGGTGCTTTCGTTTCAGTGGTGGCGAACGTTGCTCTCGGCGTTTGGGCTGGCGTTTATCAACCTGGGACCGTTTCTTGGAGTGTGGCTGGCGCACGGCTGGGCACGCGTGCCTTACGCGTTGGCGTTGGGGTCGATGTTTCTGATTTATATGGGAATGTCGTGGAGATCGGGCGTGCCGCCATATTATTTTTTGTTGCATCCGGTGAGCACGGTGCTTTTTATTTATACGCTGCTCCGCTCGATGGCGCTGACGCTGTGGAATGGCGGGATCGTGTGGCGGGGGACGAGGTATCGGCTGGAGGAGTTGAGGAAGGGAATGGTGTGAGGGGGGTGTACGATTCGACATTGCCGCGGGGAAGGCAAAAGCTTTTAACCGCGAAGATCGCGAAGGAAGTCGCGAAGGACGAGAAGACTTGCTCGCACAGTGGTAACGGGGCGCCGGGCTTCGTCATTCGGTTTCGGGGATGCGGGGCGCCGGGCTTCGCCCGAGCTTGGACGGCCGAGGCGGCCGTCGCCACATGAGAACTGGCTCGGCAGGGTCTCTTTGTGTGGCGGGTCAATCTGGCGGGTCGGCGGTTTCGGCGTCCGGCTCTTTGCCGAAGGTGGCCGTGTCGGCTGGCGTCTGCTTTGTTTTTCTTGGTTTCTTCGAGGCACGCATTCTTCCGGCGCTGTAGTGGCCCTGCTTTTCTACGTCGTAGTTCTTGGGCAGGGGCGGGATCATGGTGGATCCGTTGGTCAGCTGGCCGACGCGGTTCAGGATGATTTCGGCGCGGCCGTCGTAGAGTTTTACTTTTCCGTGAATCTCAATGAGTTGGCCGGCGAGGCGGCGCACGTCGCCGACATCTTTCAGGTCGGAGGGGAAGACGACGACGGAGAACGGGCAGGCCATTTGGTCTTCGCAGAAGTCGATGTGGTGGACGCCTTTGCTTCCTCCTTTTACGCGCAGGACTTTTCCAGTGACACATTTATCTTCGCCGATGTGGTGCGAGGCTTCCTGGATGGAGAGGCAGTCGGTGCGGGCGAAGAGGGGGGTGGACAGGGTGAGAAGGCTAGCGAGTGCGATGAGACTAAGGATGCAGTGGTCGAGCACTACCGGGCTTCGCCCGTCCGGACAGCCGAGGGCGGCTGTCCCCACATGAGTTAGGGAGGGGGCTTGGGAGACTTGCATTAGCTGATTCTAAGAGCGTGGAGTGGCGGCGGTTCAGGCTGGGCGGAAATATGTCTGGTGTATTTCCCGGAATGAAACCGGCCGAGGCACGATCGGAGACCTCGAGTGCGGAAGCAACGTCCCCACTTCTCGCAAAAAACGCGAGAAATGGGGCACCCGCCGACTCTGATGATGAACTACTTGTTCTTGACGATGAACTTTATTTGAACGACTTTACGGCTGCGGTCTCGTCATCTTTGACGTCGAAGACGGTGTAGAGTTTGGTGATTTGCAGCAGATCGTTGACCTTCTTGGTGAGCTTGAGCAATTTGAGCTCACCGTTCTGGTTCTTGGTGGTGGTGAAGGCGCTGACGAGTTCGCCGATGCCGGAGCTGTCGATGTAGTTGACATCGGCGAGGTTCAGCAGGATTTTCTTTTGTCCCTTGGCCAGAATTTCGCGCACGGTATCGCGCAGGGTAACGCTGCCTTCGCCGAGGGTGATGCGGCCGCTGCAGTCGACGATTGTGACGCCATCCACCTGCCGGGTACTGATCTTCATGCTCACTGGGAAGCCTCCTTGCCGCCCGCGGATGGACCGTGGACGTGCTTGATCATTTTGAGTTCGGTGCCCGCCTGGGACGGGCGAATTTCAACTACATCCATAAACGAGCGCATAAGAAAGATACCGCGCCCGGAAGTTTTGAGCAGATTCTCCGGGGCCAGAGGGTTGGGAATGCACGCCAGATCGATACCGGCGCCCTGGTCGCAAACCGTGATGACCAGATTTTCGGGAGTGCGTTCGAAAGACAAAGTGACTTTCTTGTCGGGCGCGTAAGCGTTGCCATGCAGAACGGCGTTGACCGCGGCCTCGCGGACGGCCATGGAAATCTGCATGATTTCATCCTCGGAAAATCCCAACTCCGTGGCAATACGGGTGGCCTTTTCTTCCGCGCTGTCCACGGTTTCCAGAGTGGAATCCAGCGTGTATGAGACCTTTTGCTCGGTTATGCCCATAGATGAGGGGAGAATCAGGAATCCGGCCAGGCGCCCGCTTGCTCTTCCGCTGCGCCGTTCAGGTCCTCGCCGGAGGCCCTTTTCCAAGGAATGGGGTAGTTTGCCTGTCGGGAGGGGAATTGTCAACGATGAGCCCTTCCACGTGTCGGTAGCACATGATATGTCCGGTTGAGATAGCAAGTGAAATGTCCGCTTAGCGGGCGGCGAGGGTAGGAGACCATGCGGAGCATGGAATCCTACACGAGGGCCGCAGTGGAGAGGGCGATGA
>JBAUAN010000018.1:0-3160 GCA_049675725.1 Candidatus Sulfotelmatobacter sp. | reverse complement strand
GAGTTGCACGAACGCGACAACTTCTTCACCGCCTTCCGCTCCACCAACCGGCCGTCCGATCACGGCCGAGCGCACAACGGCTGGGTGAGCATTCAGCACCGCTTCAACTTCCGCTGGGTAGACGTTCTCTCCGAAACGAATGATCAATTCCTTGCTTCGGCCAACAATGAAAAGATATCCGTTCTCGAGACGGGCCAGGTCGCGGGTATTGAACCATCCGTCGGGATTGATGGCCGCGGCCGTCTCCTCGGGCGCGTGATAGTAACCCTTCATCACATTGGGACCGCGCACCCACAGTTCGCCGACTTCTCCATCGGCCACCGGCTTTTGATCGGATCCAACCACCTGGACTTCCACTCCCGGCAGAACCCGGCCCACTGACGTGTCAGTTCGGGGCTCTCCCACTACGGCCTGAGCAATGTTCGGAGAGCATTCCGTGACCCCATATCCGTTGTGGAGCACCATGCCAAACAGGCTCTCTACTTGCGTTTTTACCGTGGGCTGAAGCGGTGCACCGGACGATGAAATGATGCGGAGCGCGGGAAACTTGAGGGATTGCACTCCCTTCAGCTTGGCATAGTCAGCCAAAAGAGAAAACATGGCGGGAGCGCCCAGAACAACCGTCAACCGTTCTTTTTCGAGCGTAGCGAGAGTTGCTACAGGATCGAAACGGGATGCCAGGTACAACGTCGCGCCGCTCACCAATGATCCTAAAAGGACAATGGAAAGACCAACCGCGTGCGACATCGGCAAAACGCCATAAAGGCGGTCATCCGGACTCAGGGACCGAATCTTGGCCGATACTGATGCCACGAACAGCAGGTTCCGGTGCGTCAGCATCACGCCCTTAGGAAGTCCGGTTGTGCCAGATGTATAGATCAACGCAGCAACGCGTTGCTGAATCTCGTCTTCGACTGGTTCCGGTTCTACTCGCTCGTTCAGCGGACCAATGGCGATGGAACCTAAACTCGCAACGACTTGAGTGACCGCTCCATGCCGCTTGGCGTGTTCCCGCGCCTGCAGCGAAACGCTCGTGGTGTAGATCACACGCCGGGCACCGCAGTGGTCGCGAATCGCATCGACTTCTTTTGCGGAGAGGCGCGCACTGACCAGCGCCGGCCACGCGTCGATACCGGCAATCGCTAACAGAATCGCAACAAATGCGCGGCAGTTCTCGCACACGACCATCACCCGGTCGCCGGGGCGCACGCCAGAGTCGATCAGCCAGGCCTGTGTCTCGGCGACTACAAGAGCAAGTTGTCGATAGGTCCAGGTTCCTGATGCTTCTACCAGCGCAGGTTGATCAGGCGCGGAATCAGCCCAGGGCTTTATGACGTCGCCGATGCGACTAGGAAGGTTCTTCAGAAGTTCAGTGACTCTGTCGCGAGTTATCTCCGCCATAACAAGATTGTCGTGAAGCAGTGCATTACAGCTGCGCGGAACGTTTTCGCGAGTTCTGTGGATCGGCCGCCGCCATCGCCGGAAGTACGGTCGCATCCGGTCTGTTCGATACTACATACTGCAGCCAATTCTTATAAATCACTTGTGCCGAGGACCGCCAGCCATTCTGTAACCCGCCGACCACCGCAGCTTCCGGAAAGCCTTCCATCCGTTCTTCCCGTCGATCGGACAAAGCAGCGTCTCGAAAATCGCTGAGAAGTTTCAGGGCCGCAGCATCAAAATAACCCTTGGGCATGGAAGGATACGTTTCCCGTTCCGCGCGGAAAAATCTCTTGATATCTCTGCGGTATTCCTTGAGCAGGGTCTGGGCTTCATACTCCGGATGACCTTGAAAATGGACGAACAGACTCTGCTTCTTCATCTTCACGAACGAATCGACCCCACCCTCGGCCGATTGCGTCAGTATCTGGTAACCGCTTGCGGTGAGCGCTTCGGCCTGCACTTCGTTCCAGCGAGAATGCGGGAAGCGTACGCGCTCGCCCGTGCCAGCCATGAGTTGGTGCCTTCCGGCCTTGGCGAAGTCAAAGACGCCAAACTGCTTGTCGCCAAGTGGATGTCGCTGGATGCCATCGCTGTGCAAGACTCCCGCATGTGCCGCCAGACAGGACAATATCGTCGATGCCGTGTTGCTTTCCGCCCAGTCGAGAACGTTCCCCAGCGCAGACCAATAGGGTTCGTTGCGCAGGTCGGGTTGCCGCGGCTCGGTCCCTGTCATGATCGCACCGTCAAACCGGTCGTTCAGCAGATCGTCCGTACCGAAGTAGAAACCGCTGAGATGCTGCTGTCCGCGTTCGCCGCGGGGAACACCAGATAACGAGTGGAGTTTAAGGCGTACCGGGATGTCGCCGGCAGCGCCCGCCAGCAACTCAAAGAACTGAATCTCGGTATCTTCCAGCGCCGGGTCCGGCATGTTGTTGACGAACGCGATCCTGACGCACTCCGCGCTCGCATCGCAGGGATCGACTGACCCCGAGTGCAGACTTTTCTTGCCAGCCCAACGCGGTGGAATCCGCCCGCCCTCAATGATCAATGGCATTCAAGTTCCCTACAACTTGCGCATGTCGCGATTGTTTGCAGCTTCACGGTTTTGCCTTGTCCAGCGCTTGTCCCAGATCGTCGAGAATGTCGTCGATATGCTCGATTCCTACGCTCAGCCGGATCATTTCGGGGGTCACGCCGACCTTGGCTTGCTCTTCAGGAGTAAGCTGCCTATGCGTTGTCGACGCAGGGTGACACGAGAGAGACTTCGCATCCCCCATGTTTACCATCCGCTTGAAAAGCTGGAACGCGTTGAATGTCTTTCGGCCGCCCTCGTAGCCGCCCTTCACGCCGAAGGTAAGCAACGAACAGAAGTTTGACCCGAGATAACGATGCGCCATCGGATATAGGGGGTTATCCGGGAACCCGGCATAATTCACCCACTCGACCATAGGATGCGCCCGCAGAAACTCCGCGACTTTACGCGCATTCTCCACGTGGCGTTCCATGCGCAGCGCCAGCGTCTGGATTCCCTGCAAGAATAGGAAGCCGTTGAAAGGAGATAGCGTAGCGCCCGTGTTTCGTTGACACACGGTCCGGCAGCGCGCCACGAATGCCGCATCGCCGTAATGATCGACATACACGATTCCGTGATAAGCGATCTCCGGCCGGTTGAACATGTAAAACTTTTCCGGATATTGTCGCCACGGAAACTTCCCGC
>JBAUAN010000017.1:0-2587 GCA_049675725.1 Candidatus Sulfotelmatobacter sp. | reverse complement strand
AAACGGAACACCACTTAGCGCGCATAACGTGGTGCGTCAAGTGCTCCATCCAATTTGCAAGCGATTGGGGATCGCACGTGGCGGCCTGCACTCATTCAGACACGGGCGCGTCTCTCACTTACAGGCGATGAACGTCCCGGCTGAGTTTGTAAAGGCCCAAGTCGGCCATTCGTCTCTGGCAATGACCGGTCGTTATACCCACTTTGGCGACTCGTTTGCGCGCGAACAGGTCGAACGGGCAGCCTCTAATTGGACTCACTGACACGGAACGGACTCACTTCGAGGCGAGGTAAGTGATTGAGAGCGTGACAAATCTAGCGGGATGGGCGAAAATATCCATCGGGCGGTTAGCTCAGTGGTTAGAGCATCCCGCTTACACCGGGAAGGTCGTGCGTTCAAATCGCACATCGCCCACCAGTGTTCGTTGCATTCCGCAAGCATGCGGGGACGTAGTTCAGCCGGCTAGAACGCTGCCCTGTCACGGCAGAGGTCGCGGGTTCGAGCCCCGTCGTCCCCGCCAATCCTTCCAAACCGCTTAGGATTGATTGGTTCACACAGGTCCGACCCACAACTCAACCCACAAACGCCGCGGCACCGTTGCGTTCATTCCCACGGGATTCGGAGCGCGCAGCGCTCCGAATCGCACGCGCTAAAAACGCATCGGACGGCGCATCCGCGCACGCCGACTGAAACCGTTGCCTGGGACTTCTTGCCGTAAATATGCCTTGACACGTATATGCTCCGTACCGCATATTCAAACTATGGAATCTGTATTCGAAATCATTGCGGAGCCGAACCGACGCGCGATATTGAGTCTTCTGGTCTCGTCCCAGCAGTCAGTGGGAGAGATCGAGCATCAACTTCGTATGCCGCAGCCGGCCGTGTCAAAGCATCTGCGAGTGCTGCGCGACGCCGGTTTCGTGGAATCCACGGTGGACGCACAGCGCCGTCTTTACCGACTGAAACCCAAACCGTTTCAGGAAATGGATGCCTGGCTGGATCAGTTCCGCCGGTTCTGGTCCGCCCACGTGGATGCTCTCGAACGCCACCTCGACCGCATGGATCAATCGATTAGAAGGGCAACACCAACGAAAAGGAAGACAAGAAAGACGACGCGCCGCAAACCGCGAGCGTGATAAAGGAGAAACGAAATGAAAATCAAAGTGATCAGCTTATACGTGGACGACCAGGAAAAAGCCCTGCGCTTCTATACGAACGTGCTGGGCTTTACCAAGAAGACCGATTTCAGCAACGGCCCATATCGCTGGCTGACCATAGCCTCGTCCGAGGAACCGAACGGCATCGAGCTGCAACTGGCACTGAACGACAACCCCGCGGCTAAAGCCTATCAGCAGGCGATGTTTCAACAGGGTCAGCCCGCGGTAATGTTCTTTACCGACGACGTCAAGGGCGATTACGAGCGGATCAAGGGCCGCGGCGCCGAGTTCACGATGCCTCCCACCGATGTGACTGGCTCGACCATTGCGACGCTGAAAGACACCTGCGGCAACCTGATTCAGCTCAGCCAGCTGGCACGCTGGTAGGATGGGCGTTCAGCAGGGAGAAGATCGATGACTGATCGCGAACAGTACGCACCGGGTCCGGCCCGCGGGGCGCAGATACGAAAGGACGGAGAGAAGTGGACGCTCATTCTCACGAGAGAACTGCGCCATTCGCCGGAAAAAGTCTGGCAGGCGCTAACCGACCCGGAGCATCTGCGCGAGTGGGCTCCCTTCGACGCCGACAGGAACCTCGGCACGGTTGGAGCCACGGTGAAACTCACCACAGTAGGAGCGCCCGCGCTGCATGTTACCGAAACAACAGTGACGCGAGCCGACGCTCCCAACGCTCTTGAATACAAGTGGGGCGGCTTCGATATGCGGTGGGAACTCGAATCCTTTGGTGCCGGCACGCGCCTGACTCTTTGGACCAACATCGGTCACCGCTTCATCTCGATGGGCGCTGCCGGGTGGCACATCTGCTTCGATGTGCTGGATCGGCTTCTCGCGGGTCAGCGCATCGGCCGCATGGTCGGCCCCGAGGCGATAAAGTTCGGCGGCTGGCAGCGGCTGAACGCGGAGTACGCCAAGCAGTTCGGTATCAAAGCTAGGCCAGAGTAAATCACTCGGCACCGCCGATAAATGGAGGACAAATCAATCATGAAAGAAGTCACCAAACGCACGATTTTTCGCTGGATTCACATCGTCTTTAGCATTCCGATACTCGGTTATATTTATAGCCCGTTTGAAGAACTTCCAAAGTACGCCGGCCGAGTTCGGTTTGTCGTCGTTCCTGTCATGCTGCTTTCGGGACTTTGGATGTGGAAGGGCCATGCCGTTCGGCGACTTATCTCGAAGTTAAGGTTGCCGAATAAAACTGCTCGCCTGAACACGCGACAAGAATTGGAGGCATAAAGATCCAATGAATCCATCGGAACGCATTGACGAGCTGATCGCAGGACTCGCAGACTGGCGCGGCGAAACGTTGGCCAGCATCCGCAAGAATATCCTTGCGGCCGACGGAGAGATCATCGAGGAATGGAAATGGATGGGAAGCCCAGTGTGGTCTCGCGACGGAATCATCGCCG
>JBAUAN010000016.1:0-118066 GCA_049675725.1 Candidatus Sulfotelmatobacter sp. | reverse complement strand
GCGGTGGAAGAGGCTTTGTACGACTCGGCGACGCTGCGGCAGTTCGTGGGCATTGATTTGGGAGCCGAGCCGGTGCCGGATGAGACGACGGTGTGCAAGTTCCGACATTTGCTGGAAGAGCACCATCTGGGGGAAGCGATACTGGGGACGGTGAATCTGCATTTGCAAGCCAAGGGGGTGCGGATCACGACGGGCACGATTGTGGACGCGACTCTGATTCACGCCCCTTCGTCGACCAAAAACCGCGAGCAGAGCCGGGACCCAGAGATGCATCAGACCAAGAAGGGGAAGAACTGGTACTTCGGGATGAAAGCGCACGTGGGCGTCGACAGCAAGACCAAGGTCATCCACACGGCGGTGGCGACGGCTGCCAATGTTTCCGATGTAGCCATGCTGCCGGACCTGCTGCATGGCGAAGAAACGCGGGTATGGGGCGACGGAGCGTATCCGGGGCAAACCGAGGTGATCCGCGAGTGCGCGCCCGGAGCGCGGGATTTCACCCAGCGGCGCTGTCGCTACAAGGGCCAGATCGTGGATGAAGTGGCGTGGGCGAAGAACCGAACGAAGTCGAAAGTGCGGGCGAGGGTGGAGCACGTGTTTCAAGTGATGAAGCTGAAGTTCGGATTCGTGAAAGTGCGCTACCGCGGGCTGAAGAAGAACGCGCACCGGCTGTTCGTTACCTGCGCGCTGGTGAATCTGTTTGTGAGCCGCAGAAAACTGCTCGCGGTAGCGTAGGCGCGTCCGGCTTCGCTCCTCCGCGCGGTTGCAACGGCGGTGCTGACCAAGTTCCGGCATCCGAGACCGCAACCGAAAGCGCAATTCCCTGAACACTGTTGTTAGTCGACCTGGCACGAGCGCTTATTCAGAGTGTCCCTAGATCAAAATCGTCTTTCATAGTCGGATTACGTTATATCGGAATCCGACTACAGAAGTCAGGTCCTAACAGCGAAGCAGCGGGATACGCTTAGCGATAGAACTGTCCCACTCAAGCCAAAACCGGGCTTGATTGGGCCCCTGTCATTGGTCGGCGGCGAGCCGTCTGTAAGACACAAGATTGTTCTCGCTAGACCCTTAGCGAGCCACGGAACGCCCGACCGGCATAGTAAGATTCCGCGCCGTTGTGATACAGGAAAACAGTGTCGAAGCGGCGATCGCCAAAGAGGGCGCCGCCGAGTTTTCTGATATTCGAAGGTGTTTTCACCCAGCTCGACGTTTTCGTATCGAAATCTCCAAGTTGCTGCAGCTCTCGATATTGTTCTTCCGTTAAAAGCTCAATCCCCATGGCAGCTGCCATTTCCATCGCGTTGTCTTTTGGCTTATTCTCTTTCCTTGATTGCAGCGCTGCGCGGTCGTAGCACAGGCTTCTGCGGCCTTTCGGACTCTCCGCTGAACAATCATAAAAAATGTATTCGCCCGTCTTTTTGTCATGGCCAACAATGTCTGGTTCGCCACCAGTTCTTTCCATTTCGTTGAGTGACCACAGTTTCTCAGCATTGGCTTCCAGCTTTGCCTGGACTTTCGCCCATTCAAGGCCCCTGTGGCGGTTCATGTTTTTCTCGAAACGGGCTTTCACTGCTCTGAGGATTTCTTCACGTTGCTTGTTCGAGAGAGTTACGCTTGACATAGTTTTCATGCCTTTCCGAACATCATCCGCCGGATCAAAGATCACACGTTTGAGTACGAACCTGCGCCGACCGCCGATCTCTTCGAAATAAATCGTCGAACCACATGGCCTTTCCACATCCACAATCCCGAAAGGACCATGAGAGGAACGAAAACAAACCGAGTGGGGAAGGCATACTGTGGAATTTTGTCAAAGGGACTATAAACATAACCGAGTATCGGAATGCTAAAGACGAGGTGAATCCAGCGAAAAACCGAACGCGTGATGCCTCGGTTCACGATGCTGGCTGTATTGACTGATGTGGCCATGAGTTCACTCCTTGGAATTTGGTCTTTCGGTCTCTACCTTTGCCAACCCTCGATTCACGATTTTTGAGCCTCCTGAGTCGGCCGGTTGATCGTTTCAATACCGAACTGCTTGGCGTACTCGGCGTGCAGCCGCTGCCACCCGCCAAACTTCATGGCGTCGGGGCCGACCATGCGGCCGAGGGGAGTTCCGCTGAGCAGATGATCCAGCACATCGAAACAAATGTGCCACCCGGCAGCGCCCATTGCGATGAAGCGGTGACCGATGTTGGTCCACAGCGTCAGGCGCGTGCCGCCACCAGAGGCTTCGAGCTCCCACCGCATATCGAAGCCACCCCACTTGTACTCAAGCAACTCGGGAGCGTCGGCTCGCGTCACTGTGGTTTCGGTAACGCGCGCTGCCGGCGCTCCCACCGTGGTGAGCTTCACCGTGGTTCCAACTGTGCCCAGGCTCCCATCGGCGTCGAAGGGCGCCCACTCGCGCAGATGCGCCGGGTCGGTTAACGCCTCCCAGACTTTTTCCGGCGAGTGGCGCAGTTCCCGAACGAGAATGAGCGTCCACTTTTCCTGGCCGTTTTGTAGGCGCTCCTTTCGTACCTGCGCCCCGCGGGCCGGACCCGGTGCGTACTGCTCTTGATAGGTCATCGATCTTCTCCTTGTCTTACCAGCGTGCCAGCTGGGTGAGTTGAACGAGGTTGCCGCATGTGTCCTTGAGCATCGTGATGGTCGAGCCGGTCACGTCGGTGGGCGGCATCGTGAACTCGGCGCCGCGCGCCTTGATCTTCTCGTAATCGCCCTTGACGTCGTCAGTGAAAAACATTATCGCGGGCTGGCCCTGCTGGAAAATCGCCTCCTGGTACGTTTTCGCCGCGGGGTTGTTGTTCAGCGCCAGCTGCAGCTCAGTGCCGTCCGGCTCCTCGGGCGAGGCCACGGTCAGCCAGCGATATGGGCCCTGACTGAAATCGGTCTTCTTGGCAAAACCCAGTATCTCGGTATAGAAGCGCAGGGCCTTGGCCTGGTCGTCTACGTATAGGGTGGTCACTTTGATTTTCATTTCGTTTCTCCTTTGTCAGTTTCGCGGTCTAGGCCGCGTCGTCTTTTCTTTAGTCTTCTTTTTTCGTCGGTGGCGCTTGATATTGTGTTGATTGACCCCGCCTTGATTGATCTTGTCTTACTTGCCCCATGCGATCCTGATCCATGCGGTCCTGATCCATACCATCAAGGTAGCGTTCGAGAGCATCCACGTGAGCCGACCAGAGCCGGCGGAACTGCGCCCCGCTGGCGGGATCCGGCGCGTACTGCTCGCGATTGGTCATCTGTCTTCTCCTTAGCGTGAATCGCGTGCCAAGGGCGAACTCAGATCAAGGTGAGCACGGTCCGAACCACATCGGGCACAACGGCCTGGAGCACTGCGGGAACCACAAATCGCGCAATCGGGTACGCGATCAGCACCACAGTCACCGCCGCCAGCGCCCACATGTTGGCCGAGAGGTGGCGTTCGAGATCATCCACGTGAGCCGACCAGAGCAGACGAAACTGCGCCGCATCGGCCGGACTGGGTGCGTATTGCTCGCGATTGGTCATTTTCTTGTCTTCCTTTTCTTTGGTGCGCTTTTCTTTGGCGTTGATTGATCCATACGATCATGATCCGTGCGGTCGAGATC
Organism: Candidatus Sulfotelmatobacter sp.; assembly: GCA_049675725.1. Lineage (GTDB taxonomy): Bacteria > Acidobacteriota > Terriglobia > Terriglobales > Acidobacteriaceae > Sulfotelmatobacter. Next base: position 114,473 of record JBAUAN010000016.1, on the reverse strand, counting down.
CATGCGATCGAGATCCATACGATCAAGATGGCGTTCGAGGGCATCGACGTGAGCGGACCAGAACCGGCGGAACTGAGCCAGCCAGTCATCCATCTCCTGAAATGGTTCAGGTCTCAGCCGGTAGAGGCGGCGCTGTGCGTCCACCCTGGATTCCACGAAACCGGCGTCGCGCAGCACGCGCAGGTGCTTGGACACGGTCGGCTGCGTCATACGAAGCTGGCGCTCGATCTCCCCCACCGACTGTTGGGACGAGACCAGGAGGCTCAGTATCGCCCGGCGGTTCGGCTCCGCAATGATTTCGAATACGGATTCCACGTTCTTGATATACCCCACATGGCATATACGTGTCAAGGTATATTTGAGGGAGGGGGGGGCAAACAACCATTTAAGTCGGCGTCCACCGTCCGATGCGTTCTTGGCGAGTGCGATTCAGAGCGCTGCGCTGAGTTGTTCCGACAGATAGGGCAAGGTGTGCTTGCGGTTACGCTCGGCCAGTCAGATAAACGGTGGCATCTCGCGGACCTCGCTGACCGTTTGGGTTCGAGCCCATCAGGCCTTCAGCGGGAGCTGTCATCTCTGGTGGCAAGCGGAAAACTGGTACATCGTCGGGAAGGAACAAGTGCCCACTTAAAGGCGAAAACTTCTAGGTGAGTTTAAACGCTCTTGACGGGTACAAACAGGTGTAGTAAATAATCGAACAGCCATAGGAGGCGGACGTGGCACGGTCAAAGAAGTTGTCGAAACTGGAATTTCAGATTATGGAAGCGCTTTGGACGCAAGGAGAGTGCTCGATTCGCGAAATTCAAGAAGCCTTCCCCTCGAAGCACCGGCCCGCCTATACGACGATCCAAACGACCGTGTATCGACTGGAAGGTAAGAACGTTGTCCGTCGAGTGAAGAAGATTGGCAACTTCCACATTTTTGTTGCGGAAGTTTCCCGTGAAGCGGCGCAGCGCAGGTTGATCGACGATCTGCTCGCACTTTTTGGAGGGCGCACTCAACCGGTCATGGCGCACCTGATCGAGTCGGGCAAGCTGTCCCTTGCGGATGTGAAGGACGCGGAAGAGACCTTGCGCAGCCTTTCTCTCAAGGAGAAGTAACATGATGTCTCCGGCATTCTGGAACGAAACCTGGATCAACGGAGTCTGGACCAATACAGTCTGGACCGCTGCACTGGTCAATCATCTCTGGCAGTCAACGGTGGTCGTGTTGATCGCGTGGCTCCTCACGTTGACCCTGCGAAGCAATCAGGCACGGATGCGCTACTGGGTGTGGATGATCGCCTCCGTGAAGTTTCTGATTCCGTTTTCGCTCCTGATCGCTGCCGGGGAATCGCTGCGCGCGGCGATGGCTACGCCAATCCAGCGGCCCGCGTTGGCCGCCGCAATGGAGCAAATCGCGCAGCCCTTTTCTGCATTGGCCGCGACCGCAGACCATTTCAGCAAAACGCCCTTTCTTCCGGCGCACCACGCCGATCTACTGCCGATGATCTTGTGTGCGGCCTGGCTGGGCGGGTTTCTCTCCATCACGTTCTCGTGGGCTCGCAGTTGGCAGCATCTTCGCGGCGCTGTCCGTGCCTCTTCACCGATCAGCCTGCAGGGTCATGTACCTGTTCTCTCTTCACCTTGCCTGCTTGAGCCCGGAGTGTTCGGCATAGTTCATCCAGTGCTGCTTCTGCCGAAAAACATCGGTGACCGGCTCAACGCACCGCAACTCAACGCCATCATCGCTCACGAGATGTGCCACATCCGTCGGAGGGATAACCTCACCGCCGCCATCCACATGCTTGTGGCGGCGACATTCTGGTTCCATCCCGCGGTTTGGTGGATAAGGGCCCGGTTGCTTGAAGAGCGCGAGCGGGCCTGCGACGAGGGGGTGCTGCAATCGGGCAACGAAGCGGAAGTTTATGCGGAAGGAATTCTCAGCGTGTGCAGGTTCTATGTTGAGTCTCCGTTGGCGTGTGCGTCGGGAATCAGCGGTTCCGATCTCAAGACTCGGATCTCTCGCATCATGACACAAGGCTTTGCGCGCCAGCTTACGTTCGGAAGAAAATTACTCTTAGCGGCTGTTGGCCTAACCGTCATAGTTCTCCCGATTGGATTTGGACTGCTGAACGCAACCCCAACTCGGGCTCAGGTGCAAGCCCAAGATGCAAACCCTGCCGCGCATGTGTACGAGGTGGCGTCCATCAAGCCAAACAAATCCGGTGATAACATGACCCGGATGATGATGAAGCCCGACGGCCTTAGTGCAACGGGCGCTACGCTGGACATGCTCATCCAAGACGCCTACGGAGTCCGGTACTTTCAGATCGCAGGCTCGCCGAGCTGGTTCAAAACTGAGAGATACGATATCGAGGCAAAAATGGATAGCTCGGTCGCTGAAGAACTACGGAAGCTGAATGATAATCAGCGCGAGGCTGAGACTCGACGCATGCTTCTGGCGCTTTTGGCTGACCGCTTCCAACTAAAGCTCCATATCGATACCAAAGAGCTACCGGTGTATGCGCTGGTAATTGCGAAAAATGGTTCCAAACTTCAAGTGGCAAGACCTGGCGACACTTACCCTAACGGATTCAAAGGCCCCGATGGCGGCGGAGGCGCGGGCATGATGTTCATGGAAGGAAATGGTGGCCCGGTAAGGGGCCAAGCGATTCCAATCGCTAGCTTGGTGCACCTGTTGTCGCAACAGCTGGGCCGCACCGTTCTGGACAAGACCGGTCTCACAGGCAAATATGACTTCACGCTGAAGTGGGTGCCAGACGAGAGCCAAGGTCCGCCCGGCCCGCCAAGGATGGACAACGCTCCTCCGCCCGACTCTTCCGGGCCTTCCCTATTCACTGCGATTCAGGAGCAGCTCGGGCTGAAGCTGGAAGCGCAAAAGGGGCCGGTGGAGATTCTCGTCATCGACCACGCCGCGAAGCCTTCTGAGAATTAACAGCGGGCAGTTATGAGAGGATTTATGAAAACTATGGCTCACCGCATTTCGCGCGAACTCAATCTCACCAGAAGGCTGTTGCTGAGCATCGCAGCCATCGCCGCGGTCGTGGCGACGATCTTTTTTGGTCCGGTACACATCGCGCAGGCCGGCGTTCAGTCCACGACGGAGAGTGCGACAAACAACATTGCCGACACCTGGCAGGGCACGCTGCACGCCGGCCAAGACCTGCGAACAGTGGTCAAGATTTCAAAAGCGGACAGAGGCGGATACAAGGCGGTTTTCTACAGCATCGACCAGGGCGGAGCTCCCATTCCAGTGACGAAAATTACGCTGGAGGGCACGACCGTGAAGATGTCGCTCACGGCGATCGGTGGCACCTATGAAGGCAAGTTGAGTGCGGATGGCAAGACGATCACCGGCAACTGGAGTCAAGGGCCCAACCCTCTGCCTCTAAACCTGGCGCGCGCCACGCCCGAAACGGAGTGGACCATTCCCGCGCCGCCACCGAAACTGCCGCCCATGGACGCGAATGCTTCACCTAGCTTCGAGGTGGCGACCATCAAACCGAGTAAACCGGACGAGCAACGCAAAGCGTTCCTCGTCAGGGGGCGTCGTTTTCAGACCATCAATACCTCCCTGAGTGAGTTGATTTCGTTTGCCTACGAAGTTCATGCCAAGCAGGTGATTGGTGCCCCGGACTGGGCCGAGAAGGATAAATTCGATATCGATGCGCAGCCCGACGGTGAAGGCGCGCCCAGCGACAAGCAATGGAAAGGCATGATGCAGAAGTTGCTTGTCGAGCGCTTCAAACTCACTTTTCACCGCGACAAGAAGGAGCTTTCGGTCTACGTGCTATCCGTCGCGAAGACCGGCCCAAAGCTGACCAAGAGTGAAGGGGATCCGAACGGACTTCCGGGGCTGTTCTTCCGTGCACTGGGTGATTTGAACGTTCGCAACGCAACCATCGGTGAATTCGCCAGTTTCATACTGCAGGGCGCCGTGCTCGACCGCCCGGTGCTCGATCAGACTGGGATCAAGGGAAAGTACGACTTCACCCTCAAATGGACGCCTGACGATTCGCAGTTCGGCGGCATGGGAGCCAAGATTCCTCCACCGACCGACAGCGCCACGGCACCGCCGGGGCTGTATACCGCCATCCAGGAGCAGATCGGGCTGAAGCTTGAGGCCACCAAGGCACCCGCCGAGGTTCTCGTCATCGACCATGTTGAAAAGCCGTCGGAAAACTGACGCGGAATGAAACTTGGGGAGAAGCGAACGCGGTGTCACAGCGGCGAGTGCATCGAACCTTCCAACTGGCTTGCGCCCTGCTTTGCACGCTCGCGGCGTTCGCGCTTCCCGCGCTAGCTGCCGTTTCGCAATACCACGGCCAGGTTACTTTTCATGGCTGGCCTGTGCCGGGAGCCACGGTCACGGTGACGCAAGGGGGGAAGCGCGTCACTACGGTCTCAGACCAGGGAGGCCTCTTCACTTTCACTGACCTGGAAGATGGACCCGCGAAGCTCGAGATCGAGATGCAGGGCTTCTCGACGCTTGCAACCGACGTGACCATCAGCCCGAATATTCCTGCGGCGAAGTTTGAATTGACGTTGCTTCCACTCGACCAGATGATGGCGCGCACAAAACTGGCACCTAATGCGCCGCCAATCATGAGTTCCGCAGAGGCGGCGAAGAAGCCCACCGCAGCTGACTCTTCAAACCTTCCCGAGATACCGAAGCCGCAGGAGGATGCGAGCGATCAGTCCGCGGATGGATTCCTGGTCAACGGCAGCGTCAACAATGCAGCGACATCAAAGTTCTCGCTGGACCAGGCCTTCGGCAACAGAAGGGCTAACAGTAAGAGTCTTTACAACGGAGGGCTGGCCGCTATTTTCGACAACTCTGCGCTTGATGCGCGACCCTACTCGCTCAGCGGGCTTGAAACGCCCAGGCCTTTCTACAATCGCATCACCGGCGCCTTTACCCTCGGAGGACCGATCAGGATCCCGCATCTGCTGCCGCATGGGCCCATTTTCTTCGTTGCCTACCAGTGGACGCGCGACAACATCGCACAGACTGAGTCCGGCCTCGTACCCACTGCGGCGGAACGAATGGGCAATCTCGCAGGCCTGCTGAACCCTCTCGGCCAACCGGTCGTCGTCTTCAATCCGGCAACGGGCCTGCCGTTCCCGGGCAATGTCGTTCCCGTCAGCCCGCAGGCGCAGGCCCTGTTGCAGCTTTATCCATTGTCGAATATTGTTGGCGATTCGCTCTATAACTACCAGGTGCCCGTTCTCAACAGTACCCATCAGGATGCGTTGCAATCGCGCCTGGACAAGACGCTCGGCCGAAAAGACGAACTCTATGGCAGCTTCAACTTTCAGAGCACGCGGGCGGGCAACTCCAACTTGTTCGGTTTCACGGATACAACCGATACACTCGGCGTGAACGCCAACATTAACTGGGCCCACCGCTTCAGCCAGCATCTCTTCGTCTACGCCAGCTATCACTTCAGTCGGCTCAGAACCAACGTCGTGCCCTATTTTGAAAACCGCGAGAACGTATCGGGCACTGCCGGCATCCTCGGCAACGATCAGGATCCCCCCAACTGGGGCCCGCCCACGCTGAACTTTTCAAGTGGCATCGCCGCCCTCAATGACGGGCTGAGCTCGTTCAATCGTGCCCGCACCGACGGATTCTCAGCGTCCACTGCCGTCTATCGTGGCCGGCACAACATCACCATGGGTGGCGATTTTCGCAAGCAACAGTTCAACGATTTCTTCCAGCAGGATCCGCGCGGCGTTTTCACTTTCACCGGTGCCGCAACCCAGGGCATCTCAAACGGCGTGACCTCCAGCGGCTCCGATCTCGCCGACTTTCTCATCGGTGTGCCAGACACGAGTTCCCTCGCCTTTGGCAACGCCGACAAATACCTCCGCGAGCCCGTCTACGACGCCTACGCGCAAGATGACTGGCGTATCCTGTCGACGCTCACGATCAATGCCGGTCTGCGCTGGGAATATGGCGCGCCCATCACTGAGATTCACGGACGCCTGGTTAATCTTGACATCGCTCCCAACTTCACCGCAGTGGCTCCTGTCCTCGGTACCGATCCCGTGGGTCCGCTGACTGGCGTTCACTATCCCAGCTCGCTCATTCGCCCGGACGAGCTCGGGTTTGAACCACGCGTCGGAATCTCTTGGCGTCCGATTCCGGCTTCCACGATCGTCGTCCGCGCTGGCTACGGCATCTATCACGATAGTTCTGTCTACCAGACAGCTGCGCTCGATCTTGCCCAGCAGGCCCCGTTTTCGAAGAGTTTGAGCGTGCAGAACAGCGCCGTCTGCCAACTCACGCTCGCGAACGGTTTCAATGCATGCTCGGCGATAACCCCCGACACTTTTGCGGTAGACCCTAACTCCAGGGTCGGGTACGCGCAGACTTGGCAGTTGTCGGTGCAGCGCGATTTGCCGGCGGCGATCCAGTTCACCGCGACGTACCTCGGTGTCAAAGGCACGAGAGGGGTTCAGCAATTTCTTCCGAACACTTACCCGATCGGCGCAAACAACCCTTGTCCCACTTGCCCCGCCGGTTTTGTCTATCAAACTTCTGGTGGCGACTCCACGCGTCAGGCCGGCCAGGTCCAACTGCGCCGCAGGCTGCGCGGCGGCTTCACCGCATCGCTTCTCTACACATTTTCGAAATCCATCGACGACGATGCTCAACTAGGCGGACTGGGTCACGTCACTGCCAGCACGCAAGGCCAGGGTTCGACTGATTCCAGCTCCGCGCCGACGCAGGGTCCGGCGACACCAACACCCGCCATCGCGCAGAACTGGCTTGATTTGCCTGCCGAGCGCTCGCTTTCCACTTTTGATCAACGCCACCTGCTCAACCTGCAAGTGCAATACACCAGCGGCGGGGGCCTCGGCGGCGGAACTCTCATGACGGGCTGGCGGGGCAGGCTTTTGAAAGGTTGGACCGTCCTAACCACGATCGTCGCGGGAACGGGCTTGCCAGAAACGCCTGTTTATTTGGCGGCTGTGCCTGGAACCGGATCGACCGGAACGATCCGCCCGGACCCCACCGGCGCTTCGATCTATTCGTCGCTGGCAGGCGTGCACCTGAACGCTGCAGCCTACGCCGCCCCACTCCCAGGTCAATGGGGAACAGCGGGCAGGAACTCGATTACCGGGCCTGACCAGTTCAGCCTCGACGCCGCGCTCGTGCGCTCCTTCCGCCCGAGTTCACGCTTCTACCTGGACCTGCGCGTGGCCGCAACCAACCTGCTTAATCACGGTGCCTTCACCGCCTGGAATTCGACCGTAAACAGTACGCAATTCGGCGTCCCGATTGCCTCCAATCCGATGCGCAGTCTCCAAACTTCACTGCGCCTGAGGTTCTAAAGTGAGTTCTACGGTGCGTTCTGAAATGTGTTCTCAGATGAGGAGGCTGCTGGCCATTTGCCTTCTACTCGCCGCCGCCTGCGCACCTGCTCAACAGACCGGTCAGAACAGGCCTCCGGGCGAGTCGGGGAATCTCACGATCACGGTGAAGTCTCAACTGGTCATCGAAACCGTGGTGGTAAAGGATAAACAAGGAAAACTCATTCCAGGACTAACCGCCGAGGACTTCGCCATCACCGAGGACGGTGCACCGCAGACGATCACCTTTTGTGAGCACCAGGACCTCGCCGCGAGCGCAGCGCCCTTGCCGGTTGCTCCGCCCGGCTCCGAAGAGCTCAAGCTCTACAAACGCCTCGCCCGCACACAGGTTACGCCTGAGGCCCCGGACAGCGAACGCTACAAGAATCGCCGCCTGCTGGCTCTCTATTTCGACATGTCCGCGATGCGTCCGGCTGACCAGCTCCGAGCGCTTTCTGCTGCCGAACAATTCCTCCGCACGCAAATGACAACCGTCGATCTCGTCGCCATCCTCCGCTACCAGGGTGGTTCCGTCGACATCCTTCAGGACTTCACCGCCGATCGCAACAAGCTGCTCAGCATCCTCCAGACTCTCATCGTTGGCGAGGGCCAAGGGTCGGCCGAGACCATCGACGACGCCAGCAGTGCTGATACAGGAGCTGCGTTTGGCCAGGACGACAGTGAGTTCAACGTCTTCAATACGGACCGCCAGCTCTCTGCCTTGCAAACCGCGGCCAAGATGCTCGGGCAGTTGAACGAGAAGAAGTCGCTTATCTACTTCGCCAGCGGTCTCCGCCTCAACGGCATTGACAACCAGGCCCAGCTTCGTGCGACCGTCGACGCAGCCATCAAAGCGGGCGTCTCTTTTTGGCCGGTCGACGCGCGCGGGCTGGTCGCAGACGCTCCACTCGGCGACGCGACTCAAGGGTCGCCCGGTAACTCCGGCATGTACACCGGCGCCGCCGCCCTCGCCACTACCAACAACTTCCAGCAGTCGCAGGACACTCTCTTTGCGCTTGCCGGGGACACTGGTGGTAAAGCGCTCTTCGATAACAACGACCTCACCCGCGGCATCGTGCAGGCCCAGCAAGCGATCTCGGACTACTACATCCTTGGCTACTACACCAGCAACAAGACTCAGAACGGCAGGTTCCGCCGCGTCAAAGTCTCCCTCACAAACGATTCCAGCGCGAGCCTAAATTACCGCCAGGGCTACTACGCGGATAAGCTGTTCAGCCGCTTTACTGCCGTCGACAAAGAGCGCCAACTCGAAGACGCATTGATGCTCGAGAACCCGATCACCGAACTTTCCATCGCGATGGAGATCGATCACTTCCAGCTCAACCGAGCTGAATACTTCGTCCCTATTGCCGTTAAGATCCCTGGCCGTGAACTGGCTCTTGCCAAACGCGGCGGCGCCGAGCACACACTGATCGACTTCGTCGGTGAAATTAAAGACCTTATCGGAGGCACCACCGTCACCAACGTCCGCGACCATGTCAACATCAAGCTCTCCGACACGACCGCCGCTGAGCTCGCCCGGCGCCCCATCGAGTACGACACTGGTTTTACCCTCCTGCCCGGAAAGTACATGATCAAGTTTCTGGCGCGCGACGACGAGACGGGGAGAATCGGTACCTATCAAACCGTATTCGTAATCCCCAACCTGAACAAAGAGGAGCAGCGCGTCCCCATCAGCTCGGTTGTGCTGAGCAGCCAGCGCGTCGATCTAAACGAAGCGCTCTACGACGTTGAAAAAGGCGCGCATAAGGAAAAGGAAGTCGCGGTCAACCCCCTCGTCCAAGACGGCAAGAAGCTTATCCCGAGCGTGACTCGAGTCTTCAGTACCAGTCGCGAGCTGTACGTCTATCTCCAGGCCTATAAGCAGCCTCCGCAGGGTAGCCGGCCCGCGAGCCAGCCGCTTTTCGCTTTTGTCAGTCTTTATTCAGGTGGCAACAAGATTCTTGAGACCCCGCCCGCAGCCGTGGTTCCCAATACCGCCAGCCGGCTTGGAACCATGCCTTTCAGCTTCAGCCTGAGCATGGATCAACTCTCTGCCGGAAATTATGACTGCCAGATCACGATCCTCGACCCGACAACTCAGAAGGCGACTTTCTGGCGAGCTCCAATCTTGGTCGTTCCTTAGCAATATTCGTTGTCCACGCTCGCTATCGGCTCGTTCTGGGAGGCTCCATTCGTCAAGCGTACATCGTGACGACGACGTCGCCTGAGTATTATGCGAAAGGGAATTCTTTCGACTCATCTTCCTTAAATTGCAATTCCGGCCGAGCGGTAAATCTGTGTGATGTATTGCATGTCGCGCAGACCTTCTTCGCCCGGCGATTGCGGCTCCAGTCCATTTTGGACACAGTGGGAAAAGTGGTCGGCCTCTGCCTGGAAGTGCGAGGGATCACGCGCCGGGTTAAGTTCGTCCACTTGGACGCCTGCATAATCAGCGCGCAGCCGCAGTCCTTCGTAGGAAAATGCTGAATCAACCTCGAGCCAGCCTTTCGATCCGTGAACGCGATAGAAGCCTTCCATATCGGCGCCGTAGGTAGTGTTGCAACTGGCGACGATGCCGGAGGGAAACTTCATTGTCCAGGAAACATTCTCTTCCACTTCATTGAAGCGGCCGTCCTGATCGATAACCGAGGCATTGGCCGCGATGTGCTCTGGCGCTTCGCCGGTCAGGTAGCGGCATGCATTGAGTGAGTAAATGCCTACATCGAACAGCGGCCCACCGCCGGCGAGCTTTTTGTTGAGCCGCCATTCGCCGGGAGCAATGTTGAAGCCGAAGGTGCTCTCGATGGCCTGCACCTGGCCCAGCGCGCCTTCGCGGATCAGACGGATCGCTTTCAGGTTGGTGGGCTCGTAGTGGCAGCGATAGGCGATCATCAGCTTGACGCGGGCTACCTTGCAGGCTGCGATCATCGCCTCGGCGTCGGCCACGCTGGTCGACATCGGCTTCTCGCAAAGGACGTGTTTGCCGGCTTTGGCCGCGCGGATCGTGTACTCGGCATGCATCGAGTTGGGCAGCGCCACATAGACTGCATCGATGGCCGGGTTGTGCGCGATTTCATCGAAGTTCTCGTAGTTGTAGATGGAGCTTACGGGAACGCCATACTCGGCCGCGATCCGCTCCGCCTTCTCGCGATGTCCACTCACGAGTCCCGTGATCTGCGAAGTGGTGGTGCTGCGCACCGCGGGCATAAAGTGACCGGCGATGCGGCCAAGGCCGATGACGCAGTAGCCGGTCTTCCGCGGGGCAGAGGTCTCGGCATACAGCTTTGGGGCAAACCGGGCTGCCAAGCTCAGCGCGCTCAGCTTGGCGAAGTCTCTACGTGTCAGATTCATGGCGATCGACCTCGCTTTCGATGCTTAGAGCTGCTGCGAAGCAACTATACTGAATTCCTTCTCTTCCGGCGCAGTCGAGAACCTTGGCGTTTCTCCTTGAGGATAACCGAACAACACACCGCAGAGGGAGCCGAGAACAGCAGTGCGTGAGATTCGCGGAGGGAATTTGCGCAGATCCCTGGTCAATTCGACTCTGATCAGGTTGAAGCCGGGCAGTGTTGACGCGACTCTGCCTTGCACCAACAGCGATGAACCCCGTTAGCCGGAAGTCAGAGTCCCTGCTGAAAACGCCGTCTGCGATCGCGTTTTGAATGGGTGCAGCTTCCGGCCACGCCGTAAATCTGCGGCGCGACGAGCTTCAGAAATAGAACTTCAATGCAAACTGGATGAGCCGCGGATCGTGCGCAGCCTGGGCGAAGCCGAAGGCGCTCGACCCGTGCTCGGTGGCGACATTCGTATCACTAAAGTTACCGGGATTGCTGAACTCCGGATCGTAGTGATTGAAAGCATTGAAGAACTCTGCCCGGAACTCGACGTGCATTTGTTCTCTGATGGGGAAAAACTTAAACAGCGAAATATCCCAGTTCTGAGTGCCCGGGCCTTGAATAATGTTCCGGCCAGCGTCACCGAACGAGCCGATGACCGTGTTCGTCGCGAAAGCGCAGGTGTTAAACAGCGTTCCAGCTACACATGGGTGTCCGTTGGGATTTCCGACCACATTGGGCCGGGACGCGCTGGCGACCTCTCCGCCACCATCCGACGTAGAGAGGTTGGTGGAAATGTCGGTGGATGTATACCAGTTTCCCGTGGTCGCGATCACGATGCCCGCAACCTGCCAACCGCCGATGAACTGGTTCAAAACGCCAGAAGCGTTTCCCCCCAGCGCCTTGTTTTTTCCGAACGGCAATTCGTAAGCGTAGCTCAAAACGAATCGTTGACGAACGTCAAAATCCGCGTTCCCGTATTCCAGCAAGGGATCGTTTTGGAAGCGGAAGTCGCCCTGATTCTGCGAACCCAGGCTGGCGCTGGAAGCGTCATCGAGGGCGTGGCTCCAAGTGTAGGCGGCCTGGAATTGCATGCCGTGAGTGGGGCGTTTTTCGAAACGGACCTGGAGAGAATTGTAGTTGGAGACGTCGTTGGAGCGAAATGTTGCGATGCTGGTGTTAAACACAGGATTGCAGTTATTGGCATCCGTAGCGTTGTTCAAGTCGCAAGTAGAGCCGGCAGGAAGGCCTGGTGTCACCCCATGAACGGGTCGCCGCGGAGCGAACGGGCAGCTCAGCAAGCCGCCATAATTTGCGATGCAGTTCGCTGCGAACTGCGGGTCGGTCGCGAGAACCGCTTCGTTGCCGTTATAGAAGCCATAGAGATGCAGGCCGCGCGAGGCGGCGTAGGAAACATCCAGCACCGTGTCGGCCGGCAGTTGATATTGCACCCCAAAGTGCCATTGCTGGGTATAGGGAATCCGCAGATTGGGCTGGATGGAATAAAGCTCCGGAGAGTTGGGGTCGGAGAGCGCATTGGCTGGAAATCCGTTTGCCAACGTGTTCGAGTTGGAGGAGCCACCGGCAGGCACTGTATTCAGCTGTGGCACGGAGCAATTGAGCGTGCTCCCGGGAGCGAAGGTCGGATTGGCAGCCAGATTCGAGCATGGCGTCGAGAATGACTCGCCGGAGAAAAACGGAGGATTGAACCCGGGACTGGGGTTGGAGTAAGGCCCATTCTCCTGTCCGCCGTAGAAAATCCCGTAGCCGCTGCGGATGACGAGTTTGTCCAAAACTCGGTAAGCGAAGCCGATGCGTGGCGCAAAATTAGTCAGGTCAGGAGGGATCAGTCCGCGGGAGCCGTGGATGATCGGTATGCTGGCGCCGAGCGTAGGCGTTAGCGGTTCATTCTGTCCGTCGGGAACAAGCATGGAAGCGGAGCTGAGAACAAAGGTTCCTTCCTCATTGTTGTGTTCCTTGACGGTGCTAAAGACCTCATAGCGCATGCCCAGATTGATGGTGAGGCGCTCGGTAGCTTTCCAGTCGTCCTGAACGAAAGGGGCGTAGGTTTGCCGGCGATAGTCAATGTTGTGCAGGCTCGTAATTACGCCCCCATCGGCAACGCCCAGCAACATGGTGGCGAAGGAACCGCCGCCGGTTGAGGGTGCCGCGGGGTTGTCGGTGAATCCGTTGGAAAAGCCCAGACCACCACGCGATGCGGCCGGCTGGAAGATCGTGAACTGTTCAATGCGCACCTCGGTGCCGAACTTCAGCGAGTGGTGTCCTCGAATCCAGGTCAGGTTGTCGGTGAAAACAAAACTGTTCTGTTTCTCAATCGAAGGCAGGTATTCGGAGCTACCAATTCCAGCCGTGCCATCGCCGAAGGTGATGTTCGGCAAGCCACCGTTATTCGGACCATAAGGGACGTTGGGAAAGTTGAGTTGAGCACTGATGTTCTCATTAGAGTGGAGCTGAAATCGGTGCGAATTGATCCGGTTGTAACCGAGTCGGAATTCATTGATCAGATTGGGTTTAAAGAGGTGAACTTCGCTTAAGGCCAGGCTGCGGTAAGAATTGTCCTCAGTACCGTCAAAGAACCCTCCGCCATCCAGCAGATTGTTGAAAGGCGGAGGAATGAAACTGGGTTGGTTCTCGTAACTGAATCGCCCAAAGGCGCTGTCCTTGTCGCTGATTTTGTGATCGATGCGGACGTCGAAGTTGTTGCGGCTTTCCTGCCGGTGCGGATCGGAAAGAAAGTTATTGCCGTTAATATTGGCGTTTGGAGTCGGCCAATACGTGGACAGGGTCGCTGCCAGCGGATCAATCATATTGGCAGGAAATACATTCGTCGGCATGCCGCCGGCATACCCGCCAATCGGAGTCCCGCAGAACCCAGTAGGAAAGTTCCCGCTGGCGGTAACCTGCTGGGTCTGGCGGCTGTTGAAAATTTCGCCCAGATACGTCTGTTGGTTGTTGCAATCCAACACGTTGTAGGTGAGACCAGCGGACCCGAACTGGCCGCTCTGGTCTGTAAAGGTGGTCGGTCCCCCCAGAGTGCTGCTGAAATTGCCTCCGCCAGTGACCACCCCCCCGGACAACTGAGGGACCTCTGCCGGTGTAGGGATCAACTCCAAGAATGGCGTCGCCTGTCGAACCCGCAATCCCTCGTAGTCGCCAAAAAAGAAGGTGCGGTTCTTGATGAGCGGTCCGCCCAACGTGGCACCAAACTGATTCTGCTTGTAAGGCTGACGGCCAAATTCATCAAACGCGTTGCGCGCATCGAGTTTCTCATTCCGGATGAACTCGTACACGTCGCCGTGGAAGCTGTTCGTTCCCGACTTGATCACCGCATTCAGAATCGCTCCGTTCCCCCGCCCGAACTCCGCACTGTAGGAGTTGGTTTGTACTTTGAACTCCTCAATTGCATCGATCGAAGGCTGGACGACGAAAGCAGTCTCATTGAGCAGATCGGCGAGGTTTGAGTTGTTGTCAATTCCATCCAGCAGAAAATTATTCTGTTCCGATCGCGCGCCACCCGCGCTGAATCCGTAGCTGGCATTAATGCGGGAACCGGGCTCGGCGGGAGCTACTCCGGCGCTCAGTTGCGCCAACTGCGCAAAGTTTCGGCCGTTCAGGGGAAGAGTGGTGGCCTCCTGGCCGCTCACCACCTGCCCGAGTTCGGAAGTTTCCGTCTCCAGTTGTGGGCCTTGGGATGTGATCGTCATGACCTCGTGGATGCTGCCGACCTGCAGCGTAATATCAACCTCCGGGTGCTCCTGGATGTTGACGACAATCGGTCCTACAACTGTTTTCTTGAAGCCTTCTTTCTCGGCGGTGACGCTGTAGTTTCCAATTTTGAGCGGACTGGCGACGTACTCTCCTTGCGAGCCGGTGGTGACCACGGTCTCGGTGCCACGATCAACGTCCTTGACGCGGACCTTTGCGCCGGGAACCACGGCTCCGGCGGGATCTCGGACAACCCCTGCGATTCCACCGCTATCTTTTTGCGCAACTGCGGTGGGCGTGAAGGCCGTGGCGACTACCAGGACAGCAAGGACAAATGGCGATAGGCTCCGAGAAGTTCTTTTCATGGTCCACCGTCTCCTGATACCCGAACGGGCTTGCGTTTTATTTCTTTTTGTTTACTGGTCTTGCGTTTGAGAGTTTGAAGGGCAACGATCACTGATAACGTGCTCGTTTGTCAATCATTTTGTTTGTTCATGACCGATCTTCAGCTCCGGAGCAGCTTTTCAAATATGCGGAGCCGGAGGAACGCTTCACGGGGCCGGTTGGTAGCGCCTGATGCTTTGAGGATCAAACGTGGTCGGCATGTGGCCGGAGATGGACATCTGGAAGTGGTCTTCCCCAGTAAGCCCATTGAGACCGGTCGCCACCAGATGTACGTCGTACCCACCGGGCTGCGTGTAGGCATGATTCACTTTACTGCCCTCCACGGTCACGCCGTCGCCGAAATCCCAGCGATACGAAAGCACGGGTTCGCTGCCTGTGCCGTGAGCCACAAAAGTAAGCGTGGCTCCCGCATTCCCGGCGGAAGGGTGGTCTGTTGTTACGCCCGGAGGTACCGCGGGGATGTGGGCGTCGACCATTTTCAATACCCGCACCGAATGAGAGGGCTGATGAAAGGCCACGACTCCGGCGGCTCGAGTAGGGACCTCCTGATTGTCCAGAACATCTTTAACCACGTAATGGCCTGTCGCGGGCAATCCAGTGGTTACGAGATCGATGGAACGGTCTATCTCCTTGTCTGTCCAATTAAAGACTGTGAGAATGCTTTGCCGATCGTCCTCCTTCAGAAAAAAGACGCTCGGCTGCCCATCCTCGGGGGAGAAATTCATCAGATCCAATGGAACCGACGCCCGCCCGAGGCGAACCATCTGAATCAGGTCGCGATTCTGAATCAGGGCGAGTCGCTCCGGAGCTTTCGACAACGACGGAAGATCGTCTCCAATCTCGAGCATCCCGCCGGAAACGGCGGCGAGCGCGATGGAGACTCTGGCCTCATCCAAAGTAGCTGGAGTCGTGCCCCCGTGCCATGTCTGATCGGCAATCGTTTGCGGGGACACGGTAAACGCATCCGGATCGGTGACAAAGAAATTGCGATTCATGTAGTAGCGCGCCGCGATTCCTGGCGCCGCATCTTTACTGGCGCGATAGGCGTGCCCGGTATCCAGCGAAGTTCGGCCGTAATCCACAAAACCCACCGGGTTGAGCATGACGCTTCCATCTTTATCTAAATAGACCTCGTCCCCCACCGTGTCGCGGATGATCTTCAGCCCGATCCGCTGGGCTTCAATGGCTGTGGTATCCGGCTTGTAGAAGAAACCTTCAATTGCGCTGTCGTCCATAAAATCCATCTTGATGCAGCGGATGCCCCACTCCTTCACCAGGGTCGAATAGGTCTTTCGCAGGTAGTCCTGCGCGCCCGGATTCGTGGTGTCGAGCACAAATAGCTGATCTTTGCTACGCGAGACTGTGCCGGCATGGATGGGCTGACCTTTTGCGTTCTTCACCAGCCAATCCGGATGATTCTCATATACCCAAGAGCGCTGCGACACTTCAAACGGAGCGGTCCAGATGGCCGGAACCAGCCCCAGGACGCGCACGTCATACTCGAGCGGGGCGATGCCGTTGGGGAAGTGAGTGGCGTTCGGCGTGATGTATTCTCCACGGGCATATTGATAGCCTTCGTCCATGTGGAAGATGTTGTAGCCGAGCGCTTTCAGATGTTCCGCTTCCCACTGGGCATTGGTACGGGCAGCCCCTTCAGTCAACCCGAAGTAGTATGCGGTCCAACTCCACCAGCCCATCAATGGCGGCGCTGAGGTTCTTGCATGATGAATTTGCCGAATCAGCGAACCGTAGGTTTCCAGCTGCCGATGGTAGTCGGTAGACAGGCTGAAGAGCAGAGTCTCCGACGACAGCTCTCCGCCAGGGGCAACCGGCAGGCTCAATTCCACCTGATCTTCCGGCGAGGAATGCTTGAGGGAATTTTCTTTCTCCAGTTCGGTCGTGCCAGTCGAATCGACCTCATAGGCCGCAGCATGAATTGCGTTTCCAGAAGAGCCGGCAAGGTGAAGCCGCAGAACGGTGAGAAAACGGTCAGAGGTGAGCGCGCCCAGAAACAAGCTCTCGTGGCTTTTGCGATTGTAGATGAGCTGACTGCCAACGGCACGATGCATCTGCTGTTCGGCATCCGCAAAATCGCGGATCACAATGCCGGGTCGGTCCTCACTGAAGCTGTCGGAGAGAACTCGATTGTCGAGGACCGGCCCACCCAAGTCGATGATCGGTCCTTCGGTTGCCTCCACGGAACGAATCCCCTCGATGTGAATGGCCTTGCCTGTCGTATTCCGAACCGTAACCTGGATATCGCCGAAAGGCTCGCTCGAGTAAGCGCGCAGGTGATAAATCAGGTCTGGTTGCCCGCTTAATCCCGAGTAGGTCACTTGCCAGTCCGTCGCGTCCCCCAGATATCCGTGAGTTTGCGAGTGCTCTACCCCGTGCCGCGGATAATCGGCGGCATGAAACCAGCGCCCATCCACCTCGACCCCGACTCCGGCTCGCAAGGCATACGAACTCGAACCTGGCATCGCGATGGTGTACGTTCCGTCCACGGGGTTGACAGCAACTTGCAAAGCGCGCTCTGCACTGGACGATTGCGCATGTAGCGCCGTTATAATGCCTCCGACAAGCAGAAAAATTGCCGCAAGTCTGACCGCATACGCCAACCTGCTTTGCCTGATGCAGTAGCCGATCATCGAATCCTCCTTTGGAGTTGAGAAGTCCGGCGGGCGGTCCGCTCCCGCGGACGACCAGGGCATCTCGAGATTTCACGGAAGGATGGCCTTGATTCCCGTGATCTCGCAGAAATCGACCAAGGCCGGATACAACTCTTCGCCGTAGCCGAGGCATGCATATTCATTGGTCCAGTGTTGAAGCAAGACGTCGATGTCACAATGAGCGCTCACAAAACCGTGCGGCCAAAATGGGATGCCACATTCGTTAAGCCGTTTTTCGATCTGATTCGGAGCGGGCTCGAAAATGCTGGCTCGGGTGATGACCATCTGAAACTCACCGTTCACTCTGCCCAGTCGCGCCAATACCCCTTCTCCCACCTTGCAGATCAATTTCACAGAAAGGCCGCCCGCTTCGCCTTCGGTCGGGATGCCATGTTCCGAAAAACCAGCGGGACCCAGCTTACTGGCCAGGGAAGGCGGACAAGCCCCATCGCCGATGATCTTGATTTCTTTTGTCTTTTTGTCGATGTGCTGCAGGTCGCCGTAATACACTCTCTCCTTGCTTAATTTTGTGAGCAGCAGAACAGTTAAAGCAGTGTTGAAGTCGCCCAGCGTAGAGGTGCCGATTCCATCCTCCAGCATCATGCTTTGCGCAAAGCAAGTGGCAGAGTAATCGCCGGCCAGACCGGGAAAGGATTGAATCGTATAGAAATCAAACTTTTCTTTGGCAACCAGTTTTCTTAGTGCGAGATATAGACGCATCGAACGCTCGGTCACTGCGTTTCGCTCTGGTCCCGTGCCAAACAATTGCTTCAGCCTGGGCTGAAGTTCATCCAGTTCGGCCGCCGAAATCGCCTCAGCAGTCTGCTTCAATTCTGTTGTGTCGCGGGAGTCGATATCGATGCCAAACATTCTCATCCATTGGGAAGGATCGGCGGCACCGCAGGTCTGCCCCATGCCGCGGCCGCCGAATGTGCCGATGGTAGAGATGTTTAAGAAATTCTTGAGATGAGAAGCCTGGGCATAGCTGACGATCTTTTGCACGGTGCCTGAATCCTCGAGACCTCCGTATACAAATTTGTGCGCGACGCCGATTTCGAGCAAACCTCCGTGCAGCACCAATCCGCCGACCGGCCGCCAGCCTTGAGAGCCAGCGTGCGTCCACAGGAGTAAGCCTTTACCGCTGGCGCAGTAATCGCGTATAGCGCCGACCATGTGCGCCGCCCAAACCCAGGTCCCGGAAAATAAGACGACCGCATCGATGGCGTCGTCGCATTTCATTTTCTTGAATGCGGCCCGAGCCTCCTCTTTGCTCGCGACCACAATGCCGTGCTCAACAACCTTCAGACCCGCCGCAACTAGCGCGTTTTTGGCGCGCTGAACCAATGCGTCATCGATGAATGCCGCACCCATGGGGTCTTTGAGACCATCTTTGTGAACGCCAAAAACTATGAATCCAATTGTGGCTTGGATCATCGTCCCTCCTGTGGGTCTCTTGAGCTTTCAGCGCCTGTGATCGCCGTGAGCGCGGAACGCAAACGGCCGTATTTCTTGGCTTGTTGCGCGTAGGCTGCCGCGATCGCATGGTCGGGTGAGACCACCGAAACATCGCGGACCACGAGTTCCACGGCTTCGCGCAGGCTACCGTATTCTCCGGATGCGACTCCGGCAAGTATGGCCCCGCCCAGACACACCGCCTCTGGACACTCCATTACATGCAGCTGCCGGCCCGATAAAGCAGCTCGCAATTCGAGACCCAGAGCCGACCGCGAGCCTCCGCCCGTGACGTAGATGTCACGAAATTCTCCCACGGCGCTGGTCAGAATGTCAGTCATCCGTGACATTTCGCAGGCGATCCCCTCGAGGATACCTTTGTAAATCTGGCTACGCATCGTGTTCGCAGTCAACCCGGAGATGACTCCGCGCTCGTGCGGGTTGAAGTCAGGATTGCAGGTACCAATCAGGTTGGGAGTGATGCATAGACCCGTTGGACCCGCTGGAGCTTCTCGTTCCAGTGTCGCGTAGTGGACGGTTTCTGCGCACGATGAATCCCCAGGCTGAGTGACGCCGTCACCGCGCAATTCTCTGTGCGCTTCTCCGTGCCCTTCTGCGTACAACAGATCGTGGAACCACTTGAGCATGATTCCCGATGGAAAATACGCCAGCGTGACAAACTTGTCTGGAACCACGTGACAGTAAGAGTTGAGAGAGGCCGCAAGAGCCGCAGCGGTCAAGGTGGGCTGGTCGGAAGCAGCCAACAGACACTCGTAGGTGCCCATCGAGTCGGCGACACGGCCCGAACCGATAGCGCCAACTCCTAAGGCACCGCAGGGTTGATCGTGCCCCCCCAACACAACCATCGTTCCTGCCGAGAGACCGAGTTGGCTGGCCGTAGCTCCATCGAGTTTTCCCGCAATCGTTCCAGCTGGTGCAGGGATGGGCAGGCATTCGGCATTTATCTCTGTGGCAGCAAGAATTTCTTCGGACCAGCGCCGCTGCCGGATATCAAATGCCAAGTAGCGCGAGGCCAAGGAATAATCGACATAAGCGGGTAGTCCGAGCCGTGAGAGAACATAACCGATCACGGTAATGAAACGAACCGAGGGAGCAAGA
Source organism: Candidatus Sulfotelmatobacter sp. (assembly GCA_049675725.1). Taxonomy (GTDB): domain Bacteria; phylum Acidobacteriota; class Terriglobia; order Terriglobales; family Acidobacteriaceae; genus Sulfotelmatobacter. The sequence goes on along the minus strand of JBAUAN010000016.1, from coordinate 94,403 downwards.
ATGTCGGGCCTGTGCTCGCGCAGCCAAAGAATCTTAGGAACGGGATACATGGGATGAGCGACCAGGCCGGTGATTTCGAAAAGGTGTTTTTTCCCGAGTGTTTTTTCGAGCCACGCCGTTTCTTCCGTGGCTCGATTGTCCTGGTTGAGAATGGCGGGGGCGATTGCTTCGTTGCTTTCATTGACTGGCACGAACGTTTCGCCGTGCGAACTTAGACACAGCGCTCGGACGGGATCTGAAAGACTCTTAGATACCGCCTGCGAACAACGGCACACGGCCTGCCAAAAGAACTCCGGATTTATCTCGGCATGCGAAGGAGCGGGAAACTCTGGCGTGTACGCACAGGAGTCCTGGGCCAGGATCTGCCCAGTGAGCGCAAATGCCACGGCCTTGCATCTGCTCGAACCGATATCAATGGCAAGCAAACTCATGATGCTCTTCGGTTCCTGCCGGCGCGGGTGCGAAGGTGTCGCAGCCGATCTTACCGGGCCCCGTCATGGAAACACTCGCGGCGGCCGTCCATCAAGTTCTTGTTCCGCCAAGCCGCCTGCGCTGGGGAATGCGATGTCGTCATCTGGTGATCGCTTGAAGTTCTGCCATCGGTGTGGCGTCAAGAGCAGCGCGCGCCTGTTCGAGAAATGTGCTCATGTTATCGGCTTGGAAAACATTGCGGCCAAAGAAAACACCAGCAGCCCCCGCGGCCGCGACGCCACGGACCACATCGAGTGCATGTTTGTCGGACGCATGGCGGCTTCCACCGAGCGCCAGGATTGGTATGGGACATTTTTCCACCACCGAACGCATCGAGGCTACATCGCCGCTGTAATCTGTCTTAACCATATCCGCGCCCAGTTCCGCGGCCATCCGAGTGTGCAGGTTCAGCCACTTGGGATCGCCTGGATTCTGCACATCTTTGCCCCGTGCCAGAGATTCAACAATCAGAGGGATTCCAACTCGTTCACATTCGCGGGCGATTTCGGCGTTGCGCGTGATCTCCTTCATCTCGAACTCGGCATCGCCGGTACCGACGACGAGATACGTGAGAACCGCATCTGCTCCATGGTGCAACGCTTCCTCGGGGTGTGCGAGAAGCGAACTGTACAGTGCACCGTTTCCGTTTTGTCCGATCGCAGACCAGACCGTAGTCCAATCCAGGCGGGCTATTAAAGGTGGTATTGAGCCGAGTATTGTCGAGTTCGCGAATTGGCGAATCAAGCCAAGGTTCAGCAGCAAGGCATCGACTTTGGCCTGGGCAAATTGACGAATCTTTCCCAAAGGGTCTTCCGTTCCAGGAATCGGTCCCAGCACCAATGCATGATCGAAAGCCACTACCAGGGCTCGGTGTTCTAAGCCTCCAAGCACACGATTCAAGCGAATCTTTTTGCCGCAATCGCTCACAGTTCCCTCACGTCTCCGCTGAACTTAATTGCCGACTCAAATTAGCTCGCTGTGTGAGCGATTGTCAACTCTTATTGTTCTAATATGTTCATTTATGCTTGGTTTTACGCGATTCTCTCACCTCCGCAACCACAACTTCAACACCCGCTTCCCGCAGTCCCTTGATGTGTTTTGGATCGGTGCCTGAGTCGGTTACGAGGACGTCGATCTCCGCCACGGGGCCGACATAGGCAAAGCTCTGCGTACCGAATTTACTGTGATCGGCTAACGCGATCCTGGTCTTGGCAGCTTTCGTGATCATCTTCTTGATCTGTGCCTCGGCGTGGTTTGCGGTAGAGATGCCATACGAAAGATCGATTGCGCTGACCCCCAAAATCGCTTTGTCCAACCGGATTTCGGAGAGCGCACGCTGGGCCCATTCGCCGGAAAAATAGAAAGTATCTTTTTGCAGATCGCCCCCGGTGCAGAGGACGGTCACGCCGGAACTTCTTTGCAACTGGCAAACAATGGTGGGGGAGTTCGTCACCACGGTCAGCCGATGCCGCTGATTCAAGCCACGGGCAAGCTCATACACCGTGGTGCTTCCCTCGAGAAAAACAGTTTCGCCATCAAGCACTAAACGTTCCGCCTCGCGCGCAATCGCCTGCTTTTCACTACTATGGCTATGCGATAACGTCTCATAAGAAGGTTGGAAGCTGGTGCTGGACATGCGGGAAACCGCTCCCCCATGAGAACGGACAAGTACGCCATCTTGCTCCAACGCAGCCAAGTCTCGCCTAACGGTCGCCGCGGTTACCCCCAACGCGGAGCAGAGGTCGGACGCCGTAATGGTGCGTTGGCTGGAAAGAATTTCTCGAATGCGAAACCTACGCTCTTCTGCGAGCATGACGGTTCGGCGCCCTCCTGACTGCACAACCTGGCTGCCCCCGCCTGGTTCCTAAGCTGGTGCGGATTCCTGGCGCGACGGCAGCAATTGTATTTGAGATGTGAATGTTTTGTATCACAAAAAAGCGTGTCTCAAGCGGCACAATCGATCAGAAACAAACAATCCGATTGACAAACGAGCAAGCGAAAGGTAGATTCGCGCAGTTATAAGGTGGTTCCTGCTACCCCGATATTGAAGTGCGCCAACTTGCCCGCCTATGGCAATGAAGACCGAAACGCAGCCCCACCTGACGCGCGCCTTCGGTCTGCTACATGCGACCGCCCTGAACATTTCCAACATGGTTGGGATCGGGCCTTTCATCACGATTCCACTGTTGATGGCCTCCATGGGCGGCCCGCAATCCATGCTGGGCTGGCTGACGGGCGCGCTCATCGTAATTTCCGACGGACTGATCTGGAGCGAACTGGGGGCGGCTTTGCCCGGCTCCGGCGGCAGCTACCATTTTCTTCGCGAGGCCTACGGCCATCAGAGCTGGGGCCGCTTGATGGCTTTTCTTTTCATTTGGCAATTTGTTCTGAGCGGGCCTTTGGAAATCGCATCCGGGATGATCGGATTCGGAAACTATTCCACATATCTCTGGCCGGGGTTGAGCGGTCGAGGCCAGCAATACGTGGCCGTGGCCGCCGGCCTTGCCGCTTTGTTCCTCTTGTGCCGGCAGATGACATTCCTGCGTAAAGTTACCATCTTTCTTTGGGTCGGCACGGCTCTAGCGATGGTGACCATCATCGTCACCGGTTTTTTCCACTTCAATGCGCACCGGGCGTTCGATTTTCCTCCCGGAGCAATGGCCTTTAATCGCGGTTTCGTGCTTGGCCTGGGCAGCGCGACTCTGATTGCGGTGTACAACTACCTGGGATATTACGACGTGTGCTACATCGGTGACGAAGTGCAGAATACTTCCTACGTGGTGCCGCGGTCGATTCTGTATTCGCTCGCAGTTTGCTGCGTCGGATACCTGGCGCTGCATCTCGCCCTGATCGGAGTAGTGCCGTGGCGGGAAGGAATCCGTTCGAACTTCATCGTTTCTGATTTTATGGAGCACCTGTACGGCAGGGGCGCCGCCATCGCGGTAACGATTTTTGTTCTCTGGTCGGCCTTTGGAGCCGTGTTCGCGCTGCTTCTCGGTTATTCGCGAATTCCGTATGCCGCAGCCATCGACGGATATTTCTTCCGTCCGTTTGCGCAGCTGCACCCGACGAAAAACTATCCGCAAGTTTCGCTTCTGGTTCTGGGCGGTGTATCGATTGCTTGTGCGTTCCTGAAGCTTGACCAACTGGTCAGCGCCTTGATCACTACCAGAATCCTGGTGCAGTTTCTGGGACAGCTATTTGCCATTCCACTCCTGCGGCGAAAGTTTCCGGACAGCGCGCGGCCGTACAAGATGTGGTTTTATCCCGTCCCGATCGTCATCGCTTTCTTTGGGTGGGCGTACGTTTTTCTGACTTCGGGCTGGCTGTACATCAAGATTGGATTATTGACGCTGCTGACTGGCGTTCTGGTTTTCTTCATCTGGGCAAAGTGGAAGGCTACATGGCCGTTCAACCCAAGCCAGGAGAACTCATGATGGGAAATAATTTTCGTGGTTCTATTGTCTCCAAAGAATTGGCAGGCACAATCCGCTCGTTAGAGATGGCAGTTCTGTTGCTGGCCTGCGTGCTCATACTCGCTGAAGGCAGTTTGGCAGCTTCTGGTCAGGCCGGGACTTCTCCGGTAGCGGCACATAACGAAGGCTTATCCCTGGTGGTTCAACCGAGCGATGGTACCTACGAAATCCAGACAGGAACTGGTGAACACAGCGTTATTCACGCAAGAGTAGCCGCGGAGATCGATCACAAGTGGCTCAAATCAACGGACTATCCGAAGCATGACATCGCTCAATCGAATTTCGAGGATGCTCTCGGACACGGCAAGAAAATTACCGTCACATCGTCTGGACTTCCGAATTCTCCTGACCTCGCGTTTACATTGCAAATCTATGATGACAAAGCTTTCGGCATCATCGCGGCTGAAGTTCAAAATCACACCGGCAATTCCGTAACGATACAAAGTATTCGCAGCGTCGAGGCCATCGGAAACAAAATCATCGATCTCGGTGGTCCACAGAGCGCCGACCGAGTTCTCTCCGACAGCTTCAGCGAGGACTGGCCGCCGTTGCAGATTTACGATTTAGGAAAAGCTCCCAACGGAATGCACCGGGCCGTAGGCAGCCAGCTTATCTACAACCGAGAAAGCAAGCAGAGCCTGTTCTTTGGGGCGCTTACCTCCGACCACCTCCTCACCATTATTCATTTGCAATCGCAATCCTCCTCATCGGACGGTCCGGGCATCGCTTCATACACTGTCGATTCGACCGGAACTACTGAGATACAGTCCACCGATCCTGAGTCCGGTCTGCGCGAAGGACCCGCGGGAAACCAGATCGAATTAAGTGTTCCACTTCCCGCGGGCGAGACAGTCGCGTCCGAGCGTGTGATGTTTGCCGCCGGAAAAGACTATTACTCGCAGCTTGATAACTATGGCGCCGTGATTCGAGAACTACACCACGCCCGCGTCAGCACAGACAATCTGCTTGGATGGTGGAGTTGGACGGCTTTTTACACCAAGATTACGCAAGGCACTGCGCTGACGAACGCTCAATGGCTGGCCGAGCACCTGAAGGCGCTCGGCTACGACTATTTTCATTTCGACCTGGGTTACGGATATTCTCGCGGCGAATATGCCACGCCAAATGCATCTCAATTCCCCGGTGGCATGTTGGACCTTACTCACCGCATTTGCCGATTGGGATTGAAGGTGGGAGTTTGGACAGCTCCTTTCGAAGTGGGCGAGCGCGCCTGGATCTACGAGCACCATAAAGATTGGTTGGTGCACAACGCACATGGCGATCCGATTTTAATTGGAGACGCCGAAGAGGTGAAGGGTGAACGCCTGTTCGTTTTAGACGTCACTCATCCTGATGCCCAGGAATATCTTCGACAGACGTATCGCACGCTGGTTCGGGAATGGGGTGCGCGCTACATCAAGCTTGACTTCATGGACAATACGGCGATCGAGGGTTACTACCATCGCCCGAACACAACGGCGCTGGAAGCGCAGCGAATCGGGCTCGAGATTATTCGCAAAGCAGTCGGCGAAGGCGTGCTCCTCGATAAAGATGGCAGTCCGATGTTGAACCCGGTTGGCCTGGTGGATGAAGGCCGCATCTCCCAGGACACGGGTCATGCGTTTCTCCGCAGCAAGGAAGCCGCGCCGGGCATCGCGGCGCGCTATTACATGCATCGCAATTTTTTTATCACCGACCCGGACGCGTTCACGGTTTCCCGGCAGCTTCTTGAAGAGAGAACCATTCAAGCGCCGCTTACATTGAATGAAGCTCAGGTCTCGATCGCGCTGGCAGCAGTCTCTGGAGGAATGTTCGAAATTGGCGACGACCTCCCAACCCTCGGGAGTGATCCAGAACGTGAGGCTCTGGTCAGGAATCCTGATTTGCTTGCCATGGCAAAACTTGGGCGGGCGGCATTGCCACTGGATCTCCTCACATACACAGAGAAGGATGAGCAACCGAGCATTTTTCTCCTGCGCGAAGACCAGCGTCAGTCCATGTTGGCGGTTTTTAACTGGACGGAACAGCCGAGCTCCCGTACTTTCACCATCTCCGATTTAAAACTTCCAGGAGGTCATTCCTACACGTTTCTTGACTCTCTGACAGAAGATCATCCGTTGCCGATGGACAACGAAACGCTCCGCCTCGACAATCAGCCCGCGCACTCCGTCAAGCTGATCAAAATCGTTGACACTTCGATCCCGACATCCGCCCCTTCGATTGCATTCCAACTACCGTCTCAAGCGAAGATCGGAGAAGAGATTGAGTTCTCCAGCGGCACACTGTCTAAAGATGGAGTTCCCGCCCTCGCCTATCATTGGGATTTCGGCGATGGAGTGGTCGCCGATGGCGCAATCGTGACTCATGCCTATACCACCGCCGGAAACTACACAGTGCGGTTCACAGCTGAAGGCCTCGATGGCAAACCTGCAGAGAAGACGTTTTCGATCACGGTCAGCGGATCGGTGATTCTTCCGCCTCCCCGGCGTTACTCCGCGCCGCTTCAATAACTGACGACGAGCGCGAGAAAATCAAGTGCATCGGAGGTACAATTCCACCTGCTTTTGACCGTGAATCCCGGCCGACCCATGGACCCGAAACGTACTCCTCGGCAGCTGCTCGTTGTTTTGGGCGCTGCCGTGGCCATTGTTCCCTCTGGACGAGGACAATCCAGCAACAGTGCAGCTGCACGCCCCGATCCGCAAATCACGGCGCAGCGGATCGTGAGCGAGCCAGCCGGAGCGAGCCGCTGCCAGTTCTGCCATCCTTCCCAAGTCGAGGGCTACGATCGCTCGGCGATGGCGCACTCCCTCCGCAGCGCGGGTCAGGAGCCGGATGGCGAAGTCAACACACCCGATGCGAAGATCACGATGCATTCGTCGTCGGCGGGCTATTGGCAGCGCCTGCAGAGCGGTGGAGAGGCAATCGATTACCGCATTGATTACGTGATCGGGTCAGGCAATCACGCCTCTGGCTACCTGCTCGACCTGGCCGGCCATCTGTTCCAATCTCCGGTCGCTTATTACAAAAGTCGCGCGGCGTATGACCTGGCGCCCGGATACGAAGGACAGCCCAATCCGGATTTCACGCGACCCGTGGCCGAAGGATGTCTGTTTTGCCATTCCGGAACCGCGTTGCACATCTCCGGGACCTCGAATGCCTACCGGTCGCCGCCATTCTCCGCAGAAGCCATTACCTGCGAGCGTTGTCACGGCTCCGCTGAGAAGCACCTGAGCGATCCCCGTGCGGGCACAATTATCAATCCCGCAAAGCTTGATCACGCCGCTCGCGACAGCATTTGCGAACAATGCCACCTGTTGGGTGTGGGCAGGGTACTCAATCCAGGAAAAAAGTTCGCGGATTTTCGGCCGGGACAGCGCCTGGAAGATGTTTTCACGACGTATCGAAATGTGTCGCCACCTGGCGCGGACGCCGAGAAATTCAAAGTGATCAGCCACGTGGAGCAACTCGCCAGAAGCACTTGCGCACGTGAGAGCCATGGCCAGTTGTGGTGCGGAACCTGTCATGACCCGCACAATCAACCTCTGGAGCCAATCCAGTTCTTCCGGTCCAAATGCCTTTCCTGCCACGCGGAGAAGTTCGCCAGCTCCCATCCTGACAAACAGAGTAACTGCATCGGGTGCCACATGCCTCGCCGCGACGCCAAAGACGGAGGACACACAGCTTTCACCGATCATAGAATCCAGCGACATCCCGAGCCGCAACAAACTCTGCCTGAAAATACCGACATCGCTGCCTGGCGTGAGCCTGCGCCGGATTTGCAGAAGAGGAATCTGGGCATCGCCTATGTGAATGTCGGCGCGGAACGCCGTTCCCCGCCATTTGTGATTCGTGGTTACCGCATGCTGACCGAAGTGCAAAACCAGTTTTCGACTGACAGCGCAGTTTTCACCGCCATGGGTACCGCTCTGCTCCTGGGCAAGCAATCGACGGAAGCAGAATTGGCTTTTGAGCGCGCCCTGCAACTCGACCCGGACTCGGCCACGGGCGAGACGAACGCCGCATCAGCCTACCTGCAAGCTGGCGATGTCGATCAAGCCGTGGCTCACCTGGAGCGTGCGGTGACGATTGATCCGTTACATCTGCCGGCGGATATGCCACTGATCGATCTTTATAAGCGCCAGGGAAACACGGCGAAAGCCGCGGAGTTGGCCGAGAAAGTCAGCGCGGTCTTAGATCGGCAAAATGATCGGCAATCTGACGACGCCGGGGAGAAGCCTGTTGCCGGGAGTTCGCCTCAAATGGCAGAGGCTGTCTTCAAAAACATCCAGGTGCTGAAGGGCGTTCCCTCCGATCAACTGATTCCCGCCATGCGGTTTATTGCGGCATCCCTGGGAGTGGAATGCAACTATTGCCACGTGCAGGATCATTTTGACAAGGACGACAAGAAGCCCAAACAGATCGCGCGCGACATGATGAAGATGATGTTTGCGATCGATAAAGACCGTTTTGGAGGCAATCGGGAAGTCACTTGCTACTCCTGCCATCGGGGCTCGCTCAAGCCGGAAGGCACTCCGATTGTTGGGAGTGAGGTGCAGCTAAAGCCAGCAACGATGACGGCTCCAGCAGATGGGAAGCTTCCCGTTGATATGCCTACCGCAGACCAACTGATCGACAACTACATCCGCGTGCTCGGCGGAGCGCCAGCGATCGAGAAGATCAACAGCCGCGAGGAGCAAGGCACGGCAACTCTGGGCGGGAAGACGGTTCGCGTCGAAGTTCTCAACCAGAATCCGGATAAGCAGGCCAGGATCCGGCACATGCCGGCCGGAGAGAGCATGACTGTTTTCGATGGCCACGAGGGCTGGTCCAGTATGCCGGGGCGGCCAGTACGTGAGATGCATGGAGCGGACCTGGATGCCGCTCAGATGGACGCAGACCTTCATTTTCCGCTGCACATCAAGCAAGTGTTTGCCGAGCTGCGAGTGGAATATCCAGAAAATATTGGCGACCGTGAAGCTTATGTGGTTTCGGGCACAAGAAATGGCCAACCACCCGTGAAGTTTTATTTCGACGAACAGTCTGGACTGCTGGAACGTGTCGTGCGCTATGCTCCATCGCCTCTCGGGCTTGTTCCCACTCAAATCGATTACGGCGACTACCAGAATATCGATGGCGTTGAGACGCCGTTCCGCACGACGGTGGCCCAACCTGGCGAGAGTTTCACTTTCCAGGTGGAACAATTTCGGCAGAATGCTCCGGTCGATGATGCCAAGTTTGCCAAGCCAACCGCACTCCGGCCAAAACCATCGGGGCCGTAGCGCTTGACACGAGGCGAGGTTTGACAGGACTGTTTTGACAACGTCGGCGTCTCAATGCTCGGCCGGTGCCTGACCATGAACTCATACAGACCGGTTCGCCGTAGCGCTGTGGTTCTGCTACGGGTGGGGAATACAGTGCGAAACCTGCTCCCTCTATGTGTATTGGGACTGTCGGCCATCATCATTGGGGCACAAGTCACCGCTCATACTGAACCTGCGATGCAGTGCGTCGACACCTCGAAACGTGACGCGGGAGATGTCGTAGTCACCAACACTTGCGACTTCAAAATCACCATGCAGGCATCGACCACGGCAGGAACGCAGCTGGTAAAAAATCTCGACCCCGGTGCGTCAGGTTCTGTCGCAACCTCCGCCCAAAACCCGTGGCGCGTTTTTGCCTGTACCTGGCCGGGAACTCCTGCGGACCAAGCCGGGGGGAAAGAAGTAACCTACGCCACTGTGAAATACGGGTGCGATGTGCAGACCGCATCTTCGCAAACCACGCAAGCCCCCCAACCCAGTGACGCTGGCAAGGCGGATGCCGCGAGGCTTTATGCCTACGCCCACCCTTATATGGACGAACCTCTGCCCGCGCTTAAGAAGGTGGTGCGTGAATTGGGAGGTCTGAAGCCGGCTCCGAGCCAGGAAGCACCTTCCGACCTTCTCGCGAAAGTTGGGGCGAAGGCTGATGAACTACTGCAGAAAGTACCGGATTTGATTTCTGACGAGGCAGTCAGCCAAACGCAATACGCTGCATCGGAAGGTCTGACTCCAGGGTGTGTCGGAACAGGTTGCTTATCTGCGGGACGCAACTCGGGATGGGATCAAAACTTTAACTATCTAATTCTGACTCATCCCGCTGCGGACGGCCGCTTGGTACTGCAAGAGTACCGAACCAGCAGCAAGGGCAAGCCAGTCGAGGCAGTCGGCGCAGGAGCGCCAAACTTTCAAGGTTTCATTTCTGCCTGGATCATTTTCTCTTCCGCGAATCAAGTGGAATCACGCTTTCGCTACTTAGGGCAGCAGCAGACCGACGGGCACAGCACGTATGTCATCGGGTTTGCTCAAATCCCTGGTGCGGTTGAGTCTCCCGGAATCTTTCTGAGTGACGGGGTATCGGTCCCTATGTTCCTGCAGGGCATTGCGTGGATTGATCAATCGGATTTTCGTATCATTCGGCTGCGGACTGACGTGTTGGCCCCTCAGCCCCAGATTCTGTTGCAGAGGGAGACGGCCAATATACTGTTTGGCCCGGTGCGGATACCCACGCTGGACTTGACGTTGTGGTTGCCTCAGGCAGTACACGCCGAAATGGAAGCTCGCGGTCAGATCGTCCAGGAGCACCATAAGTATTCGAAGTACCGGCTATACAAAGCGAAGAGCAAAATGGTTTTGCCCTAGATCGGTCTCACCGACTGAGACCGTTGCGACGTGGACGTCACCTTCGTGCAAGCCCGGGGCACAGCTAATTCGGTTTCATCTTTAATTCGGCTCCGTGATGCGGAGCGTTTGATTCTCTCCAAGTCCTGCAGTCAGAGCCTGTTTGCGGCCTGACGGCCAATCGACTTCTATGCGGTCGATCTTTTCTGCATCACCCAGGCCAAAGTATAGCGGCAGAACACTCTGCGCCAGATATCCGGATTTGCCATCGTTGTACTTCGTATAGGTTTGCCCGCCAGCGTGCACACGGACGGTTGCTCCGAGCCCGTTACGATTGGAGCTCGTGCCTTCCAGCACAATCTTCAGCCAGTGAATTTTCTTGCGCTGCGCGAGGTCGCTGACCAACACCTGCGGCTCGGAATTAAAATCGTTGGTCACGATGTCGAGATCTCCGTCGTTATCCAGATCGAATATGACGGAAGACCGGCTGGAACGCGGGGCCATAACGATCGATTTACCGCTCTGCCCGACGCAGACTTTGCTGTTCAGCTTTTCCTGTGCCTGCCTCTCCTGCGGGTCGGAGCAGTCGATTTCAAACCACGGTGTGTAAAGACTCTTGCGCGGCTCGATTCCGAGAACGAATTCTGCATCGAGAAATTTCTTGCCGTGGTCGTTCAGCAGGAGCGAGTTGATGCCGTAGCGATACGGATAACTCATGCCCGACGCGATGAAGATGTCATCCCATCCATCCGCGTTGAGGTCGCCGACGCTGGGTCCCCACGGCCAATACGTTTCTACACCCAGACGATCGGAAACCTCTTCAAACTTCCCGTTGCCGAGGTTGTGATACAGGGCATTTCCCCAGATGTAATCGGACTTGGTGCCCTGGATATAAGAATCGCTCCATGTAATGTTGGATTTCTTCTTTTCGTTTTCGGGGCCTGGTTCATCGCTCATGTCGGAGTGCATGTCGACGATGAAGAGATCCATAAGGCCGTCATTGTCATAGTCGAAAAATTTAATTCCCATGGCTCCCCACGGAGTCTTCGGGAAATACTGCTCGGTCTTCTCGACAAACTTCTTGCCGCCCTGATTTTCGTAGTAATGGCTGTGGCCCTGCATGTTGAGAAAGAAGATGTCCGGAAAACCATCGCCGTTGAGGTCACTGAAGCTGGCGTCGCCGCACCAGCCGTGTGGATTCAAACCCACTTCAGCAGTAACGTCCTTGAACCGGTGGTGGCCCATGTTCTTGTAGAGGACGGGATATTCGTAGCGCTCCGGGTGCAGGTGTCCATCAAATGCGTTTGGTATTCCAACGTATTCGCCATCCGGCCCTTTTTCGTCATAGGTATACTTGCCGACGTTGCAGACCAGAAGGTCGAGCAGACCGTCGTTGTCGAAGTCGAAGAAGAACGCTCCTGAAGAATGGGCGACAAGGCCAAGGCCTGCTTCCTGAGTAATGTCTTTGAAGTGTCCATGGCCGTCGTTTTTGAACAGCACATTTCCGCCACGAACGGTGGTGACGAACAGGTCCTGGCTGCCGTCATTGTCGACGTCGGCGAAGGCCGCGCCTACGCTGATGCGGCCAGGCAATCCGACGCCGGCTTCCTGCGTGATGTTCTTAAACTTGCCGTTGCCCAGGTTCTTCCAGAGTTCGTTACCGCCAACCTGATTCGCGAAATAGATGTCGTATAGTCCGTCGCCGTCGACGTCGGCAACCGCCACTGCACTGCCGTGATCGTAGTGGCCCATCCGCATGTGCTTGGTGATATCGTCGACTGCGTGGTAGCTGAAGGTGATGCCGCTTTCCTTAAGCTTGTCGGTAAACTGGAATTGATAAAAAACCTTAAACTGCTTGGCGGCCTCCATCTGGGCCTTCTTCCGCGCTGGAAGAGAATCCTTTCCCATGTCGTCTTCGGGGTAGCGAGTGCGGACTCCGGAATCGGAAGCCACGCCGGTAAAGACGAGAATCGCGACTGGGACCAACTTCTGAGCGAGCGTGAGCAAACGATTGCTCCGGAACTGCATGGTTCGATCTCCTGGCAACGGATTGTACCTGTAGCCCGTTTACCCACTCAAATGAGAAAATTGCTTGAAAGCAATCTGGCGGATGCATGAAGGTGACAGTTCGCCGTCCGATTCAGGGCCCTATGGCGGAAAACATTTTCCAAAGTCCCCCGCGTCGAGAGAAGGGGAGATAATAGTCAGGTATGCGTTTCCCCGCTCGGCTGGGTGTTCTGGCTGCAATGTTCGCTGCCTGTTCCTTCATCGCGGCTCAGACCGCGGCGGGGCCGGTCGGAGGCGTTACCGCTGCGTTGCGCGTGGGACAATTCGACAAAGCACTGCAGCTGCTGCAACCCGAACTGCAACAGAGCCCGAAAAATCCGCAACTATGGACCTTGCGCGGCATTGCCCTTTCCGGCAAAGGAGACAAGAAGGAAGCGCTCGGTGCGTTCCGCCACGCGCTGGAGAATTCGCCGGACTATCTGCCGGCATTGGAAGGCGCGGCGCAGATCGAGTATGAGAGCGGGGGAAAGGGTGCCGTTGCGCTGTTGCAACATATCCTGCAGTTACATCCGAACGATCCGACCAGCCACGCCATGTTAGCCGTGTTGGCCTACAGGCGGGGAGACTGTGCCACGGCGGTGCGTCACTTTGAGCAGAGCGGTTCTCTGGCGGAATCGCAAGTCGGAGCCTTGCAGGAATATGGTGATTGTCTGGTGCGGATAAAAGAAACCGAGAAGGCGATCCAGGTCTTCAGTCACGCGCTGGCGCAGTCCAACTCGGATGCAGGTGTACGCTACCGGCTCGCTGCACTCCAACTGATGGCGCAGCATTCCAAGGATGCCATCGCCACATTGCAGCCGTTGCTGCAGGAAAACGCAACGGACGCGAATATCCTCGATTTGGCGGCCTCCGCATACGAAGCCGATGGCAACACTCCGGAGGCGGTCCGTCTTCTCCGCCAGGCGATTCTGTCGGATCCTCATAACATCAACCTCTATCTCGATTTCGCCAACGTTTCCATTGACCATCAGTCGTTCTCAGTCGGCATCGATATGATCGATGCCGGGCTTCGCGCAGAGCCCAAGGCAGCGGCATTGTACGTGGCGCGCGGCGTGCTCTACGTGCAGCTTGCGCAATATGACAAAGCCGAGGCCGATTTTGAGACTGCCGACGCACTCGATCCCCGGCAGTCGATGGGCTCGGCTGCAGAGGGCCTTGCCGCCGTGCAGGAGAACGATCCCGAGCGCGCACTGGCCACGGTACGATCAAAATTGGTGAAGAAACCCAATGACCCGTTCCTTCTTTATTTGCAGGCGGATATTCTGACGCAACGCGGCCCCGATCCCGGCAGTTTGGAATTTCGTGAAGCCATGGCGTCCGCCAAGAAGGCCGTTTCGCTCCGCCCCTCTTTGGCGGCCGCTCACGATGTTTTGGCGAAGCTTTACCTGCAGGCAGGACAGAACGAAGCAGCCATCACGCAGTGCCGCAAAGCTTTGAGTAGCGACCCCAAGGACCAAACCGCGCTCTATCACCTGATCCGTGGGCTGCGAAAAAGCGGGCGAACCGCCGAAATTCCGGACTTGCTCAAGCGGTTGGCCGACCTCCGAATGGAGGGCACCAAGGAAGAGGCGGAACACAATCGTTACAAGCTGGTGGAAGAGAAAACGCCGTCCTCTTTGCAGAAACAGGAGAAACCACAGCCTTGACCTTCAACCGCCGCGACTTTGTCAGGCTTTCTCTTGGTTCTGCATTCTTCGCAACCGCGCCACGGTTGCTGGCTCAGGGGGTCGCGGCTCACACCGTCAAACCCGTGGCGCGACCAGCGCCGTCGGGGCGTCCCTTCTATGCACACTTCGTCGATGTCGCAGCAGTTGCGGGATTGCACGCTCCGGTGATCTACGGCGGCGTCGAAAGCAAGAAATACATTCTGGAGGCTACCGGTTGTGGGTGCGCCTTCATCGACTATGACAACGACGGTTGGATCGATATTTTTCTGTTGTCCGGCACGCGCCTGGATGGAGATCCGCCGGGCGCCACGAATCGCCTTTACAAGAACAACCGCGACGGAACCTTCACGGACGTAACCGAGAAGGCCGGATTAAAAGCTGTGGGCTGGGCGTCGGGCGTCTGCATTGGCGACTACAACAACGATGGGTTCGAAGACATCTTTTGCACATACTTTGGGCAAAATCGCCTCTATCGTAACAATGGCGATGGAACGTTTACTGACGTGACCAAGGCCGCGGGCCTCTGGAATGATCAGCCCCGGTGGGGAGCGGGCTGCAGTTTCCTGGACTACAACCGGGATGGGCACCTCGATCTTTTTGTTTCGAACTACGTGCGCTTCTCCTTCGAGCATGCGCCCGTGCCTGGCGAGAACGTAAATTGCAATTGGAAGGGCGTACCCGTTGAGTGCGGCCCGCGAGGATTGCCCACTGGCAGGCATTCCCTCTACCGCAACAATGGCGACGGCACTTTCACCGACGTCAGCCCGCAGTCCGGGATCGCCAGTGCTACCGAGGCCTACGGGATGACCGTGGTCGCTGCCGATCTCGACGAAGATGGCTGGATCGACATTTTTGTGGCTTGCGACTCTACCCCGAGTTTGCTCTTCATGAACAATCATGACGGAACTTTTCGGGAAGAAGGAGTGCTCCGCGGCGTAGCTCTCAGCGATGACGGCATGGAGCAGGCGGGAATGGGGGTGGGAGTCGGGGACTACGATCCCGACGGCCATTTGGATCTGTTCAAGACTCACTTTGCCGAGGACGCCAACGGCCTTTATCACAACGACGGCAAAGGAAATTTTGATGACCTGACTCGATCGTCCCGCCTGGCGGTCGATACCCGTTATATCTGCTGGGGCGCCGGCATCGTTGATCTGGATAACGATGGCTATCCCGACCTGTTCATGGTCACAGGCAACGTTTACCCGGAGGTTGAGCGCAAGCTCCCGCAATATCCCAACAAAAGTCCGCGCGCGGTGTTTCGCAACCTGGGCAACCGTACGTTTGAAGAACTCGGGGCGGAAGCTGGGCCGGGCGTCACCGACGCTCACTGCAGCCGCGGTTGCGCCTTCGGAGATTTCGACAACGACGGAGACCTCGACATTCTCATCGTCAATCTGAACGAACCCCCATCCCTGTTGCGAAACGACATGAAGGGAAAGCAGAACTGGATCAAGGTCAAGCTGGAAGGAGTCAAATCCAACCGCAGCGCGATTGGAGCGCGGGTGCTGGCCCACTATGGCGGCAAGGTGCAGGCGCAGACCGTGCTCAGCCAGTCCAGTTTCTATTCCTGTAGCGATTCCCGACTGCATTTTGGCCTGGGTGGGTCCGATTCGGTTGACCTCGACATCTACTGGCCCAACGGCCTGCACGAAAAGTACAAGGGACTTTCCGCCAACCAGCTCATCACCCTGCGAGAAGAATCGGGAATTGTGAAGAACAAAGGTTGGAGCCGCGGCTGAGCGCCGGTTCAATGATCTCCAAAGTTTTCCCTCCCGGTCCAACAAAACGTCACACAAAACAGTGAACTACAGTAAACGTTCCCGACCGCACGTACCCGAGAAAGTTCTTGACAACGGTAAACCCTAGTATTTATATAGTACGCGTCTGCGGTAAACGTTTGCTCAGCCGCTCCTCGGGGAAGCGCGCGCTCGGGAGGAACCATGCAGCTTCGTCGCTATCTGTGGTTACTGTTCACCGTCCTTTTCAGCACTGCCGCGTTCGCGCAGTTCACCAGCGGCGTCCAAGGCACCGTGCAGGATCCTTCTGCGGCCGGCATTCCCAAGGCCACCGTGCAATTGGTCAACAACGCCACCAAGGCCACGCAACTTGCCACCACGGATGAATCTGGCAACTTCCGCTTCTTAAGCGTTGCGCCTGGTTCCTACAAAATCACGGTGGAAGCCGCGGGCTTCGCAAAATCTGAGGTCGACGTTACGCTGCTCACCGAGCAGAACCTGAGCGTGCCGGTCACGCTGAAGGTAGGCTCCGTCTCCGAGGCAGTTACGGTCACCACCGAGGCCCCGGTGGTCGACACTGCGGATAGCCGCACTCAGTTGACTCTTGAAAATCAGGCGGTCGATCAAATGCCCATCGTCGGCCGCAACCTGGTCACCCTGGTGACGATGGCGCCAGGCGCTTCCGGCCTAGGCACGAGCGCCTCGGGCAGTCCGGCTTCGGGCGTGGACAACTACTCCACCGAGGAGCAGGTGGATGCCAGCGCCAACGGCCAGGGCCAGAATAACAATCAATACGTGGTAGACGGCTTGGACGTGACTAGCGGAATTCGCCAGGGTGTCTTGAATCTCACGCCCCAGCCTGAGGCCATTCAGGAAACCAGCGTGCAGGTCAACACGTTTTCAAGCGAGTACAGTCGCGCTGCCGGACTGCAGACCATGTTTACCACGCGATCTGGCACCAACGCGTTCCATGGTTCCGCATCGGATTACTTTAACTACCAGGGAATGTTTGCGAATCAGCACTTTGTGAGTTCGACCGCAGCGCCTTATCAGCCCTTCCATTCCAACAACATGGATTTCGCGATCGGCGGTCCCATCATTCCCCACCACAACAGCTTTTTCTATTTTTCGGTTGAGCCATTGCGCTCCTCGGCAAGCGCCGGTGGGTCGGTGACGTTCGCGGATCCGGCGTTCATAACGTGGGCCCAGAGCAACACCTCCCCAATTCTGACTGGAGCCACAGTAGGAACCTCGGTAGGGACCGGAGTACTCTCCAAGTACCAGCCTGTGGGTGTATCCGGCGTCACAGTCTCCCAAACCGCGAGCGCTGTTCTTGGTGCAAGCGTTTGCGGGACGGCTGCGGTTGATAATATCCCTTGCTCCACTCCGATGATCGACACGGGCTCATTTGGCGCCACACAGATACGCAACGGCACGCAGTATTTTGGTCGCATTGACCAGGTTTTCAAGAACGACAAAATTTACGCCAGCATTTTCCGAACTCTCCTGCTCACCGGTGCGCCTTCCGCCATGCCGCAATTCTCCGCGCTGAATAATACGTGGCAAGTCGCGGGGCAGGCCACCTGGACGCACACTTTCTCTCCCACCACCCTGAATGATTTCACCATCGGTACGAGCAGAGTGGAGGGCGTGCTCGGCAGCGGGGCGCCAGCCGCGGGTTACTACGTTCCCTCAGTATCGGTCAACGGCATCAACGTGGATTCGGGGCAAGCGTTCGGAGTGGGCTTCGCTCAGGGTGACTTCATTCAGCATAACTATCACTGGCGCGACGTGCTCACCCACGTGAAGGGTGCCCATACTCTGAAGTTTGGCTACGAGGGATGGTACGGCGATGATGTTGAGCCTTTCCAGGGACCCTGGTCGCAGCCCAAATTCTCGTTCAGCAGTCTGCTGACCTTGGCGGAGGACGCCCCGACCAATGAGAACGGCATTTATTACAACCCGCAAAACGGTACGGAGCAGTTGTGGAGTTGGGACGCCGCCTCCAGAACCTTTGGACTTTTTGTGGAAGACACTTGGAAGGCCAGGAAGAATCTGACCTTGACGTTGGGCCTGCGCTATGACGATAGTGGCAACCCTTGGTCCAAGAGTGCGTCGACGGTGTTGGGGAACTTTTATCGCGGCACAGGCTCAACCGAGCAGGCGCAGGTGGCAGATGGCGTTGCCAGGGCCACGCACAACGCGCTGCTGAGTTCGGTCGACAACCTGTTCAGTCCGCGTGTCGGAGTGGCCTGGGACCCCACGGGACACGGCGACTGGGTAGTGCGCGGCGGATTCGGCATCTACAACAACTGGCTGACCCAAGCCAACGTGCAGGAAGAATTCCGTGGCAGCCCTCCGGGAGAGGTTGACCCAACTTTTGTTGCGGGAGGGACAACCAGCACGCAGGCTCCAATTTTTGTTCTCGGAAACAGCAGCAAGCCCCCGTTTGGATTCACGTTCCCGACTTTCGGGCCAGGGACGGGTCCCACGCCGCAATCAGGAGGTGGGCTTAATGCGCAAGGAGGAGTGGTAGGAGCCGCGTTCAGTATCGGTGGCATCAATCCGCACTTGAAGTCGCCAAAATCGAACGTCTGGTCTGGAACCTTGGAGCGGAAGATCGGAAACAACTTTGCAGCTAGCGTAGGTTATAACGGATCCCACTCCTACAACATGGTCGGCAACGGGAATTCAATCGGCAATGTCTCCTACGGAGTGGACATTAATTCTTTCCCGGGCGACCTGATCACCCAAATGAACAACAGTCTAACCCCGCGGATTCCCAGCGCAACGCGTCTCAATACCAGCTTTGGTGCTATCACCTATGCTGACAACGACCGCTATGGAAATTACGACGCAGTGATCTTTGACGTCAGAGGGCATTTTTCGCGTGGGTTCCTGGATGCTTCCTACACTCGTTCCCGTTCGCAGGACGACGCGCTGGACTATCCCAACTCGGCAGGGTTGGATCCTGGACAGTACTACGGGCCCTCGATCTTCGATGTGCCCAATCGCTTCTCGCTGAGTTTCAATTACCAACTGAAAGGCTTGAATAGTGGCAGGGGGGCAGTCGGCTATCTGACCGGGGGATGGGGCGTTAGCGGAACGAGCATCGTCCAGTCGGGTTATCCCCTAACCGGCGGAAATTCGAACGGCTTTCTCGCGGTGTGCCAATCCGGTGCGCTCAGCAACGTCACCGGATGCTCGGCCTCGGACCCGGCGGTTTCTTACCAGGCGGGCAGCGGCGATTACAATGGTGACGGGGATAACCTTGCCTACCCGGATGCGGTCAGTTACAGCCAGTCCACCAACAACAAAACATGGCTCACGGGGGCAATTCCCAAGGGCGACTTTGCCATCCCCACTTTCGGTTCGGAGGGGAACGAGAAGTCGAACGGGTTCCGCGCGCCGAATTTCTACGAGACCAATATCAACTTCTACAAGAACACGCATATTACGGAGCGCGTCAATTTCGAGTTCCGGTTTGATGTATTCAACATCTTCAATCGGGCAAACTATTCGACCGTCGATACGAATTTCCCGGATGGAAATTTCGGCCAGGCGACGGCATCGCACGAGCCCAGATTCTGGCAACTGGGAGGCAAGCTTTCGTTCTAGCCGGTTCGACTAGGAAAGTTCGACGAGGAAAGAAAAATCTTTAACCTCGAAGGGGCACGAAGTATCACGCAGGATCTTGTTGGCAGGGATTTCCTTCGTGTGACTTTGTGTCCTTTGTGGTCGCTGGCGTTTACCTGACCCGGCCCCCCGAAGTTTCATTCTGAACATTCGGAAGCTCTGGTACGATTGCTCCTGCGCCTGAAATCTAGATTGCCGAAATTCAGATTGCTGAAGTCCAGATTGTCGAAATCTAGAAGGCTGAAATCGAGAGGGCTGAAATGAAGTTTCTGCTCACGGGGGCGCCTCGAGTGCTCAAACTGCTGGTTTTTATCCTTGGAATTGGGGTGATGACGTCTTACGCCGACCTGCCTGCCAAAAAAGCCGACCTGCCGACGAAAAAATATCTCAACCTGGCGGCCATCAAAGTGATGGTTGCCGGAGCCGAAGCCGAAATGCAACGGCTTCACGTGGACGTAACGATTTGCGTTGTCGACGAAAGCGGCAATCTGCTTTTCCTGCAAAAGGCAGACAGCGCACCACTTAACACGATCATCTGGGCGCAGAAAAAAGCCCGGCACGCCGCGTTCTACAGAAGTCCTTCGAAGGATGCCGCCGAGAATTTGAAAAAGGGTAACGTCGAAGCGCTGGCGTTTCCCGACTACTTCCCCAACCAGGGCGGACTTCCCATTCAAGTTGACGGACAGACCCTCGGCGGAATCGCCGCCAGCGGCGCGAAGCCTGAAGTCGACGAAGCCGTCGCGCAAGCAGGACTGGACGCGTTCTTCGGCAAGAAGTAGTGTAGGGATCAAAGGGCAGGGGGCAGTGATCAGGGGCCAGGGGTCAGTGCGCCGGGCCCTTGCAAGTGATCGCCGCAAATGATTGTCCTGAAGAAGCTTAGACTCGGAATTCTCTTCTTGCTTTGTCTGCGCGCGGCCTGCGCGCAAGATCAGGAACGCCCGATTGAGGCAATCGCGTCGGCGCTGCGGGCCAGCGAGTACAACCGAGCAGTCGAGATGACCCGTGCAGCTTTGCGACAATCCCCCGGCAATGCGCAACTGTGGGCGATGCAAGGCGCAGCCTATGCGGGGGAGGGTCAGAAGCAGGAAGCACTGTCTTCCTACCGCTCCTCACTCAAGATTTCTCCTGACTACCTTCCCGCGCTGCAGGGTGCGGCCCAGATCGAGTACGACGCCGGCAGTGCGCAGGCGCTTCCGCTGCTGCGACGTGTGTTGCGCTTCCGGCCCGCCGACCAGACCAGCCACGGCATGCTGGCGGTTCTTGAGTACCAGCAAGGAAACTGTGCGCTTGCTGTTATTCATTTCAAAGAGACGGGAACGTTGTTTGACTCACAACCCGACGGCCTGCATGCGTATGCCGCTTGCCTGTTGAAACTAAAGCAGTTCGACCGAGCAGCAGAAATCTTTCAGCGGACGCTGGAGCTTAAGCCGGAAGACGGGCGGGAGCGCCGCCTTCTGGCGGCCATTCAACTGATGGCTCACCAGCCGCAAGAAGCGCTGGCGACGCTGCAGCCGCTGCTGCGAGGGAGTGATCCCGACGCCCAGACCCTGGAACTGGCTGCCACGGCGTACGAGGACTCCAAGGACACGCCACAAGCGGTCGCGACGCTTCGCCAGGCAATTCTGCTCGACCCGCAGAACCTGAATCTCTACGTGGAGTTCGCAAACATAAGCTCCGCGCACGATTCGTTTCAGGTGGGCATTGACGTGGTGAGTGACGGCATCGGCCAGCTGCCGAAGGCGGCGCCGCTCTACCTGGCGCGGGGTGTCTTGTATGTTCAACTGGGCCAATACGATAAGGCCGAGGCCGATTTCGAAACAGCCCACGAACTGGACCCGCAGCAGTCGCTGAGCTCCGCCGCGCAGGGACTGCTAGCCGAGCAGGAGAATGATCTGGACCATGCTCTGGCCACGGTGCAGTCAAGACTGGCGCACAAGCCCAAAGACCCCGTTCTTCTCTACCTTCGAGCGGATTTTCTTTCCCAGAAGGGGGTCGAGCCGGGCACGCCGGATTTTCAGTTGGCGATGCGGTCGGCGCAGGAATCTGTGTCGTTGCGGCCGGGGCTAAGCGGCGCCCGCACCGTGCTGGCCAAGCTCTATTTGCAGGCTGGTAATTACCGTGCCGCAGTCGAGCAGTGCCGGAAGGCGCTGGACCAAGATCCGAAAAACCAAACTGCGCTGTATCACCTGATTCAGGGGCTGCGGAAGACCGGAGACCAGCGCGAAATTCCTGAGTTGCTGAAACGCCTGGCGCAGCTTCGCAAGCAGACTGCGCACGAAGAGAGCCAGCGCTACCAGTACAAGCTGGTCGAAGGGGATGTGCACCAAGGGGATGTCCAGCCCAAGTAGCGGCCGGCCAGCCCCTAGAAGCTGTCTCATAAATCCTCAGCGGCCGAAACGCGGGCGAAACCTCAGGGGCTAAAGCCCGAATCCATGGCCGTTTGAGCGGCACGGCTGGAGCCGTGCCCTTCCCAAACCTATTGATGAGACGACTTCTAGCCTGAGTCTCTCTCAGGACTTCAGCAGAACGTAGGTGCTATAGCTCTCCTTTTCGATGTTCATGAACGGGCGCATCGTCACGCTGCTTCCGTCGGACGAACTGGCCAGCCAATATCCCTTGGCGTTATTTGCTGGCTTGGCTTGCAGCAGTGCGTTTCTGTCGAAGCTGGGCTGAGAATCGGCCACTGCGAGGAGCACGAGGGGGCCTTGCATCAAGGCGACCAGGTTCGGATGGTTCGCATCCACTTGCTCCAGCCGCAAGGGCATAGGAAGTTCGAGTTCCACACGATCGCCATCTTTCCAGGTCCGCCGAATCGCCGCAAAGGTTCCTGGCTGCACCGCATCGGAGACTCGCTTCCCATTCACCGAGAGCACTGGGTCTGGCGCGGCCCAGCCGGGAATGCGGACATAGAGCGTGTAGTCTTTCGGCTGCGAAGCGGACACCTGGATCTGGATCTTGTTGTCGAATGGGTACTTGGTTTCCTGCTTCAATCCGAAGCGCCCGCCGGCATCGTTCCACTCCAGCGTAGACGGCGTGAAGAGATTCACGTAGACGCCGTCGGCTGCGCGCAGATAGGTGCTGATGTGGTAGTCCGCGGCAACCTGGGGAAACGTTCCCGAACAGCACGGCCATTTTTGTCCATACCAAACTTTCTTACCAGTGTCAGCGTAGTCGGAATAGTAGAACGAAGTGCCGTCGGCTTGAATGGGCCACGCTCCGAGAATGGTGTTGTAAAGCACGCGCTCCATGCTGTCTCCGTAGCGCGAATCCTTGGTGACCCGCAGCAGGTAGCGTGTGATCTTAAAGTGGCCGTAGGAGCCGCAGGGGGTCTCAAAGCTGGCGTGAGTGGACGCCAGACTGTCGCCGAGCTGACCGCGGCCTGGTTCTCCAAACGCTTCGTCAGGTCCCCAGCCGCCGGTTGCGAAGCTTTGTGTCTTTACCAGCATCTCGAACCCGTTCTTGGCGGCGCGCAGATGCTTTTCGCTTCCCAGCGTGATGTAGGCCTGCATGGCAGAGCTGAAGGCATTCACGTGGCTATAGGCATGTTCAAAGGGCAAAACGTTGTTGCCCTCGGCGAGCGGGTTGAAATACGTGTCATCCTCGAGATATTGCTTGGCCATGTCGCGATAGAACGCCTTGCCGCTGCGCTGATAGGCCAGAAACAGGTTTTCCGGCAAGGTGTAGGTTTCGTCCCAGGTGTAGGACGTATCTTTGTGGGGGCGGGAACGCTGTTCCTGGCGTGACAGCGCTTTCTCGGGGAGGTAGGCCGTGATGGCGTGCGTGAGCTTCTCGTGAACATCCATCGCCATAGGATCGTGGGCGAACTCGTGAGCGTCGATCAGGCCGCAGGAGAGTTTGTCGTAGGTGTATGCCGGCAAGCGATAGCCTGCAAAGAACTTGGCCTTGGGGTCGAGGGTTTCCGCGTAGCCCTTGACCAGACGGTTAATCTTCGCGCGCGTAGGTTCAGATCCCGTGACGGCGTAGGCCCGCGCCAGCCCCGAAACGTATTGTCCAAAACTGTGGCCGGCGATGAAGCCGTGGAAGTCGTTTTCTACCAGGCTGAAGCCGGTAAGGTCGTACCAGCCTCCCATGTCTTCTCCGGGAGCGGGCAGGCCGGCAACCTGGCGGAAGACCTTGAGCAGGCGATCGTCGTCGAGGTTCAGGAAGCGGGCGTGGTTCTGTTCGAACTGGAGTTTCATGGGGCCGTCGAGCAACTTCACCTCGGAATAGGCAAAGGAGGCGAGCGGAGTGTCCACGGCGACCGTGCCTCGGTCCACGGCGGCCGAACCTGCGGAAGCCGAATCTGGGGAATTCGAATTTGAGGAGGCCCAGGCGGGAAGCGAGCGAGCCGCGTAGGTGGCGGCGGAGGTAGCGGTGGCGGCCTGGAGAAAAGTTCTGCGGCTGATACGGCGGGCCATAGGAATCTCCTGCGATGAGGGAATTTGATGGCAAACGTTTACTAGCCCAGCTTCGTCCCGTTGCCCGGTGTTTGTCAACTGGCCTTCTTCATCACACCGGCAAACGCTCAGGCTCAGGCGGCAGATTCTGGTTTTTGTGCATCTTCGATCTCTGCGATTTCGTTCGGAAGCAGACGGAAGTCGGCCGAGCCGATGATGCCGGAAACCTGCCGCACACTGCGAAAACCAACAATCGCTGCGGTGACGGCCGGATGGCGCAGAGTCCAGGCAATCGCGACTTCTCCCGGGCTGCGTCCGTGGCGTTTTCCGATCGCGCGCAGCAGTTCAACCAGTTTTAGGTTGCGCGAGAGCAACGGTTCGTGGAAGTTGGGAAGGTTTCTTCGCCAGTCCTCGGCGTCAAAGTTTGCGACCCTTTCGCGCGTCATTGCGCCGGTGAGCAGTCCGGCGGACATTGGCGAATACACAATCACGCCGAGGTTGTTCTGAGACGCGAAGGGGAGGATTTCATTCTCGATGGCGCGAGTGACAATGGAATAGGGAGGCTGCAGCGATGTGATTGGAGCAATGGCCTGCGCGCGCTTCATTTGCGGGACACTGAAATTGGAAACGCCGATGTAGCGCACTTTGCCCGCTTGTTGCAGACGGGTGAGTTCGTTCCAACCTTCTTCGATGTCTGCATCGGGTTCGGGCCAGTGGATTTGGTAAAGATCGATCACATCCGTCTGGAGGCGGCGCAAACTGGCCTCGCACTCGCGGCGAATCGAATCGGCCTTGAGCGAGGCTCCGATCTCTCCTGCGGCGTCCCATACGCGTTCGCACTTGGTGAACACATAGGGGCGTGGGGTGCGCCCAAGAATTGCCTGGGCGACTATTTCTTCCGAATGCCCCAGTCCATAGAGAGCGGCGGTGTCAATCCAGTTGAGGCCATAATCCAAAGCCGCGTGAATGGCGGGAATCGAGTCGCTGTCATTTTGCGGCCCCATGCTCCCGTTCCAGCCACCTCCGCCCATGGCCCAGGCGCCAATTCCGATGGGAGTGATGCGGAGGTCGCTGTTTCCAAGTTGACGTGTTTCCATGAGAATCCTTGCTTCACCGATTGAAGCAGCACGGGTACGGAAAGCTGTGAAATCGATTGCCAGAAAATCGAGAAAATTGAATACTTGCGACGGCGAAAGGATAGATTCTAGAACCGCATTCGTCAATGCAGTTCAAGATTCTTGGGGCTGTCGACCAGGATCCTCTTTGATCGAAAAGACCGCAACAGAACACTTCCGCGAGGAGACGCTTGCGGCGTTTGCAAGCCTCACGGGGGCTAACCAGGTACGCGAGATCTGCCACCCTTGCAGCCTGTTCCCGCGGTAAACATTTGAAATTCGCGTCCATCTTTAAACTATTGAGGATACTAAGGTTAACGGCGATGCTGGGCTATTTCGAACTGGAGCGCGAGGGCTGGGTGCACGATCTCTTTCGCGCTGCTGGAGGTTTTCTTTTGCACCGATTCACACACCAATCGTGCTCAACGCGATAGAAGCGCGACCGGTTTCTGGCGTCCTTCTCCACGGTTGCTGTGCAGATGCCGAGAGGAGGCCAGAAACTTCTTGACAGCCACCGACGGAGAGCGCTATAACCTGAATCGATTACCTGAGAAATCGTTTACTGTAATCTCTCGCACCACGACGTGGGAGGAAACATATAGTGGCTAACTGTGGGCTTCGACTTTCCCTGCGCCTGTCGTCCCTTCTGGTTTTGCTGGCTTGCAGTCTTCCCGCCCTCGCCCAATACAGCAGCAACATTCAGGGTGTAGTTTCCGATCCGGCTGGGGCCGCAATCAATGGAGCATCCGTACAGCTGCGAAATACGGATACGGGAGTGACCGCGGCGATTATCACAAGTGAGTCTGGCAACTACCGCTTCAGCAGCCTTCCTCCAGGCAACTATATTGTGTCGGCGGAAGCCAAGGGCTTTAGAAAAACGGAAGCCACTTTTGCCCTGAACACTTCTGAAACGAAGGGCGTCAATCTCGCGTTGCCCGTGGCGACTGCGGAGCAATCGATCACAGTGGAAGTGCATCCCCCGGTCGTCGACACCGATGACAGCCGGTTGGAAGCCACGCTTTCTTCCGATACGGTTCGAGACCTGCCTTCGGCGAATCGAAATCTTTGGGATATTCTGGCCGTGACGCCGGGCGTAGTCGGGGTGGGCACGCGGCTCGCCGGGGAAGCTCCCGGCGGCCTGCCCGACAACTTCGGAACCCAGACTCCTCAAATCAGCGCCAACGGACGCAGCTACACCGGCAACGTGGTGATGGTGGACGGTATGAACGTGACCAGCCCGGTGCAGAACGGCAATATTATCCTGGCGCCGATTCCCGATGCGGTGCAGGAGGCTTCGCTGCAAACCAACACCTGGGGCGGCGAAGATAATCTGGGGAGTTCGATCCTGATTCAGGTAACCACAAAATCAGGCACAAACCAGTTTCACGGCACCGGCAGCCTGTTTTTCGCCAACCAGGATCTGCAGGCGACACCGGATTTCGTCACAGGCGCGGCGGAGCCTTATGCCCGCAAGGATCTGGTAGGCGCTCTCGGTGGGCCGATTCGCAAAGGCAAGACTTTCTTTTTCGCAGATTTCGAAAAGCTTTGGTCGACCGTGCCGGGCGCGACCGGGCAGCAGTTGTTTGAAGACCCGGCATTTGTGCAATGGGCGCAAACGAATTATCCCAGCACGGTCGGGACAGCGGTTCTCGCGGGATGGCCGGCGACCAATTTAGGTGGTGCGTTCGTCTCCCAAGACGCCGGCCATTATCTGGTCAACCCACAAGCGGGTTGTCCGACGGGACAGACCGCAATCCAGGTTACCCCTTCGATATCTCTTCCTTGCACACTACCCATGATTGATTCGGGCAGCTTTAATGCCAGCGAATACTACAACGCCCTGCAATACAATTTCCGGGTCGATCAGTACTTCACGGATCGGGATCGCCTTTATTTGAGCTACTACAACGACTCGTTCGACCAGCAACAGAAGTCGCCCAGGCCGAGACTGAACGCGCTGGACATCATGAGAAATCGGTACGCTCAAATCGACTTTACTCATACTTTCAACTCCAGTCTGCTTTGGGAATCCAGCTTTGCGTTTGCCAGTGTCGGTGGTGCAAACGGCCAGGACGCGAATTTGGCGGTGCCGAATGTCAGCGTCGCCGGCAATCTCACGGGTTGGCCAGTGGGCGGTGGATGGGGGCCGGGCGAATACCGAGGCCCGATGTACAACTGGCGCTCCGTGCTGAGTTGGGTGCACGGGAAGCACACGGTGAAGTTCGGTTACGACGGCGCGAGGGGCATTGAGCACGGCGATTTCACGCCAGACAATGTTCGTCCGGGCTTCACGTTTAACAACCTTCTTGATCTCGTGCAAGACAATGTGTTCCAGGAATCCGTGGGGGCCTACAACCCACTCACCGGATTGGCCGGAAGTGTGGTATATGGCGGCATGGAAAATCCCTTCGGCTTCTTTGGTCAGGACGACTGGAAGGTAAGATCTAACCTTTCCTTGACAGTTTCAATGCGCTGGGACGATTTCACCAACCACATCCCCTGGGGAAATAGCGGCTTCCAGTTCAGCGCCCTGAATCTGGGATCTGCGGGCACCTTTAATGAACAGGTTCAATACGCGACAGTAGGCGTAGTTCCCGCCGTATTCGCTAATTCGATGAAGAATATTTTTAGCCCACGAATTGGTTTTGCCTGGGATCCTACCAAGAAAGGGCAGTGGGCGGTGCGCGGTGGAGTGGGTGTTTATCATGACTGGATTGCGATGGGCCAGACCATCGACCAAACCCGGAACAACCCTCCAGGAGTGTTGAGCGAGACATTTACAGACGTCGCCCCAACGGTCAATGGCGTGCCTGGTCAACCGCTGGGGAACTACTTTGCGATTGCTCCTTCTGGCAGCTACCCCTGGGGATTTGTGCTGCCGCCGATTCCGGCGGGATCTCTGAATGCCGCAGGCGGAATCGCTGGGGTGCCGACCAATGTCGACTCACTTGACCGAAATATGAAGGCGCCACTGGCGGTGAACTATGTGATCGGCGTAGAACGCCAATTGCCCGGAAACCTGGTAGCGGGCGCCAACTATTCGGGTTCGCGCAGTTATAACGGCCTGACCGGAGCTGACGTAAACCGCCTGCCCGGCGACGCTTCATTTTCAGGATGCGTGCCCGGACCCTCATTTCCCAGTTGCAAAGGCATCGCGGAGGCAATCAACCGTCCGAACACTAATTTCGGCGCGATCACCTACGTCAACAACGCCAATCAAGCCACCTATAATGCGATGATTTTGTCCCTGCGTGGGAAGGCTGGACACCGCGGAAGCTTCCAGGGCTCTTACACGCTTTCGCACGCGAAGGACTATCCTGAAGCGAATACCCGGTTCGATCAAGATGGACAGGACGGCGGTGCAAACATCCCGGATCAGAATGCGTATTTTGGCTATTACGGGGATGCTAATTATGATGTTCGCCAGCGCTTTTCGTTCTCCGGGTTGTACAACCTACCGGGATTAAAACACGGCATTGGAAAGGTATTGACTGATGGTTGGGAGTTGTCCAGCATTATCGCCGTCCAGACAGGTACGCCTTTCTGGGCGATTGACAACCGTCCGTTGGACGTAATGTGCGCGAGCGGGGGCACGGGAGGTGCGCCCATTCCGTGTGACACTCCCAATCTTCCCGCGGGGACCACACCCATTACGCCGAACATTCTTGCCCCCGGCAGTGGAGACTACAACATGGATGGCTTGGGCTATGACGTCCCGTTGGCCGCCGCGCAGAATTTCACCGGTGGCCATAGCCGCTCGGCGTACCTGAAGGGATTGTTTACCGCTGCCGATTTCGGACAGCCAACACAAGGGACAGAGGGCACTGAGCCGCGCAATATCTATCGCAACCCGGGCATGTTCCAGGCCGACGCGAGTGTTCTGAAGAACAACCACCTGCCGTGGCTCGGGGAACAGGGCAACCTGCAGTTCCGCTTTGATTTTCTCAACGTTTTCAACCACGGAAACCTGGGCACGGTGGACCCGAATATGGCGGACGGTACGTTCGGCAAAGTGACCAGCACGCTCAATCCGTTTGACGCGAGAAAGATTGAGCTGGGCCTAAGAGTATCGTTCTAGTTGTGTTCGACGGAATCGTGCGGCGAGCCGGAGGGTCGAACTTCGGCTCGCTAGTTTTTTGCGGGCCATCGCGGTACATTGCTTCCGGGTCCGTTTCACTCTCTGGTTTTGATTGGTGCGCGGAGCGGAGCGTGTATCCCCGAGTTGTGCATTGCCGGCCAGATCAGAAGACTGACCTATGAAGGACTCTATGAACCAATTTTCCGCCTCCAGACGCCACTTTCTAAAACAAGCTTCGAATGTGGGAATGGCATGTTCCGCGACGGCGGTACTCGGGCCTGGTTTGCTTGCGGCTGGTAAATCGAGCCAGGCTACGTCGGCTGTGAGTAGCAACGCACCCGCACGAGTTTACGTCGACTCCCGACGAACCATTGCGCCACTGGATCGCAATCTGTTCGGCTCTTTCCTGGAGCATCTCGGACGCGCCATCTATGACGGTATCTACGAACCCGGGTCGAAGCTCTCCGACGCCAACGGATTTCGCAAGGACGTACTCAACGAAATTCGCCAGATGGGAGTTCCGATCATTCGTTATCCGGGAGGGAATTTTGTGTCCGGTTACAACTGGCTCGATGGCGTGGGGCCGAAGAAAGATCGGCCACGCGTTCTGGACAAGGCCTGGGACACCATCGAGTCAAACCAGTTTGGGACCAACGAATTTATGGCGTGGTGTAAAGCGGCGGGCACGGAGCCCCTGATGGGGCTGAATCTGGGGACTGGGACGGCGGAAGAAGCAGCTGCGCTGGTGGAGTACTGCAACGTCGATAAGGGTACGAAATGGAGCGATCTGCGGCGGCAGCATGGCGTTGCCGATGCTTACAAGGTGCAACACTGGTGCCTGGGCAACGAGATGGATGGTCCCTGGCAGATCGGCCACATGTCGGCCACGGAATATGGTATGAAGGCCGCTGATGCGGCCCGGCAGATGCGCTACGTGGATTCTTCGCTCAAGCTGATTGCGTGCGGCTCAAGCGGTCCGTTTATGCCGACCTACCTCGAATGGGATCGCGAGGTGCTTGAACAGTGCTACGAGTATGTGGATGGCCTTTCGCTGCACCGCTACTTTGGCAACAATGAGCGCGATACTGGCGGCGATTCTTCGAAATATGTCGCCATGAATTTGAGCATGGAGCGCCAGATCGCCGAGACGGTTGCGGTGTGCGACCTGGTCCGTGGACACAAACGCTCGCCGAAAAAACTGTGGCTGTCGTTTGACGAATGGAACGTGTGGTATCGCTCCAACACTGGCGATGCTGTGGATGGGCACCGGAAGGAAGCGCCACCCTTGCTCGAGGAGGTGTACAACCTCGAAGACGCGCTGCTGGTCGGTGGACTCATCAATTCTCTCTTGCGCAATGCGGATCGGGTAAAAATCGCCTGCCTTGCTCAGTTGGTCAACGTGATTGCGCCGATCATGACCGACGAGAACGGTATTCTGCAACAGACAATCTACTATCCGTACAGCTGGGCGCTGCAATTTGCCAGAGGCGCGATCTTGAACTTGCTGGTGGAGTCATCCACTTATGAAGTTGCCGGCCTGGACCAGGTAGGGCATCTCGATGTGGCCGGTTCGCTGGATCACGATGGCGGCAAACTCTCTCTCTTCATTCTGAACCGAGATTTGTCGAAGGCACATGACGTTGAGGTGGTGTGGGAAGATGCTGCTCCCGCGCGTGTGATCTCAGCATCGGTGCTGACGGGGGATGACCTCAAGGCCTCGAACAGCTTTGCGGCGCCGAAGCGCGTGGTGCCCCAGCCGTTCGCGGCTCCTGCCAGCAGCGGGGGGCGAACCAGGTTTGAGGTTCCGGCGCGCTCCTACACCGTCATTCAATGGTCACTGTAGAAACGGTCACTGTAGAAACGGTCAGTGCAGAAACGGGGAAGAGGCATGTCTGAGAAAACAAACATCTCGCGCAGACAATTCGTAACTGCGGCAATTTCGGCGGTGGCCGCGTCGTCTCTGCCCGCTCATCCAGTGTTCGCTGAGGTTGCGGGCAAGGCTGCGCCGCAGACAACTGCCGTGACGCTGACCGATGCGCCCGGCTGGAAAGATCAAGGCGTTGAGAATCTCGCGAAATCCCCCCACGCCAAGCTCAGGGATATCCCTGTGCGTGCGGTGACCATCACCGGAGGCTTCTGGGCGCGGCGGCGCGAAATCAATGTGACCAGAAGCATTCCAACCATGCACGACCTGCTGGAAGCGAACGGCCGCATGAATAACTTTCGCCGGCTGGTAGGCAAGAGTACTGCTGCGCAAAGTGGGCCCGTGTTTTCCGATTCCGACGTTTACAAGTGGACCGAGGCGGTTGGATTTGTGCTGCAATCGGGCGATCGTCCTGAACTTCGCGCGAGCGCCGAAAAGCTGATCGACGAGGTGGTTGCCGTTCAAGAGCCCAGCGGATACCTGAACACCTACTACCAGGATGACCGCAAGTCCTTACGAATGCTGCCGCAGACGCAAACGACGGGGCATGAGCTCTACAACCTCGGCCATATGCTCCAGGGCGCTATTTCTTATTACCGAGCGACCGGCGATCGCAAGCTGCTCGATGCTGGAATTCGTTTCGTCGACGACTTCCTGATCCCGAATTACGGTCCAGCCCCCAAGAAACCCATCGTTTCCGGGCATCCCGAGATTGAGATGGGATTGATCGAACTCTACCGCATCACTGGCGACAAGCGGCAACTGGACCTTGCCGGTTACATCCTGCGGGGAGACGAGCGTATCGAACTGCCGGAGCGCCGCACCATTTACATGTTCAGCGGAACGCCGTTTACGGCGCGGACCAAGCTTCAGGGACACGCGGTTCGCGCGATGTACGCCTGTTGTGGGGCCACCGACTATTACATGGAGACGGGAGATGCGGAGTATTTGCAAACGCTGAATACTCTCTGGAACGACATGACCACCAGCAAGATGTACGTTACGGGTGGAGTCGGGTCGCGGTCTGACGGGGAAGCGTTTGGCGATGCCTACGAGTTGCCGAATTTTCGGGCGTACGGCGAAAGCTGCGCTGCCATCGGAAACATGATGTGGAACTGGCGCATGCTGGCCGTCACAGGAGACGCAAAGTTTACTGACGTCATTGAACGCGCTCTTTACAACGGAATCAATTCTGGGATGTCGCTCGACGGTACGCTCTATTGTTATCGCAACCCACTGGCTTTTGATCCTTCTACTGGAGATAAGATCCGGAATCCCTGGTACGACGTGACCTGCTGTCCGCCGAATCTCGAGCGCACGTTCGGGTCACTGCCGGGATATTTTTACAGCACCAGCGCAGACGGAATCTACGTGCATCTTTACGACGATTCGGAACTCAACTGGCATTTGGAGAACGGGGTGGGGCTCAAGGTTGTGCAAAAGACGAGTTATCCGTGGGATGGCACCGTGGATATCGCTGTCACGCCCGCGGAACCTTCCGAGTTCACTTTCTATCTGCGCATTCCGGGATGGGCCGACCACGCGCAAGTAACCGTGAATACGCAGGCACAGGCAGGTGTGACTCCGGGGACGTATCTTCCCATCCATCGCCGCTGGTCGCCGCGTGACGTGATTCAGCTAAAGGTGGAAGTGGTGCCGCAGGTGATTGCGGCGAATCCGCGCGTGGCCGATGACAGTGGGCGAGTTGCGATCCAGCGCGGACCGCTTATCTACTGCCTGGAAGAGATCGATCAACCCAGCGGCATAAAGCTCAGCGATGTGGCCGTGAATCCCGGGCGCCGGCCCGCCGAACAATTTCAGACCGAATTCAAGAACGATCTGCTCGGCGGGATGGTTGTACTACACCATACGGGCGCGGTGTACGAGCGAGGGGCATCAGAGAAACTGCTCTATTCGAGGTATGGCAGGGAATCGACGACTCGGAAGGTTCCCCTGACCTTCATCCCCTATTACGCGTGGGCCAACCGGCAAGCGACTTCGATGCAGGTATGGAATCTGGTGCTGCAAGCGTAGCTGAAGTTGAAGGCCTCACCACGAGAGGCGCACGAGAGAAAGACCTTGGCGATGCAGCGTGAACTGCAGCCGAACGCTGCCGTGCAACATTTCTACCCATGTGGGCGAGTCGAGAAGTTGCAGCTGTCCGGCACTCTCCAGACGTATATATTCGCTCTCGGTAGGCGATTGAGGCGAGCCCATCTCCTTCCACACTGTGAATGCATTACTGTGGCCGGAGTCCACGCGAAAATGTTCGAGCAGGCCGCGCTTTGCGTCGGCGGGCAGGCCAGTGATCGCCAGATCGATGAGCGCGGCGGGGAATAGAACGTCATCGTCGTGGTAGTTCCAGACTAGAATCTCGATCTCCCGATCTTTATCTTTGCGCGTGGCGATGGCGTTGATATCAGGCTGGGCTCGCACCCCGTTGTGTACAACGTCTTCAGCGATTAATGCTCCAGAGCTGGTTGCCTGCACGCGCTCGTTGCCCAGCAACCCCAACATGCGAAAGGCGTTCAGGACAGGCTTGTCCACGCCGTTGGTCGCCAGTTCGCGAAAGCCCGCGAAGTAAGGCTGATTTTCAAATTCGAATGCCCAGGTGACCACTCCGAGAAGCTTGACGTGTTCTTGATGCGCCAACGCCAGGATATTGTTCAGAGCTTCGACGGTGTAAGCTCCGTAGAGCGGGCCATTGCGATAGGAATTCTGAGGATTCTCCTTGGCGGAACAAGCTGCACAGCCCTCCGGGTCTGATTCTCCTAAAATGATCGGAGTCTGTTTCCACTCCGGAAATGATGCAGTGATTCTGAATCCCTGCTCGATGGCGGTAAGCTGGCGGCTGATTCCCATCTGCACGTGGTCCCCCTGCCACGTAGGCGACCCTTTTGGATGAAAGCTGATGAAGTCGAGGTGCGATCCAATTTTTCCGTTCGCGTAGTTTCTTTGGTGGGCGCAATGTTCGAGGAACGCGCGAAGAAAACCTGCCGCCTTCGAGTTACCCGGACCGGTGGTGTCCGGTCCGCCGATCCGCGCTTCAGGAAACGCCCGCAGCACCGCCTCGACTGAAAAATCATAGAGCTTGAAATATTCTTCCGGCGTTCCTTGCCAATATCCAATGTCGGGTTCGTTCCACACCTCCCACAACCAGGTCTTGACTTCAGCATCGCCGTAGCGCTCGCGAAGATGGCGAACGAATTGGAAAACCAGCTCAGACCACTTCTGGTAGTTGTTTGGTGGATAGGCCCACCCCGTGTAAATGCTGCTAACCTTGCCTCGTGGAAAGTCGTGGCGATAAGGTTCGGGATGAGTCGACAGCGCCTCTGGCATGAAACCGATTTCGACGAGAGGCTTCACGCCAGCCGCGCGGAATGTGTCGAAAATCTGATCCAGAATTACCCAACTATAAATCGGATTTCCGGCTGCATCTTCCGAATAGACGTTGGTGGATCCCCACTTCAGAGAAGCCGTCCCGTCGCCGCTGGTCAGCAAATTGTGAGTGCGCACATAAACCGGCGCGGCGTTTGCCGCTACGAGCTCCGTGAGCAATTTCTTGCCATTCGCCGAATAGGTGTAGTTGGGCTCGTCGTACCCGAAATAGTTCCAGACGTGCGAGATGGCCCCGTCCGACTGATCGTATCGCACCTGGATGTTTACACTCTGAGAGCTTTCCTGAGACCAGCAGAAGTGACAGATCAGAAAGAGGAAAATGACCGACACGAGGAGATGTACCGGCCGGTGACGGCGGCAATCGTCCATTCGGATGTGTCGCTTCAATGACCAACGCTCATGCGAGAGAATATCTGAGCCTTTCTTAGCGAGTAGAGAAGCTGTAGATGGTGACCGTGTGATAGCGCCCACCGGGCTTCAATTCGGTTGATGGAAAAGCGGGATGATTGGGCGAGTCGGGAAAATGTTGTGTTTCCAGGCACAGCGCAGCGTGCAACTCATCCGGTTTCCCGCCTTTGCCTTTGATCGAACCGTCCAGGAAATTTCCGCTGTAAAACTGGATTCCGGGCTGATCCGTCGAGACCTTCAGCACACGTCCGCTACCTGGATCATAGAGCTCCGCGGCTTCTGCCAACTTTCCTCCGCCGCTATCCAGCACCCAGTTGTGGTCGTAGCCTCGGGCCAGATGAAGTTGTTCGTCGTCCGCGCCAATCCGCGCACCAACGCCAGTCGGCTTTCGAAAATCGAACGGGGTCGACTCCACAGACTTCAACTCGCCAGTCGGAATCAAGCCAGCATCCACGGGAGTAAAGCGAGAAGCGTGGAGGGTGAGTTGATGATTCAGGATGTCACCCTGGCCGGCCAGATTGAAATAGGAGTGATTCGTAAGGTTCACCACGGTGTCTTTATCCGTGGTGGCAGAGTATTCGATTCGTAAGTCGCCTTTTGCTAAGGTGTAGCGAACCACCGCCGACAGATTGCCGGGATATCCCGCCTCGCCGTCTTTGCTCAGATAGGTCAGCTCTACTCCGTTCGCGATTGGTTTCGCTTTCCAAACCACGTTGTTGAAGCCGTGCGGTCCGCCATGGAGAGAGTTTTCGCCATTGTTCAGAGGCAGAGAATATTTCACGCCATCAAGAGTAAAGCTGCCGTGCGCAATGCGATTCGCGTATCGGCCAATGATGGCTCCGAAAAAAGCCGGGGACGCGCTGTTGAAGTTCGCGACGTAGCCGTTGAGATCATCGAACCCCAGCACAACGTCCGCTACCTTGCCCTTCCGGTCTGGAGCTTTCAGGGAAACCACAACCCCGCCGTAGGTGGCAATTCGAGCCTCGTATGGGCCGCTGCTCAGCGTGAAAACCTCAATCGCAGTCCCATCCGGCATTTTCCCAAACGGTTGGCTTGTCACTTTTGTTTCAGCCTCCGCACTCATAGTAAACAGCGCTACACACAACCCGCTGACCACGACCGCCCGCAGGACTTTCGGAACAATCATTTCCGCTCCTTAGCTTTTGCTCCCAACGCTGGCGTGGCTGACGGCAGATTCCGCCACGGCAATTAAAGTCGGAAGGATGTCGCCCAGGCCGTCGCTGCCGCGCTGGCCCAGAGTGAAATACAGCTTGTTATACAAGGGATACAGCTGCTCGTAAGTGCGTTGCCCCTCGGCGTCCGGTGTGAACGTTCGGTTGGGAGAACAGATTTTATCCTGCGCCTCCTCAACAGTCTTGAAGGTTCCTGCCGCCAGAAAAGCAAAAATCGCAGACCCCAAGCTAACTACACTCTTACTTGGAACCAGCACCGGGCGTCCCAGCACGTTGGCATACACCTGATTCAGAACATGATTCTTCTGTGGAATCCCGCCCGCATTAATCACTCGCTTGATGTGCACTCCGTGCCCTGCCATGCGGTCGAGAATCACGCGGGTATGAAATGCGGTTCCCTCGATGGCGGCGAAGAGTTCGTCCTGCGCGGTGCTCTGCAAATTCCAACCCAGCGTAACGCCGCGCAGGTTGGGGTTCACCAGCACGGTGCGGTCGCCGTTATCCCAGGTCATGCGCAGCAGGCCGGTCTGCCCGGCACGATATGTTTCCAGTCCCGCGCTCAACGTTCTTACATCTGTTCCAGCGCGGGCAGCGATCGCGCTGAAGATATCTCCCACTGCGGAAAGTCCTGCCTCGATTCCGGTGCGCAGAGGATGCACGCTGCCTTGCACAACGCCGCAAACTCCGGGCACCAGATTTATCGATGGAGTGATTCCGATAATGCAAGTGGAAGTGCCGATAACGTTCACCATGTCATCAGTTCGGCAGCCTGCACCAATGGCGTCCCAATGCGCATCGAAGGCGCCGACTGGAATTGGAATGCCTCTGTTGAGTCCCAGTTTCTCCGCCCAAAAAGGCGAGAGTGTGCCTGCGAGCTTATCCGACGTAGCGTATTCGCCGTCGAGTTTCTCGCAGACTCCCTTCAACAGAGGGTCCACCGTGACCAGAAAGCTCTCTGGCGGAAGTCCACCTAGTTGCGCATTCCACAGCCACTTGTGTCCCATGGCGCAAATGCTGCGTTTCACTTTCTTCGGATCGGTGATGCCGCACAGAGTCGCCGCAACCATGTCGCAATGCTCGAAGGCGGAGACAAACTCAGAACGACTTTCCGGATTGTGCCGCAGCCAATGCAACAGCTTGGAAAATCCCCATTCCGACGAGTAGACGCCGCCGCACCACTGGATCGCCTCCAGGTTCTCTTTATGCGCGGCAGCGGTGATCTCTGCCGCTTCGCCTTTAGCGCGGTGATCGCACCACAGGTAGTATTCTCCGAGGGGCTGAAGATTCCTGCCGACTGGAATCACAGAAGAGCCCGTAGTATCGAGAGCGATGGACCGCACTTGATCTCCCGAGACGCCGGCCTTCTTCAGAACTTCGCGCGTGGCTGAGACCAACGCCCGCATGTGGTCGTCGTGGGATTGCGTGGCGTATTCCGGATCTTCGCGCTTGCGGTGCAGCGGATACTCGGCGACGGCGGATTCGATCAGACCGCGTTCACTGTCGACCAGAGAGACACGAACGCTCAGGGTTCCGAAATCGACGCCGGCCACGATGGGCATCAGCAGGCTCCGTTGTCGCGGCCGTGGTAATACATGTCCCAGCCCAGGTAGCGGGTGGTGGCTTCCTGCACCGCGTCGGCCACGGTCGAAAGATTCGCCGCCACGTGGTGCTCGAAGCCGCGCTCGCAGATGAAGTGCAGCAACTTCTGCAGATGCTGGATCTCTACCACGCCAGCACCGCCGAACGTGTTCAGCGCGTCGTCGGTGAAGCGGCCTTCGCCCACGTAACCGCGCATCCTGCCCGAAGTGTCGTCGGTGGAGAAGCGGGCGAAGCTCATTTTCTCGGGCTTGATCAGGCCTACGCAGGTCCCGAACGTGTTTTCCTTGCCTACTGTGCCGGCGATGATTTCCTGAAAATCCATCTTCACCGAACGGAAAAAATGTTTCGGAAGGTTCGAGCAGTGGAAGCAGACCGCCTTGTTGGGGTCCGAGCCGTAGTTGTTGTTCCAATCGAGCAGCGCCGAAGGCGTGCCTGACGCCAGTTGCAGCGCGTGCATGCCCAGCACGCCGCAAATATCCACTTCGCAGGCGCTCGAAAGCAACTCGTTGCTCATCATGCTCATCACGGTGCAGGGAACTACTCCCAGGTTTTCTTCAATCGACGTCCAGCATTGCACCGCGCTGATGGTGACCTCGGTCGCGGCCATCCACTGGTCGACCACGGCGCCCAGTTTTGCCATCTTGATCAGCGCAGCCGCTGGCACGCTGCTCGCATCCACATATTTCTTGATCGCCGCCAGCTTGGCCTGCGCATGGTCATCGTTGTCTTTCATGCGGTCGATGCGGCCCAGCACTTCAGAAAGATCCAGGGTCTCGATGGAGATGCCCTGCGACTCCAGAATCTTCTCGCTGTAGCGCACCGTGTTGAACGCCGCCGGACGCGCTCCGATGGCGCCCACTCGCAAGTTGCGGAATCCTTTCACCACCCGGCACACCCCGGCAAACCATTCCAGATCTTTCGCGAACTCTGGCGAGTCCGGACTCTCCGTGTGCAGCGTGGTGATGGAGTAAGGGATGCCGTACTGCCGCAGGTTGTTGCAGGCTGACATCTTGCCGCAGAAGCTGTCGCGGCGCGAGGCGATCGTCATCTTCTTAGGCTCGTCGGGCGTGGCCTGAACCAGCACCGGCACGCGCAGATCGGCCAGCCGCAGCGTGTCCGCGATGGCTCGTTCTTCGCCAAAGTTCGGCAACGTCACAATGATTCCATCAATCCGCTCACGATGGCGTTTGAACAATTCGGCGCAGCGCCGCGACTCTTCCCGCGTCTCCACCGCTCCGTGCTTGCTCTCGTTCGGATCGAGAGCGACCACCTCCA
Source organism: Candidatus Sulfotelmatobacter sp. (assembly GCA_049675725.1). Taxonomy (GTDB): domain Bacteria; phylum Acidobacteriota; class Terriglobia; order Terriglobales; family Acidobacteriaceae; genus Sulfotelmatobacter. Next base: position 55,297 of record JBAUAN010000016.1, on the reverse strand, counting down.
TGCCCGCCGCCTCCAGCGCGCGCAGGATTTCCTCGCGCCCGCTCTTGGCCAAGTGGTCGGGAAAAAATCCCCGATTCCCCACAATCACTCCCATTGTCATCTTCTTCGAGTTCGCCGACATATCACTCCCTGTCCCAACGGAGCTGCCGCACATTCGTCAGCCGTGGCGTCATTGATCGACCCCTTATCCCTTATTCCTCATCGCTTGTGTTTCTCTTGCCCCTTGCGCTTCTGCTCGCTCATGACCTGCCCGTAGTAGGCGTCCTTGCCATGCTTTCGCAGGTAATGTTTGTCGCGCAGAGCGATTCCAGCCGGCTGCGCGGCGGCATTGATGCCGAGCGTGAAGTAGGCCATACGCGCCAGCGCTTCCAGAATCACCGCGTTGTGGGCCGCTGCGGAAGGGTCTTCTCCCCAAGCGAACGGGCCGTGATTGGCCACGAGCACGCCCGGCGTCGCCGACGGTTTCGTCTGCCGCAGGCTTCGAACAATCGCATGGCCGGTATTCTTTTCGTAATCTCCCGCAATCTCTTCGTCGGTCAAGTCGGAGGTCACCGGCACGGGGCCATGGAAATAATCCGCATGCGTCGTGCCGAAACATGGGATGGCTCGGCGCGCCTGGGCCCAAGCCGTGGCATATTCCGAGTGCGTGTGAGCGACTCCGCCGATCTCAGGGAATTCGTTATACAGCACCAGGTGAGTCGGCAGATCCGACGACGGCAGCAGTTTTCCTTCCACGATCTTGCCGGTCAGGTCGGTCACCACCAGATGCTCCGGCTTCATCCGCGCATAAGCCACGCCGCTGGGCTTGATCACCACCAGACCATCTTCCCGCGATATTCCGCTGGCATTGCCAAACGTATACAGAACCAGGTTTCTCCGCACCAGTTCCAGGTTGGCTTCCAGCACTTCTTCCCGCAAACGCTGTAACATTGGCCTTTGTCCTATGCCCCCAGTCCCAGGACCTCAATTTACGGTAATCGTTTACTCAAATAGGCGCAACTCAGATTATTCCCGTGCCCGGTACGTTGGCAAGAGCTTTCTAGAGGGTTGGTGGAAGCTCATTTTCAGGAAGGCAGGCTCAGAGGGAGAGGCACGCTCCTACCTAACGAGGGAGCGTGCCTGAGCCGTTCCGGGATCTGCTCCGCCCGGATCTTTTGGGGGATGTTGCGGGCCGTCCAACTGGGGCCAACGCGGTAGAACGCCGGAGCACCAAACTGGTCGTCAGTTCGTATTCGTGGCGTTCGTGCGAGGGCGGATCGCAGTCGATCTCATTCAATAGAGCCCGGAAAGCAATCTTCGCCAGTTCTTTTTGGGACATCTGGACCGTCGTCATCGGAGGGGTCGTGAACTCAGCCAGACGGATGTCGTCGAACCCGACCACGGAAAGGCCTTCCGGTACCCGGATATTCTGCTCATAGGCTTGTCGCATGACTCCGATCGCGGTCATATCATTGGAGCACAGCACGGCAGTCGGCTGAACGCTTAAACTGTTAAGTTCCATCAGGGCACGCATCCCTCCCTCCATGTGGTGATCTCCGACCGTGATCAAGTCCGGAGAAAGTCCGATCTCCAGCATGGACGTTCTGAAGGCTTCCCGCCTGGCCAACGCAGACTTCAAATGAGGCGGGCCCGCAACAAACGCGATGCGCGTATGCCGGAGGGCCGCCAGATGCTGAACAGCCTGCCGGATTCCGCTTTGATAATTGACCCGGATATTGGCCACTCCTCTTACATCGGGCCCCACGTCAACGAATACAAGTGGAACCTTACGGTAACGAAGGTGTTCGAGCAGCGACTCTTCCATACCAAACGTCAGGATCGCCACCCCATCCACTCGGCGTTCGATCATGCGCCGGACCGACAATTCCATCCGCTTCGGGTCGTTCACGGTCGAGGTGATTAAGATCTCGTAGTTATTTTCCACCGCGAGATTTTCAAAGGTCTGGACAATCTCTGGGAAGAATGGGTTGGTGAATTCTGAGACGATCAGGCCAAAAATGCGACTGCGTCCTGAAACCAAAGCGCGGGCCTGAGTGTTGGGGTAGTAGCCCAGTTCGTCCACCACTCTCCACACTCGTTTGGCTAGTTGAGGATCGACCGTGGGAACACGATTAATTGCCCTGGACACAGTGGCGGTGGAAACCTTTGCTCTGCGGGCGATTTCGCGGATATCCATCGGGGCTATTTAGAGAAAAAAGCCGACTGCATGCAACGCATTTTACCATAGCGTACGAGCAGGCTCAGAAATTCGGGGGCGGCGCGTTTTAGCAAACGTTTTCCATCTCTGATGGCCCAAGGGCCCGGCAAATCCTTGTTGCGAATCAACGGCCGCGAATCGACGGCCGCGAATCAACGGCCGCGAATCAACGGCCGCGAATCAACGGCTGGGGTCTAGCTCCAGCCAGGTTGTTTCTTTCTCAAGCGGAACCACACTGGCACCGCGCAGAGACTGTAAGGACGTGGCAGGGCGATAGTTTCCGACACCGCTAATCCTGGCCGGTTGCTCGATTCGCAGCAGAGCCTCTGGCGTGGTTTCGGTAGCTCCGGCGAGTCCCACTCGCACCACGCCAGTCTCGTGATTTACTTCAACACTTTCAAATTCACCCGCATCGAGCGTCAGCCATAATCCCAGGGACGCTATGTAAACGCGTGCTCGAAACGAGTCGCGCGGTGTAACCGTGACCACCTTGCCTTGGGTCTTGACGTTCCCGCCAAACGCTATCCAGCCGAACACAGGATGATTCACGAGATAAGTGGCGGTGTTCCAGGCGTGTCCAAAGAAGTTGGGACCGTAGTCGCCGCTGTAGGGATCGGGCTTCAACATGTCCGGAAATCCGTGGAAAGCGGCGGAGGCAAACCCGTCCTGGTCAATGTCTGTGAGTGCGCCCATGGTTCCTCCGTAGCCCACTCGCAATAGGTGGAAGTCTTCCGGGTGTTCACGATACTCCGCTAGCACCGGAATAGCGTTCAGTCCGGAACCATAATGGTGCAGTTGCCGCTCCAGTCGCCGGTCCTTGGCGGCAAAAATGAAGTCCCAATAGCGGCGGGCACTGCCGTTATAGCCCCAGTGGGGGATTGCCGGATCGTATCCGAGGATTGCGTTCAGCGTAACCTCGGCTTTGTCTTCATAACCGAAATACTTTGTCCAGGCGTAGACCTCTTCTTGACCAGTGGAATCCCACGGCATTTCGCTGCCGAACGGGTAGGCCTGCTTCCTCCAGTAGTCGGCGCGTTCGCGCATCTTGCTTTCCAGAGCCTCGGCTTGCGTGTTCATGCCTTCCCGCTTGAGGTCGGCCAGTATCTCCACAAAGATGGAACCCTCCATCTGACCAAACACAGCCAGGCCTTCGGCATACTTGGTCATGGCGATCGACGTCTCGTAGGCATGATTCAGATACCAATCCCAAGGATGGTTGGTGACCAAACCCTTGTGATCACGGGCCAGTCGATACAGTACCCAGTACGCCGCCGCCACGTGTGGATAGTCATACGAACGGTCGACCGCCTCCGAGGCTTGCTTGTTCCAACTAGTCCAGGACTTCCAATCTAAGCTGCTGTCGTAATAGTTCGGCGGCATCTGGTCAGGCTGATAGTAGAAGAGACTTTTGCGCACCCCGTAGGCGTGAGGGCCATCTTTAAATTGCAGGCCGCCCCATAAGACACCATCGACGAACTTCTGCAATTTGTCGAGTTCTTCTTTGTTGGGCTGGACAAACTCCTTCATGATGGCCGCGAGCCAGGAGCCCGCACCGCCCTCATCGCCCAGTCCCGCGATCCAGACGCGGCTGTCTTGCAGAACAACGTGGTTGGCCTCGCGATCATAGGTGATCACCGACGGAGCGCGGTGGAATGGATCGTTCGTGTCGGCGAACCACTGGCGAGTGGTGAGAAAGTGTCCCATGTCCGCGACGGTTTGTACTTCCGGCTTGATCACAAAGTACTGAATGGTTTGCACCGTTCCATCGTCGTAGGTGACGGTCAGACGCGAGCGTCCCCATGTCTTGCCCCGCAGAGTGTAGGCTCGCCAGCCTTTGTGATCCGAGGAATCTTCCTGAATCTCGATCGCCGATGCGGGCTCAACCTTCAGCGAGGTGACGGGCCTGCCGTACTGGAGGAACAGCCGCCCCTCAATGTCCTGTGGCAGGATGTAGCCCGGCACGCCAACGGCAACCGGTCTCCGATTGTCGGCGAGAGTTTTCTCGATCTGCCGAATCGAATCAGCAAGCAGAAACTTGAAGCCGTAAATTTTTGACTCGCCTGGCACGAGCGTAAGGCTGGTGGGCGTGTTCCAGGGTTGTGCGTTCTTCCATTCATTTTCAGCATAGGCCTGGCTGTGAACCATCCATTCGTAGAAGCCCTCGAAAGTGATTCCTCGCGGTGTGGGATCGGTAAATACCGGAGCCGCGCCCCAATGGCCTTTCCGATCCAGAATCGGGTTGTAAGCCTCAAAGGGAGTTCTACCATCGGGGACAACCACCAGAGCCGGACCGTGGCCGCTCAGTCGAGTCACTTGCAGATAGCCGGCGTCCTCTCCGATGTAGGGATCGTAAAACGAACAGATCGCATGCGCCTGGTCCAGTGTCCGGTCGTTGAGCACATTGTTGAAAATCATTGGAATGCCCAGCGCCCCGATCTGCACCGGCTTCGTCGAGGTGTTCGTCAAAACGAAGCGCAGGACGAGTTTGCCTTCGTCCACAGCCCAGGTTCGCGTAATGCGCAGCGGAATATCCGCCGGCAGTGTGGGCGCAAGGTCGGCGGCAGACAGCACATTTTCGGACGCAGGCAGCGCGCGCACTGGCATGCGGGCGGCGGCCGTCGAAAAATTTGCCCAGTCTCCTGAGTCGCCCGAGCGCAAGCGAAGCGTAATGTCGCCCAGATGAAAATATCCGTTTCGTGACCGCGCCGAAAGCAGGTCGCCGGGCGTGAAGTCGAAGCCGTCAGCTCCTTTCGGTTTGAGGGCGGCCACGGTCTGCGAGGAACGCACTAAACTCAGCGTGAAGTCGGGAGTGTCGTAGTTCACGATTCCCTGGTCGAGCATCGGCCCCGGAGTCGGAGCCGGCTTGGCCGCCGCGCGCTGTGCAATGACGTTTGTTGACATCGCGCACAAGATCGACAGCGCTATTGGGAACAACGCTCCGCGCACAAGCCGAGCAGGTTTCACAATTACCTCCCTTGCTCCAAACACGTCATGAAGTTGACTGTTTCTTCGACAACTTGGAAACGGCTGAGAAGTCTTCGTCGCCGAGGCCCTCAGCAATTGCCTGCTTGAATATAGAAAGCGCGGCGGCCGCGGTCTTCAAGGCGATTCCGTCCTTGGACGCATCGCCTATCGCATACGAGATATCTTTTGCCATCCACCGCAGCGCAAAGTTTGGCGTGAAGTCGTTGGCAGCGAGCCGGTCAGCTACTCTCTTCACGATTCCGCTTGCAGGAGCGCCGCCCGTGAGAACGGAGACAGCCTTGGAGCGGTCGAGACCGCCCGCATCGATCATCGCGACAGCTTCGGCAAACGATGCTGCCTGTACGCCGCAAACGAAGTTGTTGATGAGCTTCATCAAAGCGCCGCTTCCAACCGGGCCCAGGTGAACCACGTCGCGCCCGAGAACTGAAAACACAGGCCGCGCGGCATCGACTGCTTCTGCAGCGCCTCCGACAAGAAAGATCAGCTCGCCGGATGCCGCATGCGGCTTAGTACCGGTGACCGGCGCATCCAGAAATCGGCAGCCACGCTCGGCTGCCTTGGCCGCAAGCTCTTGAATCCAATCGCCACTCAGCGTGCTGGACTCAATCAGGACCGCATCCGAACGCGCGCCCGCCAATGCTCCGTTTTCGCCGAGCCAAACGTCGCGAGACGCAGCGTCATCCCCCACCATGCTGATGATGATTTCCGACCGGGATGCAGCTTCGCGCGGCGACGCAGCGACGAACGCACCAGCGCTTGCGAACGGGATACATTTCTCTCGATTCCGGTTGTAAACCGCCAGCGGAAAGTTTGCGGAGAGCAGGCGATGGGCCATGCCCGTGCCCATGATGCCTAGTCCGAGAATTGCAACGTTTGGTTTTGACATATTTTCATTCACTCCAGCGCGATCGCATTAATCAGAGCGGGCTTTGACGCGTCGACGCGCACCGCGTTTCGCAAAGGGCGCCCGTAACCCTCGACCGCAACCTGCATGACATCACCATCTTGCAAGCGAATCTTATCGCTGAAGCTCAGGCAATCGGTTCCAAAGAAGTGAACGTGAACGTCTCCCGGCCTGCGGTGGCCTTCAAATTTGAAGTGATGGTGCTCAATATTCTGCAGGCTGTGACACATTTCCGATTCTCCTGTGCGGAAAGTCTTTGTCCAGTGCACGTTACCGCCTCTCTCGATGGTTGCCGCAACCGAAAGGGATTCGAATTCCGCATCCACGACGAGTTCCGGTCCGACCGCGCAAGTGCGCAGCTTCGAGCCCGCCAGGTTCAGGTAGTTTTTCTTTTCGAATTGATGATCTGAAAACTCGTTGCCCACGGCCATGCCGATGCGATGGGGCCGTCCGTCCCGACCAACCAGGTAAATCCCCGCGATCTCAGCCTCCTCTCCGCCGTCCTCAGCATAGGAAGGAATGTCGAGCGGTTCTCCATGGGCACGAAGTGCACAGCCCGTACCCTTGTGGAACCACTCGGGAGCGATCCCGATATTTCCTTCGGCCGGACGCCCGCCTTCCACTCCCCAGCGGAACATCTTCATGCTATCCGTCAGATCCTCGGTTGCCGCGGCATGCATCGACTGGCGCCCGCGCGCGCTGCCCAGATGGGTTAGCCCTGTGCCGGAAATCAGGCAGCGGGCGGGTTCCTCAGGATGGTCAATGGCCGGAAGCAATCGCCATTCCGAACTGCCGTTGTAGATAGGGTCGTAGTCGAGTGTTTCGAGTCTGGCTCTCTGGCGCGCTACCTCGCTGAGCTTCATGCGCGCTGCGATCGCGATATGCGCTAACTCATAGATCGAAGAGCAGTTATCCAGCAAGCGAATGTTGGGTTCCTCGACCAGCGCCACGCGCCGGATACCTCTTTTCTTGATTTGAATCAGTCTTGTCATCGGATCGTTTATTTCATGAACGCTTATTCGATTACTTCAAACCGCTCGAGTCCAGATTCGTTGATGGTCAGCCCGAGCCCGGGAGTGTTTTCGTCGAGATCGATGCACCCGTCTTTCGCTCTAGGTTCGCCTTCGAATATGTACCAGAACAATTCGTTGCCCACTTCCACATCGACGATGGGAAAATACTCCGCCATCGGCGAGTTCAGGCTCGCCATGACGACGTGGTAGTTGTGCATCTGGCCAGCGTGAGGAATTACCGGTACGGAATGTGCCTCTGCGAGGGCAGCAACTTTGCGGGCCTGCGTGATGCCGCCCACGCGATTGGTATCGAACTGGATGTAGTCGAGCGCGCGAGCCTCGAGCAGTTCGCGAAATCCGTAAAGCGTGAACTCATGTTCACCGCCCGCGATTGGAATTCGCCCGTAGGATTTCAGCTCCGCATAGCCATGAATGTCGTCGGGGATCACGGGCTCTTCCAGCCATCGGAGATGAAAAGGCTCAAGCAAGGGCAGCATGCGCTTCGCGTAGTCAAGAGTCCAACCCATGTAAGCGTCGGCCATTACATCGATTCCATCGCCCACACTTTCACGGACGGTTCGCACCAGCGCAAGATTCCGCTGCATCCCCTGCGCGCCGTCCGCAGGTCCCCATCCAAAACGGAGCTTCATCGCCCGGTAACCCTCTTCTTTGTAACGCTTTGCCTCCGCCGCGAGCTCGCTCAGCTCCACACTGTAAAGCCGCGATGCATAAACCGGAATGAGATTCTTCGTTCTGCCGCCAAGCAGGCGATAGACGGGCTGTTTGGCCGATTTCCCCAGCAAATCCCACAGCGCGATATCCACTGCGCTGATCGCGACCATACCGATTCCCTTGCGCCCGAACGCCATTGTTTTGCGGTACATATGCTGCCACAGCCGTTCGATGTCCCACGGGTCTTGGCCGATGAGCAGCGGCTTGAGATAGAGATCGATGATCTGTTTTGTCACCTGTGGCGCCAGAGCAGCGTTGCCCAACCCCACGAGCCCGTCGTCAGTGAACACTTCGACCACCAGCCAGCCGTGAAACGTAAATGTTTGCATGGAGGCTTCGGGTAACTCCAATAGATCCATCGGGTTGGTGCAGAAATGCGGGGGCAGCGGCACGGTTTTTCCGCGCCAGCGCACGACCCGAGTGCGAATCTCGGTGATTTTCATGCGACTCCCTGGTAATTCGGTTTCCGCTCCAGCTTCAGAGGCAGCAGGACGGGAACGGCAATAAGAATAATCAGAAACGCGGCGACGTGAAGCGTGCCCGCGATACTAAAAACGGCGCTGTAACCGAAGCCGTGGTCGAGCAGGTAGCCGGCCACTTCTCCAAACAAGATTCCGCCCATCGCGCCGCCGAAACCCACCAACCCGGCAACGGAGCCGACCACATTTTGCGGGAAGAGATCCGCGGGTAGAACCATTACCAGCGTTGACCACGACTGTTGTCCGAAATATGCCAGACAGAAAAGCGCGATTGCCCAGGACACGCGAACATGCGGCACAAGAATGACAAATGGCATGACTGCCGCGCTCAGACCGAGCGCCAGCTTTCGCGCCACACCGAGCGAGAACTGACGGCGCACCAGGTAGCTGGAAAATCCGCCGCCCAGCAGACACCCTATGCCCGCCGCCGCGTTAGGCATCCAGGCGAAAGTCCCAACCGCTTTAATATCGAAGCCGCGTGCATCGTAGAGATACTTGGGAAGCCAGAAGAGGTAGAAAAACCAGGCCGCGTCACTCAGAAATTTGGCGGCCACGAGCCCCCAGGTTTCGCGGACGCCGAACAGGCGGATCCAAGGCAACGGTGACGCTGTACCTGGAGTCGGATGTGAAATTATGTCGACGGTCATCTGCTCTGGAGTTATGCGCGGAGAAGAATACGATAAACTCCACCAGGCAACCCAGAGCAGACCGAAAGTGCCGGTGAGAACGAAGATCCAACGCCAGTTCGTGTAACCGAGAACCGCCGCGATCAGCGGAGGGGCCACGACCGCTCCGATTGCCGTGCCGGCATTGATGATGCCCATCGCAGTGGCGCGTTCCTTCGTAGGGAACCATTCCGCAACCGCACGGGTCGCGGCAGGAAAACCACCGCCTTCGCCCACCCCCAACAGGAATCGGCTTGCGACCAGCATCGCAAAGCTGGTGGCCAGAGCGTGACTGGCACAAGCCAGGGACCAGAACAACATAATCGCGGTTAAGCCGCGATGCGTTCCAAGAAGGTCCACCAGTTTTCCGCCACCGGCGTACATGAGAGCGTAGGAAAACAAAAACGCAGACTGGAGGGCAGAGAATTGCCCGTTGGTCAGCGGAATGTCTTTGCTGATCGCCTGAACCGCGACCGGCAGCGTCTGCCGATCAAGGTAACTGATTGCGATCGCGGCACTGACCAGGATGGCAATTCGCCACCGAAAATTGCTCCTTCCGTCCGCGAATGTTGCGCTCATGACGAAACGGCATTATACGCGAGATGGTAAACGTTTACTCCATTTGCCTGTTTCGGCTACAATCACCCGACCCTCGAAGCTGGGGCGAGAACGTTCAGCGAGAGAGTTTCGAGAAGGGAAGCGGCGGGAGAATATTCACAGTCATGACTCCGCAATGGAATCGTCGGGATGTTTTGAAAGGATTGCTGGCGGCGTCCACCGGAATCATCGTTTCTTCGAAGCAGGGAACCGCGCAGGATGACACCCCTGCGCCAGAAAAGCCGATTGAGATACAACTCACCTCGATCAGCGTCCACACATTTCGGCTGAGCATCCTCCCCATCAACAATGGAACGGTTGGGCAAATCCCTCTCGACGGCTCTCTTATTCAGGAGCGGTGGGGCGCTCCGGTTGCCAAGCTGCGGGCGGAGCCTGCCAACACGATTGCCGTAGGCAACCTCCGGCTGAAGATTTCATTCCACCCGGTCAATATCACGATTGCGAACGACCGTGGCGACATCATCCAGCAGTTAGCCTGGGACAAGAGCACTGGTCTCCTGACTTTTCAGAACGGAAGCTCCCCGCTGTTCGGCCTGGGTGAGGGGGGACCGCAGTTCGACCGTCGCGGTTTCACGGATTCAATGCGCAGCGGGCAAGGCGGCTACAAACTAGCTACTCACGGTGGCCGTGTTCCTATTCCGTGGATCGTCGGCACGGCCGGGTGGGCAATATTTTTTCATCAGCCTTACGGCACCTTCGACTTCACCGGCTCGGAAGGCAAGTTTCAGTCCGCGAGTTCGGGATCTGCGCTTGATCTTTTTTTCGTGGCATCGCCAGATCCCGCGACAATCATGGCTGAATACGCGCGCATCACGGGCCACGCCGAGGTGCCGCCGCTGTGGAGCTTCGGCTATCAGCAGTCTCACCGCACGCTTGCCAGCCGGGAGGAAGTGCTCGCCGAGGCGAAAACCTTCCGCGAAAAGAAATTGCCTTGCGATGCCCTCATTTATTTAGGCACAGGCTTCTGTCCCTCTGGCTGGAACACCGAGAATGGTTCATTTGCGTGGAACTCTCGAGTTTTTCCTGATCCTAAGGAAATTCTCGAAGAGTTGCACAGGGAGCATTTTCGAGCCGTCGTACACGTGGTGATCCTGTCGGACAAACTTCACGGCACAGTGCACGATCCATGCGACGTTTCGCGGTTCGATGAAGAAACGGCAAGCTGCTACTGGGACGCGCATCGCAAGGACTTTGCCCTGGGCATCGACGGATGGTGGCCGGATGAAGGTGATCCGCTGGATGTTGCTTCGCGCCTGGTACGCAATCGCATGTACTGGGAAGGCCCGCAAATCGATCGGCCGAACGAACGTCCTTACGCGTTGCATCGCAATGGCTACGCTGGTATGCAGCGCTATGCTTCGTTCCTCTGGTCGGGCGATGTGCACTCTACATGGGAAACTCTGAAGACTCATATTCCGATTGCTCTGAATACTGCGCTCAGCGGCATTCCCTACTGGGGCACGGACATCGGAGGTTTTGTTCCCACCCCGGAATTCACCGCGGAATTGTATGTGCGCTGGTTTCAGTTCGGGGCGTTCTGCCCGCTTTTCCGTTGTCACGGACGCACCTGGAAGTTACGGCTTCCCTGGGGATGGAATACGGGAGATCCTGGCCCGGTAGAAATCAACAATTACAACGGCGCCGTTACTCCTGATTCCAGCCATCTGCACGACGCGCGCGTGGAGCCGATTTGCCGGAAATATCTTGAATTGCGGTACCGCATGTTGCCTTATCTCTACAGTGCGGTGCATGAGTGTACAACTACTGGAATGCCGATCATGCGTGCCTTGTGGCTGCACTTTCCCGACGATCCGAAGGCAGTCGAGTGTGGCGACGAATATTTGTGGGGTCCCAGCATCCTGGTTGCTCCAGTTGTCGAGAACGGGGCAACGACGCGCCGGGTCTACCTTCCGCCTGGTGCATGGTACGATTTTTGGAGCGGTGAGCGCCTGGAAGGTGGGCGTGAAATCAACCGCTCCGTGGACCTCGAAACGATTCCGCTTTATGTTCGCGCCGGATCGATCCTGCCGCTAGGTCCGGTGAAGCAGTTTACGGCCGAAAAAGTTGACGAGCCGCTTTCTGTTTCGATTTATCCCGGCGCTGACGCTTCGTTCTTGCTCTACGAAGACGACGGCAGCTCGTTCGATTATCGCAAGGGTGAATGGATGGGAATCCAAATGGAGTGGGACGACGCGCGCAGAAAACTCAACCTGCGCCTTGCCTCTGGCTCGCGGATGCTGCCTCCGGGACCAAGGATCATCACGCTGCAACTGGCCGAAACAAAGCGCAATGTCACCTTTGAAGGAAAGCCGGTCCAGGTCTCGTTCTAAAGGAATGACTCGACCATGAAATATCGCGATCTCGGCAGGACTGGCTGGAGCGTTTCAGATGTCAGCTTTGGAGCCTGGGCGATTGGAGGCTCATGGGGAAGCGTCTCGGAGCAGGATGCGCTTGCCACGCTGCACAAAGCGGTCGACGCCGGAGTTAATTTCATCGATACGGCGGATGTTTATGGCGACGGGCGCAGCGAGCGCTTGGTGGCTCAACTCAGAAAGGCGCGCAGCGAGAAAATCGTCGTCGCTACGAAGGCTGGGCGGCGCCTGCCTCGGCAAACGGTCGAAGGTTACAGCCGCCAGAATCTGACCGGATGGATCGAAGATAGCCTGCGCAATCTTTCCACCGACGCACTCGATCTGCTTCAACTCCACTGTCCACCGACTGACCTCTATGATCGCCCTGAGGTCTTTGCGATGCTCGATGACTTCGTCAAGGCGGGCAAGATTCGCTACTACGGTGTCAGTGTGGCGAAGGTTGAAGAAGCGCTCAGGGCCATCGAGTTCCCGCATGTGCAGACCGTACAAATTATCTTCAACTGCTTCCGCCAACGACCCGCAGAAGTCTTCTTTGAGGCGGCCAAGCAGAAGCGGGTGGGCATTCTCGCTCGCGTGCCTCTGGCCAGCGGTTTGCTGACCGGCAAGCTCCACGCCGATTCCACCTTCGCCGCTGACGACCATCGCAACTTCAATCGTCACGGCGAGGCCTTTGACGTAGGGGAGACATTTTCGGGCGTCGATTACAGGCCTGGCCTGGAGGCGGTGGAAGAGATTCGACAGCTCCTGCCCCAGGGAATGTCGATGAGCCAATTCGCGCTACGCTGGATTCTGATGTTCGACGCAGTCAGCTGTGCGATTCCGGGCGGCAAGCGACCTGAACAAGTTGCCGAAAATTCCCTTGCGTCTGATCTGCCAGCGCTTCCACCGGAAACCATGGCGGCGGTCGAGCGCATCTACAACCGGAAGATCCGCCCGTTGGTCCATCACCGCTGGTGAGGACGGTGATCGCTCCCGAACGCCCAGCTGGGTTTGCGGTATCATCTGCCGAGTCAAGGACAGGTCAATGAAGAAGCTGCGCAGCCAGGCATGGTACGGGCGAAAAGATCGCGATGGGTTCCTTTACCGGAGTTGGATGAAGAACCAGGGCTGGCCCCACGACCTGTTCGACGGGCGGCCCGTGATTGGAATCTGCAACACGTGGTCGGAGTTCACGCCTTGCAACGGTCACTTCCGCGAGTTGGCTGAGTGGGTGAAGCGCGGTGTGTGGGAAGCCGGCGGCTTTCCGCTGGAATTTCCGGTCATGTCCTTGGGTGAGACGCAACTGCGCCCCACTGCAATGCTATTCCGCAATCTCGCCAGCATGGATGTAGAAGAGTCGATTCGCGGCAACCCCATCGACGGAGTCGTTCTGCTCATGGGGTGCGACAAAACGACGCCGTCGCTGCTGATGGGCGCTGCTTCCTGCGATCTGCCTACCATCGGTCTTTCCGGCGGTCCCATGCTTTCCGGAAAATTCCGCGGCCGAGATTTGGGATCAGGTACGGGAGTCTGGCAGATGACCGATCAGGTGCGATCGGGCGAAATGAAGATCGAGGAATTCTTTGAAGCGGAAAGTTGCATGCACCGCTCCAAGGGTCACTGCATGACCATGGGAACGGCCTCAACCATGGCCAGCATGGTGGAAGCGCTGGGAATGAGCCTGCCTGGTAACGCCGCAATTCCCGCAGTCGATGCGCGCCGCAATACGCTCGCACAGATGACTGGTCGTCGTATCGTGCAGATGGTGCACGACGACCTGCGCATTTCGCAGATACTCACCCGCGATGCTTTCGAGAACGCGATCCGCGCTAACGCCGCGATTGGCGGATCGACCAACGCGGTGATTCATTTGATCGCAATTGCAGGCCGAATTGGCGTGCCCCTGTGTCTCGACGATTTTGATCGGCTCGGATCATCACTGCCTTGCTTGGTTGATATCCAGCCTTCCGGCAAACATCTCATGGAGGATTTCTTCTACGCGGGCGGGCTGCCCACCGTGCTTCGAGAACTAGGCGAGGCGGAGGTGCTGAGCCGGGAAGCGCTCACTGTCAACGGTCAGCCGATTTGGGAAAATGTTGCCGATGCTCCTTGTTGGAACCGCGATGTAATTCGTCGTTTTGCTGAACCGTTTAAGGCGAGCGCTGGAATCGCCGTCCTGCGCGGCAATCTGGCGCCGGACGGCGCTGTGATCAAGCCTTCGGCCGCGAGCCCACACCTGTTGCAGCATCGCGGTCGGGCCATAGTGTTCGAAACGATTGAAGAATTTAACGCCAAGATTGACGACGACAACCTGGACATCGATGAAAGCTGTGTCATGGTCCTGAAGAACTGCGGCCCGCGCGGGTACCCGGGCATGGCGGAAGTTGGCAACATGTTGCTACCGCCTAAGTTGCTCCGCAAGGGTGTGACCGACATGGTCCGGATTTCCGACGCCCGCATGAGCGGTACAGCTTACGGAACGGTGGTGCTGCACGCTTGTCCGGAAGCCGCAGCCGGCGGCCCAATCGCACTGGTGCGCTCGGGCGACACGATCACGCTCGACGTTCCCAAGCGGTCTCTTCGCCTGGAAGTTGATGACAATACTCTCGCCGCCCGCCGCGCAAAGTGGGTTCCTCCGGCTCTTCCGGATCGCGGCTGGCTGAGGCTATACGTGGAACATGTCCAGCAGGCGGACAAAGGAGCCGATCTCGATTTTCTGGTAGGCCGCAGCGGGGCGCACGTGGCACGCGACTCGCATTGAATAACGCGCGCACTCCTAGATCTGCTTCTAACCCAACCATTGCGGGTTTTGATAGGTTCCATCGAAGTTGTGCGTCGTCTTGTAGAGTTCGAACTCGCCCTTAACAGCGGCTGGCTCAGTTCTGGCCAACAACTGTGCGACTTCTTCCTTGCCCATCGGTTTGAAACTGCGGGCAGCATCCAGAGCCTGCTGCAGAATCGGGAGTGATTCGCAGCCGGTGATCACCACGCTGGTTGGCAGGTTCATGGCGTAGTGCAGACATTCGACCGCAGAAGCTGTCTTGCTGCGAAGGATGATACTGTCGCCCATCGGCTTCATGCCCAGCACGCCGATATTGTGTTTCACCAGCACCGGAAGCACTTTCGTCTCGAAGCTCTCATAGTGCGCATCCATCACGTTGAGCGGCATCTGCACGGAGTCAAAGGTGAATTGATGGGCGAAAGCTGTGTCCAGCATTTTCAGGTGAATGTCCGGATTCTTATGTCCGGTGAACCCAATGTAACGGACCTTGCCTTGCTTCCTGGCCGCGAGCAGAGCCTCCATGCTACCGCCCTCGCCGAAGATTCGAGCTGGGTCTGATTCGCGGATGACTTCGTGGAACTGTAAGAGATCGATGTGGTCCGTTTGCAACCGGCGAAGAGACTCTTCTAATTGCTGCTCGGCAG
The DNA here is from genome assembly GCA_049675725.1 of Candidatus Sulfotelmatobacter sp. Classification (GTDB taxonomy): domain Bacteria; phylum Acidobacteriota; class Terriglobia; order Terriglobales; family Acidobacteriaceae; genus Sulfotelmatobacter. Next base: position 39,927 of record JBAUAN010000016.1, on the reverse strand, counting down.
CCCTTCTAGTCTGGCCATCGATCTTGGTCATGAGAAATGCCTTTTGACGGTAGCCATCGCGCAACGCCTTGCCCATTCGGATTTCGCTGAGCCCGCCGTTATAGTCCCAGCAGTTGTCGAGGAAGTTGACTCCGTTGTCGAGGGCGGTGCGGATGATGCGGATGCTTTGCTCTTCGTCCGACCCCATGCCAAGGTGATATCCGCCGAGCCCAATCATGGACACTTTTTCGCCGGTGTGGCCCAGCACGCGGTAAGGAAATGAGTCTGCCTCTCCGTGCGACAACTTAGTGGCCAGCGAACTGACAACCGTAGTTGCTGCTGCTTTCTTCAGGAAGTCTCTCCGATCCATAAATCATCCTCCGCGAGGTTCGATGCAGAGCCGTCCGAGTTATTGTTTCGCTTGCCCGTCGATCCAGCTGCTTACTTCCAAGTCCAGCACGTCGAGCGGAAGCGCACCGTTTCCCAGCACTTCATCGTGAAAGGCCCGGATATCAAATTTATCACCGAGCTTCTTTCGTGCGTCTTCCCGCAGTTTCAGAATCTCAAGTTGTCCGAGCTTATAAGCCAGCGCTTGGCCGGGCCACGCGATGTAGCGGTCGACTTCGCCCTGGATGTTCGGCTCGTCCATTGCGGTGTAGCGATGGAAATAGGCCACCATCTGATCGCGCGACCAGTGCTCCTCATGCACGCCAGTGTCGATCACCAATCGGATCGCCCGCCACATTTCGTTTTCCAGACGTCCGTAGTCGCTATACGGATCCTGATAATGACCAACCTCCTTTCCCAGCCGCTCTGCATACAATGCCCAGCCCTCCACAAACGCGGTGTACCCGGCGTGGCGGCGAAACTCCGGCAGATTCTGCATCTCCTGTGCCAGAGAAAGTTGCAAGTGATGACCGGGAATGCCTTCGTGGTAGGCGATCGCCTCAATGTTCAGCACTAGGCGATGTTCGGGATCCCACTCGTTCACGTTGATGTGGCCAGGGCGCGAGCCGTCCGCGGCGCCGTCCGTATAATCCGCAGGAACCGCATTCTTGGACCGGGACGCCTCCATCGGAATGACGGTCAGTTTGCTCTTCGGCAGGTGGCCGAAGAGCTTTGGCAATTCCGGCTCCATGCCGCGCGCGTAATTCGTGTATAGATCGAGCACTTGCTGGCCCGAGGTTGCGTAGAAGCGGCGTTCGTTCTTGATGTGATCGTTCAGGCTTGCCAGGTCTTTGTATCCCAGCTTGTGGGCGACGGCCAGCATCTCGGCTTCGATTTCGTCGATCTGTTTCAAGCCGAGGGCATGGATTTCCTCCGGCGTTTTGTCAGTAGTCGTAATGCGCCGGATCGCGAAACGGTAGCGCGCTGCTCCGTCGGGTAGGGACCAGATTCCCGGCTCGGTGCGGCCATGCGGTGCATAGTCGTTGCGAACGAAGGCGGCAAAACGTTGGTATGCGGGCACGATCTGATCAGCTACTGCTGCGAGCACCGCATCCCGCAACCGTTTCTGATCGGCGGCAAGCACACTCGTTGGAAACTCCTTTACCGGTTTGGCGAACGGGCTGTTCTCGCCCGTCTTGCTTGCGACATCGTCGGCTTCCGCCGAAACTTTCTCAAGAAGATAGCGTGGAGGCATCAGACCATCGCGCAGGCCTTGCCGCATGTTGGCGGTCACTTGATCGAATGCGTGCGGGATCTGGCTCAGGCGCGCCAGGTAGTCGTCGTAGTCGACGACTGTATTGAACGGGGTAAGTGCAACCATGTCCGGCAGTTCCAGATGCATTCCGTTCATCTGATTCACCGGCATTTCCCACGGCTTGAACTGCGCGCCCTCGATCTCCTGGCGCAGTTGCCGGATCATCAGTTCTCGGCTCAAGGTGTCTTGTCGGGAGAAGCCCGCAGGATCGATCGCTTCAAAGCGTGTCAGAAACTTGCGTTCCTGCTCGAGTTCAGATTGGAAGAACTCCGCAGATTCGTCGCTCAGGCGATCGTTGTAGCGCGTGTCGCCCAACATGGTTGCCCATTCTGGATGGGTGCGCAAAGTGTATTGCCACTGTTCGTCAAACAGGGAGAGGAGTTGCTGGCGGCGATTCTCAACAGAAGTTGGCGCGGACGCGTTGTTTTGAGCGGACGAAGATTGCAGGAACACCGGCGTCAAAGCACAAAGCATAACAAGACAGACACGAACGGGCCCAACGCAAAGATTCATGAATGATCCTTCCCTGGTTCGAGGACGCCTTGGTTTCGCAGTTCGGAGAATCTGGCACTCCAGGGCCTACGCAGTCTGGTTGTCCACTTTCCAATAAACTGCGTAGCGCTCGTGAATTATTTTGTTTAGAGGAACCATGGTTAGCGGTTGCGATTGCCCCACCGTGTTGAACGTGAGCGGTTGCTTGCCATCGGGTTCAATCCATGCCGTCGGTCTTTTCGGGTCCGCGACAATGTCCGCCACTTTTTTCTGGTCACCCGGTTTCGGCTCGTAATCGCCGTAGCTCATCTCTTTCGTGACCGCGTCGAAGCGCCCGGCCAGCACGAGTGGCCCATACATTGCCGCCTGGATCGTTTCGTCGTCGGGCATGCTGTCGATATGTAGGCTCATCGGCAGGCTGAGTTCAATTTTGTCTCCGGTCTTCCACACGCGGTTGAGCGTGAGATAACTGCTCGGGCTCGCAAACGCGGGCAGCACCGCTCCGTTGATTTTCACACCACCGCCCTGAACCCAGTACGGAATGCGCAGGTTGATCGTAAGCTGTGCTGGGCTTTTCGCCGTCACAGTGATTGTGGTGCCTTGCTCTTCCGGAAAGCGAGTCTCTTGCTTCACCCGCAGGCCTTTCTCCGGCCATTCCAATTGCGAATCGATGTAGAGATTCACGTAGAGCGAATCGTCGTCGTGGAAGTAAATCGTATCAGTCAACTTTCCGTATTCTTCCGATCCGGTTCCAGTGCAGCACCAGAAGGCGTCAAAGGGCTTGCCGAACGTTTTCCAGTATCCTGACGCCAGGGGCAGGTAATACATCATGGTGCCATTTTCCGGGTTGATCGTGCCCAGGCGGTGGTTGAACAGAGTGCGCTCGTAGTAGTCCATGAGGCGGGCATCGGGCGACCATCCGAATAAATGCCGCGTCAACTTCATCATGTTGTAGGCGCAGCAACATTCCGTGGTGTTGGTGCTGAGTTCGGTAGAGAGTTTTCCCGGGTCCGTATTCCACGACTCGCCGTTGCTGGTGCCGCCCGTGCAATACGACCGCTCGCTGACCACTTCCTCCCAGAAATACTCCGCGATATCGCGATAGCGCCGGTCGCCGGTGAGTTCGTAGTACCGCGCCGCCGCGGTCACCTGCGGGATGTGCGTGTTGACGTGCAGACCTTTCAGTTCATCCCGGTGCGCCGCCAGCGGATCGAAAAACTGCTTCTTGTCGAATCGCTGGGCGACTTCCAGGTAATAATCCTTGCCCGTGACCGCGTACAAATTCGAAAGCACTTCGCCCATGCCGCCAAACTCTGTTCCCAGCACGCGCTGCATGTGTTCGTAACTGAGCGCGCCGGTGTAGCCAGCCGTCCAACCAGCCATTTGTTGAACCATGTCGAGCGCCTGTTCGTTGCCGCAATGGACATACATGTCCAGTAGGCCGGCCATGATCTTGTGAACCGTGTAGAACGGCGCCCAAACTCTCTGCCGCTCGCGTAGCCGGTCGAAGAAGTCAACTGGGAACGCGCTGAGATAACCGCTCTTCAATGCTGTCTGGCATTTGCCGAGTTCCGCCACAACGGTGTTTGCGTTGTTTCTGAGGTCATCGTCTCCGGAGCTGGCATACATCAGCGCACAGGCAGAAAGATAATGGCCGCCGGCGTAGTGGCCACGCAGCTCACAATCTGGTGCTTCCCATCCGCCGAGCGGTTGCGCCGAGGATGGAATACCGGCATTGACCCGAAAGTTATGCAACAGGCGGTCGGGAGGCAGCGAATGCAAGTACTGGCGGTCAGCCTCCATCGCGACTTTGCACGGACCCTCGCCCAATCGCACTTGTTTCATGGGAAACGGGCGCGCTTTCCAGAGAATTTTCTCGTAGCTGACAGACTTGCCAGCTTTTTGGGCCGTATCCACTACCGGGTCTTGTGGAGGAGCTGCCATCAATGTTCTCGGCATCAAAGTTGAACCGGCGACTGCGGCCACCGAGGTCATAAAATGTCTTCGGGAGAATTCTCCGAATGGCGTCATGATTGCCTCCTTCCAAACCGCGGGTTATCCTGTGGATATTGTATACACTACGCGGGACTCTTGCGAATGCGCAAACTCTCAAGTCCATTCCGCCACTTCCGCTCCGATCGTCTTCGCGTAGGCGATCGCAGGATATACTTCTCGGAGCCGCGCCGTCACATTCCACACGTCTTCATGAATAGATTCTTGATTGCTGGTCTCATTCGGAATCTCTCCTTCATTTTCTGTGCCGCTCTCTGCGTTTCTGGATTTCTCCCCGCGTCGGCCGCGGCACAGGCCTCGTCGAAAACTCCGCCGGCGGATGCTTCGTCCTCGGCCGAGCGAGGCATCAGCCTCGCGGCGAAAGGCCGCTGCCGGGAGGCGTTGCCCATCCTGAAGACATCCGCGGCGCATCTTACGGACAAGCAGCTCAAGTACCGCGCGGTCATGTCGACAGCTCGCTGTGCCATGAGCCTTGATCAGACGCAAGCCGCAGTGGAAGCTCTCATTCTGCTCAACCGCGAGTTTCCGCATGATCCCGACGTGCTGTTCACCTCCACTCATGTGTACTCGGAGCTCGCTTCCCGCGCTGCGCAGGATCTCGCTGCGACGGCTCCGACTTCGCATCAGGCCGAACAACTCGAAGCAGAAGCTTTCGAGTCGCAGGGAAACTGGGATAAGGCCATCGCCCAATACAAGAAAATCCTCGATCAAGATCCTAAGGTCTCTGGCATTCACTATCGTCTCGGGCGCATCTATCTCTCGCAGTCGCCGCCGGAGGCCGAGAATGCCAAAGCCGAATTCGCGGACGAGCTGAAGAACGATCCCGATAACGCATCGGCGGAGTTCATGCTAGGGGAAATCGCTCGCCAAGCCGGGCAATGGGATGAGGCCGTCGAACATTTTTCGCGAGCATCGAAGCTCGATGAGGGATTTCAGGAGGCATACCTTGCGCTGGGAATGTCGCTGAACTCGGCAGGGAAGTTCTCCGGCGCGATCACGCCGCTGCAGAGCTACGTAAAAATGCAGCCCGGGGATCCTGCCGGACACTACCAACTCGCCACAGCCTACGCACGCACCGGCCGCAAGCCGGAAGCCGAGCGGGAGATGGCACTGGAGCGAGAGGCGGCGGCGAAGAGTCCGCAGGGTGCGCAGGCGCCCAGGTAACGCGCATACGCGACGCAGCGAAGCAATGGGAGCGGGGGTCAGCGAATGGCGAAACGCCGAGACGACGCACGGAACCTGGCATCCCGCCGCTTCTTCCTGAAAATGCTGGGTTTGTCTGGAATCAGCTGCACGGGAATCGGCGGCGCTTTGAGCGGTGCAGATCTGTTCCCAGCCACGGTTTCTCCCCGTCCCAGCCAATCTTCGCCTGCCTTCGAAGAAGTTCCCGCCTCCGCAAGCGGCATTTCGTGGGTTCACGTGAATGGACGTTCTCCGATGGCCCATTTGCCGGAGACGGTCGGGGCGGGCTGCGCGTTCCTCGATTACGACAACGATGGCTGGATGGACATTTACCTGGTGAACAGTGGCCGCTGCGATTTCTATGAGCTTCCTCAGCCGCTGCGGAATGCGCTCTATCACAACAACGGCGACGGCACTTTCACCGACGTGACACAAAAGGCGGGCGTGCCCGGAGACGCTTACGGCATGGGCGTTGCCGTCGGCGACTATGATGGCGACGGGTTTCCCGATCTCTACGTCACGCAGTATCCCCACAGCATTCTTTACCACAACAACGGCGACGGCACCTTCACCGACGTGACGGCGAAAGCCGGCGTGGCCGCGCCGGGCTGGGCAACCAGCGCCGTTTGGTTTGACTACGACAATGACGGGCGCCTCGATCTCTTCGTCTGCCATTTTGTCGACTACAGCAAGGCCAAGCTCAAATTCTGCGGCGATACACTGACTGGCCAGCGTTTCTACTGCATCCCCAGCATCTACGATCCCATGCCGTGCTGGCTGTTTCGCAACAATGGCAATGGCACCTTTACCGATGTCAGTAAAGAGTCCGGCATTTCGCAGTCGCTGGCAAAAGCCTGGGGAGTCGTCGCCGCGGATATCAACAATGATGGACGCATGGATCTCTACGTAACCAACGACACGGTTCCTAACTTCCTTTTCGCCAACCGTGGCAAAGGACGGTTCGAAGAAATCGGATTGCTGGCCGGCGTGGGAGTGAACGTTTTTGGCAAGCCGCGGTCCGGCATGGGAGTGGACGCCGCCGACTACGATCAGGATGGCAGGATTGATCTGTTCGAGGCCAACGTCGATCACGAGATGTACTCGCTGTACCACAACGATGGCAATGAGGCGTTCAGCGACGTTGCGAATCCCACTGGTATTGGCACTATCACGCGCATGTTGAGTGGCTGGGGACTGAAATTCTTGGATTATGATAACGACGGCGATCTCGACCTGCTGCTTTGCAACGGCCACCCCGATGACGCGGTCGACAAAAGAGTGGAAGGCGTAAAGTTTCTGGAACCTTTGCTGCTGTTTCACAACACCGGCAAAGGTTTTGAAAATGTAAGCCAGCAAAGCGGTCCGATTTTCTCGAGACCGCTCTCGGGCCGAGGCCTGGCGCTCGGCGATTTCGATAATGATGGTTCCGTCGATGTACTCGTAACCCAGAACAACGCCGCGCCCGTCCTGCTGCGCAATAACCTCGGCCGGCAGAATCATTGGCTGGGCGTGCGACTCGTAGGCACAAAATCAAATATCGATGCCATCGGCGCTAAGATCACTTATCAAAGCGGCGACCTGAAGCGCCATCAATTCAAAGTGGGTGGCGGAAGTTATCTCTCGTCGCACGATCCTCGTATGGTTCTGGGACTGGGAAAGCGAACGAAGATCGAGTGGCTGGAAATCCAATGGCCGCAACCGAGCGGCCGGACCGAACGTTTCACAGAACTGCCGATCGATCGCTACGTCACCATCGTCGAGGGTCAAGGCAAATGGAAGTAGCGAGCATTTTCAGCGGGCAGCATCGCACGCGCGAGTGCAATGAGCAGCAGCCTTTTGAGTCGCGGGCGCGCCGTTTTGCAATCTCCGTTGCGATCGTGATCGTCTTGGCTCAAGGGATAAATCTCCACGCCCAGGTTCCGGGAAGGCAGCAAGTCCCAGTCAGCCAAAACCAGTCAAGCCCAATACAGCAGAGCGAGTCCGGGCTTGCCTCTCAGCGGGATGCCAATAGCGAACTGCAAACCGGAACCGCTCTCACCCGCAAAGGCCTTTTCCGCGAAGCCATCCCGCACCTGCAGGCCGCGCGTGGACGAAGCGCCGACGAATACGCGGTGAATTTCAACCTCGCACTCTGCTACCTGGGAACTAGTCAGTTCAAATCGGCGATCGACCTTCTGAATCGTCTGCGGAGCGCTGGGCACGACCGAGCGGATGTCGAGAATCTTCTGGCGCAGGCCTACGTAGGAAACGCCCAGCCACGACAGGCTCTCGCGTCGCTGCAAAGAGCGGCGGCGCTGTCTCCCCAGGATGAAAAACTTTTTTCGTTCGTTGCCGAGGCCTTCAGAGATCACGAGGATTACGGTCTGGGCCTCAAAGTCGTAGACATTGGACTGCAAAATCTGCCGCGATCGGCGCGACTTCATTACGAGCGAGCCATGTTTCTTACGCAACTCGACCAGTTTGACGAGGCCAAGCCAGAGTTTGCGTTGGTGGGCAAGCTCGCGCCCGCGAGCGAGATCAGCGCTCTCGCTGCCGCGCACAAGGAATTGCTAGAAGGAGACATCCCGTCGGCAATCCGCGACGCGCGCGAAGGTGTAAGACAAGGCTACGAAAACCCCGCTTTGCTGACGGTTCTTGGACAAGCCTTGATTCGCTCCGGCATCATTCCCGGTCAGCCGGAATTCGCGGAAGCGCAAACCGCTCTGGAGAAGGCGGTGGCTCAACGCCCAAATGATCCAGCTTCGCAGATTGCTCTTGGCGGCCTTTACCTGGCCGCTGGTCGGCTGCCGGATGCGATCGCTCATTTGGAAACAGCGCGGCAACTTGAACCCGCGAACCAATCGGTCTACGCCAACCTCGCGAAAGCCTTCCAGCGGCACGGAGACCTCCAGCAGGCGCAAGAAGCTCTGGCCACGCTCCAGAAGCTGAATCAGGCTCAAGCCGATCGCATCAGCTCTGCTCCCGGAGATCGAAAGATGGGTTATGCGGGCCATGGAATCGCGGACGAACAAGCGTCACCGGCGCATCAATAGGCGCCCGACGATTGCGCGCGATTCTCATTTCTCCGGGACGCGAGGGAACGGACGTTCCACGATCCCCACGTCCTCCCTCACCGCGATAATCTGGTCGCCCTTGAGGTTAGCCAGCTTGGTCACGTTGCCACTGGGCCAAACGATTTCGATTGCGTCAACATTCGAGTGCGGCCCCAATCCAAAATGAAGCCGCGGGTCCTGTGCGGATTGGTAGCTCATACCACCCTTACGTTGGTCGTAGAGCATAAGATCCCCGGCCGACAACTTTACTCGGGCGCCCACGCCGTCCCGATTGGACTTGGTGCCGATCAGCAGGATTTCCAGCCAATGGTTGGCATTTCCTCCATCATTCCGCAGCAGTTGAGGAGCCTGACCATTGTTGTTCACGAGAATGTCGAGATCGCCATCATTATCGAAGTCGGCGATAGCTGCGCCGCGGCTGACGCGGGGTAGCTGAAAATCCGGACCCAGAAGGTCGCTGACGTTTTCGAAGATTCCATGTCCGTTATTGCGGAACATCAGTTTGGGTTCAGCGTACCGGGTATCGGCGTGGTAGCGCTGGATGTTGTCGAGCACATGTCCGTTGGCCATGAAGAGGTCGCGCGCTCCATCGTTGTCGTAGTCCATGAAGCGCGTGCCGAACCCGCTCATGTGATAGGTAGCGTAGCCAATTTTCGAGCGCAGGGTTGCGTCGTCGAAAGTCCGGTCTCCCAGATTTTGATAGAAGCGCGCGAGTTGCATGTCGAGGTGAGTGACCACCAGGTCCATGCGCCCGCTGCCGGTCGCGTCGGCGGCGTCCGTACCCATGCCGGCTTCGAACAGACCGTCTGCGCTGACCGCGACCCCGGCTGCGTATCCCACTTCGCGGAAAGTGCCGTCGCGGTTATTGTGAAACAGGAAGTTCGGCATGTGATCATTGGCGATAAAAATATCCTGCCACCCGTCGTTGTCGTAATCGAAGGTAACAACGCCAAGGCCATTGCCTCCCTTCAACCCGATTCCCGACGATTTGCTGACATCGCTGAAAGTGCCGTCACCGTTGTTGTGATATAGCGTCGGCGGCTGGCCGCGAAAATCGTCCGGATGGCAGTAACTTCGCATCCCGGGCCCCTGGTCCCCGCAATAGAAATTGCGCTCCGGTGACCAGTCGACGTAGTTGGCAATTACAAGATCGAGGTGGCCGTCATTGTCGTAGTCGAACCATGCGGCACTCGATGCCCAGCGGCCGGAATTGCCCACCCCCGCCCGTGCCGTCACGTCAGTGAAGGTTCCGTCCCCGTTGTTGTGGTAGAGAATGCATCGACCGTAACCGAGCACGAACAAGTCCGGGAACCCGTCGTTGTCAAAATCGCCGACCGCGACACCCATGCCGAACAACCCTTCGGCAGCCACGCCCGCTGCTCTGGTAACGTCCGTAAAGGTGCCATCTCCATTGTTACGATAGAGTGCGCTGCTTAACGGGTGTTTCGGGCTATAGGCGCGAGTGGCCGCGCCATTCACAAGATAGAGATCGAGCAGCCCATTCTGGTCGTAATCGATCCAACCGCACCCCGATCCCATCGTTTCGATCAAGAATTTTTCCGCGGACGCCGCGTTGTCATGCTGGAACGAGATTCCCGCCGGGCGAGCCACATCCACGAGGGTTACCGGACTCGCGCGCCGCGACGCGGACCAGGCGATTGGGCTCACCGCGAGCCCGATCCCGGCCGAGCCTAGGTACCTCAGCAGATCCCGTCTTGAAATGTGAGAGACAACCTTCATGGCAAGCGATTTCTCGACCCAGCGGTCCGCCAGTAGGGTACCGCAACGCAACGACTCTGCACGAAGAGAACCCGGGCCGAACGGCTGGACCGAGAGTTTCAAGGGCTTGCAGCAAAACCGAGCTGCAGGTTCCGTCTGAAACCGGCCCGAGCCGAGGGAATTCAGAATATGGTTGACAACACCGGCGAATAAAGTATACAAAATCCCACCATAGGTAAACGTTTGCTCCGCCGCGAATCTGGCTCCACGTGTGTGTGATCTCATTGGACGACGCCCGCGACGCGCTCGGGAGCAACTTTAGCGGTGTGAGCCGCGCAACAGCCTTATTTGGCTTGCTGAAGGAGGACAACATGGTTTCCACATCTTCGCGTCGAGTGCCCGGTTGCAGGACCATTCTGTCGGTTCTGTTGGCGTTATGCGTTGCCCCAACTGTTTGGGCACAGCAGGGTTCTGAGGGAACCGTGACCGTAACCGTTCTCGACTCCAGCGGCAGCGTGGTGCAAGGCGCGCAACTCGAGCTCCGGGACCTCGCCACAAACCAGGTGCAAAAGGGTGAGACTCAGGATAAGGGCATGCACACCTTCGTGAACCTTTCTCTCGGAAAGTACAAGCTCACCGTTTCGAAAGCCGGCTTCGCATCCCAGGTCTTTACCGATGTGGTGGTGCAAGCGGCACAGACCACGGATATCAAGACGGCATTGAAAGTTGGCACCATTAACGAGACGATTGAAGTCAGCGGGGGCACCGCGCCATTGGTTGAAACAACGACCAACGCGATTGGTACGACCATCGATCTGAGGCAGATCGAGGACCTGCCGATTGAAGGCCGGGATTTGACCCAGCTTTCCTTTCTGGTCCCTGGAGCCAGCTTTGTGCAGCAGGCCGGAACCTACGATGGCCTTCCGGCCATCGCTCAGGGAAATAACATCGACGGGGTGATCAGTAGCCCGAGCCGGATGAAGTTCGGCGGAAACGCAGCGCCCATCGTCTCTCCAAGGCTGGAATCCATCGAAGAGATGACGGTGGACACGGAATCGCTCAACCTTGACCAAGGGTACGGCCAGGCTAACATGCAGCTTAATTTCGTCACGCGGCGTGGCAGCAACGCATTTCACGGCCGCGTTTACGATGATTTCCGCAATGACGGCCTGAATGCAAACAGTTGGCTGAATGATACGCAGACCGCGATAACCCCGGCAAACCCGGCGACTAAGAATCTTCTCCACCTGAACGACTTTGGAGCGAGCGTCGGCGGCCCTATTCTCAAGGGCAAATTGTTCTTCTTCGGCAGCTATGCAGAGCGGAAGATTCCGGGTGCGTACACGACCGCAAATGATCTGTTTACCCCGGCAGCCCAAACCGGAGTCTTCTCCTACAACGGTCAAACCGTCAACCTTTTCAACCTGGCGCAGACCTATAACACCTCAAATCCCGGCGCAAACCTTCCGACTTCGGTCCTAAATTGTCCCGCTGTTTATTGCCCATCAACGGTATTGGCGGCGGCGCAGGCAGCTACGGCTTCAGGAGAAGTGAGTCCGAATGCTCACGAAGATCCCAACCTCAATCACCTCACCTGGCAAGTGAACAACGCGCAGACAAGTTATTTTCCTGCGGCCCGTGTCGATTTTGTTGCTTCGCAAAAAATGCGCTTTAACCTGGCGTGGAACATGACGAAGGACAATTATCCAGGCGCGAATCCGCCCGATTTCCCAGGCTCGGCTTTTTCCAAGACCGGGGCCGGGAACAGCGACAAGAGCTACACGTTAAGCTTCGGATTTACCTGGACATTATCGCCGACGCTGGTTAACGACTTTCGAGGCGGCTTCCTTTATAACGTCAGTCTTGGCGCGTACAATGCCCCTCCTCTTAGCGTCAACAACCCGCAGCTGGGGTGGAACTATCCGTCGGCTCCCTACCCAGAAGGCTCGCAGATGTCAGGGACGATCTTTTATTCGGGTATCAATACTGAGTACCCTGTCTTCAACGCTTCCGACACCATGACCTGGCAACACCATGCGCACACCATGAACTTTGGCTTCTCCTGGTGGCGCGAGCAGGACCATTACTACAACCCTGAGCTGGGATATCCAGTCGTCAACTTCGGCCTCGCGAATGGAGATCCAGCGCAGAATGCTTTTACGATCGGAACTGGTGGTACGCTCACGGGCGCAAGTCCCGGCCAGCAATCTGAGGCCCAGCAGCTCTATGCGATTCTGACGGGACGGATCGCCAGCGTGGGCGGAGACTATGCGTTTGTCCCCTCGCAGCATAACTATGTGCAGCAGATTGGACGATATAACCTCGATGAACTGATAGGAGCCAAGGGCCTTTTCTTTCAGGATTCCTATCGCATCCGGAAAAGTTTTACGCTCAATTACGGTCTGCGCTGGGACTTCACCTCGATGGATAAAGACCTCTCGAACCTATACCACTCCGCGAGTCCAGCCGCTATTTACGGCCCTTCCGGGATCAACAATCTTTTTAATCCCGGGGTTTTCACAACCGATCCGAATGGTCTGAATCCGATGCTGGTTCAGAATGCCAAGCCCTACAACGCGTGGAACAAGGCTGTGCAACCAGCCCTTGGTTTTGCCTGGAATCCTTCCTTTGACAGTGGATTGCTGGGAAAACTGCTGGGTGGAGACAAAACCGTAATTCGCGCTGGCTTCTCTCTGCGAACAGAAACTGAGCCTCAGCAATACGTCTGGAACCAGGCTACGGATGCAGCTTCTTTCTACTATCAGTCGTTCGCCCTCGCCGCGAACACATCTAAGTCGACTGGCACATTTACACCCGGAACTTTGTCGATCAGCAGCTTCAACCCCAGCGCAAATCCAGCAACCGCGGCGCAGTTTACCGGCATTCCCTATGCTCTCGCCCCATTGTCTTATCAAACGAGCGAAGCAGTATCAGATTTCACGTTCGGGCCCAGCCCCGGACAGCTCGGATCGGTGAATGGCATAAACCCCAATATTCAGCAGCCTTATACGGAATCGTGGAATCTGGGTGTTCAGCGCCAGGTTGGACAAACCCTTGCGCTCGAAATGCGCTACGTTGGGAGCCGCTCTCTGCGTCAGTGGTTCAATATCAACCCGAACGAAGTCAATATTTTCGGGACTACCAGCCAATTCCCGAACAGCTTCCTCACCCAGTTCAAGAATGCGCAGACGAATTTGGCGATCTACACCCAGGCGAATCCGCTGTGCGGGCAGCCTAACCAAGTCTCCTGCAGCTTCGCAAATAACGGCCTTCCGGGACAAGTGGCGCTCCCGATTTTCGACGCTGCGTTTGCTACCGAAGCGTCCGGTGGGCCCGGGGTTCCTCTCGCCGACTACGGTTTTTCCAATTTCATTACCGAGTTGCAGACAGGACAGGCTGGATCGATGGCCGGCACGCTTGCGGGCATCAATGGAACGGTCCCCTATCTCTGCAATCTGGTCGGCACCGCTTTCAGTCCGTGCGCGACGAATGTAACCCCCGGCACGTTCAATGCAGCCGGGGCGGGTTATCCGATCAACTATTTCCAGGCCAATCCTTATGCGCAAAGTATTGGAGGCGCCCCCAGCTACACGGTAGCTGAGGGATACTCGAACTACAATGCGTTGCAGGTAGACTTGCGACAGCGAGGCTGGCACGGTTTGCAGTTTGATGCCAACTATACCTGGAGCCATACCCTTGGAGTCGCTAGTCAGAACAACTGGCTGGGCCAGGGTGCGGTATTCACGCTACGAGATATGCGGCTTAGCTACGGACCAACCCTTTTCGACCTGACGCATGTTGTGCATGTCAACGGAACCTACGATTTGCCGTTTGGGAAAGGTAAGCAGTTCGCGAACCGTGGCGGAGTGGTCGATCGTCTCGCCGGTGGTTGGACGGTGGGAACCATCTATTCCTTCCAGACCGGTGCGCCGTTCTTGTTACTGGGCGGAACCAATACCTTTAACGACTATGGCGATGGTGGAGTAACTTTGACCGGGGTCACGGCTTCACAACTGCAAAGCTCGGTTGGCAAATACCCCATCGCGGGAACGCAAAACGTTGCGTTCATCAACCCCAAGTACCTCAGCTCGACGGGGGGTGCTAACCAGTCGTACATCGCTCCCAACATCACGCCGGGTACTTTTGGCCAACGAGTATGGCTGCATGGACCCCACAACACCTACGATGATGTCTCGATCACGAAGCACTTTCCGATCACGGAGACACTGCGCTTCAGCCTGCAAGCTGAGATGCTGAATGCCTTTAACCACCCGACCTTCGGAGCCGGTGCGACAAACGGAGGTTCAAACTTCGGCTGGAACGCCATTCAAAACTCCGCGTTTGGGGTCAACAGCAATGGGAGCCTCAACCCCTACCAGAATTCTCCGAATGGTGGGGCGCGAGAGATCGAGCTGCGGGCGAACTTCGAATTCTGAGAACCGTTGACGGCTGATCGAGATCGCGATGCATTCGCTGGGTGCGACGAACGTGGTCGCCTCCGGCGAATGCATTTTTAGTTATTCGCAGTTGTCGAGAGCCACAAAATACTATGAGCCCCAATTGTCGTCCCTGGATTATCGCGGTTCTATTGCTGTGTCTGGCGCTGCCTGCAGCGTTCGCGCAAGGTACCCTCGAAGACTACCAGCGGGCCGAAAGGTTTCTGCCCGGCAACGTGCGGCATCTGGTTTACGTCGCGGATGTGACGCCGCACTGGATCGAAAAGACCAACCGCTTCTGGTACCGCAGAGTCGATGCGAAAGTTGGCTCAGGAATCGGCATGAACGAAAGCGAGTTCGTCCTGGTCGACGCCGAGCAGAACACGAGCGCTCCAGCTTTCGACCATGAACGTCTGGCAACCGCGCTTTCAAAAGCCGCCAAGCAAGAATATTCTGCGACCGCGTTGCCTTTTTCCGAAATCGACTTTGTAGACGGCGGAAAGTCAATTCGCTTCTCCGTCGACGGTGCGCAATGGACCTGTCCACTGGCCACATACGAATGCCAGAAGGAGCCGACGCATCCGGAGACGGCGAACGAAGTGCTCTCGCCGAACAAGCGTTGGGCCGCATTCGTCAAGGAATACAACCTATACCTCAGGGACGTGTCGACGGGCACAGTGCTGCAACTGACCCACGACGGCGCCGCGAGTTGGGACTATGCGACTCCGCTGCCTTCGCTGCGCGTAATGGTCGATCAAGGAACGGAAGATGTGAAGCAACCCGCGGCAGTATTCTGGTCGCCCGATTCCTCGAAGCTGGTCACCTACCGTATTGATTCCAGGAATTCCGGCCGCTTCACCAGCCTGCAATTTGTACCGCCGGATCAGCTGAGGCCGCGGGCATTCACCTACGTCTACCCCCTGCCGGGAGAGGTTTTGGCGAAGGCAGAGACCATCATCTTCGATATTCAGTCAGGCAAGCGGATCGACGTGTCGTCTGCGACGATCGAGCTTCCTTTTCAGGATGGCCCCGGCTTTGATTGGTTCCCTGACAGCAAGAGTTTCTACTACGACTACGATGCTCGTGGGTTCAAGGCCAAAGAGCTTCGAGTAGTGGATGCATCGACGGGAGAGCAGAAGGTCTTAGTGCGTGAGCAAGCCGATTCCTATGTCGATCCGGGCGAAACTTTCTATCGATTTGTAGAGGCCACGGGAGAGATCCTCTGGTCGTCCGAGCGCGACGGCTGGAATCATCTTTACATCTATAACCGGAAAACGGGACAACTGGAGAACCAGATCACGCAGGGCCCGTGGGTCGTGCGCGAAATCGAGCACATCGACGAGAAGAACCGGCGCGTCTATTTCCTGGCCAACGGACGCGAGAAAGGCGAGGACCCGTACCAGGCCCATTTGTACAGCATTGGGTTTGATGGCAAAGGATTGCAGCTGCTTTCTCCGGAGAATGCGAATCATTCCGTCAGCGTTTCGCCGGACGGAACATTCTTCGTGGATAACTATTCTCGTCCAGACCTGCCTGGGGAATCCGTGTTGCGGCGCACCAAGGATGGCTCGGCGGTCCGCGTGATCGAGAAGACGGATGCCAGCGAACTATCAAAGACGGGATGGAAATTCGCGGAGCCGTTCCAAGGTAAAGCTGCGGACGGCACTACGGAGCTCTATGGCTTGATCTGGCGGCCGTCGAATTTCGATCCGGCGAAGAAATATCCGATCGTCGAGTTCGTCTACACAGGTCCGCAGGGGTTCTTTGTGCCCAAGAGTTTTGGCAGTACGCTATGGCTGCAGTCAATGTCGGAACTGGGCTTTGTGGTCGTCATGGTGGATGGCCGCGGCACTGCCGGACGCTCCCGGGCTTTTCATCAGTTCTCCTACAGGAACCTGGGCGGCTCTTTTGAAGACCACGTGGCCATGATCAAACAAATGGCCGAGCGCTATCCATACATGGATGCGACACGAGTCGGAATCTTCGGCACTTCCGCGGGAGGCTACGGCGCGGCTCACGCCATGTTGGTTTTTCCGGAGTTCTACAAGGTTGGAGTTTCCACCTCGGGCGATCACGATGCTCGCCTCGACAAAGCATGGTGGAATGAGGTTTACCAGGGATATCCCGTGCAAGACGACTACGCCGCGCAGTCAAACGTGACCATGGCTCCGCGACTCGAGGGACATCTGCTGCTGGAGCATGGCGACATCGATGATAACGTTCATCCGGTGGAGACGATTCGTTTCGTCGACGCTTTGATGAAAGCGAATAAAAACTTCGACATGCTGTTCGTGCCCAATATGTTTCATGGCGAGAGCGGGGAACACGCCTTGTATCTGGCGAGGCGCCGCTGGGATTATTTCGTGCAGTATCTGCTCGGCGTGACTCCGCCCGCGAACTTCGAAATCAAGGAAGACCGGGACTCCCTCGGCGCTCGGCGTCGACGGCGCTGAAACGATTCGCCCTGGAACAAAGTAGCAACGAGGTCACTGCATGCGTCGACGCGAGTTTCTGCAGGGTATAGCAGCCAGTGCATCTGTTCTCGATATCCTGTCGCGCGTGGAGGCATCTGCGCAAATGCGCTCAGGATGACAATTATATTAGCTGTGAGCTATGCCACAAGCCGCGTAGGCCGCGGCCCGCAAACGCTATTGCGACTACGATTTCGAGCGCCCGGCGCCATCGCCAGGATTCACCTGCGCATCGCTTCGCTTCTGCTCCAGTGCCCGCTTCAGCGACTCACCGGCGTACTGAATATGCTGGCGTAACAACTTGCAGGCCTGCGGCACGTCACGCTGACGGCAGAATTCCAGAATCTGGTGATGTTCTTCATTAGCTCGCTTCATGCCGTGGGTCAGGTAAAGCTGCAGGCGGGTATATCTTTCGCCGCTGTTGTTGACGTTTCGGATGATGGCCATGAAGCGGGGCTGGTTCGCCCGCGAATAGAGAATGGAATGAAATTGCCAGTTCAGACGCCCCCACGCGGAGACATGGTCGTCCCGACGAAGTTCATCTACATAGTTTCGCAAGACCGCGTCCGCTTCCGAGAAATCCTCTTCCGTCAGGTGGGGAATCGAAAGTTTCAACACCTCGGGCTCCAGCAGGGCGCGAATCGAAAATAGCTCTTCGATATCCTCGGGAGACAACGCGGGCACAACTGCTCCCCGGTTCGGGACGATGGAGATCAGGCCTTCCGCATCCAGCTGCCGCAGTGCCTCGCGAACTGGAATCCGGCTAACCTGATATTGACTTGCAATCGCGTCCTGCCGCAGCTGAGAGCCCTCTGGGATCTGGCCGCGAATAATCTGGTCGCGCAACTTATCGGCAACTGCCGAAGTAAGCGACTGTCGCGGGATTGCCGATTCCGATGCGGTTTCTAAGTCCATGTTTTCGAACGCTGAAATGCCAGATTTGACGCCTGACCTACCAATTTGCAACATCTACTATATCGCATGTTATGTAGAAACTAGCCTCGTCTAGTGCCCCGCAGCTCCGGGCGGAAGATGCTCTTCCAGGTACCTCGCGAGCAGACAATAAAGATGGTAAGCCGTTCCGGATCCCTCCACGATCGCGTGAGTCCGTCCCGGGTAAGTCATAAAGTCGAACGGTTTCCCCAGCTCCACCAGCCGGTTCACCAGCAACTCCGTGCCTTGGTAGTGGACGTTGTCGTCTCCCGAGCCGTGCACCAGCAATAATTTGCCTTGAAGTCCTTCCGCGAAGTTGATGGGCGAGCCGGCCTTATAGCCCTCGGCATTATCTTCCGGCAATCCCATGTAGCGCTCCTGATAAATGCTGTCGTAGAGGCGCTGGTCAGCGACGGGAGACACAGCCATCCCAACCTTGTAGAGTTCGGGATGGCGGAACATCAGGTTGAGAGTGTTGGAAGCGCCGCCGCTGCGTCCCCAGACGGCAACCCGATTCGCGTCAACGTAGGGCCGGGCTCGTTCGAGAGCCTGCAGAGCCAGAGCCTGCTCCTTTGACGAGAGAACTCCCACGTTGCCGTATACGACTTTCCTCCAGGCCCGTCCTTTTGGAGCCGGCGTTCCACGGTTGTCGAAACTCGCGACAATGTATCCCTCATTCGCGAGGGCCCGATGAAATATCCCATTCCACTCATCCCATCGATCCAGCACAGTCTGCCCGGCGGGCTCTCCGTATACATAGATAAGGAGCGGATATTTCTTTGCTGGGTCGAAGTCTTTCGGCTTCATCAGCCACCCGTCCAATGACACGCCCTCGCCGATATCGACATGAAGGAATTCCGTTGGCCCAGAGACAATATCCTTTGAACTGGAGCGCAGTTTGGCATTGTCCTCGAGCACGCGCTGAAATTGGTGATCGGGCAAGCGAATGAGGTTGGTCACCGGAGGCGTGTCGAACGTCGAATAGCTGTGAATCGCCCAGCGCAGGTCCGGAGAGACATTGTAAGAATGCGTTCCCGTCTCGTTCGCCGGCGTCAGCCGCTCGGGCGTTGCCTTGCCATCGAGCCGTGTGCGGTAAAGATAGCGTTGTGTGGCATTCTCTGGCGACGCGATGTAGTAAATCCACTTCTCCTCGGGATCGGCCCCCAGCAGATCCAGCACATCGAATGGTGCCGCGGTCAGCACACGAACTTGTTTGCCATCTCTGGAAATCAAGTAAATATGTCGCCAGCCGTCCTGTTCGCTGACCCAGAGAAAATCTTTGCCGCCGTGCAGCCATTTCAGTTCGTCTACTACATCCACCCACGCGCTGTCGTGGTCCTGGTAGACGCTGCGAACAGCGCCCGTCCGTGCATCCGCCAGCAGGACGTCGTTCGTATTTTGGAGGCGATTCAAATGCTGCAAGACCAGCGAATCTGAATCTCCCGCCCATTCCATGCGCGCAATGTAGTTGTCATTCGCATAGCCCGGAACCTGCATCCATCGAGTTTCGCCGCCCACGGATGGAACCACGCCGACGCGAACTGCAGAATTAGGAGTTCCTGGTTCCGGGTAGGGAATTTGCCGCACCGTCGGATACACCCCGAACTCCGGATAAGGAATACCGGTTACGATTCTGTACGGTGCACCAGTGTCGTAGATCAAGGCAAACGTTTTGACTGCACTGGTGTCGAACCGCCAGTAGGCAATGCGTTTGCCGTCGGGACTCCAGCGAAATCCGTCGCGTACCCCAAATTCCTCTTCATAGACCCAGTCCGAAGTGCCGTTGACGATCTTTTCCGAACCATCTGGTGTCAGCCGCGTGGTCTCTCCGCTTTGCACGTCTTCCACATAAATATTGTTGAAGCGCACGTATGCCACTTTCGATCCGTCGGGAGAGAACTTCGCAAACATCAGCGTCGAGGGCGGCCCTCCGTTTCCCAGCTTCCGCAAAACTCCGGATTTCCGCTCGAACACCCAATAGTCGCCACGCGTGTTTTCTCGCCACACCCGCTTGGAATTAGTGAAGATCAGCACCCGGTTCATATCCGCCGACCACGAATAGTCCTCAATGGTGATCGGCTTCTTGCCATCAGCGGGGGTCAGTTGCTGCGCCGAGATCAGAACCTCTCTCTGCGCAGTAGCCGTGTCGTAGCGCACCAGATCAACCGCTCCCGCGCTTGCGTCGGAGGTGCCTTTGGCGGAGGGCGCTAGAGTGGATGTTTCCAGCGTGGTGTAGGCCCGTCCTCCCTCCAGCCAGCGCACCGGTCCAAAGGATTTAACCGCAAATTCGTGATCCAGAAACGCTCGCCGCAGTATTTCGGTCGTGGCCGCAGACTGTGCGTTTACGGCGACCGCCGCGAGACCGGCAACCACGGTCGAACAGACAATCCTCCGCAATAATTCGAGCGAAAGCGTCAATCGTCTCGATTCTCGGGCGCTTTTCGCTCTGGCGATTCTCGCTGGCATTTGTACTCCTCCGGACAACTCAGTTCTTGAGTTCACTCTGCGTTCTGAGGATCAACGCTTTGAGGCTGAGCAACTTGCGGGGCCGCTTTTCGGTCCGCCCAGCCGATCACCAGATAAATTGGAATTCCCAACAGGACAATCAGCAGTCCCGGCCACGTTGTCGCTGGGCGATATGCAAACAGCACCACCAGAATCGAGGTGGCAAAAGCAATGTAGAGAGCCGGCACTACAGGATATCCAATCGTGCGGTAAGGTCGCGGTGCGTCCGGGCGCTTGATGCGCAGTCGAAACACTCCAGCCACCGTCAGCACGTAGAAAATCAGCGCGGCGGAAATAACATACTCGAGCAAGTTGCTGTATAAGTTTCCCCACGTGTGCGTTGCCGGATCATAGACACGAGGCAACACCAGAAAAGCAGCCCACAGGCCCTGCAACCTCAGCGAAGATGCAGGCACGTTCGCCGCGTTGAGTTTTCCGGCGAAAGGGAAGAAGAGCCGCTGCCGAGCCATCGCGTAATAAACCCGCGCTCCGGTCAGGGTCAGGGCGTTGATGGTGCCGAAGGTCGAAACCATGATTGCGGCCGCCATTGCCGCGGTCCCAGCCCCCGGAAAGATCGCCCGCAATGTCGCTGTTCCCACACGATCCGCCGGTGCATGCTGAATCGCCTCTAACGGGAGCGTCGCCAGATACGCGACATTGGCCAGAAGATACAGCCCGATCACAACGCACGTGCCAATCACCATGGCAAGCGTCACGTTGCGCTCCGGTCGCTTCACCTCGCCCGCCGCAAAAGCAATGTTGTGCCAGGAGTCGGCCGAAAACAGCGACCCCGTCTGGCTCAGGCAGATGGCCACGAACAGGCCGAACATTGTGGTTGCGGTCAGCCCGCCCCCCAGAGAATCGACGCCGCGCGCATGCCACGCGTCACCGAAATTTGCATGGAGCGCGGCTGCATTGCGTCCAACGAAAATCCCCAAAACAATCAGACCGCCAAGGGCTCCCGTCTTAGCGACCGTAAATACATTCTGGATCAGCTTGCCGTAGCGAAGACCAAGAGTATTGCCAAATGTGAGCAGCGCAATCACGGCAATTGCCAGCAGTTGAGCGGTCGAAAGCGAAAGCGCGTAGTGGCTTGAGATGCGGAGAGGTGTGACTAGATAATTTTCTTCCGAGATCCTCGGCCACAACACTCCGGTGAAGCGCGCGAACGCCACCGCGACTGCGGCAATCGTGCCCGTCTCAATGACTGAGAATAAAGTCCAGCCATACAGGAAACCCCACAAGGGCGAATACGCCTCGCGAAGGTAAACATACATGCCGCCGGCGTGCGGCATCATCGCCGAGAGTTCTCCGTAGCACAGCGCTCCCGCAATGGTGAGCGCGCCCGCCACACCCCATGCCACCAGCAGCCAGCCCGCGCTCCCAAGGTGACGAGCCATCTCCGCCGGGACAATAAAAATCCCCGACCCAATCATGGCCCCCACTACAACCATGACGGAATCAAACAAAGTTAAGCCGCGTGCGAATTCCCGTGGTTTAGGATCAGTTGGGTCTGGGCTTTCCCGATCGAGTTTTCCGGTCAACGGTTAAGCCTCATCAAGGGAATTAAGGTTTGACGATTGCATATTGTATCCATAAAATACGACAGGCGCCTAACTAATTAAAAATAGAGGGCTCTGCTTCCCCGCAGCGGCATTCTGATAAAAGGGTTTGGGCCCGACTGCGGTAGAGACCGCGAAGACGACCGCCGAAAAATGACTATTCAAGAATGCCGCAGAATCCGGGTTATCGATTCCCATACTGGAGGGGAGCCCACCCGCCTGGTCGTGAGCGGCGGCCCTGACCTTGGCACCGGACCGCTGGCTGACCGGCTGGAATGCTTTCGTAACAAACACGACGATTTTCGCTCCGCCGTCGTGAATGAGCCACGGGGGTCCGACGTTGTGGTGGGCGCGTTGCTTTGCGATCCTCTCGATTCTGCCAGCGCCGCCGGCGTCATCTTCTTTAATAATGTCGGTTACCTGGGCATGTGCGGTCACGGAACCATTGGTCTGGTCGCAACCTTGGCCTACATGAAGCGCATCCGTCCCGGAGAGCACAAAATTGAGACTCCGGTCGGCACCGTCAGCGCGGTTCTGCACGAAGATGGCGAGGTCACGGTCAACAACGTTGCAAGTTATCGCAGCGCTGCCGATGTTGCGGTCGAAGTCCCTGGATACGGCGAGGTCCACGGAGACGTGGCCTGGGGCGGAAACTGGTTTTTTCTCGTGCGCAAGCACGCCATGGAACTGACTCTCCGGAATGTCGACGCACTCACCAATTTCACCTGGGCGATTCGCCAGGCTCTTCGCCACAACGGCATCGCCGGCGCGGACGGCAAGGAGATCGACCACGTCGAGCTTTATGGTCCATCTCAGCTCCCGGGCGTGGACAGCAGAAACTTCGTGCTCTGTCCCGGCAAAGCCTATGATCGCTCTCCCTGCGGCACCGGGACCAGCGCCAAATTGGCGTGTCTTTACGCCGACGGCAAAATCCGCGAAGGCCAAACCTGGAAGCAGGAAAGTATTGTTGGCAGCGTGTTTGAAGGCAGCGTGAAGTTGCGCGACGGCAAGGTATATCCGAGCATAAAAGGCTCGGCATTTGTGAACGCCGAGGCCGAGCTGCTCCTCGATCCACGCGACCCGCTATGCATGGGCATTCGCGCATGAGCACTGCAGCCTATGACGTTGTGATTGTGGGCGCCGGCATCGTAGGCGCGGCGTGCGCGGACGAACTTGCGCGTCGCGGCTTGCGCGTGGTGGTCGTTGACGCCGACGTCATCGGAAGCGGCGCAACCGCCGCCGGCATGGGGCACATCGTTGTCATGGACGATTCCGACGCCCAGTTCGCGTTGACACGTTACTCGCAGCAACTGTGGCAGGAATTAAGACCCGAATTACCCGATGACGTGGAATACGAACAGTGTGGAACCATATGGGTCGCGGCTGACGAAGAAGAAATGAACGAAGTCCGCCGCAAGCGCGACTACTACGGCAAACGCGGAGTTCCCACGGAAGTGCTCGATGCCCAAACTCTACGGCGTCTGGAGCCAAATCTTCGCCCCGGCCTGGCCGGAGGTCTTCTCGTTCCAGAGGACGGGGTCCTGTATCCGCCGTGTGCGGCCCGCTTTCTGATGGAGCGCGCGCAGAAGCAAGGAGCAAAACTTCAAATTGGTGTCCCCGTCGCGAAGCTTGGCCGGGGGCAAGTCCGGTTGACGGATGGCACAGAAATCTCCGCGGAAATCATCGTGAACGCAGCCGGGGCTTCCGCCGCCGAACTTACGCCGGGGCTCGAGATCAAGAAGAGGAAAGGCCATTTGGTTATCACCGACCGCTACCCCGGATTCGTCCGGCACCAGTTAGTGGAACTCGGCTATTTAAAGAGCGCTCACTCCGTCACCGGCGATTCGGTGGCGTTCAACGTGCAGCCGCGCCGTACGGGCCAGATTCTCATCGGTTCTTCGCGGCAGTATGGCGCGGAGCACAAAGAGGTGGATCACTCCATGCTAGTGCGCATGCTGCAACGAGCGCAGCAATACATGCCGGGCTTGGCTCAGTTGTCGACGGTGCGAACCTGGACGGGATTTCGTGCCGCTACTCCCGACAAGCTTCCGCTGATCGGGCCCTGGGTTAGAGACTCGACAGCGGAACCCACTGGAGCTGCACCCGGGAGTAAGTCCATATTTCTGGCGACCGGGCATGAGGGCCTGGGAATCACAACATCTCTAGGCACGGCGCGCGTTCTGGCCGATCAGATCACCGGCGCAAAGCCGGAGATTCCCGTCGAACCTTACCTCCCCTCGCGAACCGCGAAGGAGTACGCGCATGCCTAGCCAATTCACCGTGACAGTCAACGGAACGCCGGTTGTGGTGCCGTCAGGTGCGACCGTAGCAGTCGCGATGGTGCTCGCGGGACAGCCTTGCCGAACGTCAGTCAGCGGCGAACCACGCGGCCCTCTCTGCGGCATGGGAATTTGTTTCGAGTGTCGTGTGGCGATCGGCGGAGTACCGCATTGCCGAAGCTGTCAGGTGCTCTGCGAACAGGGAATGCAAGTGACGACCGAGAACTGAAGCCCGAAGAACTGAAATAACGCGAACTGAAATAACGAGA
Source organism: Candidatus Sulfotelmatobacter sp. (assembly GCA_049675725.1). Classification (GTDB taxonomy): domain Bacteria; phylum Acidobacteriota; class Terriglobia; order Terriglobales; family Acidobacteriaceae; genus Sulfotelmatobacter. The sequence goes on along the minus strand of JBAUAN010000016.1, from coordinate 15,332 downwards.
ACTGAAGCAACGAAAACTGAAACAGATGACCAGCGAAGCGCAACGGCACTTTGAAATCCTCGTGATCGGCGGAGGCCCCGCAGGCATGGCGGCCGCCGCGCGCGCGGCGGAGTGCGGTGCTCGCGTTGGCCTCGTCGACGACAACTTCCGGCTCGGCGGCCAGATCTGGCGGAGTGATTCTGAAGATGCGCAAAAGACGGAAGCCTCACAATGGTCTGCGCGGTTGCGCGCGTCCGATGCGACCGCCCTCTGTGGCCTGCGCGTGGTGCACCAGCCGGAACCAGGCGTCTTGTTAGCGGAAAATCTCGACGGCTTCTGCGAACTCACCTACGAGAAATTGGTGCTCGCAACCGGAGCAAGAGAAAGATTTCTCCCGTTTCCCGGTTGGACTTTGCCGAATGTGATGGGCGCAGGAGGTCTGCAGGCAATGGTCAAGTGCGGCCTGCCGATTCGCGGCAAGCGCGTGGTGGTGGCCGGCACCGGCCCATTATTGCTGGCAGTGGCTTCCTATCTCCACAAGCATGGCGCCGAGATCCCAGTGATTTGCGAGCAGGCATCCTGGAGCGATCTGGCAAAATTCGGTCTCGCACTGTTCAGCTGGCCCGAGAAAATTGTCCAGGGGTTCCAACTGAAACGTGATCTCGCAGGAGTTCCGTTTGCCCCAAACAGTTGGCCGGTCGCCGCTCAAGGCCAGCAGGCTCTCGAGAGCGTAACCATTTCGCGCGCCGGGAAAAACGAGAACATCCCATGCGACTATCTCGCCTGCGGTTTTCATCTGATCCCGAACATCGAATTGCCCTCGCTGTTGGGCTGCGCGGTCACGAATGGTTGCGTGCAAGTCGACGACTTTCAGACAACAACGGTCCCTTCCGTCTTCTGTGCCGGGGAGCCAACCAGCGTTGGAGGCGTGGAGTTAGCGCTTATCGAAGGTCAGATTGCTGGCCTCGCTGCGGCTGGGCGAGGAATCGAAGCCAAAGCATTATTCGGCAATCGTAGAAAAGCGCGCCGCTTCGCTCCATTGCTCGATCGCACGTTCCGCTTGCGCCCGGAGTTGACGAGCTTGCCTTCGCCAGACACCATGGTTTGCCGTTGTGAGGACGTTTCCTATTCTCGTCTTCGTCAGCACCGCTCGTGGCGCGCCGCCAAGCTGCACACGCGTTGCGGCATGGGTCCTTGCCAGGGACGCGTCTGCGGCCCCGCCACCCAATTTCTTTTCAAGTGGAACCCGGATTCCGTTCGGCCGCCCGTGTTCCCCGCCCGTGTTGAAACCTTAGCGGCCATCGCAGGCAAATCGCAAACGCACTGCCAGGTAACAGGAGGACAATCATGAACTGGAAGGGTGTGCTTCCCGCCGTCACCACCAGTTTTACCGAAGATCTTCGTGTCGATCACAGCTTCTTGACGAAACATTGCTGTTGGCTGCTCGACAACGGTTGCGCCGGCATCGTCGCCCTCGGTTCTTTGGGAGAGGGCGCGACTCTCTCTTTCGACGAGAAGATTGAGATTCTGCGCACTTGTGTCAGCACGGTTGATGGGCGCGGACCCGTCGTGGCTTCCATCTCGGCGCTCACCACTTCGGAAGCGGTGGCCATCGCCAAGGCGGCCGCGGAGGCCGGCTGCGACGCTTTGATGGTGTTGCCGCCCTACGTCTACCAGGGGGATTGGCGGGAAATGAAGACCCACGTGGCCACCGTGTTTGCGGCCACTCCGCTTTCCTGCATGCTCTACAACAATCCTGTGGCCTACGGAACAGATTTCCTTCCCGAACAAATTCGCGAGTTGGCCGCCGAACATGAAAACTTCGAAGCGGTGAAGGAGTCGAGCACCGATGCCCGGCGTGTCTCCGCCATTCGCGCGCTGCTCGACCGTCGTCTCGAAATCTCCGTCGGCGTGGATGACGCCGTACTCGAAGCCATCGGAGTCGGAGCGACCGGCTGGATCGCCGGCCTGGCCAATGCGTTGCCACGCGAATCGGTCGACCTTTTCCACTACGGCATCAACGGAGAAAGTGACAAAGCGTTTGAGTTATATCGCTGGTTCCTGCCCTTGCTGCGCATGGATACGGTTCCGAATTTCGTTCAGCTCATCAAGCTCGTCCAAGCCGAGGTGGGGATGGGGAATCCGCGGGTGCGTCCGCCGCGTTTGCAATTGGTCGGTGAAGAACTGGAACAAACCAGCCGGATCATTCGCGACGCGTTGCGCTCCCGCCCGCAGCCCGCAGGCGGCTATGCTTTAGCCAGCAGAAAGTAAAGTCGAAAATGGCAAAACTCTCAGGTAGATCGCTCATCGGATTTCGAGAAGGCAACGGTTCGTCGGAGCCGCTCTATGCCACCGATCCCACCACTGGGCAACATCTCGAGCCCGGATTCATCAGCGCAACCGCGGAAGAAGTCGATCTCGCAGCGCGCCTTGCGGCAGAAGCCTTTGCATCCTTCAGCCGAATTCCAGGACGAGACCGCGCCGCGTTCCTGCGCAAGATCGCGGCGAAAATAGAATCCATCGCCGGCGATATCGTTGACCGCGCCGGGAAAGAAACCGCTCTGCCCCCCGCGCGTTTGCAGGGTGAGACTGCGCGCACTTGCGCTCAGCTGCGGCTTTTCGCCGAAGTGGCGGAAGAGGGATCGTGGGTAGCCGCGCGCATCGACCAAGCCGAACCCGATCGCAAGCCCGCTCCCAAACCGGACATTCGATCCATGCTGCGGCCTCTCGGCCCGGTCGTCGTATTCGGAGCCAGCAATTTCCCCCTGGCTTTTTCTGTTGCCGGCGGCGACACCGCGTCGGCCTTGGCGTCAGGCAACCCCGTCATCGTGAAAGCCCACGCCGCGCATCCCGGCACCAGCGAACTCGTAGGGCAAATGGTTCGGGAAAGCGTTCGGGAGTGTGGTTTGCCCGAAGGAGTTTTCTCGCTTCTGTTTGGCAGCGGCGCTCAGATTGGCACCGCATTGATGAAGCATCCGCTGGTGAAGGCTGGGGGATTCACCGGATCCCGCACAGCCGGACGAGTGCTGATGGACGTGGCTGCGTCGCGTCCCGAGCCGATTCCGTTCTACGCGGAAATGAGCAGCACCAATCCTGTATTCATCTTGCCGGGCGCTCTGCGAGACCGTGGCGAGAACATTGCCGCAGGGCTGCACACTTCGTTTACCCTGGGCGCCGGACAGTTCTGCACCAAGCCGGGCATGGTGTTTCTCCCGCACGGCAACGAAGCTGCCAAGTTTACCGACAAGTTGCGGCAACTGGTCGCCGCCTCGGCGCCATTTCATCTGCTGACCCGCGCCATTCATTCTTCGTACGATTCTGCGCTTGCCGGGCGAAAAACAGATGCTGGCGTTACTCTTGTTGCCGAGGCTTCGAAACCTGCACAACATCCCGGGTTTGCCGTAAATTCAGCGCTCTTTGACACGGATGCGGCCACATTTCTAGGCTCGAACCTGGATGCGGAAATCTTTGGCCCAACCACACTTCTTGTGCGCCACTCCAACCGCGATCAAGTTCTCGAGATTGCCCGCTCTCTCGAAGGCCATCTCACCGCGACCATTCATGGCACGGAGCACGATCTTCGCGACTTCGCCGATCTCATCGCGATCCTTGAGGGCAAAGTCGGCCGCCTCGTGTTCAACGCCTTCCCGACCGGCGTCGAGGTGTGTCACGCCATGGTGCATGGAGGTCCCTATCCCTCAACCTCGGACGGACGCTCCACATCGGTGGGAACTCGGGCCATTTTCAGGTTTACCCGCCCAGTCTGCTACCAGGGATTTCCTGACGAAGCGTTACCGCAAGAATTGAAAGACGCAAATCCGTTGGGCATCTGGCGCATGGTGGACGGAGAAATGAACCGAGAGGCGACCTTCCCTTCGGAACACTCTACCCGAGTACCTCGTGCCGTTTGACAAAGTGTGTTTCTTGTCGCTCCTAGCGCGGACGACGTGCGGACGACGTGCGGACGACGATCCAGTCCGCCTGATCGCCATTCATCCGAACCCCACCCGTCCGCCTGATCGCCATTCATCCGAACCCCACCCGCAGAATTACACAGCCCGATTATCAGCGATGCTCCGAGAAGAGCCGCAAGGGAACTGAGAGGGAACCGAGGGGGAACTGATAAGATTCGCTGCGTTCGTTCTTGGAGGACTTATGCGAACCTGCCGCGTCTTCGCCTGCATTGCATGCCTGTCGTGCCTTGCGCTGGCGCAACAACCCACAGCGCCCGCTGGAACCAGCCAGGCATCCCCAATGGGCGCAGTCTCCGCGGACTCGGCTCTGAACCAGGTTTTCCAAGCCAAGATCAAAGCGGAGTGGGAAGCGCTCAAGAACAAAGACAAGAATGGCTACGCGGAATTGTTAGCCGATGATTACCAGGGTGTTGAAGTGGATGGCAAGGGTGAGCGCAGCAAGCTTCAAGCGGTCAGCGAGCTCGCCGACACGAGTGCCTTCACCTATACTCTCTGGGGGTTCAAGCTGGTTCCGCTCGGTCCGGATGCCGCTTTCGTGATCTACGAAAGCACTATGCAGTTTCCGCCCAAGTCCCAGATACGCCTCTCCCGTGTGTATATCACTGAGCTATGGGTGAAACGCGCCGGCCAATGGAAAGAACTGCACTATCAGGAAACTCACGTGAAATAGTTCGCGCCACCAGAGATTCCGTGCAACCGCAGCCGTCGCGTTGCATCCCATTGAACAGGGAAGAGGCAGGGAAGAAGCTTTATTATGAGTAAGCGACACTGGTGCATCGCTCTGCTGCTTTCGAGCAGTTTTCTCTTAGCGCATGCGCAGGACACCAACCCCAGCAAAACCGCCCCGCACACCTCGAAAGATGCCAAAGAGCAAGTAACCGTGCAGGGCTGCGTCACCCGGTCGAGCGGCGATTACATATTGATCAGGCAGGATCCCGGCATGACGTACGAACTTCAGCCGACTGGAAAAACAAAACTGCGCCGGTATCTGGGCCAGCGCGTGGAAGTAACCGGGACGGAATCGCCTTCCATGAGCACCAGTTCAGACGCCATGGCCCGAATGGGTTCTCCGGCCTCGGTGACCCTAACCATCACCTCGATCAAGACCATCGAGAAGGAATGTCCGGCGCGCTAAGTCGGGACCTTAGAACCCATCTCCTAAATGGGTTCGGGAAGGGCGCGGCTTCCAGCCGTGCCGTAAAGAGCCGATAAGATGCGGGCTTTAGCCTCTGAGGTTTCGCTCCTGCCCCGCCGACGAACGTTTATGAATAGCCCCTAGTCGCAGTCGGGCGGCATCGCCATGATCTCTGAATTCGAATCACACGGCGGTTTTTTCTTGGCGGGCTCCAGCGGGGCCGGCCGGTTGTAACGGAGAATCCACAGGCCCTCGTTGTTAGTGAGATAAATCAGCCCGTGGCGACCGTCCGCAAGAAGACTGGTGACTTTGTCGAAAGTCTCCAGCGTCTTTGGATTGCGTGGGTCACTCAAGTCAAGCACGCGAACGGTTTCGGTGGTGTGGTTGCTGCTGGTTAAAGTAGCCGGCGTTTTTTCCGGAGCTTCCGCGATCGCCACATCGGGACTTACGGTCTGCAGGTTGCCCGCCGTCGCCTGGTTCGATTCCGCTGTCCGCTTCAAAAGTACCGGCTCCTCCGGCTTACTCACGTCCACGATCATGAAGCCTTGCTTCCCCGACTGTTGCACGTATAGATAGTGTTTCTCGTTTTCCTTCTGCAGCAGCATTTGGCTTCCAGTGGCCTGCGGCAAAGGCAAGTGCGCGATCAGCGTCGCAGGCAGATCGGTGGGTTTCACCACGGGTTGCTCACTGGCGCCCGCAAACGCACTCAGCCCACAAAGAAGTGAACCCGCCAGGGCGAATTCAAGGACAACGGACTTTCTGAACACAGACATAGTCGACATAAGTGAACCTCGCCAAAATGTAACCAGGCTTCTTCTATTCTTTTCTACTCTTCAGGCGAACTGTAACGCCAGCTTATTCGCCCATTAAATGCCCGACTTACTGCCGGGCCATGACTCCTACGCAACCGTTGCTGCTTTCCGTGGTGCAGATGCCGCCGGACTGCATAGGCACAAAAGCATGATTATTACCGGGATCGACCGCAAGGCTATGCGAATTGCTGTTAGTCGTAACGTTTTGCAGCCACAGGTTGCTTCCCGCGTCGATCACGCCCATGACCGGGCCATTCGGCATATCTCGTGCGGCAACGTAGTAGCGGTTGTCGCCGGGGTTATACCAAACCTCGTCCACACCACCCACGTTCCAGATCGTGGCGAGAATCGTCCCCGAAGTTCCGTCAATCACGTACTCGTTCGGGGGGAAGGCCTCGCCGTCATGGTCCGCGCATCCTACGAGAAAGTTATTGCCGGGCCCCTGCACGATGCCTGCCGGCATGCAGTTGGGCATCACGAAACTGTTGACTACGACGGGCCCACACGGCCCGCCGCAAGTATTATTTCCCACGCGCGGGTCAATCTCATCGATGCTTCCAATGTTCGTGATGGCGATGGAGTTCGCGTTGCTCAGCAGTAAGTGGCCCGTGTTTGGATTCCAAACCATCCCTCCCACTCCAGCCGGCGATATCGCGCCCGAGCAGGTTGGACCGGGAGCAGTTTGACTGCAAAACGTTCCCAGAGTCTGGTCGACGATGGGGCCATGATGGCACGGGATGGTGTAACTGCCACCGCTCGGAAGCGTACCGATTCCAGGCACTAACGCTGCATCCGCCGCCGATCCGGATACGCCGCCAAATGTCTGCGGATTAGAGGGGTCAGGGCACGCGAACGTGCCGAGCGGATTCGCCGTATTCGGAACCACGTCCACCGGGACTCCGGGATTCAACCCGGCTCCTGCCGAAGCGGTCCCCCCGGCGCCGTCATAATAAATTTGTCCGATAATGCAACCGGGCGGGTTGAACGAAGCAGTCGTGGCCGGCGCCACTGGCACCTCTGCCGTTCCTTGATTGGGATAGCCAGCCGGGTAAAGAGCGGGCGTGAATCCGGCTGGGTAAGGGCCATAAGGAAGACCCGTCGGCACTCCCGCCGCCGAGTCGAGCCCCCAACAATGCTGTTGTGCCGGTGTGCCCGTCTTGCTCACGATATTCGTCATGTCAATAAACGTGATGAACGGAAATCCTGGATCGCCATTGATGACCGCGAGAACTTGATGAACCGTTCCGTCGGCGCCTTTCACGTTGGCGCCGTACGCCATTTCGTCGGCGCGATCATCGCCGCAATCCGCGGACGATCCCGCCTCGCCGTTCCAGGAAGCGACGCACGGAGCTATGCCCAGCGGGCCGTCGTAATCGCCAGAGACACCAGTAGGTATATCGGCAACCACGGTGGGCGGCGTCGGCGGATTCGTGGCCAGGTTCATCGAAGTCAAATCCCAGACCACAACCGAAGAGCTGCCGTTCCCGGAAAACAGAAACTTGCCATCGGGCGATGCCGTTTCGCCGTCTGGGCCGGACATCGGGTTCACACCATTGCCGCGCGAGGCGCAGCACTGCGCTCCAGGAAATCCCCCGAAGTTGCCGTTGGCGCCGAAGCCCGAGACCAGATGAAAGTTCTCAGTCCTGCAACCGAACCGGGTGTAATTTCCGAACACCGAGACGATTGGAGGAATCGTCGGGTCGCACGCACTCGCCCCGTTGCCCGCGTCCGTCACCGCGTTCGACCCTTGCAACGCATTCACCGCGAGGTTCGTCGTGGTATCGAAAATATCCACCGCCAAGCCGACGCGATCGGAGACGAAGTCCAAATTGTCGCCCGTGCCGCTCGCCGGCGGCCCGATCCAGCTATCGTCGAAGGAGTTGAACGGACCGCCTGGCTCGCCGGTAGGGTTGTGTTCCGGCACCGTGATCACATCAATCACCGCGTAACTGCCGTTCGTCGTAGTGCCGCATACCGGACAGTTGGGCGTACTTCCGCAGCCGCTTAGGATTACAAATAGCGCGGTGCAAAGAATAAGAAGAAGAATCCTCGGTCTCATCAAATTTCCTCCTGCGATTTCCTTCGGAGCTGGTCGCCAGCCCCGGTATCTACCAAACTTATTGAGCATTCACTTCGCCACGGATATCCGAGCGAGGCGCCACTAGAATCTGAACTGCAATCGCTGCAGAACCACATAGTAGTTTTGCGGCTCCGCGCCGGTCAGGCTGGGGTCTTTCAACTGGTCGATCCCAACATTCACCATGTACTTGATCCAGTAATTTGGATACCAGTTCAGTCCCACGGTGTACTCGAAAGTGTGGTCGTCAAACGTAGGCACGTAGCCCAGCGTGTAATAGTTAAAGGCCTCGCCCGGTTCCTTCGCTTGAATGCCAGTGAAGCGGAAGGCCAGTTCCCATGCTCCCAACCCACGTCCCTGTCCGCCCGGAGTGTCAGGACCGAACATAGGACGCTTCACGCGCGGCGTGCCGTTCTCCGGCCGCTTCTCTCCCGTGAGCAAGTAAGTTGTGCTGAGGTCCCAGGCCTTCGCAGTGATTCCCGGCAGACTTAGAAACCCGAGTCCGCCTACCTGCTCGGAACCGACATTTTGCCGGAACTGATTCAGCTGGTCGTATTCGCCGCGCAAAGCGAATCGCGACTTGATGTAGGTGAACTCACCGTTGTAGCGCTCGATCGGTCCGTTGATGGCAAACTGCGGAAAAAAGTTGTAGGCGCCATCGGGCAGCGCTCCACTGAAGCTTTGATCGCCGGACAATCCCCGCGCGCGCGCATGATCAATGGATCCGCCAAAGGCAAGTTGCTTGAGCCATGCACTCTTGGATTTGCGCCACGGATACAATCGCAACCGGCCAATGATTTCCGGTTCGTTGGTGGTGTTGGCAAGCGCGTATCCCTTGCCGTTAAACGCGCCCACCCAGTATTGCAAAATGCCGCCGGAAATATCGCCATGCAGCGCCACGCCAGGGCTGCGGTAGGCCGACGCGGCCGAGGGATACAGCATCGCCTGGAATCCGCGCTCCACAAAATCCAGGCTGGTGGCGCCAACTCCGGTTTCCTGAGCGAAGGGCACCTTGAACTGGCCCGCCTGAAATTGCAACTCGGGCCGGATTCTCACATTCAGGTAGACGTCGCGCACCGCCGAACCGGAGGTTGTAGCCGCATCGGTGAGCAACGCAAAATCAAAGTGCGAACCATAGCTGCCTTGAAATCCGAAGCGCGCGCGGCGCAACAGGAACGTGTCAGCGGGCGCCCCGTCGCCTTTGTAGGCGCGGTAATCCGTGTTCACGTAGCCGTAGGGACTAATGGTGAATTGTCCGTCGGGGCTCTGAATAAAAAAGTGCTCGCCGTTCCATCCTGCCGTAAGCGGCGCATCTTTCTTCGGCGCCGCTGCCCGCTGCGGCTGATCCACGACCGCCGCTTCCGGCGCGGAAACAGGTTGCACGAGAACGGCGTTCGTCAACCGCACACCGCTCGCGTTCGGAGCACTTGTCGTTGTGGCATTCGCTGTCGGAGGATTGCCGGCTGAAGTAGCGGCCACCGGAGTTATGGCAGGAATCTGAGCCGGGCCGTCCGCTGCGCGAGTCTTTTCCTCCGCCAGCTTCTCGACCAAGGCCTTCAGTTCCTCAATGGACTGGCGTTGTGCAGCAACCTCGCTGCGCAACTCGTCAACCTCTTCCTTCGTGGCGCTCACGGTGTTCGCTCCGCCGGCCCTTCCGGCGGGTTCCGTGTTTTGAGCTTGTGCCAACGGGCCTGCTGTCATGAAGCCAGCCAGAAGCACAACGACAAATGTTATGAACGAGCGCATGTCTACCTCTTCCAGGATGATTTGCAAAACGGGTTACCCTAATTCATGCAGACGGGCACTGCTTTGTGCGTAAATTACGTCGTGGTCTGACTTCCCGCGGTGACAACCTGCTTCTGCGCGAAGTGCGCAGGCACGTATCCGATGCGCGGATGATGTGGATCTCAGTTCGTATCTCAGCCGCGCAAGTTTTCAGTTTTGTTCTCAATTGAAAGGTCAAGATTAGTTGTCTGTAACGTGTGATTCTACGGACGCGATCGTGCGTTTGGATAATTACGACGGTAACGTGCAGTCCGGCGAATCAAGAAGAGAGAAATCTAAGAGAAGAGAAGTCTCAGAAAAGACGAGCGAGCCAGCCCAAGCTGTCTCGCTCTTTTCTATGTGCACATGTTTATTTGCAGGTGATACTGGGATTATCTTTCGCCAGGCCCAGGCAAGCCTGGTGTTGCTGCGCCCTCCGTGTGGCATCATCTTGTGCAACACCTGGTGTCTGAGTTGCGGCCTGCGTTGCCGATCGAGATGCGGATTGCGTCGCGGCCTGAGCCGCGGGCTGAGTTGCGACCCCGGCGCTAACATTGTCTTTTTGCCGGTACGCGACTGCCGTTGCACTCGGAGCCCCAGCCCCAGCAACCGTTGCCGCCACCGCAGCCGGCTTCGTGGCCGGAGCCGCGGCAACCGCCGCCGGAGCCTTATCCAGCATGGCCTGAAACGCCACCATCTCCTCGGGCTTGCTCCACGGTACTGCGTTGGTTTGCACTTTGCAGTAATCGTCCGGATAGTCCCACGCCGGCTGCACCGTCACTTTTGTCACGCCATTGCTCTCCGCCAACGTGTACGACCACACTTGTTTTGTCGGCATCCCCGGGCAAACGCTCGTGCTCGACGCCATAAAAATCTGGCCGTAGAGCGGCATCTGCGCCGGCCTCGAAAAACGAAACTGCAGCTCGTGCTCGGAATCGAGCGCGTAACCGTCCCTCAGACTCTCTTGCACCAGCAGTGCCTTGATCGTCTGCGCCGACGCTTTGCTCGTAAACACATACGGCCCCGGCGTCACCTTCGCCTTCTTGTCCCGCGCCACCGCCAACGTCGAGATCGCCAGAATCAAAACCAGAATCGTGACTCGCTTCATAAACTTCACCTATTCTGACTCTACCCACTTAAGCTCAAGCGTCGCTAATTACCAGGGTCATCAAACCAATTTCATTTCAGCAAAGCCCGCTCTCCCTCACTCCAGCACGTCCCACTTCTCGCGATACTTTTCCCACCGCGGCGCCCGGCTCGGAATATCCGGATAAAATCTCAAACTCTTCGCCCGCCCCACCACCCCAATCGGCAGCAAATACCAGACATCCAGCGGTTGCACATGCGCCGCCAGCACATCAATCTCTTCCGCCGTATATCTCTTCTTGCCCTCTCCGCGCGTCGAATACACCGGCTGCACCTCGTACCCCCGCCGATGCAACCTCCCCGTCGCCTTCACCTGCACCCGCAACATTCGTTCGCCAGACCCCGCCCACACCACAAAGTCATATTTCTCGCTGTCGCCCCACGGCACCGCCACGCCAAATCCCAGCGAACTCGCCTTCCGCAAAAACATCGCCTGTGACAACTCCCCCATCCTCTTCGGATTCCTTCGCCGCCGTTCCAACCACGCCTCATCCACCTCCGCTCGAATCCACGGAATCACAACCCTCTCCCCGCGCCCGACCCTCCCGCCGCCAGCTTCCGAACCATCCCTCGCCATAACGAACCACTCCCTCTCCGCGCCGCTGGTTGACAGCGCAGTTTCCCCCGAGACAAATTTTCACCAATACTTACCGTATAGCGCCAAGTCAACCCAAAGGCAATAAGGCTCCGCCCTTTATTTGGAAAGAATTCCCAAAACGGGAAAGAAGGAGCGAGTAAGAGTAAAAGTAAGTCGCACCCCTCCCTTGTCATTCCGACCCATCCGTAGCCGCGAAGCGGCGAGGACGAGCCGAGGAATCTGCTGTCTGTCTGTGCCCACCACATCCTCGCCATCTGCCATGCTCGTGTAGGACGGACACTCTTGTCCGTCGCCTTTGACTTTGCCCTTGACGTTACTTATGTGGAGCGGCCACTCCTGCTCGCTGTTTCTGACTTTGACTGGAAACCCCCAAACTAACGCAGAAGATCGCCGTGGAAGAGCGGCGCTTCAGCGCCGCGTAAAGCGTCAAAACTGAACGTGGGCTTCAGCCCCCGAAGCAGGCCGGCAGGCGAAATCCCCGGCCTTCGAAAACCGCGAAGACCGGAGCAGCCTCGGTTGGTACGGCGTCCGCAAAAAATGGTGGGCCAGCCTGCCCATTGTTAACGGGGTTGATATATCGGGCTAGGCTCAGGCGCATGAGACGTATTATCGTCGATGTGGGCGCGTAATCAGAGTTATGCAAATGTCGAAGACAATGCTCAAGAATTTGCCCTACGTCTGCTTTTCGGCTGTGGGCCTTCTCCTAATTGCCGGGTTTGGCTTTTTGTGGTGGCTTATGCTTATGCCCAATTATTATCTTCCGCCTCAGCAACGCGTGGTCCAGCAATTCGAGAGCAACAGGACTGATTACATTCGATTTGTTGCGCTCCTTCGAGAGGATCAATCTGTCCGGTATGTCGGCGGCGATGGCAAGGTTGATTTTTTCGATGGAAAGCACGGACGGCTGGCTCCTGAATACCGGGAACTCATTCGCAAGATTGGAGCCAAGTTCGTGATTGTCAGAGAGGATGGCGCAATGGAGTTTGCCCTTTGGGGGGACGGTTGCGCGGTTTGTTCAGATTCCTACATGGGCGTGCGCTACTATCCAAAGGATCACAAGGCGGGTTCTTCTGTAGAAGAGACGCAGACTGTGGTTACTTCTTTAGACAGCGCGAAACTTCCTCAAGAAAAAGGGACCGTTGCCAGCGGTCTCTATGTAGTCCCGATCGAGCCCGAATGGTTCGTCTACCGGTACGAGTATCGGGAATGATGCGAACGCCAGTTCTTTGGTCTGAGCCACTTTCTTACGCTGAGCTACTCCTTCACCCCCAGCTGCCAAAACAAAAACGAATAAACATCCGTGTACTCCTCAATCTGCTTCGTCACCGGCTTCCCCGCGCCATGCCCTGCCTTCGCCTCGATCCTCAACAGAATCGGCCGCTGCCTGCTCCTGCCATTCTTCGCTTTCGCCTGCATCAGCGCCGTCATCTTCTTCGCGTGCATGGGGTCGACGCGCGTATCCGTATCCGCGGTCATAAATAAGGTTGCGGGATACTCCACGCCCGCCTTCACGTGGTGATACGGCGAGTAAGCATAGAGCCACTTGAATTGTTCGGCATTCTCGGCGCTGCCATACTCGGGAATCCATAGTTTCGCGATCTGGAAATCCTGATAGTGCAGCATGTCGAGCAGCGGCACCTGGCACACCACGGCGCGAAACAGATCGGGACGTTGCGTGATCATCGCGCCCATCAGCAGTCCGCCATTCGAGCCGCCCTGAATGGCGAGATGATTCTTGTCAGTATATTTTTCCGCAATCAGATGCTCGGCCGCGGCGATCATGTCGTCGAACACGTTCTGCTTGTTGCCGAGCATGCCGGCGCGGTGCCAGTCTTCTCCAAACTCTGCGCCGCCGCGCAGATTGGCGACGGCATAAATTCCGCCATGCTCCAGCCATAAATAGGTCGCGGGTTTGAAGGCGGGCGTGTTGCTGAAGTTGAAGCCGCCGTAGCCGGTCAGGAGCGTAGGATTGTCCCCGCTCTTCTTCAGTCCTTTCTTGTACACAAGGAACATGGGCACGCGCGTGCCATCTTTCGAGTTGAACCACTCCTGCTCGACCTCATAGGCTGCGGGATCAATCGACGGAGCCTCCACCTTGGCCCACAGGGAAGTGATTCCGGTTTTCAGGTCGTAGCGATAAATCGAAGGCGCGAACGTAAACGACTGGAAGCCGTAGAAAATTTCGTCCTTATTCCATTTTCCCGATGCTCCGAAAACGGTGCCGATCGCGGGCAGCACAAGATTCTTAACATTCATGCCATCGGCATCGAATATCTTGAGCTGCGACGAAGCATTCTGCTCGTACTGCGCCACAATCTTGTCGCCCCACAGTCCAATGTTCTGCAAAACTGATCCCGTCTGCGGAATGATTTCTTTCCAATCGTCGCGCTCATAGTTGCCCGCTTCCGCCATAAACACGCGATAACGCGGAGCATCTTCGTTGGTGACGATATAGAGCCTGCCGTTGTACACCGTCCCGCGATAGAGAAAATTCTTGTTCACGGTGATGCGCGTGGGCGGCGTGCCCTTTTTCAGATCCATCAAAAAGAGTTCGGTCTTGGTCCAGCCCTGAGCCACCGTGATCAGCAGCAAGCGGCCATCGTTGTCCAGGCTCACGTCGGGCCAGTCTTCCGGGTCTCGGCCTTCGCCGAAAATCGGCAGGTCGGTATCGGGATCGGTGCCCAGCGCGTGATAGAAGACACTGCGGTGATATGCCTCCTCGCCGTCGGGGACGTCGCCCTTCTTGGGATAACGCGTGTAGTAAAAGCCGAAGTTGTCGTGGTCCCAGGCAATCCTGGCGGCGCGCGTGCGATCGATGGTGTCGGGCAGAATGTTGCCAGTGTTGGTTTCGATAACGTGTAGCGTGCTCATTTCCGATCCGCTCGCCGACGTGCCGTAAGCCACGTACTTCCCGGTTTCCGAAGCCTGGAACCAGTCGAGCGCCACGGTTCCGTCGGCAGCCAGTTGGTTGACGTCGACCAGCACGCGGTCTTTCCCTTCGAGACCCTCCCGCACATAAAGTACAGGCTGGTTCTGCATGCCGTCGCGCCGCGTATAGAAGTAATGTCGGCCCTCGAGTTGCGGCACGCCGATGTTGCCAATGCTCAGAAGTTCCGTAAGCCGCTGGTGAATCTGCGCGCGCCCCGGCAGCGGATCGAGCAGGGAACGCGTGTAGGACATTTCTTCCCCCACCCATTTCTGCGTGGCCGCGCTATTTTTTTCCAGCCAGCGATAGTTATCGACAACCTTTACCCCCCAAAAAGTCTCTTCCAAGGGACGCATCTCTGCCACCGGAGGCCCAGCCGCGGCAGTTGCGGAAGATTCGGCCGCGGACGAGCCAGCCGGACTCGAAGAAGATTGCGATTGATGGGACGAAGAATTGGCGGGAGAAAAATTCGTAGAGGAAGAATTCGTAGACGACGAATTAGTGGAGGAAGAATCAGAGGTTGAAGAGTCAGATGAATCCGCCGCAAAAATCACCGCGCCCAGCACCATCAAAGAAGCACAAGCCCAAAGCAAACGAAAACCTCCTGACATAAACACCTCATGCAGAAATGCAGGGTCCAAAACCGCAGCACCGGCCGGAAATCATGTGCTTCGCCGCGAGTGGGAGTCTCAACCCCAAAGCGTATCAGAAACCACCGACGCAATCGTCGGCAACCACCGACGCAATCATCTGCGTTTGGCCGAACGCCACGCTGGGACAGCGCCCAATCGTCGGTAGTGTCTGCACTTTCCAGACACTACCCAATCGTTGGTAGTGACGCAGTACTGCATCACTACCCAATCGTTTGCCCTGTTTTCAGACGCAAACCCAAGATTCTATGATGGAATCCGACGTCGGCGG
>JBAUAN010000015.1:0-30432 GCA_049675725.1 Candidatus Sulfotelmatobacter sp. | reverse complement strand
TGGCCTGGTGCACGTCCATCCCGATATACTTTTCCTGATTCATAAAGGCGCTCCCTTTCGCTAGGTTGGTGATCCGAACAATCTCAACCTACCGCAAAAGTGGGCGCCTTTTTATATTGCGTGCTATGGTCTGGTTAAAACAGCCTGGACTTAGAATATCGGTGTCGGTATCAGGCTAGACCATTCAAATAATTTTCGAGCGAATGCTGATCCTACCCGTCTATCTCAATAGAAAGGGCTTATGGCTCCGATCGAGGGATGCGGCTTGGCCTTGTATTCCGTTGTGGGCGCGCGATCGGAGCTCGACCTCACTGCTCTCGCGGAGACCTACTCCGGTCTTCTGTTCCGGGTGGCCTACTCGGTGCTGCGAAGCCGCGCGGAAGCCGAAGACGTAGTTCAGGACGTCTTCGTTCGAATTCTCAAGCGCAGCCCCGACTTGCTGACAGTACGCGACTTGCGCGTGTGGCTGATTCGTATTACCTGGAATCTTTCCATTGATCGACGGCGGCGCATTCGTCCAGAACAGATCGACGAAGATTTTGCGAAGAGTCTAGTCGCGACCAATGCGCCCGCGGACGAGGCCTTTGGCGACGCGCAACGCATGAAGGCTGTGCTGCATGAGCTGGAGAAGCTGCCGAGGGCAGAACGGCAAGCCTTGCTGCTCTCCACGGTGGAGGAACTGGAAACGCCGGAGGTTGCGAAGGTTCTGGGGAGAAGTGAGTCCGCGGTGCGAGCATTGTTGTTCCGGGCACGAACACGGCTCCGGGAGCGGCTCGACAGAGGGGAAGGCAAATGATAAATAGTTCCGAGGAAGCAATTCGAAAAGTGTTGGCGGGTCTACGAGGTTGCGATGTTCCTCTTGAAATGGAGCACCGCATCCTCAAAGCGTTACGGGATCAAGCATCGGCCGAATCTCTCTCGGGTTGGCATTGGTCTCGACCCCTCTGGCTAGTCAATTTAGGAGCCCCGACCGTATCAGGGCGCTTGTTTTTCGGTGTGCTTGTGACGGGAATGTTGGCTGTTGCGCTTACGGTCCCTTTACTTCATCGACCCCATTGGGTTGTCGACACAGCCTCACAATTCACGAAAGTGGCTCCACGGCAGGTGGGTGCACAACCTCTGGCGACACCAAGTCTGGTCGCGAGCAGCGCCACAGTTCCTCCGACTGCCTCAGACTTTCGGTCGTCAGGAAAGAAACGGGAGCGCGCAGTCGGAGTCGCTCGCCACAGCGATTCGCTGGCTCTACGCGAGCTGCACGCGGCGAGTCGCCCAGCCCCACCGCTACCTCTGACACAGGAAGAGAAGATGCTATTGCGGCTTATACATACCGTTGGTCCGCAAGAGTTAGCGATGCTCAATTCCGAAGTACGCGCAAAACACGAAGCCGAAGCCGACGCGGAATTCCGGCAATTCTTCGGACGAGTAATGGCAAAAAATAACGAGCAAAATTGACCGCAGTAGAAGGAGACGAAATTGAAACCTACGAAGATGATTCTCGGACTCACTTTGGCCTTGGCGTTCGGCGGACCCGGAGCGCGTGGGCAGACAAATTCCGTTCCAAGCCCCGTCCAAGCCGGATCGAAGACCTATCGCCTCACTTACACACTAACGGAAACGGATGGAGGCAAGCGCGTTGGGACGCAACACTTCGCCATGATCGTGGTTTCCGGGCGAAAAACGGTGCTCAAACAAGGGAATAGGGTACCGCTTGTGACAGGGTCGGTTTCCACTTCCGGTGGCGCTCAGACGCAGGTGCAGTACCTCGATATCGGCCTGAATATCGACGCGTCGATAGAGGAGTCAGCCGATGGGGTAAAGCTGAATACAGTAGTTGAGCAATCGAGCATCGCCGAGGAGAAGTCCGGCCTTGGCACGCAGGATCCGATCGTGCGGCAAGCCAAACTGGAAGGCACGTCAATCCTGACCGCGGGCAAGCCCCTCATCCTGGGATCGATGGATATCCCAAGCACCGCAAGGCGTCTCGACATCGAGGTTCTGATGGAACATGTGGCGCAATGACACAGGCGGACAGCCGAGAAGTACCCGGCCCTCATGGTGCTTCGGAGGCTCTAGGCTATAACCCAAATATATTCCTTCTTGCGCTAACTCAACTGTCGATAATCGCGCTTACACTCATTCACACGTTCTGAAGCCGGTCGCGATCACTTCGGCGGAACCGCATCCATTTTGTCCAAAATGCGGATAGTCTCCAGCAGAACCGCTCCGGTAATTTCCAAACTCTTCGGGCTCAGCTTGTCTACGGTGTCCTGCGGCGTGTGCCAGAACACATTGTCGTAGCCGTATGTAAAGCCGATCAGGTCGGCGGCAGGCACATGCCTTTCCGTGAACGGCTGATGATCGTCAATCATTGCCAGGCTGCGCGCGAAAAAATGGGATTGATACCCCAGCCGCGTTGCCGCTTCATACACCACGCTTTCCAGCCAGGGCGTCGAGTTGGTGTCATGGTCAATGTCGAGATCGGCATCGCCGATCATGTCGGCCAGCAGAAACGCCTTCACCTTTTTGAGCGTTCCATCGGCTTCCCATTTTTCCGCCACGTGGCGAATCCCGTACAAACTGTCCTTGGAAAAATCGAGTTCGGTGTCCGGCTTGATCGCCTCTTCCGCATCGTCCCACACCAGCCAAACGCTGTAGCCGTCGAGAGTTTTCCCGCGCAGCTGATTTGCGATTTCGAGAAGCAGCCCGCTCGACGAGGCGCCGTCGTTCGCCCCCACATATGCAGTATTCCGCAGAGGATAATTCGTATCGTAGTGGCTGGCGATCACCACGATGCCATCTTTCGTCCCCGGAAATTTCGCGATGAAGTTGCGCACCGGGAACTTGCCCTCGGGAGTGTCCGCAGTAAACGCGTCCTCTTCCACGGTGTCTCCCTTGAGATGCACGGCGATGTAGTCTTCCACTTTTTTGTGATTGGCGCTGCCGAGAGGACGCGGGCCGAAGGCGACAATCTCTTTTACGTAGCGCATGGCTCGTTCGGAATCAATCACCGGGGGCGGGCCGCTATCGGGTGGAAGCGAAAGCGTAGGCAGCGCGGTGTCGGCGGCCGCAGCCGGGGCCGCTTTGTCTCCCTGTGCCTGGGCGGAATTCTTGCCGTGATCGCAGGCCACGTGCGTCCACACCAACGTCGACAAAAGAACAAGGCCGAGGGATAGTTTGCTGACCAAGTTATTTCCTCTTTGGCGGCTGCGCGGCTCGACCTCTTTGCGCCTGCTTCTTATTGCGCCTGCTTCGCTTCCCGCGCCTGCCGCTGCTTGGGATGCACTAACCACGCGATCCCGATGCTCACAGCATACAGCGCGATCATGGGTGCGGCGAAGATGCACATGTTCACGATATCCGGCGTCGGAGTGACGATGGCTGCGAGGATGAAAATAACCAGGATGGAATAACGAAAGTTCTTCCACATGAAACCGGCGCTGACAATCCCCATCAACGCGAGAAAGAAGATAAGAATCGGCATCTCGAAGACCAGCCCCATCCCGAGGATGATGCTCAAAAAAAGTGAAGTGTATTCGCCGATGGTGATCATCGGCTGAAACTGCCGGCCGAAGTGAACCAGAAATTCCAGCGCTCGCGGGTAAACGATCTTGTATCCGAAGTATCCGCCGGTCATGAACAGCGCGATGGTCGAGATCATGAACGGAACGACGTAACGCTTCTCCTTGCGGTAAAGGCCGGGAGAAATAAACATCCACACCTGGTACAGAACGAACGGAGATGTCAGGAAAAGACCACCTAACGCCGCAATCTTCAAGTAAAGATTGAAGGGCTCGGTGGGATTCAGGTAGACCAGTTTCTCCGATAACCCGTTGGCCTTGAGCACGTCCATGATGGGCTTCTGCATCACGTCATAAATGCGCTCCACTTTCCACCAGCACGCGCAGAAACCCACCGCGACCGCAATAATGGAATACACGATGCGCTTGCGCAGTTCTTCGAGGTGATCGAGAAAGCCCATCGCGGGCAGGGACTCGGATTGCCCCTCCCCGTCAGGCGCGGTCGCGAACTCAGGCATGGGGCTCCGAGAAATGCGACTCCGAGAAATGGGACTCCGAGGATCGAGATCCCGGCGCGACCGCAGCGCCCACCGGATCGGAAGCCGTCACAGCCTCAGTAGGATCGGCGGTAGCAGGATCGGCGGTAGCAGGCGCAGCTTGCTCCGCCGCGACGGGTGCCAGGTCGGAAGATGCATGTTCTGACGCGGCGTCGTTCGACGCAGCTTCGCCAGAAACATCATGGCTCGAAGAAACTTCGACCGCAGAATTTTCGCCCGATGCGGATGCGCCTTCAGACGAAGCCTCCACCAAAGCCGGCGTTTCCACATGATGCAATTCCGCATCCGCATAACGAGAGCGCCCGGTCGCCCCTTCAGGCGGCGGGCTGGGCGGAAGAATCGTCTGTTTGTTCTCGATTTCCAGGTGGGAAATTTCCTGCTCGATCTGCGCCTTGAACTCGTTCGAGGCGCGCTTGAATTCATTCAGTGCCTTGCCCACCTGCCGGGCGATCTCCGGCAACTTCTTGGGCCCAAAGATGATGAGCGCCAGAAAGAAAAGGAAGATCGTCTCGGAAAAACTCATGCCCCATCATACTGCCCACCCGGAAAAGCGGCAATCCGCGCCGTGACAAGTCATCGCCATGGAATTTCCATGAGCCTCACCGCCCTCCCCCACAAATTCTTGAAATCAGCCCCTGCCGCTGCTATGCTTCCCGCTCCCCCCATCGCTCGCCCCAAAGCGCTCTGTTCTTAAGGAGTCGAGCATGCTCTGCCTTCGTGTGGGATCTGCTGCGCCCGCTTTCAATCGCTCAATCCACAGTTCTATCCCGAATAGTTCTATCCTGGTTCGCGGCGTCCTCGTTCTTCTAGCGTTCGCCAGCCTTTCCAGCGCCGCACGCTGCCAGGCCCCGAATTGGACGGCCGCCGAAAATCGGGCTCTCCTTCAAATCACACAAGGCAGCGACGGCGATTTCTCTGACCGAGTTCCCGTGGTCAGCAGCGCGTTTATCCAGACGTTGCTGAGCGGCGGCTTCAAGGATGCCGACAAGTCTCACAACCTCGACATCGACGGCATCACCATCTCCAACGCGGTTTTCCAGGAGCCGATCAACGTTCACTTCGAGGTTCCTTACCGCGTGGTCTTCAAGGATTGCCAGTTTCAGAACGGCCTCGATTTTTCGGGAAGTCTTTTCGATAAGGACCTGGTCTTCACCGGCAGCAGCTTTGGCACTTCGACCAGCTATACCGCGGCCGCTTCCTCAGACGATTCCCCGGTGGTTCAATTGATCAATGCCACCGTCAAAGGCACAGTCAGTTTCGACAGCGCCGTTTTCGACGCCCCCGTCGACTTCACCAAAGCGCATGTCAAAGAACTGGATATCACCAACACGGTTTTCGGTTCGAACGATCAGGACGATCCCGACCTCGACCTCAGCGCCGTCAGCGTGGAGACCGATGTTTCCCTCTCGGTGAAAACCGCGCAGCCCCGCAACGTGCAGGCGCAGATGCTGAGCGTGGGCAGGTTGCTGTTCCTCGGCAACTCCGGCACCGGATTCTTCGCGACCAAGCAGTTCAATCTTGCCGGCGGTCAGTTCCAGAAAATTGACATCTACGGCTTTGCCCAGTGGCAGGCAAACCATGAGACAAAGTCAATCAGCTTCGATGGTTTCTCCTTCAAGCAGCTCAACCTCTACGACTGCCACAAATCCAAGCCTTGCGAGCCGGGAAAAATGCTGGAGCTGTTGGACTCGCCACAAGCCCTTTACGCTCCTCAGCCCTATCTGATGCTCGAGCAGAGTCTCACCACCAACGGCGATCCCGACGACGCCGACAACGCTTACATCCACATGCGCAAGCGCCAGCGTGCGAAAAGGGCGAACCGACCCGCAAAGATAGCCGACTGGATCCTCGATTGGGTCATCGGCTACGGCCGGCAGCCGAGCCGGGCGTTGTTGTGGACTCTGGGTTTCATAGCGCTCGGGGCGATTGTATTCAGTCCGCGCCACATGATTCCGCAGGCAGCACCGCCCGAGAGCGCCGGCAAAAGCGATAAGCCCGATTCTTCCGGCAAGAATGCATCCTACAGCCGATTCTGGTACAGCCTCGACGTGCTTGCGCCCGCCATCGAACTGGGCGCCGACAAAGCCTGGCAACCCAACCCGACATGGTGGTTCGGAAGAAATTATTCCTACGTCCACCGCATCCTGGGCTGGATCCTGGTCCCGCTGATTCTCGCCGCGCTAACCGGAGTCGTCCACTAACAACGGACGCAGGCTCGTAGCTCTTAAGCTCTTAAGCTCTTGGCTCGTAGCTTAAGACCTTGAAGCCTTGTCATCCTGAGAGCCAGCGTTTTGCTCGCGGGCCGAAGAGGCTGTCCTGAGCGAAGTCGAAGGAATCTCAGTCTCCTCAGCCGCCGCGCGTCAGCCATGAGAATTAACAGCTGATCGCCGATAGCTGACAGCTGACAGCCAGTCGTTAGCAGTGACATCGAATCCTAGCAGCGCATAATATGTTCCCCGCATGCAACTCTGGTTTGCCCGCGGCAGTGAAGTCAGCATTCGCGAACAACTGGTCACCCAGGTCGTCCTCGGAATTCTCAGCGACGACCTCGCCCCCGGCCAGCGCCTGCCCAGCACCCGCGAACTGGCGCGCCGCTTCAAGCTCCATCCCAACACCGTCAGCGCCGGATACCGCCAGCTGCAAAAGGAACGCTGGGTCGAGTTCCGGCGCGGCAGCGGCGTGTATATCGCCGCTCAAAAGCCGGACGCACCGCTTTCCCCCGCGGTAGCTCTCGATCAGATGATTGCCACGCTCTTCCGCTCGGCGCGGGAATCAGGCGTCTCCTTGCCCGCTCTGCGTGCACGCCTGCGCCATTGGCTCGAACTGCAGCCTCCGGACCATTTTCTGCTGATCGAGCCCGACGAAGAACTCCGCCGCATCGTCGCCTCGGAGATTCAGCAGCAAGCCGCCTGGCCCACTCAAGGCTGCGATCTTGCCGAGCTGCCCGCCGCGCTCGACGGCGCAATCGCGCTCGCGCTTCCCAATCGCGCCGCAGCCGTGCGCCAGGCGCTGCCCCCGGGCAGCGATCTCCTCACGCTCGAATTCCGTTCCGTGACCGCCTCTCTGGCCGCATATCTCCCAGCACCCTCCGCCGCGCTGGTCGGGATCGCCTCGCGCTGGCCCAACTTCCTCAAAATTGCCCGCACCATGCTGATCGCAGTCGGCTTCTCCCCGGACGCGCTCATCCTGCGCCACGCCGCCAAGCCAAACTGGCAGCGTGGTCTGAAACAAACGGCGGCCGTAGTGTGCGATTCCCTCACCGCCGCCGAACTCCCCGCCGGTTGCCGCGCCATTCCCTTCTCTCTCCTTTCCGAGACTTCCGTCGCCGAACTCCGCCGCTACGCCGCGTTCGTCAGCCATCCCCTGGAGTCTCCATAGTACGAGTCGCCATAGGACGAGTCGCCGTAGGACGAGTCGCCATAAGACGAGTCGCTGCAGCACGCTTCGTTGTAGCACTCCGGAAAGTGTCACAACCCTGCCTTCGCGCGTACCTGCGTTTCCTTACTCTGCACTGAGACGTGAATATCAGGAGGCGCACATGAAGAAATTTATCGCGTTCTGTTTTCTGATCACTGTTTCCATCTCAGTCTCGGTCCTGACTCCGCCCGCGTTCGCAGTCGAGGGCAGCCAGGTGAAGTACGCAGGCGGCACCGCGCAGAGTGTGAAGGGCGGCGTGGTCGGGCGTCTGAACACGACGCCCGAAACGGAGTTGATCTTCGAATATTCAGGAAACAAGCTGGAAATTCCCTACGACGGCATCCAGTCGTTCCAATCCTCGGAAGAAGTAGCGCGACACCTGGGTGTAATTCCCGCCATCATCGTCGCATTGCTCAAGAAGCGTCAGCGTCAGCATTTCTTCCGCATCGAATATCACGACTCCAATAACGTCGCCCAGGCACTGGTTTTTGAAGTACCCAAACACATGCCGCGCATCCTGGAGGCCGTGCTCGAGGCGCGCTCTCCGGGAGCGCGCAGACCGTGTCGGCCCTGCGCGGAGCGGAACTGACCAGTTCGAGTCCCACAAAAACCTGAGTGGGGGCTGGCCCACCGCTTTCCTGTTCTTGTCGACATCATAACTAACTGAGGCTGCCCCGGTCTTCGCGGTTTCGAAGGCCGGGGATTTTGGCTGCGAGCAGCTGAAGGTCTTGACTTGTCTTGTTGTGGGTGCCCCACTCTCGCCTCTTTTGCGAGAAAGCCTGCCCTGAGCGAAGCCGAAGGGTGGAGCTTTTGCGTTCGACCAAGAAACCAAGAACCTTCTTCGGGTTCGAAATAACCAGGAATGAAAAAACACTGTGACACTCGAAAAAGTGCCACAAACCCGCAACTGCTCGCGCAGGGCAGCCAGTAACCTGCACTCATGAAGAACCCAAAAATTATTTCCTCTCTCCTCACCTCCCTTCTGCTCGCGTCGATGGCGCTGGCGCAGGCAGGCAATTTGCCGGGCTCGAGCCCGACGTAGAAGCATCCTCAACCCCAGTTCCGTCCCCATCGGCAGGATCGCTCTAAAAAGCCACCTCATAGCCGGGGTCGGAGAGTTGAGGGGCTTGGAAAATACGGGTACGTGACGGATGATGGTTCGGAGTGCGTAAGGGTCTTGGAAGCGTAACGGTGTCGGGAAGGGCAACCGTTTCGGGGAGGGCACGGCTTCAGAGACTGCGGAATCAATCACAAATGCGTGCAGTACCGTGGAAGAGCGGCGCTTCAGCGCCGCGTAAAGCCCTCCAAAATCAGCGCGGGCTTCAGCCCCTGAGGTTTTGGCGCAGGTTGAACCGATCTATGACTCCACTGCGCTCATCCTGAAACCGTCGGAGACGTAAGCAATCACAGACCCCGCAAGTTTCACCCTCAGCCGTCACCTAAAAGGTCTAGCTGACGGCTGATAGCTGAGAGCCAACGGCTCCCGAGGAATCTTCCAACGCACCATCCGCATCCTACCCATAGCAGCAGGTTGTGGCGGGATGGTTACCTCCGGTAACTATCCCGGCTCAGAACCGTCTAAGCTGGTGATATACTGCGTGTATTCAGCGTAGTAGCTGGGGTGGGTCTTACACCCTCAATCAGAAGGAATCTCAAGATGGCACGCAGTACTCGCCGGTCACTCTTCCTCGTCACATTTTTCCTTGTCGTTTGCGGCTTCCTCGGAATCCTGTTCGCGCAGCGAACCGGACAACAGTCGTCTATTACCGGCGATTCCGACGTTAAAGACAGCCTGAAGCAATTCACCGACGTCTATTCCGTCGTAGAGGATAACTACGCCGAACCGGTGAACGCGGATAAAGCCATCTACAACGGCGCGATCCCGGGCATGCTGCACGCGCTCGATCCGCACTCCAATTTCTTCGATCCAAAATCCTACGCGCTGATGCGCGAAGACCAGCGCGGAAAATACTACGGCGTGGGCATGACCGTGGGACCGCGCAACAACCAGGTCATCGTGATCTTCCCCTTTGTGGGGACGCCCGCCTATAAGGCCGGCATTCATCCCGGCGACGTGATCATTGCCGTCGACGGCAAATCCACCGAGAACATGAGCACCGGCGACGTCGCCGATTTGCTGAAGGGACCCAAAGGCACCACGGTCCACATCAGCATCTCCCGCGAGGGCCTGGAAAAGCCCATGGAGTTCACGCTGATCCGCGACGAGATTCCGCGCTACAGCGTTGACGTTCATTTCCTGATCAAGCCCGGCATCGGCTATATGCACGTGAGCGGTTTCAATGAGACCACGGAACACGAAGTCTCCGACGCGCTCGATCAGTTCGGCGATCTGAAAGGCCTGATCCTCGATTTGCGCAACAATCCCGGCGGCCTGCTCAGCGAGGGCGTCGGCGTAGCTGACAAATTCCTGAAACGAGGTCAGCTCATCGTTTCCCATCACGGCCGCGCATCAGCCGAAAAGCGTTACGTCGCGCAGCACGGCAATGGCGGAAAAGATTATCCCATCGTGGTGCTGGTCAACCGCTCCACAGCTTCCGCGGCCGAGATTGTTTCCGGAGCCATTCAGGATCATGACCGCGGCCTGATCGTCGGCGAAGTCACCTTCGGCAAGGGACTGGTGCAGACCGTCTATCCGCTGTCGGAAAATACCGGACTGGCGTTAACCACGGCGCGCTACTACACGCCCAGCGGACGTTTGATCCAGCGCGACTACAGCAACGTTTCTCTCTACGACTATTACTACAATCGCGACAGCGTGGATAATCCCAACAACGCCAACCGCGAAGTGAAGCTCACTGACAGTGGACGCACGGTTTACGGTGGCGGCGGCATTACTCCTGACGTGAGTGTTCCGCCGGTCAAGCAAAATCATTTCGAAGACACGCTGCAGCAGCACTACGCTTTCTTCAACTTCGCCAAGCGCTACGTGGTGAACCACCATCCCACCAAGAGCTTTGAAGTGGACGATGCCACCATGCAGGAGTTCCGCAAGTCGCTGGACGAGGCCAACATTCCCTACACCGAAGCCGAACTCCTCGACAACAACGACTGGATCCGCTCTTACATCAAGACGGAAATCTTCATTGACGCTTTTGGTGAGGATGAAGGCCTGAAAGTGCGCGCCGAATCGGATCCCATGGTAATCAAGGGGCTCGAACTTCTGCCGCAGGCGAAAGCATTGAACGATAATGCCAAAAGAATCGTCGCGGAACACAACGCAGCGCCCGCATTCAACCGCTAAGCCGCAGACGGTAAAAGAGTTGCAGCAAGCAAGGCCCGGACCAGTTCCGGGCCTTATTTTTCTGCACTGCTGTTTTTCTGAAAATTTGCGTCGTTGAAAACAGGGAGGTTACCGGCTGCCCGAACCCATCAGTTCATTGACTTCGATACAGGTGTGTGTGAAAATCCGCGCATTAGCGGGTTTTCGGGCTCCGCGAGGATCAAAAACCTCTCCGAGCGTGTTTCTGAGCTGGCCTAAAATGGTGCTTTTTCAACAATATGCGAGGGAATCGGCAATCCAGCGCCCGCAACACGGTTTGGGGCTGGTTTGAAGACAGAAATTCTGACCGGCGCGCTGCTGCTTTCGGTGATTGCGGGCTTCACCGATTTTCGCAGCCGGCGCATCCCGAATTGGCTCACTTTGCCGGCACTCGTAGTAGGAGTGGCGTTGAACACGGTTGCCGGCGGATGGACGGGATTGAAGCTTTCCCTGCTCGGCGCGGGATTGGGATTGCTGCTGTTGTTGCCGTTTGTGCTGCTGAAGAGCTTGGGCGCGGGAGATTGGAAACTGGCGGGAGCGCTTGGAGCGTTTGTGGGTCCCGGGGTTCTGGCGGATTTGCTGATGGGGTCGGTTTTTGTGGCTGGCATCATGGCGCTGGCACTCGTAATCTATAAGGGGCGGTTGCGGGAGACGTTGCGTAACATGTGGCGGCTGCTGGGGTCACTAGTGAGCTTGCATATGCCGGGAGCGGAAGTCTCGCTGGATAACCCGCAGTCGTTGAAGGTTCCTTACGGCGTGGCGTTGGCTTCGACGGTGGTGATCTATTTCGTTCTCTACGAAGCTGGACGCGTTCCGCATCTGGGCTGGACTGCATGAAATTTCTCGGGCGCAAAACGAGTTGGCTGAAGACGGTGTGCGCAGCCGACGGCTCGGAGATCGCTGAAGCGGCGCTGGTTCTGCCGTTGATGTTCATGATGCTGATCGGCATCTTCTGGTTTGGGCAAGCCTTCAGCATGTATGGCACGATCACGCATGCGGCGCGGCAGGGAGCGCGCGCGGCTGTAGCGCCCGCATGCACGACATGCACCGCGGTCAACACTCCGGCCCAGAACGCCTACAACGCCGTGCAGAGCGCGCTGGCAGCGTCGCGACTCGATCCGGCAAACATGTCCCAGCCGGCGACGGCGCCGGCCCTGTGCAGCTGTGGCAGCACCAACGCGGCGTGCGGCGGCGGCGGCAGCCTGGTGGGGTGCGACGCCAGTGAGACCTCAGTCTGCGTGCAGACGAATGTGCAGTTATCATTTTCGGCGAAAGGCGGCGCTGGCGAGTGCGGTACGTCGGTGAGCTTCCAGTACAAATATCCTCACCATTTCTATCTACCTTGCGCGGAGTGGCCATGCAAGTCGCTGGACCTGGGACAGATGAGCCTTCCGGCACAGGCGCAAATGAGGATTGAAACGCAATGACGCGGATGGGTCCACTCCCGCGCTCAGCTTTTTCGCGTAAAAATCTCTCGCGCGCACGGGCAGGTCTGCGCAGCCTGTTCAAGAACGACCAGGCCTCGCAGATTGCCGAGTTCGCGGTTTCGCTTCCGTTGCTGGTGGTGATGGTGGTGGGCATCTTCGACTTCAGCGGAGCGTTCTCGCTGAAGCAGAAGCTGGCCAACGCGGCGCGCGAAGGCGCGCGAGCGGCGGCTGCAGACCCGGCCAACGATTTATCGGGAACTACGAGCGGCGTGCCAGTTTCGGTCAGCGACGCCTACCAGGTGGTGGACAACTATTTACAGTCGGAAAACATCAACGATTGCGGCCTGAAGGGCGCGACGCCCGCGCAGGGCGGCGGCCTGACCTGGAGTTCCACATCCACGGGCACTTGCCCGGGGACAGGGATTACATTTTCCATCAACCGCGGCTGCGTCACCCAGCAGACTCTGGCGGGAACCGCGACCAGCATGGTGGCCACGTGCGTGACCATTACTTATCCTTACGCGTGGCGATTCAATTTTGTCAGCACGCTGCTGGGCAGGACCATCGCGGGACCGAGCACGCTTACGACTACGGCTGTGGCTTACAACGAGAACTGAGAAGTAAGAAGTAAAGAGAACTGGGAAATAACAAGTGAAGAGAACTGAGAAGTTATGAAGCCACCCATCATTTCCCGCCAGCTTCCGGCGCACCGACAGGGAGAACGCGGCGTCACCATGGCGCTGGTGGCGGCGGCGATGGTGGCGATCATGGCGATGGCGGCGCTTTCCATCGATGCGGTAACGCTTTACCTGGCCAATGCCGAAGCCCAGCGCAGCGCCGATTCCGCGGCGC
The DNA here is from genome assembly GCA_049675725.1 of Candidatus Sulfotelmatobacter sp. GTDB lineage: Bacteria > Acidobacteriota > Terriglobia > Terriglobales > Acidobacteriaceae > Sulfotelmatobacter. The sequence continues at coordinate 17,381 of JBAUAN010000015.1, read as the reverse complement.
TGGCTGCCGCGCGGGTGATTTCCCTTTCGGGCATCACGGGAACGGCTTCCACTGGAACCCAGGGAACGTATTGGCAGCAGATTTGCGGTGGCGCAAGCAGTCTCGCTACGCAGACTGCGCAGGCGGTCGCGACGCAGAACACGGTAGGCGGCGTGAGTGCAACCGTCACCGTGACCTACTCGGTTGGGGCAGGAGCCCCGAACGCGGACTGCTCGACTCTGAGCGCCGGATTCGCAATTAACCCGCTGGTGACGGTGAAGGTGCAGCGCCTTAACCTGCCAACATTTTTCGCGCGCATCTGGGGCAAGACCGGCAGCAGCGTCAGTGCCACGGCCGCAGCCGAAGCTTTTAATTCTTCGAACTCGGGCAGCGTTGCGGCCAGCGGAATTGTTCCCGTGCAGCCGCGATGCGTGAAGCCGTGGATCGTGCCGAATTTCGATCCGTTGAATCCAGGCTCTTGCACCAATGCTACCTGTAACACTCTGGCCAGCATAACCGACGGGTCGATCACGCATCCGGGAATTTCTCTCGGAGGAACCGGGGGCAGCGGGGTGGTCGGCGAACAGTTTGTTTTGATTCCGGATTGCAGGCCGGGCGGAACCTGCAAGCCGCGAAACGGTCCGCCGCCGGTCGTCAACCGCGCCCTGTCCGGCAGCGCTCCCGGCCCGCCGAACCTGGAATACCTTCCCGGACAGGTTTCGCAGAGTTCGACGGCAGTTCCTTCCGACGGCACGGCTGCCTGCACAGATGTTACGTCGAACTATGCCCAGGCCATTGCCGGCTGCGACCAGAGCACCGTCTATCAATGCGGACAGAACGGGATGAATACGGTGGACCTCAGTGAGAATCCGCGCACGGGCGACACTGCTAACGGAGTGCAGTGCCTGATTCACCAGGGGACTCTTGGTCTCGGGGCGGCGAGCGGCCAGGATACGATCAACACGAGCAGCTATCCATTCCAGATCACGGCCGGGGACAACAATCCACTGAAGATTTCGGGGAACGTGATTACCAGCAGCAATTCCGTGGTTACGGTGCCGATTTACGACAATACGAACGACCCTATTAGCCCGAACGGCACGAGCCCCGTCACCATTGTTGGATTTCTACAGGTCTTCATCAACGGCGTTGATGGCAATGGAAACGTGAGTGTCACCGTGCTCAACGTGTCCGGGTGCGGCAATGGCAGCAACGCAACCAGTGCAGCGGTCAGCGGAAGTTCTCCCGTGCCGGTGCGGCTGGTCACGCCCCCGTAGGAATTTCAGATTGCAGATTTTAGATTTCAGATTTAAAACCGGACCCTGTAGTTCGCGGAGCCGAATTATTAAGGGCTGTCTCACAGGCCTTCGTCGGCAGGACGCGAGCGAAACCTCAGAGGCTAAAGCCCGCATCTTTATTGGCTCTTTATTGGCTCTTTCATTGGCTCTTTACGGCACGGCTGAAGCCGTGCCCTTCCCGAACCCATTTAGTGACATGACTCAAACAACCTCTAATCGGGGGCGTTGTTTTCGTCGGGGCGGGTGTCGGGGGGAGTTTTCGGAGGTACCGGCGGAGGAGCATTCACCGCGGCGGGTTCATTGGGCTCGTTCGGGGGATTCGTGGCGACGGGCGGACTTACCTCTTCTTCCTCGGAAGTCGGAATTTGCGGCAGGGGCATAACGGCGCCGCTGCCGCGGAGGCTGAGAATTACGCGATCGAGTTTTTGCGGATTGTCCGGAGAACTGAGAATCAGAAAATTGAAGCGCGAGCCATTCAGAAGGCGTGCGAGAACTTCCGGCGCGGGCCCGGGGCCGTAGTCTGCGACTACCTGTTCGGTCTCGGCGCCGGCGGCCACGGCCACTTCCGCGCCGGTGCGCTGGTGCACGGCAAACAAAATCTCAGACAGGCTGGCCTTGTTAGAACGAATCGAAAGCAGCCCATTGCGAAACGTAACTTCCAGCCGAGGCGCGGCCAGAGTTTGCGGCGCAGGCATGGACCCGCCGGCGGTGTAGCTGGCAGAGACCATGCCGGGACGGTTTACGGGAGGAAAATCGTCGACTTCAACTTTGTTGTTGGCGTTGGCGTTAATGTTCGGTGCGCTGTCGGTGACTTTGATGATGACAGTGCGGCCGTAGGGAAATACCTGAAAAGATTGCGCGGTCTTCAGGTCGAGCACGACGCGGGTGACGGGAGGGGTCGATTGAAACAGCCCGACGCGAACGCTCTTCACCTCGCCCCGATTCACGACTTGACTGCGCACCGCGTTGCCGGGAAGTGCGTTAGGAAAATCCACCACTAAACGATCAGGCCCAGTCAAAACCTGAGTCTGCGGCAAGAGGCGGTCGCTGCCCTCGACTTCAATTTCCACGGCGTTCCTGCTGTTGAGAACCTGGACGCGGCGAACCGAGGAAGAGTGACTCGGGGAGGAGTGGTGGAGCAAAGCCTGGCCGAGTGAAGCTTGGCTGATCGGAGCTTGGCAGAGCATTGCGGCAGGCGCAGCCAGGGCAAGAAAAAAACTGGCGAGCACGAGCGGACCAAGCCGATTGCCGCGGGGAGTGGGCATGTACACCTGTAAAACGAACTGTTTGTTGCTCTAGGCGAGATTGTAGCGCGATTCTGGCTGCGCTTTGAAGAAGAACGGCTTACTAAGGTATTAGAACTTAAATCGGTAGTTCCGAAACGGTCGCGGTTCGATAAGGAAGCAAGCCAAACGCGGGCAGGGCCGGCTGATATAGCTGACGCTCCACAGCAGTGGAGACTGAGATTCCTTCGCCGCGAAGAAAAACGCGGCGTTCGGGATGACAAGGGACCTCGCCACCAACAGACTCCGCAGCTATTTGGTCAAGGGCTTCAGGATGTCGCTCAGCAGGTCGGGCTGGCCGGAAACGCGCTCCAGGTGCGGGTTTCGGACGCCGCCGTGGTAGGCGACGGAATAGGTGTTGATGTACTGCGCGTTTTCCACGAGCAATTCGATGGGATCGGTGCTGGCCTGCGCGGCCTTCAGCGCGGCGAGCATCACGGGCGGAGAATATTTGCGGCCGTTGACGGCGATCAGTTTCATCCCTGGACCAAGACCCGCAGCGTAGGCGGGCGAGCCCACGATGACGTCGAAGAATCCGCCATCTTCGCCCACGTTGAATCCCAGCGAGTAGGAGAAATCTGAAAATTTCTCCAGCTTCTCGCCCGCTTCGGTCAGCGCGTTGGTCTGATCGTTGTAGACCAGCTTCCAGCCGCCGCGTTCGATGCCGCCTAGAGGTGCATGGGTGCTGGTCGCGCCTACGCGCTCGCGGAGCAGTCCAGCCCAGTCGAACTTGGCATCCCCGGGAGCGACTTCATTCAGCGCGCGCACAATGTCGTCGAATGTGTAAGGGACAACTTTGGGCGGACCGCTTTCGCCGCCGTGAAAGCTGCGACAGAAATCGTTGAGCGAGCGCTGGCCGTGAGTCTGCTGGCGGATGAGGGCATCCACTTCCAGCCAGATCAACTGGCCTTCGGGATAGTAGTCGAGTCCGCGGCGCCAGCTTTGCCATTGCGGTCCCATCATGCGCAGAATCTGCACCGAGCGCGCGGTGTCTTCGAGGGGACGCCAGTTACGTCCGGTGCGGTGGTCGAGCTCGGCGGCAGTGCCGGCCAGAGCTTCGCGATATTGTTCGGCAGTCCATAATCCGCTGCGCTCGGCAAGCAGCGTGCCGAGATATTGCGTGAGACCCTCGTACACCCACAGCAGATCGCCGACCATGGGTTCCTGATAGTTGGACGTGGCGAGGCCCGCAGGACGACGGTATTTGCCGTTCCAGGAGTGAACAAATTCGTGGGGCACAAGGTCGGCGTAAAGCAAGTCGAGATCGGGATCGAGAAGCGTGCGCCCGGCAGCCACGCTGTCGTTCGATTCGTGATGCTCGACGCCGTGGCCTCCAACAACGTCGCTCAAGGTGTATAGGAAGTGATATTGGCGGTAGTGGCGGGCTCCGAATAGTGCGCCGGTTTCGGCGACCAGCTTTTGATAGGCGGCGAGATCTTCCGGCTTCATGGCAAGCTCGGCTTCGCTGTCGGCGACCATGTCCATCACGTGCACAGGAGTTTCGCCGGGCTTGCTCAATTCGATGCGGCGGTAGAAACGGCCGGCGATCAGTGGCGAATCGATCAGCGTGGTCAGAGAGACCGGAGCGAACTCTGCTTCGTCGCCGGCGGAGCGCACTACCGTGAGCGCGGTTCCAAATTTCCAACCGGAGGGCAGCGTGACCGAGGGCGCAAAGGTCACGGCGTCCGATTTCGCGCCCTGCGGATAAAGGACTACCGCGTTCCAGTTGAGGTCGAGCAGGTTGCTGGATGCGGCGGGGCCGCGTGCGCCGGCGCTGTCCTGCGTAGTGATGGCGTCGAGTGAAACTTGCAGCTCGTCAGCGCCCGCGGGGACGGTCACGTGAAACGCGTACATATCCACGGGATCGCGTTGCCATAATACCGGCTGGCCGAGGGCTTGCATCTTTATGCCGGTGAGCGCGCCGATGGGGCCGCTGGGACGGTGGTTGCCGGGGATCCACTCCGGAAACACCAGCGTCGTTGCCCCCGGTTTTGCGGGGATGCGCAGGTGCGCGTGATAGATGTTCCGCGGCGCGTCGGTGAGATCCACGTGGAGCTGGATGGTCTGGGCGATAGCCACACTTTGCAGGGCAACAACAAGTAGGCAGAGCATCAGCGAGGCAGTGAAACCGCCAAAACACAAACGCGGGCGCGAGGTCAAACACCGTAGAAGCACTTTGCCTCCTGCGAATCCAACGCTGAATTGAATAGGAAGGCTATCGGAAGTGCTGGCGGCACGGCAAGGGCGGGCGGAGAAGCAGGGGTCAGGGGTCAGAGGTCAGAGGTCAGTCACCCCGAAGACCCTCTGACCCCTAGACCCTGAACCCTGGGTTCTGCGGCGGGCCAGCCAGCCGACGGCGAACACGCCGGTGATCAGCATGAGCCAGGTTCCGGGTTCGGGGACGGCTCCGGTGGTGGTTCCGCAAGGGCTGGTCTTTTTCTTCTTTTTGCTGATGTCCGCGACGATGCCCGCGCCTTTGACTGGCTCCTTCGGCGGCGAGCAAACGCCGCTCGGCAGCGGCGGCGGCGAGAAGGGAACCACGCCTCCACCAGGAAGCGGCGAGTACAAGCTAAGAGGAGGAATCGGTTCGATTCCGGGGACTCCGGGACGGTTCAACAGCGCGGATTCGAACTCGACCGGCGGCATAGCCATGGAACTGCCCTCGCCCGTCCCAACCGGCTCTTCAAACTTAGCCGCGGGAGGCTCGGATGACGAATGCAACTGCTCGGGAACATCTTCCACGCGGTTGCCGCAGCGGGCGCGCGCCGTAATTTTGCCGTCAGTGATCAGCTTCTCGCCCTTGTGCAGGGTGATGCGATGTCGCGTCCAATACACGTGGTTGCCGATGCGGTAGGAAACGTAGACGGTCTGGGCCAGCGTGAGACGAACAATGCGGGCATGGTCATAGTCGAATCCCGCATAGTGGGCCGCGACGATGGGATCATGTTCCGCCACCCACTTGAGTTCGCGGGCATCTTCTACTCCGCCGGGCACCACGGAGTAAGGGTAAACGGGTCGCTTCGACGCTTTTGGCTGGAGAGCCAGCTCGCTGGCCACCAGGCTGCGTTCCCGGGCATCCTCGACCAGTTGCCAATTGACGTTCTTGCTTGTTTCCGAGGAATGACGCAGGGATGGGCTCAGGTACTGCAGCGCCAAGGCGGACAACCCCACGGCGAGGAACACAAAAAGGAAGCCAGCCGCGATCCTCCGGGTCAGACGATTCCGCCGGTGACGCCGAGTCGGCCGTCGCCGAACTCGAACCTCACCGCTGTCTTCTCGGTTGGTCAATGAGGACTCCTGGACGGATCGAGCTTCGCGGATTCGAGCTTCGCCATGCTCGCCTCGCGCGCACACTCTCCCGACTACCTGCGTGCAAGTTGACGGCCATTTTCGAACAAAGGCCGCACGCCACAAAACGCCGGGGGATGGCGCTTTGCGTCGGCACAGATGTTACCAGAGGCTGCACTGGATTGCACAAAATACGCCAACTCTTTGTTGGACCCGAACCTCCCGGAGTGTCTGTGACAAGTGGACATCCCAGTGGTGGCCCTTCCCAGGTCTCGCAAAAGCAGCGAGACCTGGGGCACCCGGCGGCCGCTTCGGCGGTCTCCTCCGCCTTCTGATACGCGGCCGGGATCGCGCCGAAACCCTTGCGGAACACGCTTTACAAGGCGGACGAGATGTCGTAAGCTGTGGCGGCTTTCGTGGCACAGCACGCAGCCTGGCTGCGGTTTGTGCACGCGGGGCCTGAGAATCCCGGCACCAGCGCACGATCGACCTCAGAATTACCCCCCCATCCAGAAGGGAACGCTTTCTATGCCACTTTCTATTTCACTCTCCAGCTCACAACGGCTGAGGAATCATTTGGGCCGCCGGATGGTTGCAATGGCCGTTCCTGTGGCGCTGGTCTTCCTTGCGGTCAGCGCTCTGGCCCAAACTGCCGTCACTACTTATCACTACGACACCTACCGCACCGGCTGGAATAATACCGAGACCACATTGACGCCTGCCAACGTAGGCAGCTCCAGCTTCGGACTGCTGCATAACGTAGCGCTCGACGACCAGGTCGATTCGCAACCTCTGGTGGTCCCCGGTGTGACGATCACCGCCGGAACCAGCCAGGGTCAGCATGACGTAGTTTATGTGGCCACCGAAGGCAACACCATTTACGCCATCGACGTACACAGCGGCGCCGTGCTGCTCAGCCCGAATTTCGGGACGCCGGTGCAGTATCCGCTGGGGTGCAACAACAACGGGCCGAACGTGGGCATTAATTCCACGCCCGTGGTCGATCCCTCGAGCGGCACTTTGTACGTGATCATTTACACGCAGGACCCGACTCTCGGCCCCACCTACCGCCTGCATGCGCTCGCTCTGGGGAGCCTGACCGATAAAGTTACGCCGCAAATTGTGAGCGCGTCGCACACGCTCAGCGATGGAACCACTTTTAATTTCAACGCCACGTATCAACGGCAACGTCCGGGCCTGCTGCTGGCCAACAGCAACGTCTATGCGGGGTTCGGCAGTTTCTGCGACTACAACGCCAACCTGTCGCGGGGCTGGCTGCTGGGCTGGAACACGGGCACGCTGACTCCGCTGCCCGCGAACCGGCTCAACGATCTGCAAGCTTCGTCCCCCGACAGCTTTTTCCTGTCTTCCATCTGGATGTCCGGTTACGGCCCGGCGACCGACGATTCCGGCAATATTCTTTTTGTGACGGGAAATTCCGATTATTCGGGCACCACCTACGACGGTGTCAGCAATATTCAGGAGAGCGTGGTTAAAGTGTCCTCGGACCTGACTACTGTGCTCGACCTGTTTACGCCCAGCAATCAAAGTAGTCTGGATCAAGCCGACGCCGATTTCGGCTCCGGGGGCGTGCTGGTTCTCCCCGATCAGCCTGGTTCCAAGCCGCATCTGGCAGTGGCGGCAGGCAAGGTCGGAACCATGTACCTCATGGACGAAGACGATCTCGGCGGCTATTCCACGACCAAGAACAATGTGATCGCCAGTTATTCGGTGGGCGGATGCTGGTGCGGCCAGTCGTATTTCGTCGACCCCACCGACGGACTGGGACGCGTGGTGAGCAGCGGCGCCAAGAATGTGGTCGTTTGGAAAGTTCAGACCTCACCTAAGGTTTTGTTGAAGAGGCTGCGGAACGGCTGGGTTGGCGGTGGACAGGATCCAGGATCGTTCACCAGCGTATCGTCCAACGGAACATCGAGTCCCATCATCTGGGCGCTCTCGCGCCCGCCGAATAGTTCGACCAAGCATCCAATTTATCTCGTCGCCTTCAATCCCGAATCGGGCACGGGCACGGGAGTGATGGACCATATCTTCCACGCGATTGCCGGGAGCTGGCCCAACCTGGGTGGCAACGCAAACCTGGTTCCCGTGGTGGCGAACGGCGAGGTGTTCGTGGCCAGCTATAAACAGCTCGAGATTTTCGGGCTGACGGCCGCCGCCACGAAGACAAACCAGAAAACAAAGTGAAGTAAGCGGCGGCGCGCGCCCTGACGACGTGGCGGTTGTTATCAGGCCTCTCTGACAGTGCCGGCGGTGTTCGATAATAGTTTCGCCAGCCTTCGGCCCTCCAGTCGGACTGTGTCCGATATTTTTCATCTACCCTCTTTGCATTGGAGAGCCAAAGGTTCATAATGAATCGTTTTAATTCGGGGATAATCCCGTTCGGTGGACCGTCCCCGTGACGCGGGTGTCTCTCGCGAGAAAGAATCTGTTGCAGCGAAATCAGTAAGTCAGGGAGCAATCACTGGACAAAGATCGTTCTCATCGGCAATAAAAGGGGGCGTACCATGAATCTCTTCGCTCGAAGACTTCGCCAGAATTGCCTTTGTGTATTTCAAGCTCTCACGTTCGTAGTCGTACTGGTTCCGGCCGCATTGCTTGGCCAAGGCTACTTCGGAACCGTGAGCGGCACATTGACCGATGCCTCGGCCGCGGTTGTCCAAGGAGCAAGAGTTACGCTGCGTGACGAAGAGAAGGGATATCAGTTTACGACCACGTCCGACGCCAGTGGGCGCTACCTATTCGCTTCGATACCGCCCGGTTTGTACTCGGTGACGGCGGAGAGTCGAGGATTCGATAAAACCATCCGCCCCCATATCAGACTGAATGTCAGTGAGAACGCGACAGCCAACCTGACGCTGAAGATTGGAAGTGAGGCACAAAAAGTCGAGGTCAATGCCCAGGCACAGACCATCTCAACCGAGGATGCCGTAACCGGCCAGGTCATCGACCGCCGGCTCATCAACAACTTGCCCCTGATCGACCGCTATCTGATGGACCTGACTTCTCTGGTGCCGGGCATCACGGAGGCGGATGACCAATGTAGCACCGGCTGCACCGGCACGAATTTTGTTTCGAACGGCAGCCGCCAGTCGAGCGCCGACATTCTGATGGATGGCGCGACCGTCACCAACTTCGAGCCTAATGGCGGCATCACCAACGCCACTTACATTCCATCGCCCGAAGCGGTGGAAGAATTCAAAGTGCAGCAGTCCAACTTCAGCGCGGAGTACGGCTTTTCCGGCGCTTCGATCGTCAACGTGGTCACGCGCTCGGGCACGAACAGCTTCCACGGCAGCGCTTACGACTTTCTCCGCAACACCATCACCGACGCCAATGATTGGTTTGCCGATCGCGCCGGCATTCCCATTCCCCCGGTTCACCGGAACGACTTCGGCGGCACGATTGGCGGGCCCATCTTCAAAAACAGGACCTTCTTTTTCTTCGACTATGAGGGTACGCGCGCCAGCAACATGAATACGTATTCAGCAGGCGTGCCCAGCACGGCCGAGCGCACCGGCGATTTCGGCGAAGTCTGCGCGGCCAATGGCGGCTCTTTCAATTCGAGCGGCATGTGCAGCAACACGGCAGGCCAGCTCTGGGATCCCTATTCCGGTATCTACAACAACGTCGACGGCGGCGCGGTTCGCTCCGCGTTCATCCCGTTTAACAACCTCGCCACTTACATCAGTCCAGGCAATCCGAAATCGCCCTCTAATCCGGCTACGGGCGTCCCGGGCAACCTGATCGACCCGGTGGCACAGAAGATACTGAATCTGTTCCCCGCGGCCAACAACCAGGCGCAAGGCATTTACAACAACTGGTTCGCCTCGGGAGCCACTCCGAACTTCAACAGCCAATTCGATGTGAAAATCGACCACCGCTTCAGCCAGAAAAACCTGTTGAGCGGCAAGTACTCCCAGCAGTGGAGTAACAACGTCCCGTTCAACTGTTTCAAGAGCTTCGTCGATCCCTGTGGCGGGGGAGCGAACCGCAATTGGGCCAAGATTTTTGCCCTCACCGAGACCTACACCTTCAGCCCCACGTTGCTGATGAATGTGATTTTGGGATTCTCGCGTGGCGGCGAAAAGATCTTCGCTTACAACTCCAGCCTGAATCCCGATCCGCTCAGCGCGCTCGGTTTCCCCTCGTATCTGGAATCGAATGGCTTCAACGGAGTCCCGGCCATTTTCATTGGCGATTATGTTCCCGCGAGCTATACCAACGTGGGAGATGATCCCTATGGCAACTACAAGCAGGGCCAGGACACGGGCCAGCTCACCGTGGCGCTCACCAAAATTCACGGCCCGCATGAGCTGAAGTTCGGATTCGAAGGCCGCCTCCACCAGCAGAACTACATCCAGACCAACGCCCCGCTGGGCTTCTTCACCTTCAATAACACGGGCACCTCATTGTGCTCGCAACCGGGCGTCTCAACCGGTTGCCAGGACGCCGCCAACGCGAACAATCAGAGCGGAGGCGACTCCATGGCCAGTTTCCTGACGGGCCAGCTTACCCAGGGCTGTGGCAGTAACGGCTGCGGCTCGAATTATGAAATCCAGTTCCAGCCCGCGACCGAGAATTACCAGTACGCGGGTTACGCTCAGGATAACTGGAAAGTAACTCCCAAAGTGACCTTGAATCTCGGCCTGCGCTATGACGTTTCTCTGCCCCGCACCGACCGCTTTAACCGCCAGGACTGGTTTAACCCCAATGCCGTCAACCCGCTGAATGGGGGCAATATCTCCTACACCGATCCGCTCACCGGAGCGCCCGTGACACGCGCCCTGATGGGCGGCGAAGTCTTCGCCAGCTCCAGCCAGCGCACCAATTACGTGACCGATTGGAAAGACATTCAGCCCCGCTTCGGCTTGGCCTTCCAGTTCGCTCCCAAGATGGTGCTGCGCGGCGGTTACGGAATCTACTACGGCCAGTCTCGCTCCGGAGCCAGCGGAGTCGTCCCCTACGGAGGCCAGGGTTTCGACCAGTACACCAACGTCATCACCACCTTTAACGGCGACGGCGCAACCCCCTATCTGCATTTGAACAATCCTTTCCCCACGGGGCTGATTCAGCCTCCCGGAAACGCTCTCGGTCTGTTGAATGATGTCGGTTTCGGAGCCAACGGTCCGCTGCGCATCGCCGCCGCGAACCTTACCCCGAATGAGCAAAGCTGGACCTTGGGAATCGAGCGCCAACTGCCGTGGAACGTGGTGTTGAGCGTCGACTATCTCGGAAAGAAAGGAACCCACCTGCCCTTCAGCGGCGCGAACTCACTGGACATCCTGGGGCCGCAGGTGGAGGCCTACGCTGGGAATACGCCGCAGATGAACACTCTTAACAGCTATGTGAACAATCCCTTCTATGGGATCGTTACCAATCCCGACAGCTCCCTGTCGTTCCAGACGGTCCAGGCTTTTCAGTTGGAGCTCCCCTACCCTGAATTCACTTCAGTGGCGACCGACGTTCAAATGATTGCCAATTCCGTCTATCACGCACTGCAAATCACGGCGGAAAAGCAGTTCAGCGGCGGCCTGGAGTTCCTGGTCAACTACACCTGGTCCAAATCGATTGACGATTCTTCAGTCGCCGACGACAACGTGACCTGGACCGGGAGCTTCACCAGCCTTCAGGACCCCAACAAACCGTACCTGGAGCGCAGCCTCTCGACGTTCGACTATCCCTCGGTGCTGAAGTTCAGCTACACCTACGATCTGCCCTTTGGGCGCGGCAGGATGTTGATGCGCAACATGCCGCGAGCGCTCGACGCCGTCATCGGCGGCTGGAAGACCAACGGCATCTGGCAGATTTCCGACGGGCGGCCCCTGCCACTTTCAGTGAGCGGCGGCGGGATTCCGATACCTACGTACGGCAATCAGCGGCCCAATGTAACCGGCCGGCTCCGGCGCAACTATGGCCACGATTGGGTCGACCAGTTCTTCGCCGATCCTAACAGTGCGCCCACCGCCACCAATCCAGTCGGAGATATCCTTAACGTCCCGCCCCCATTCACTCTCGGCAATGAAATCCGGGCGACCGCCGACGTTCGCACCCCGCTCAGCTTTACCAGCGATTTGTCGCTGATCAAGCAGTTTCTGCTGTCTCCCGTGCACGAAGGCGTCAACCTCGAGTTGCGCCTCGAGGCGCATAATGCCTTCAACCACCCCCTCTTCAGCATGGGTTCGCCGGGCCCCTATGGCAACAGCACCCTGCAAGTGGGCGAACCGACCTTCGGGATGCTCACCAGCATGGCGCCCAGTGGGCCCCGGCAGGTGCAGCTGGCTTTGAAGATTACTTTTTAGTGGGTGGTTCAACCTATGTGGTTCAACCTGGTCGGCGGGTCAGGCTGGTCGGCGGTTCAACGCCGCTCCAACGATCGCCATTTGTCCGGGCGGTCGCAGTTTCGGCTGGAGCGGTGTTCCGAACCATCGACCGGCCTTACCAGCACATCTGCACTAATTCAGTTCCCTCACCCAAATGTTCCGGAAGCTGATGGGCGGACTCGGATCCCCGTGGGCCTGCAGCTTGATGGGTGCGCGGTCGAACTTCTTATAGAAGGGCTGGCCGATGTAGCGGGTTTCGCCCTTCAACTCGAAGTGATTGTCGACCAGCACGCCGTTCAGGAAAACGGTAGCGTAAGCGGGACTCTTGAGCGAGCCGTCGTCATTAAACACAGGAGCGATCCACACCACGTCGTAGACTTGCCACTCTCCCGGCTTGCGCATCGGGTTCGCCAGCGGAATGCTTTGCTTGTAAAGGCTGCCGGCCATGCCGTTGACGTAGGTCTTGTTCTTGTAGGAGTCGAGGATCTGCAACTCATATCCGGCATCCCCAGGGCCGGTCGAGGCCAGAAACAATCCACTGTTGCCGCGCTCTTGGTCTGATCCAGTAACGTTTTCTGGAATTCTCCACTCCACATGGAACTGATAATTCCCGAAGGTGCGCTTGGTCTCAATATTGCCGGCGGCTTTGTTTACTGTGACTATGCCGTTGGCGACGATCCATTTCGCCGAGGCAGAACGGTCCTGCGCCGACACCCACTCGTCCAGATTCTTGCCGTCGAACAAGATGATTGCGTCAGAGGGAGCCGCTCCGCAGGTCGCGCCCGGCGTTATCACCTTCGGCTCCGGCTTCCAGATTTCTGTGTCTTCCGGTTTGGCTGTGGATTGTTGGGCGTAGAGAGAGACGGCCATGGAGGCGAGAATCAAGATGGAGGCGAGAATCGAAGACAAGAAGACCTTCCACATTTGTGTGAGCATGATGTGCAAGAGCATACACCTTTAAGAGTTGAATCTGGAGTTCCGCAAGCGCTCGAGAAGATTGGTGGAGCTAGTCGGGATCGAACCGACGACCTCATCGTTGCGAACGATGCGCTCTCCCAGCTGAGCTATAGCCCCACGGTGCGGGTTTGACGCGTTTTTTATTTTAGCAGCGTTCTCCGATCCGCACCAAGAGTGTGGTCGCGTACCGGAGTGCATTCCTCTCCGCAAACAGCTTGACGAAAGCGCTCCTCATGCGTCTAACATTACTTAGGGCAGTCGTCGCCAGAGCCGAAACCCAGAGCTGAAACCTGGAGCCGTCGAATCTGAGAGCAATTGGCCCGCGCGCGTAGGAGTTGGCCGGCATGTTTGCGCAATTCGGTGCAAGCACATCACAACGGAGGAAGATTCTGTGGGGCTCGGTCGCCGCGCACGGCCTGTTTCTGGCGTGGCTGCTGCATGCGCCCGAGCCGCAACTCTTGACGCCCACGTCGATTGCCCTGGGCCGCGGCGGCAACGCCGTTTCACGTCTTTACTTCCCGTCGAAAAATCCTGACGACAGCAAGTCCAGTTCTCCCGACCGCGCCACACAAAAATATCGCAAGCAGCGCATGGGCCACGAAAAACTGACGCTGAAGCGGAATACTCAGGTGGCAAAGTTGACTCCGCCGCCGGTTACGTTTTCTCCATCGGAAGCTGAGGATCAATCAAAAACGCCCACGATCTCGAATCAAGGCCACGGCACGCTCGCGGGACTTCCCTATGGCACGCTGATGCACGGGCCGGGATTCGGCGACGAAATTCGTCCCGCGCTTCCCGTCGTGATGCCTGATCCGGTTTTTTATCCGTGGGAGCTGCAGTCTTACGAAGGCAACGTTGTGGTTGAGGTCACGATCGACCAACTCGGTCAGATTGTTAGCAAAACCGTCCTGCAGAGTATGGGCCCCAAGCTCGACGAAAAAGCTTTGGCAGCGCTCGAAAACTGGCGCTTCCGTCCCGCCACGCGCAATGGAGCTCCGATCGCTTCCAAGCAGGACTGCATCTTTCATTTTCCCCGAGCCTAGTTTCGGCACGCCGAGCAGTGCACCACTTTGCCCTTTTTCACCACAGAGTCACAGAGACACAGAGAAAACCAACGGCTTGGCAAACCCCTTGTTTATTTTTTGCAGCTTTGTCTTTTTTGCAGCTAAAGGTTTTCTCTGTGTCTCTGTGACTCTCTGGTGAATGAACTAATCAGGACACCGGCCGGCACAGCGCGCGGTCGCTTCCCAATCAAAGTCGATATAATCAAAGAGTGACTAAGCAGTCCGTTCAGCAGATCGCGTCCGCCGACTTTCCCACGCGCTGGGGCAAGTTCCGCATTCACGGCTTTCGCGGCGAATCCGGTTCCGACGGGAATCGCCGCGTCGAGGAAGCCGTCGCGCTGGTGATGGGAGATGTAAAATCGCGGCCGCCGCTGGTGCGCGTGCACTCGCAATGCCTCACCGGCGACGTGTTTCATTCCCTGCGCTGCGATTGCCGCCAGCAACTGGAAATGGCGCTTGCGATGATCGCGAAAGAGGGCGCGGGTATTCTGATCTACGAACAGCAGGAAGGCCGCGGCATTGGACTGATGGCCAAGCTGCAAGCTTACGAACTGCAAGACTCGGGCCTCGATACCGTGGAAGCCAACGAACGCCTCGGCTTCAAAGCCGACCACCGCGACTTCACGCTGCCCGGCGAAATGCTCAAAGCGCTGGGGGTGACCGAGGTGCGGCTGCTCTCGAACAATCCCGACAAGGTGGAAGCGCTCGAGCGCGCCGGAGTCAAAGTGGTCGAGCGCGTCCCATGCGAGGTTGAGTTCAACGCCCAGTCCGAAGAGTATCTGAAAACCAAGAAAGAAAAACTCGGCCACCTGTTCACTTCGAGATAAGTCAGAAGTCAGACGCGTTCTCTTAAATTGTTTGCATTTCGAATTCTGACTTCTTCATTCTGACTTCTGACTTTTCACTTCTGCCCCGTTCAACACCCTCCGCACCAGCTGTTTTCGCTTCCCCGGCAAGTAGCGCACCGCCGCCTTCGCCAGCTCTGCATAGACTTCGCCTGCCTCTGGCAGCTTGCGCAGAGCGCGCAGATGCCGCCGGATCGTCTCCACGTCGCCGCGTACGATTGGTCCGCTGAAGGAACCCGCGGCATCAAACGCCGCATAGTTCGCCAAAGTCTGTTGCAGGATCGGAAGCATTCTTCGCTTCGCCTCTCGCCGACTCACCCCCGCAGCGGCCGCAACGTGTTCGGTGGTCGCGAGGAGTGCCGTGAGCAGCGGGCTGGCGAACGTTCCCCAGGCGTGGTAGGCAACTTTATCTTTCTGCCGAATCGGGTAAGCTTTGCCGCCGAGTCGGCTCACGATGGCGCGGCTGGCACGCACCGCTGCGGCGTCTCCTTCGATAGCAAACGGCACTCCCGCGAGCGACGGCTGCCAACCGGGATGCGACGAACTCCTCTGCGATGAACTTCCCTGCGATGAACTCTGCGCTGGCCCCGTTTGAAACGAGCCAGCCACAAACGTCATCATCGGATGCACCGAAGCCACGTGCGCTCCGCCCCGGCGCAGCGGACTTAATTCGTTGCTGCTCAGCGCACCGCTGCTGTGTAACGCGACTCTTCCGTTCCAATCAGCTTTCTGCGCGAGCGCGCGCGCCGCCCCGGCGATGGCATCGTCGGGCACGCAGAACCAAACTACGTCAGCTTCGATCTGCATCTCCGCGATCGTCACGGCCCGCGCGCCAACTCGTTTCGCCAACCGTTCAGCTTTTCGCCGGGACGCGCGGCTATCCCGGAACACGACTTGGTCGATGACGTACCTGGCGCGATGCAGAGACAACGCCAACGCTGAACCCAGATTCCCTGCTCCAACAATGGTGATCCGCGGACGACCTCGCATGCCGGGCAGCATAGCAGAGGTCAGGGGCAGAGCAGGAGTCAGGGATCCGGGGCCAGACTTCAGAGTTCAGATTTTTTTTGCCCTGCCCCTCTGACCCCTAACCCCTGACCCCTGTTGCTTTATATTGTCTGCATGCCGAAATCGTCCCCATCTCGCAGTAAGAAACCCCGCGCCCGCAAGAAGGCCAAAGTCCGTCTGCTCTCTTCCCGCACGGTTTATCGCGGCCCGGTTTTCTCGATTACCACCGACCATGTGCAGGAACCCGGAGGCGTTCGCGTCCGCCGCGATCTGATTCACCATTCAGGCTCGGTCGTCATCCTCGCCGTCGACAACTACGGCGACAAAAGAAAAAATGAGTCCGGCGATCAATCGGGCTCCACGCCGCGCGTGCTGCTCGAACGCCAATATCGCCACGCCGCCGGCGACTATCTCTAGGAGCTTCCCGCCGGACGCATCGATCCCGGCGAGCACGAATTGAAAGCCGCCAAGCGCGAACTGCTCGAAGAAACCGGATACACCGCGGCCCATTGGCGCCGCGTCCTGAAGTTCTACGCCAGTCCCGGCTTCATGGCCGAGACCATGTCGGTATTTTTAGCCACAGGTTTGCGCGCGGGAATCGCGCAACCGGAAGAAGACGAAATCATTTACAAGCGACTAGTGCCGCTGCCTACGGCCGTCCGCATGGTCACCAGCGGCACCATTCGTGACGGAAAGACCATTTCGGGCGTGCTCTGGCTGCAGCATCGCATCGCCGGTGGAAAAGACGGGCCCCTGCCGCTGTAGTTCTTCAACCCCTATAAATCTGTCATCCCGAGCGAAGCGAGGGACCCCATGCACGCCGGCACCGCCACCGGCATGGACGGGAGTCTCAGAGACAGATTTTAGATTGCAGACTGGAAATCGACTACAAACGTCCGCTTTTAAATCTAAAATCTAAAATGTGCAATCTGAAATTGCACTGCCAGCCGACGTAAGGTCCCCACAGGTCCTTTCCCCGCCTGTGCTCCCCGCCTGTGCTCCCCGCCTGTGCTCTTGACACGCACCCCTAATCGCTCCAAAATCATCGTAAATACCGTGTGCACGTCCTTCCCCCCTTGGTCGATGGGACGCGCAGAAAGCGGGGGTAGAGTGGAACGTCTGAAAGGAACCGTCAAGTGGTTCAATAACGCAAAAGGATACGGTTTCATCGGCCGCGCCGATGGACCCGACGTTTTTGTTCACTACAGCGCGATCACCTCTGAAGGCTACAAAAGCCTGCAAGAAGGTGACCCGGTCGAGTTCGAGATCACCGAAGGTCAAAAAGGACCTCAGGCCGCGAACGTCACTAAGGCAACTT
>JBAUAN010000014.1:0-41402 GCA_049675725.1 Candidatus Sulfotelmatobacter sp. | reverse complement strand
CGAGTGATTAGCGTGAGATTTCCAGAGTCTTGGTCCTCAAACCTCTCTGGCAAAAAAGCGGTGCCAAAAACACCGACAGGATACTTTTGTCCTTGACACCGCCTTCGCTCTTATCGAGGGGCACCCTCGTTTGTGGGTGCGGTGGGGAGGGTCAAAGGCGTCGGACAGGAGTGTCCGACCTACACAGGCAAAGTCAAAGGCAGCGGGCAAGAGTGCCCGCTCCGCACGGGCGGAGTCAAAATCCCCACTTCTCGCAAAGGAGGCGAGAAGTGGGGCACCCGGCCTTCCGCCGGCTGCGGTGGTTCCCACCTTTGCGCAGAGGGCGCACAAAGATGGGGCGTCCTCGTTTGTGGTTGCGGTGGGGAAGGTCAAAGGCGTCGGACAGGAGTGTCCGACCTACACCGGCAAAGTCAAAGGCAGCGGGCAAGAGTGCCCGCTCCACACTGGCGGAGTCAGAATCCCTACTTCTCGCAAAGGAGGCGAGAAGTGGGGCACCCGGGGATTAGGGGATGGCGTCGGGCAAAGTGCATGGGTCCTTCGCTTCGCTCAGGATGGCAGAGGGCTGGAGGGCGTCGGCGGGCGGGATATCTTCGGGGATCGTTGCGTAGAGGGTTTCGTCGGCTACGGCTTGGATGGTGATGGGGCCGTTGGCTCCGGGGTGGGTGGGTTTTAGCTGGTGCCAGGCTTCGCGGTATTTTTCGAGGCGCATCTTTTTGGCTTGGCGGTGGGGATAGAAGCGGAGCATGGGTTGGGGAGTGCATTGGGCGACGGGGACTACGTACCAGACGTCGAGGGGGACTACGTGGACGACCAGGAAATCGATGTCGCGGGCGGTGTAGACGGCGCGTCCTTTGCCGGTGGTGTAGGTGGCGCGGGTTTCGTAGGCCTGGGCGCGGAGGGATTCGGTGCATTTGATTTGAATGCGCCAGAGACGCTCGCCGTTGTCGAGGATGAAATCGTAACGGAGACTGTCGCCCCAGGGCTTGGCGACGCCGAATCCGAGGCCGGAGGCGCGGTGCAGGAAGGCGGCTTCGGAGCGCTCTCCGGTTTGCTTGGTGTTGGGGCGGCGGGGCGGGGGACGTTTGCTGCGCTTGCGCGATGAAGTTTGTGATGATGCGGCCATGCTCGGTCCCCCTTAAGTTCTGACGGGCAAAAGAAATGGCGCAGAGCCGGATTCGGCCTGCGCCATCGTTTTGTCTACCTATATTCAGAATAGCAAATGGGGAGGGGAAATGTGACATGGTTTTGAACAATATATTATCCACGGAATCAGTTAGTTAGCTCAAAAAACATCGCGTACCCCCTTGACAAGGTTTTCCACAGATCGGGATGGGGCTACCCAGAATTCTGAGGCTTTGGGGAGATTCAAACCGAAATCCACACCGTTCACAGCTGGGACTCCCACCCTTCGAAAAGCGCGGGTGGGCCAGCCTCGATTTATCACTTTCCCGGTTTCGGAACTCGCTTGGCCTTGGTTGCCTCCCTCCTCTTGACAATCGGTTTCTCGGGTCCTATAATTGGCACTCGATGTGGTTAACTGCTAACAGCCTAGATTAGCCCATCCAAATCATAGGGTTACAAAGATTACCCTCGAAACAATCTCACGAAGCAATCAACTTGAAACGAACCAAACACTTGAAAGGAGTTTGCAACCATGGCGAAATTTACCCCGCTCCATGACCGCATTCTGGTGCGGCGCATTGAAGAAGGCGAAACCACCCGCGGTGGAATCATTATCCCGGACTCGGCGAAAGAGAAGCCGCAGGAAGGCGAAGTGATTTCGGCCGGCAAGGGCAAGATCAACGAAGAAGGCAAGGTCCGCCCGCTCGACGTGAAGGAAGGCGACCGCATCCTGTTCGGCAAGTATTCGGGCACGGAAATCAAGCTTGATGGCGAAGATTTCATCATCATGCGCGAAGAGGAAGTGCTTGGGATTCTGGCCCACAGCGGCGCGAAGAAGGAAACGGCTGGATCGCGCAAGTAGCTCTCAGCTATCAGCTGTCAGCTTTCAGCTAAAACAAGAATCCTGACACTGACTTCTGAGACCTGACAGCTCAAAGAAATCTGTTGAGCGTCAGCGCGAAACGCTTCCGATTTTGGCTAGAAGCTAGTAGCTAGAAGCTCCAAGCTGAGAGCTGACAGCCCCGAAACAACCGCAGGCAGGTCCTGCGAACTAAGGAGAAAACACAATGGCAAAAACCATTATTCATGGAGAAGAGTCGCGGCAGGCAATCCTGCGCGGCGTGAACCTTCTGGCCGACGCCGTGAAGGTCACACTGGGCCCCAAGGGCCGCAACGTTGTTATCGAAAAGAAATTCGGATCCCCGACCATCACCAAGGACGGCGTTACCGTAGCCAAGGAAATTGAACTGCGCGATGCCGCTGAGAACATGGGCGCGCAGATGGTTCGCGAAGTGGCTTCCAAGACTTCCGACGTGGCCGGCGACGGCACCACCACCGCCACCGTTCTCGCGCAGGCAATTTTCCGCGAGGGCGTCAAGACCGTTGCTGCCGGAGCCAATCCAATGGCCCTGAAGCGCGGCATCGAGAAGGCCGTCACCACCATCTGCGGCAAGCTCGATAAAGAAGGCAACCGCGTCAACGGCGAGCTCGACAAGTTTTCGAAGCCCGTCAATAACGACAGCATGATCAGCCAGGTCGGCACCATCTCCGCCAACAACGACGAGACCATCGGCAAGATTATTGCCGAGGCCATGAAGAAAGTCGGCAAAGACGGCGTCATCACGGTGGAAGAGTCGAAGACGCTCGAGACGCAACTGGAAGTGGTCGAAGGTATGCAGTTTGACCGCGGCTATCTTTCTCCGTATTTTGTGACCGATCCCGAGCGCATGGAAGTGGCTCTCGAGAACGCCTACATCCTGATCAACGAAAAGAAGATCAGCTCGATGAAAGACCTGCTCCCGCTGCTGGAGCAGATCGCCAAGGGCGGCAAGCCGCTGCTCATCGTCGCAGAAGACGTGGAAGGCGAAGCGCTCGCCACCCTCGTCGTCAACAAACTGCGTGGAACGCTGCAAGTGGCGGCCGTTAAGGCTCCCGGCTTCGGCGATCGCCGCAAGGCTATGCTGCAAGATATAGCGATCCTGACCGGCGGCAAGGCCATCACGGAAGATCTGGGCATCAAGCTCGAGAACGTCCAGATCAGCGACCTCGGCCAAGCCAAGAAGATCACCATCGACAAGGACAACACCACGGTGGTCGAAGGCAAGGGCAAGCACTCGGAGATCGAAGGCCGCGTGAAAGAGATTCGCAGCCAGATCGATAAGACCACCAGCGACTACGACCGCGAGAAACTGCAGGAGCGGTTGGCGAAACTGGTCGGTGGCGTTGCGGTAATCAAAGTGGGCGCCGCAACCGAAACCGAAATGAAAGAGAAGAAGGCTCGTGTCGAAGACGCGATGCACGCAACCCGCGCGGCCGTGGAAGAAGGAATTGTCCCGGGCGGCGGCGTGGCTCTGGCCCGTTGCGCGGCAACGCTCGACAAGGTGAAGGCGGAAGGCGATGAGCAGATTGGTATCAACATCGTCCGGCGCGCCATCACCGAACCCCTGCGCATGATCGCCGAGAATGCCGGCGAAGAAGGCGCTGTGGTTCTGGGCAAAGTGCTCGACTCGAAGGACGCGAACTTCGGCTACAACGCGTTCTCGAACGAGTACGAAGACCTGGTCAAGGCCGGCGTGCTCGATCCCACCAAGGTCGTGCGCACCGCCCTGCAGAATGCCGGCTCCATCGCCAGCCTGATGCTGACCACCGAAGCCCTCGTCTCCGAGATCCCAGAAGAGAAGAAGGCTCCGGCCGGCGGCGGTCACGGCGGCGGCATGGGAGATATGTACTAAGGCAGCTGTCAGCTATCAGCTTTCAGCCGTCAGTAAAATCAAAGGCCCCGCTCGCAAGAGCGGGGCTTTTTTGTTTGTCGTCTGGGTTGTCAACAGGGACGGGCTAGACGGGCGGCCCTACCTGTGCAACAGCTCAGGTGTCCCTACGGGACACGGTCGTCTAGGGGGTTTGCGCGGTCCCGCCAGTGGAACTGGCGGGCTATTGTCGATGGTCCCTCCGGGACCTGCGACGCGTGAGCGGCACATTTTCGTGCTACCTTGCATTTTTGGTTCGGCTGGATGTGGGCGCCGCACGCAGGTCCGGTCCCGGAGGGACCTCCGACGATAGCCCGGCGTTTCTAACGCCGGGTCGCCTGCGCGCAAATGGCACCGCGTCCCGGAGGGACGCTTGAACCGTTGCCACGACCTATCCCCACACATATTGCGGGTCGTACTCGACGCCGTGCCGTTTCAAGAACACTACAAACTCGTCCTCAAAACTCCGCTTGCGATGATGCTCTGCTTGGGATTGGATGTAGGCAATCGTGTGCGCCTTCTGCGAAATCCCGACGGTGAAAGCGCCGTATCCTTCCTGCCACGCGAAATCACGCGCGTGGCCCTCGTTCATCCATCGTGATGACGATCCCTTCACCAGTTGCACGGCCTTCGCGAGTGGCATGGTCGCGGGCAACGACAACAGAATGTGCACATGATTTTCCGTGCCGCCCACCATGAGCGCTTTGAATCCATTTTTCCGCGCGATGCCTCCGATAAAGGCCCATAGTTCCGGTTGAATTTCCGGCGGAATCAGGTTCTGCCGCAGTTTTGTCGAGAACACGCAATGCACGAGATCGGAAATATAGGTGTGCGCCACGTCGGAATCCAAGGATGTGATGATTTCCAGCCTACGCGGAGTTGAATTGGGAGGCTACGATTTTTTCGTGCGTTGACGATTCGCGGGTTCCACATCGGGAATCTAGGAGGAGACCGTCGTGAGCGTTCAGGTGTCCCTGCGGGACACGGGGCCTTTTCTGTGCAGGCAACCCGGCGTTGGAAACGCCGGGCTATTGTCGGTGGTCCCTCCGGGACCTGCGCTTCGTCGCACAGTCTTCCATTTTGACAACTTCCTCCAAAAGGAATGCCTGCGAGGAGCGGACCCGACTGAGATTCGAACTCTCACGGTTTCCCTCTTACTTAACCCCTTTCTCCGGATTCCATGAGCCTTGCAACTTGCGCACGTAGACGATTTGGCCGACGTGGGTGGCCCATCCTTTCGCGTTGTTTGCGAAAGGGTGGGCATTCCTAATCGTCCGGCTCGGGCAATCACTGGGCTGGAGCACGGAATCCCACCCTTTGCAAAGGACGCAAAGGATGGGCCACTCAAGCGTTTTTTTTCGTCGCGCCGAACAATTTGCGAAAGTCCAGGAAGGCTCGGCCGTAAACCCCACCGGAACAAGCCCTTAGCTGTACATACAAAACCGCCAGTACAAAATGTTCCTTCAGGAACACTTCTCCACTTTGCAGGCGTCTTCGGATTGGCGATCGCCGTTACCTTGGGCGGGAACAGGCCAGATTCAGGCCATACTCTTGCGAACAAGAAGACTCCCCGCAGACAAAAAGCCCCGCTCTGGCGAGCGGGTGGCGGACAGGAGTGTCCGCCCTACATTACCTCTCCAGTTCGGCCCACTTCTCTTGGGGCAGCGAGCGCTTTACGGTTTCGATGTTTTGAAAACCGTCTTTGAAGACTGTGTCTTTTGCGTTTTGGCGGGTGACGGAGATTGGGGTGAGCAGGATTGCCTTTGTCGTCTGGGCACCGTTCGGCACGGTTGTGGTGGTTTCAACGTTGCCGTGCGTGGCCAGCTTGACCGCGGCTTCGGCGGCGGTGCGGGCTTCGGCGGGGATGGGCTTGTAGATGGTCATGAGCTGGGTGCCCTCAAACAGGCGGGTGACGGCGGCAAGGTCCGCGTCTTGTCCTGTGAGCAACACTTTCCCCGACAGGTGGGCGTCCTCGAGGGCTTGAGTGGCGCCGCCCGCAGTACCGTCATTCGAGGCGAGGATTGCGGTGAGAGGAGTTTTCAGATCTTGCTGCGTAAGATCTTGCAGGGCCTGCGCCACCAGAATGTAGGCTTGCGTAGGACTCCACTCCGGGACCCAAATGTCGGCGAGGATCTTGACATCGCCGCGGTCGATGAACGGCTGCAGCACGCTCATTTGTCCGGCGCGAACCACCTTGGAGTTTGGATCGAGCGGCGAACCACCCAGCAGAATGTAGTTTCCTTTGGGCGCGTGCTCGGTTAAACATTGCGCCTGAAGCACGCCCACGGCAAACAGATCGAATCCTATATAAAGATCCACGTGCGGGTCGGGTATGAGCCGATCGTAGCTGATGACTGGCACGTGTTTCGCGTGAGCCGCCGCGACGATGCGAACCGCCTTCGCAGAATCGTGAGGCAGGAGAACGAGAACATCGATGCCTGAGTCCAGCAGATCTTGGACTTGTTTGAACTGCACGTCATCGTCCCCGCCTGCTGAACGGGTGACAGTTTGCGCTCCCAGTTGCTTGGCACGCGCTTGAAATTCGTCCAGGTCAGTCTGCCAACGCTCGCCGTTGGTGGCCTCGATGGAAAACCCAATCTTGATTTCAGGTTTTTGCTGCGCCTGTTGCTGTGCTTGACCCCAGCAGGAAACTACCCCAATGAAAACGAGCAAACGGCAGATCTTCGACAGCCGAACCCGCATAGACATTCTCCCAGCCGGGGCCACCGTTCGCGGTTAGCAGAAGACCCGCAGCACTACATCTTGCGATGTTAGGGACAGTCGTACCCAGGAGCAATTTACTTTCGTAATGGGTTCCGGTTGACTCAACCGCTTCGGTTTGTCTTAGAGAGACCTAAACACTCACGCTTCGAAACGTGCGAAGGGTGGGGCAGCCTGCGAGTGGGTTGCCGCTGTCGAGAAAGGCCCCGCTCTGGCGAGCGGGTGGCGGGCAGGAGTGCCCGCCCTACACAGACAGCTTCTAAGTGCCGAATCTTTCGGCGGCACGGGCGCGGGCTTTGGCCGCTTCTTCTTCGCGATTCTTTGGCGGGGCGGTGGTTTCGAGCGAACGCAGAAGGCGCATCGAGACGTTGGCCACTTCGCCCACGGCAACCAGAAACGCTTCCTCGTTTCCTTTTGATGGTTTGTTGAAGCCGGTGATCTTTCTCACGAACTGCAGCGACGCGGCGCGAATCTCCTCATCGGTGACCGGAGGATCGAAATTGAAGAGGGTTTTAATATTGCGGCACATTTTTGTGACCTCGGTGATCTGCCATCGGCGTTCGGCTCTGGCTCTCGGTGGAGCGATGGCTCGGGCAGGCTTTATCTTAACCAAAAAAGGACGGAGTGAGGTAAGGTCCTCAGGGGCTAAAGCCCGACTTGTTTTGAGAGCTACGCGGCGCTGAAGCGCCGCTCTTCCACGGTACTCCACGCACAGTGCTTCCACGCACGGTACTTCCCACGCACAGCACTCCACGCGCGGTCTCCACGCGCGGCACTCCACGCACGGTGCTTCCACGCACGGTGCTTCCACGCACAGTGCTTCCACGCACGGTACTTCCCACGCACAGCACTCCACGCGCGGTCTCCACGCGCGGTACTCCACGCGCGGCACTCCACGCACGGTGCTCCGCGCGCGGCACTCCACGCACGGTGCTCCGCGCGCCGCACTCCACGCACGGTGCTTCCACGTATGGTCGTTCCACGGTCGTAACGGGCATGCCGCGAGCCTTTTCGTAATCTTTCGAAGCCACGTCCCTTCCCGGAACTTACGGGATCGCTTCTTCAAATGTTCTCAGGCGCGGCGCTCGGGATCGACCGTCTGATCCAGGTAAATCCACAGCACTCGGGCAAACAGCGTGAGCCACGGGGCCAGCGGCAAAAATAGTACGCACGCCCAGGCGATATCCTTGACGATTGACCAGGAAGTCACGCTCCACAGAATTGCCGCGATAATCGCAATCGTTGCCAGCGCCAGTCCGTAGCTGACGTACATGGCTCCCAGAAAATAACCGGGCTCGCGCTCAAACTTCAGATCGCAGACCGCGCAGCGCTCGAACATTTTTGGAAAGCCAAGAAAGATGGACCCGCGAAAGATTCTTCCGACCCGGCAGCGCGGGCAGCATTGACGCAGGATGCCGGCCAGGGCCGAGGGCCTGGCGTCGTCTTCCATCAGGCTCTGAGTCATTCGCTGCCAGTGTAGTCGACAAACGATTTCCGCGATCACCCTCCGGATCCCTAAGGCCCGGCGCCGGGTACGCTTGCACGTGCAGCGGGCTTTCTTCTCAATGAAACAAAATTGCACATCGCCGATTGTCGGATAAATTTTTGGGTTCTCCACAGCATTTTTGTCTTGACATTGCCATAGTACTAGGTAAGGTAGTTGCGCGGCTGGAAGCCCTTACCCCCCATCCTGGCCGGCTCGTACCGTTACCCCAATAACGGTTTGTTGGACCCATAGCTCCTTTAGGGGTGCGAAGACACTCTCCGATATTCGAATCCAGACGCTTGCATGGAGAACCGTGCCCGAAGGACGGTTTGTGGCAAATTTTGAGAACGCGAGGTTTCGAGAACGCCAGGTTTAAGAACACCAGGTTTTGAGAGGACAAATTATGAAGAAATTTGCGTTCGTAGCGGCGGTGATTGCATCTGCCGTGGCCCTGATTCCGCTCGCTCGGGCACAGAGCAGCCCGCAGCCGGATGAAAGCAAGAGAATTCAACCGACCGGTACGTACATGTTGAAGGCTCCAGTGGAGCGCACTCCGGAGCAGATGGATGCGTTCGAATCTACGTTTGTGGCGCCGATCGAAATGGAAGAGCCCAGACCGCGGCCCACCATTGACCCGGTGCTGTATGAACAGATGAAGGCGGCGGCGAATGCGGAAGTAAAAGGCGTGAAGCCGGGCGCAAATTTCAGCGTGAACCCGCTGACCGTGAAGGTGGATACAAAGTTCGCAGGCGCATCGTATTGCGACGAGGACTTTGACAGCGAGTGCTGGAACCCGCCCGACGTCGGCGGCGCTATTGGCAAGTCGCAGTTTGTCTCGGTAAGCAACGACGAAGTCGAGGTTCGCAGCCGCACGGGCGCGCTGACGAAGATCAACTCGCTGAACGGATTTTTCGGCTATTCCACCGAGGCCATCTACGATCCACGCGTACAGTGGGATCCGGAATGGCAGCGCTGGATCATCACCAGCCTCGGCTTCCCGGAAGGCACAACCGGCGCCAACGGCACCGCCACGAACCAGTATCTTTTCATCGGAATTTCACAAACCAGCAGCGCCACCGGCGCGTGGTGGATTTATTCCCTGGACGTGAACTTTTTCGGCGGCACGGGCAGCCTTTACGACTTCGACATGCTGGGGATGACGCAGGATGCGCTGATCTTCACCGGCAACATTTTCGGCGCGAATGCCTTCCTCGGCTCGAACTTGTTTTCGGTGGCAAAGGCGCGCCTTTACGGCGGATTCGCTTACGGCTTTGAGTATTGGAGGGAGCTGGAAGCAACTCTGCAGCCTGCCGATCAAATGTTGACCGACCAGAACGGATACGCGTGGCTGGCGGCGATTACGGGTAACAACATTTACATGTACGCGATGGGTTCACCCTCCAACCCAAGTCAAACATCACTTTCTGGACCCTACACGGTGAGCGGCGTTCCTACGTTCACGGCACCGCCCAACGCGCCCCAGCCGTCGGCCTGCGCCGGCAGTGCGACTCTGGATACCGATGACGGTCGATTCGAGCAGGTAGGAATACAAAATGGTGACAGCTACTACCAGATCCACGCGGAAGACCTGGCGGGCTACACCGCGAACCGCTACTACGTGATCAGCGGACTGCTGTCGTTTGCGCCGACGGTATCGGTGTCGAATTACGTTTATGCTGGGTCGACTTCGGAGGATTGGAACCCATCGATCGCGGCTGACCCGAATGGCGATTTCGCCATCAACTGGTCGTCCGACGACCCGACCGCTGGACTGCTGCCGTCGGAGAACTATGTGGATAACAGCGGTGGAAACCCGAACGGTGCTGTAGGGATTCCGGTTTACACCAGTGCATCCTGCTACAACACCGGCTCCCCGTTCCGCTGGGGTGACTACTCCTCGATCACTCTCGACTATGGCGCAGGGACGAGGGCGATTAACACTTCCAAGTTGTTCTGGCTCGACAACGAAACCACTCCTGAACTGAACTTCTGGTCCACGGAGGTTGCCAAGGTTGCTTATTAGGCTCTAACGAAGGCTTTGGGGCCTGCTCTCGGGCAGGCCCTTTTTCTTGGCTGCATTGCAGCCAGCCGCGGTGAATGTTGGGGTACCGCCGAGCGTTCGAGTCGGGCTAAGATAATCGAAAATTAATTCTCTCCGAGGGAGACTTTCATGAAACGCATTTGGCGGTTGCTAGTCGCACTTTTTCTGGTGGCAGTCAGTTCTTATGGCATCGCGCAGGAAGTTGAGAAGCGGGGCAAGGATGTCGATAAGCCTGCCGCGGAAGCGGAAAGCTCGGAACTCACCATCGCCCGGGTCCTGCGCGCCTCCGTCACGCACGCGAATCGCATGATGTTTGCGATGGCCATGGAGATGCCCGAGGACAAGTATGGGTTCGCGCCCACCAACGGAGAATTCAAAAACGTGCGCACGTTTGGCCAGCAGATAAAACATGTAGCAGCCGCGAATTTTATTTACGCAGCGGCCATCCTGGGAGAGAAGCCACCCGTGGACGTCGGCGAGAACGAGGACGGTCCGGAAGCGCTGAAGACCAAAGCCGAGATCATCCAATACATGAAACGTTCATTTGCTTATGTGCAAAAGGCGGTGGCCACCATCAACGACAAGAACCTGGTAGAGCCGTTTAAGAATCCCTTTGGCGAGGGACAAGCTACGCGCCTTTCCATGGCGATGTTTATCATCGGTCACTGCGACGACCATTACGGCCAGTTGGATCAATATCTGCGCATGAACGGGCTGGAGACGCCGGCAGGCCGGCGATAGGCATACTCGCTTAGAGACAGAGTCCGCGGCGGGGATGCGGCGCTGTGCCGCATCCCGCCAGCAGCCTGCCGTGGGGACGAGCGCAAAAGATTGCACAGTTCCAGGTAAAAAAGTTGATGCGCCGTTGAGTTTTTCCTTGACAGTTTGAAAAACTGAAGTATCTTAATTTTGCGGCCGGAAGAGTACCCCCCCTAAAATTGCCGGCTGGCTCCAAGCCGTTTCCCCAAGAACAGCTAAAACTGAAGCTTCTTTGTTCGCGGAGAAGACGCACCTAGTCGTTTGTCCAAGACGTTTGTCCGAAAACCCAGGAACATAAATGGAGGAGAAGTAACCATGCGTAAGTACATTGCAACACTCTGTACCGTGACCCTGTTGTTCGCCCTGGCCTCGCTGGCCACCGCGCAGGATGCAGCGACGATCCGCGCGATTTTCGCGTCGGCGCCAAAAATACCCACGACTGTCGGCGCAGTAGAGATTTTTGCCGGCCCACCCAAAGGCTTCAATCCACTCACGGCCGGCGGCGCAGACCTCGCTAAGTACGGCCTGCCGCAGCGGCCCGATCAAACCGCGCAGCCTGAGCGTTATGCCATGTGGACGCGAGCAATGGCTGCGCTCAAGACCCGCGCGGATGGAGTTCGCGAGACGGGCCGATACCATGGCCCGGCCAGGCTGCTTCCCACGACGCCCTCGGCGGAGACCGTCAGCAACATTCCTGTCACCATCGGTTCCAGTAACTGGAGCGGCATTGTCAACACCAACAAGCTGACGAGATGGAACGTCAATACATCGTTCGATGAGGTTGTGTCCTATTGGCCCGTGCCGGTCGCCATCCCGCCGTTCGGTGCTTGCGCCCTGTCCGGGATCAACCCACCGTTCCTCATGTCACAGTGGAACGGCATTGACGGCCTCAACAGCGGTGACGTGGTGCAGGGCGGTAGCGAAGGCTACTCTTATTGCAACGGCACCAGCCCCGGCGCCAGCGGATATATCGGTTGGGTGGAGTGGTACCCAAGCTATGCCGAGCTTGAGATCACCTGCGGTGGTAGTGCCTGCCCGGTGGGCCCTGGTGACGTAATGTACGCGGTCACCGATGCCACCGCCGGCACCGCGACTCAAACCGTGTTCCTGGAAGACACGACCCAACAGTGGTATATCACTGCCTCTCTACCCTATGTCTCAGGACCGGGCGTGATCGGAAACAGCGAGGAGCAGGTCATCGAGCGTCCCTGCTGCAACGGTAGCAACCTTTTCGCCCTGAACAACTATAACTATGGGTGGTTCTCCGAAACCTTCGGCTTTGACGGCCATGGCACGGAGTTCTACGCTGGGAGCCAAGCGGTCACTACCTACAACGTGCAGATGTACAATGACGCTTTCAGTCAGGTCATTTCGGAAGTTCTGTTACAGGGTAGTGCCGGAAACGCCGGCAAATTCACCCTGTTCTTCTCGGATGAAGGCTGCGCCTACACCGGCGGCTGCGCGCCGTAACCCGACTAACTGTTGCTCATGCTGTAGCTTGTCTCAAAACTCCAGGCCCACCCGAAAGGGTGGGCCTTTTTTTGAACGTGGAACCGTAGCGCTGACGGGAAGTAATCGAAACTGAGGATAGGCAAGCTGGCTCTGCGCCGAGGCACTTCATAATTCTAAGCGCAAACGAAAAGGCCACGCCTCGCGTCGTGGCCCTCCATGTTCTGCGTTCATCAGCGGAATCTGCGGCTGAAGTTTGAAGCTCGGTTAGTGCCGTCCGCCGCCGGGACCGCCGCGGCCACGGTCGCGTCCACCACCGCCGCCTCCGCCGTTACGACCACCGCGTCCGCCGCGGCCACGTCCACCACCGCCTCCCGGACGCCCGCCACGGCCGCGATCTCCGCCACCACCGTGGGGACGGTCGCCATGCGGACGGTCGCTGCTAATGCTACCAACGTGGGGCGCGCCTTCGCGGTTGAAGTTGGGCTCACCGCTATCCGGCTCATCCGGAAAATCACCGCCGCCCTCAATCACTACCGTGCCAGTCGGTGCGGCCTCACCCTGTACCGCAGCCACCGCGCCTTCTGGCGGCGGCGCCCCGCCCATCTTCGCGCGCTGCTCTTTCAGAATTGCCTTGCGCGATAGGCGGATGCGGTTGCCTTCGACAGCCAGCACTTTCACCAGCACCTGGTCGCCCTCTTTCAACTCGTCGCGAACATCGGCAATGCGATGCTCGGCCACTTCGCTGATGTGCAGCAGGCCGTCGGTTCCGGGGATGATCTCGACGAACGCGCCGAAATCCGCGAGGCGCGTCACCTTCCCGAGATAAGTCTTCCCTACTTCCGCGGTCGCGGTCAGGTCGCCGATAATCTGCAGTGCCTTCGCTGCGGAAGCTTCGTCGCTCGAGGCAACTTTCACCAGGCCGGAATCTTCCACGTCGATCTTCACGCCGGTCTGATCGACGATGCTGCGAATCATTTTGCCGCCGGGGCCGATCAGGTCGCGAATCTTATCGACCGGAATCTGAACGGTGTAGAAGCGCGGAGCGTATTGCGAAATCTTTTCGCGCTCCTTGGAAATGACTTCTTCCATCTTGCCCAGGATGAACAGCCGCCCGCGCTGCGCCTGCGAGAGCGCCTCGCGCATGATCTGCGATGTGATGCCGGCGACTTTAATATCCATCTGCAGAGCGGTGATGCCATCTTTCGTGCCTGCGACTTTGAAGTCCATGTCGCCGTAGTGATCTTCCGCGCCCGCGATGTCGGTGAGGATGGCGTATTGCTCGCCTTCTTTCACCAGTCCCATCGCGACTCCGGCTACGGGAGCCTTCAGCGGAACGCCCGCATCCATCAGCGAGAGTGACGCGCCGCAGATCGACGCCATCGATGACGATCCGTTCGACTCCAGAATGTCGGAGACCACGCGCATGGCGTAAGGCCAGGATTCTTCCGAGGGCAGCACGGAGGAGATGGCGCGCTCGGCGAGCGCTCCGTGGCCAATTTCACGACGCCCGGCTCCACGCATAAATGCCACTTCTCCAACCGAGAACGGCGGGAAGTTGTAATGCAGCATGAAGCGCTTTTTGGCTTCGCCTTCGAAGCCCTCGATGCGCTGCATGTCGTCGCTGGTGCCGAGAGTGGTGGTGACCAGCGCCTGCGTTTCGCCGCGCGTGAAGATCGCCGAACCATGAGTGCGGGGCAGCACGCCGACTTCGATCCAGATTTCGCGAATCTCGTCGAAGGCGCGGGCATCGGGGCGGCGCTTGTGATCAATGACCTGTGCGCGGAAAATGCGCTCACGCAAGGTTTCGTAATATTGCTTGAGCTTTTCCAGAGCCTTCTTGTCGTCTTCAGGAATGGCGGCCTGAAGCTTCTTTTTGATGTCTTTGACGAGATTGTGGCTTTCGGCTTTGGGATGCTTCTTAGTGTCGAGAGCGCCGGCGAGTTCTGCACCTACCTGCTTCTCCAAAGCGTCGTAGTAGGGCTGGTCGAATTGCGGTGGCTCGACCGTGCGCTTGGCCTTGCCCACTTTCGCCTGCAGCTCTTTGAGCGCGGCGCAGATTTTCTTGATTTCGGTGTGGCCGAATTCGATGGCGTCGACCACGGTTTCTTCTTTCACTTCCTTCGCGCCCGACTCGATCATCACGATGGCTTCGGACGTGCCGACGACCATGATGTTCAGCAGGCTCTCGCGCATTTCGTCGTAAGTAGGATTGACGATGAACTGTCCGTTGACCAGACCGACGCGAACCGCGCCGATGGGGCCGAGGAACGGAATGTCGGAAAGCGTCAGCGCGGCCGATGCGCCGTTGATGCCAAGCACATCAGGATCGTTATTGCTGTCGGCCGACAGCACGAATGCGATCACTTGCGTTTCGCACTTGAAGCCCTCGGCGAACATGGGACGGACAGGGCGGTCAATCTGGCGGCTGGTGAGCACTTCGCGCTCGCTCATGCGGCCTTCGCGCTTGATGAAGCCGCCGGGGAATCGTCCGCCGGCGTAGGTATATTCGCGGTAATCGACCGTGAGCGGGAAAAAATCGATGCCCTCGCGGGGATCGGCATTGGCGGTGGCGGTAGCCAGTACAACGTTTTCGCCCAGCCGCACTACGGCGGCGCCATGGGCCTGCTTGGCTAGTTTTCCGGTTTCAAATGAAATGTGTTTACCGCCGGCGAGTTCCACTGTGACACTGCTAACTTCTGGTTTCATGATTCATTCCTTTGAGAGATGCGCCACCCAAGGCGGCTGCCAGAGAAGACGAAGAGACGAGAAATGTGTGGGGCAATTTCCTGAGCTGCGAAATTGAGATGCGAAATAAGGTGCGAGGTCAAGACGAAGTCACAGCCTTCCCTCCGTGGCCGACTGCCACGGCGAACGGCGATGGACTGCGCTAAAAGATGCACGTGTGGAAGATTCCTCAATGCTGACCCGTCCGCAAGGTTTGACGGAGTTTTCAGAAATATCCCGAGGGGCCCGGCGGAAAAGCTCACTTATGGGAGCGGCCGCTTCCCATCCTCAGGCAAAACGCAGGTCAGGATGGGGCACCCGGGCAAGTGGTTACTTGCGGATGCCGAGCTTGGTGATGACGCCCTTGTAACGCTCGGAATCGTATTTCTTCAGATAGTCCAGCAAGCGACGCCGCTTGCTGACCAGCATGAGAAGGCCGCGGCGCGAACCGTGGTCTTTCTGGTGCGTCTTGAAGTGCTCCGTCAGTTGCCCAATGCGCTCGCTCAGCAACGCGATCTGTACTTCCGGACTTCCGGTATCCGTTGTGTGCGTACCGTACTGGTCAATGAGGGACTTTTTTTGCTCTCTGGCTAGCACTAACCTGGTGCACTCCTGTCTTTAATTATCTGTCTTTGTGACAGTTACAGAGTACCACGGGGAGTTGTGGAGCGTAAAGGAGCGGGGGCGCTGGCTTCGGGGTTTCTAAAAGCTTCCGGAAAAGCTGAAGTCTCCCGCGCTGTGGTGACGTAAACTGGCCTGAACTATGGCGGCATTCCGTCGGAAGTTCGTGGTGACGTGCGTCGTCCTCGCTTTTCTCGCGTTGCCTGCATTGGCAAAGCGGCTATCGCCGAAACCCGTCGCTCCGGTTATTTCCGGCGGAATCCGGTACTCAGCGGAGGGCGATGGAAGAGACCAATACGTGGCTGCGGCGGATGCCTCAACCGGTAACGTGTTGTGGAGGGTGAAGGTGTTCCATACTCATATCAAGCCCTGGTGGGAGGAAGACGTACAGTGGGTCTACATTACTGACTTGAAAATCGCGGACAACTCCATTTTTGTTCGAGATGAGAAGTCGCGATGCTATTCGGTTGACCTCACGAGGAGACACGTAAAGAAGCAGCAGTGCGGTGGCATTTTTTCACAATAGCCGGGTCCGTCGTTCCAGCTGCATTCCGGAAAGTTAACGCAGTACCGGAAAAGCTCTTGGGAGAGGCCGGAAGACTAGAACGGGCGGATGACGAGGATGGTCACTAACGCCGCGATGCAGATGCCGAGGACCAGGAGCGACAGCTTCTCGCCTTTGCCTTCGCCCTTCAGGATGTTTGTTTTGGCGTCCATGATGATGCTAGTTTGCCGCAACGAGCGATCCCAGACAATGGCCCAACCGTGGATGGCACAGGGGTAACGTACCTAAAGTGCTGCGGGAACGTCTTCAAGCGACCTAATCCTGAATACCGCCAATCACGCCGTGAGGCGTCTTTCTGAAGCTGAGAAAACGCCTGGCCGCCTGGACATCTGGCGATGCGCATGTTTTATTTCTTGGAATGAGAGTTTTGATATCAGGGGCGGGAATTGCGGGACCAACTCTGGCGTACTGGCTGGCGCATTACGGATTCGCGCCCACCATCGTAGAAACCGCGCCGCGCCTGCGCACTGGCGGTTACGTCATCGACTTCTGGGGCGCGGGCTTCGATATCGCCGAGCGCATGGGACTGTTGCCGGAGATCATGCGCAAAGGGTATGTGTTCCGGGAGGTAAGAATTGTGAACGGGAGCGGGAAACGGGTGACCGGGTTTCCCGTGGACTCATTCGCCCGTGTGACGCGGGGACGCTACGTGAGCCTTCCGCGATCGGAACTTGCGGCCTCTATTTTCGGAGCGATCGAAGGCAAAGTCGAAACCATATTTGGCGACAGCATCGATCGCATCGAGCAGACCGGAACCGGCGTTCGCGTCAGCTTCCAAAGCGGAGGCGCGAGGGAGTTCGATCTGGTCGTGGGAGCCGACGGGCTGCATTCCCGCGTGCGCGAGCTCGTCTTCGGCGAGGAAAGCCGATTTGAGAAATACCTGGGTTACAAGGCCGCGGCCTTCACGGTTCACGGCTACCCGCACAGAGACGAACTGGTTTATCCGATGTACACGCAGGTGGGCCAACAGGTGGGACGGTTTGCTCTGCGCGGCGACCGCACCATGTTCCTGTTTACCTTTGCCGACGAAAATGCTTCCGGAACCGACGACGTACCGTCCCAGAAAGCCCTGTTGCGGCAGCGCTTCGGAAGCAGCGGATGGGAGTGTCCGCAGATTCTGGATGCGCTCGACTCCGCCGACGATCTCTATTTCGATCGCATCAGTCAAATACGAATGGATCCTCAACAAGGACTATGGACGCGAGGCCGCGTCACGTTGCTCGGCGATGCCGCTTCCTGCGTCTCGCTGCTGGCCGGGCAGGGCTCGGCTCTAGCCATGATTGCGGCGTACATTCTGGCGGGCGAGTTGTACCGCGCCAGAGGTGATTATGCCGAGGCTTTCCGGCGCTACCAGGATCTGTTCGGGCCGTTCGTTTTCAGCAAGCAGAAAGCGGCACTGCGCTTT
This sequence comes from Candidatus Sulfotelmatobacter sp., assembly GCA_049675725.1. Classification (GTDB taxonomy): domain Bacteria; phylum Acidobacteriota; class Terriglobia; order Terriglobales; family Acidobacteriaceae; genus Sulfotelmatobacter. Next base: position 23,759 of record JBAUAN010000014.1, on the reverse strand, counting down.
GCGGGCGCATTTGCGCCGAAATCGCAGTTCGCGCTCTTCCTGCGCAATCAGATTTTCAAGCTGATGGCGATCCCGTGGATTGCCGATCGTGTCGTCGGCCATAATCTCGCCGACAGAATCACCCTTCCGGATTACTGACCGCAGGGATTCGTGTCTACTGCTATTGCGCGCAAGATTCCGGCGACACCAGTTCGCGCTGGAAAGAAATCTTAGTCGGAACCAGTCCCAGATCCGTGTACAGCTCCAGCGTAAACTGGGCTGCCACGCCGTCGGTGGAGTGCACCAGCAGTTCGGCCCAGCCGTCGTGGTCGTCGTCGAATTCGTTCAGGACGGTCTGGAAGTCGAGCGTGTCACCGAGCGAAGCTCCGGGCCGGCCTTCGCGCAACGCGCTCGACCAACTCGTATCGGCGGAAAGCATCTCGATGCGATCAGGCTTCTCGGATCGGGGCTCGGAGGCTTTCTGCGCATTGCGCGCAGCCACGGCACCCGGGACGTCCTCGCGAAACCACGCGGTCATCAGAAACGCGGCCGCGCCGTCCAAGTTCCAACGCGCACGAACGAACAGCCGCGGCCCACCGTCCGGCGTCAAGCGAAACGCGCGCACATCGTAATCCAGCTGGCCTTCCCCGGCGGCCAGCCTCTTGTCGCGATGCAGCCATTCCCGGCGCCGGGCGCGGACGTTGCCGGCCAGCCACGGGTCGGGATTCTGCTCGGGCACGCTGCCGTTGGCGCGGAGCGTAGCATCCAGGCGTGGCAACTCCTCGAGCATGCGCTGGTTGAGCAGCGCCATAACCTGTTTCTGGATATTGGCCGTGGGCTCCCAATCTGCCAGCTCCGCGACGCGCGCGGGTCCGAGCGGTGAAGCGGATGCCGCGACGGATGCAGATTGCGAAGACGAAAGCCGTGCACCAGATGCAGTCTCCGCCACAGCCACGGGCACTCGCCGCACCACAAAATATTCCTCATGCGCAGCCGCGAACAACGCCTGCTGTTTCTGCGGCACCGCGGCGAGAAAGCCCAGAGCCAGCGAGCATCCCGTGGGCGCCGTCACCGCGCGCGCAATCGTCACCGGAACGGTCGAGTCCGCGGAAACACTCAAGCTCCACTCGTCGCCGGGCGCCGTGTCCTTCACGCTCTCGGGAAGCCGGCCCGATGCCCCCGCATCGGTTTCCCACAGCTCTTCAAGACCCGCCAAGTGCGCCGACGCCTGCGCTGGTGCGGCAATTTTCTGCGGCGCTTGAGTCTGTAATGCGTGCGAGGACTGCGCAAACCGCGATTCGCTGTCGGTGGCGACCATAAACACAACGTGGTCCGCGTCGTAGCGCACCGCAACAAAGGCTGGACTGGCGTTGATCCGCGACTCCGCGCCGGACGTGGGCCGCGCCTCCAGTTGCTCCTTCTCGGCCTTCTTCTGGTCCTCGACGAACTTCCGTTTCCGCTCGTTCTCGATGTGGTCAAAGATGGTGCCGTCGGGCAGGTGCTGGCTGCGCTCCCAGCGGAATGCGGACCACATGGTCAACAGATACAGCCCGATTCCGATTGCAACGTATGGCCGGTATTTCCGCCGCATAAGTAAGAATGTAGCGTGTTTCGCAGCGCCGGCAGCATGACTTTGGTGTCAGCCGAGAGTGGGGATTTTGACCTGACACGTGTGCGCTATTTCGATTCTGCGGGTGCCCATCCTAGCGCGTTCTGTGCGCTAGGGTGGGGTTTTTGACTTTGCTCGTGTGGGGCGGGTACTCTTGCCCGCCCTTGACTTTAATTTTGACTTCGCTGCGAAAGAATTATTTTGCCCGAGACTTCTGGGATCAAAACCTGACGGCCGAGGAGGCCGTCACTAAATGGGCTTAGCGCCACGCAGCCTAGCGGTGGCGCAGGCCGTAGCCGATCGCATATCCGGACGCCGCCATGTTCACCATGGGAGCCAGGCGCTCCAGGCGGTGATGGCCGGTCTTGTGGAAGATGTAGCTGAGGCCGGTCACGCCTGCGGTTTCGCCCACGAAATTAACCGCCAGCCCAGCCGTGCTCCCGCTGAACACGCGCGCGATCGGATTCAGTTCCTGACCGCCGCCGCCCTGCAGGTTGTTGCGGGTCACCACAAAATCTCCGGCGCTGGTGAGCACCGTTCCAGCGAACAGCAGCGTGTTCTCGCGATCCCAGAAATGCCTGTGGCTGGGCGCTTCGGGCAGAGGCTTCGACTCGATGGGTTCGACCGGACGCACCGGCTCCATGGTACTTGGGGCATCGGGCGGGTGGAGCAGCGCCATCGCCACTTGCTGCTGGGCCTGGCCCGCCGCGCACAGGCCAAACACCGCGACTAGACTCGCCAGCCCGTACCGAATCGCTGCACTTGAGAATTTGGTCGGCATAACCTTAGTGAGGGCCCCCCATCGTCCAGCAGTACTAGTACTACCACGCAGCCCTATGCAGGGAAATAGCACTTCAGTGGTCCATAACGGGTTACTTCGGCGGTTACCCTCCCTGACTTTAGTGACTTTCGGATGGTTACTTTGCACGTGTAGGACGGACACTCTTGTCCGTCGCCTTTGACCTTGATTTTCATCGCCCGGCGGCAAATCAAAGGCAACCCCAAAAGCGACGGACAAGAGTGTCCGTCCTACACGTGCAAAATCAAGATCGCAACCTTGCTGGGTCGGTTTCGTTTCAGGTCGCTTCCCGCTTACGCCGTCATCTTGCAGGTACCCCCGTTCGATGATCGCTTCATCCGATTCCCAAGATGTCGTAAGCTAGTGTCGTGCGTTGTCCCCGCTGCGGGAACTCGAATCCGGAAACCAACCGCTTCTGCGGCATGTGCGGAGGCCCGCTGCGAACTGTCCCCGCGCAGCCCGCAACACCGAAGCCGGCAGCCCCGCCGTCCTCGACTTCATCGACCACACAGAAACCGGCCGCGCCCATCTTCTCAGCGAGTGAAGCAGCAAAGCTGATCGAAGCCAGGATCGCCGAAGCGAAAGCCGCCCAATCCAAAGCTCCTGAAACCAACACCGCCGAAGGCAAGCCTGCCGAAATAAAGCCTGCGATTGGAACGACTGCGCACGCCGGCCTCGCCGAAGACACCACCGCCGAAGTGCCGATTGCCGCGTCGAGGCCCGCCGCACCAGTCGCCGCGCCAACTCCCGCTCCGAAGCCGGTCACCGTAAAGCCAACCGCCGTGGCCCCCGAACCGGTGAGGCCCGCTCCGGTTGTGTCTGCGCCAGTTGCCCGGCCCGCGAATCCGCTTTCTATTTCTCCGCCAGCCGCGCCGCCCCCGGCCGCTCCACCACCGGATCGCCCGCCACGTCGCGAAGATATTCCCATGACTCCCGGCCCTTCGTTTCTGGGATTGAACAATCCGCCGCCTGCCAGCCGCAGCGAAAAACTCCCGCCCGATCCCAGTCTCCAAACGTCTCAAAATCTCGACTATCTTCTCGAAGACGAAGGTCGCGATCAGGAAAGCAGCAGCGGAACCGGGAAATACATATTGATGTTGCTGGCCTTGGCCCTGGCAGTGGGTCTCGGCTATTTGCGCTGGAGCGGGCAGGATTTCGCAAAACTGATGTCGTCGGTCAAGTCTTCCGTATCGTCGTCTTCATCATCTGCGTCGAAGCCGGCCAAGCCGACAACGCCCGACGCGGCATCCTCGCAGCCCGCTAATCCGGGAGCATCGCCCGCGGCCGGAAGCACGGCGACTCCGGAGGGCACGCCCGCAACCGGCGCTCCGGCCGACGCGAATTCCGCGACTGCAACGAATCCTTCGGCTACGCCCTCGGCGCAGCCCGCTCCAACCGGCACGCCAACCACAGCTCCGGCCACAACCGGCGATGCAGCTTCGAATCCTCCCGCGTCAGGATCTCCTGCGTCAGGATCCCCTGCGTCAGGCGCGGCTGCTTCAAGCCCAGCCGCTTCCACTCCGGCTGCTTCAACCCCGGCCGCTTCCGATTCCGCCGACAACAGCGGTCAGGCTGCCGCGGCCGAGCCGGTAGCCAAACCCGCTCCCAAGCCGAAACCTCCTGCGCCCAAGCCCGTCGATCCGGTCGTCGTGGCCGAGAAATTTATTTATGGCCGCGGAGCCACCCAGGACTGTGATCGCGGAATGAAATTGCTGCGCCCGTCGGCCGCCAAAGGAAATCCCAAGGCCATGGTCTCACTGGGCGCGCTCTATGCCACGGGAGTTTGCGCTCCCCGCGACCTGCCCACGGCTTATCACTGGTTCGCCCTTGCCCTGCGCAAGGAGCCCGACGACCAGGCGCTGCAGCAGAATATGGAAAAACTCTGGGGCGACATGACGCAGCCCGAACGCCAGCTCGCCATCCGCCTGAGCCAGTAGCGCTGGTTTCGTGTCGCTGAGGCGCGCGGCCTTGCACCTTCCGACTTTGGTTTTGATCTCTTGTCCACGGGCCAAAGTGCCGTGACCAGGGTCAGACGCCAAAATCAAAAGCCCGGCCTGATCGGGGCCGGGCTTGGTTTTTGGAGCTGCCCTGAATTTCAGGCAGCCGCCGATCTCTTGGAACGACCCTCTGTCGTGATTGGTTGAGCTACTTTCCGCACGAGAAAGGGCTGCTGGTTCGGCTCAGAACCGGCCCACTCCAGACTTGAAATGGAATGTCCAGGCTGGCACGTAACGAAATAGCGCTCTCCGTTGGGGCTGGTTACTTCAAACTTACCGGACTCGCCCTGTAAAGCCTCGGCAACGTCATAGGTTGTAATGCTGTCATTCAGTTTCATGGGGACTTCCTCCAGTTTTCTATTACGGTTGTTAGTTGGATTGTCCCCTACCCTAGGGAGGAGCTTATGTCTCCATGATAGAACGCAAGACGGTGGAGTCAAGGCCAGGCGTTAATTTTTCGCGTCTAATTCATACTAGGGAATTCACCTGAGGCCCACTCGACACGCCATACGTAAATTTCGATTTTGATCGCGTAGGACGGACACTCCCTAACCTTCGTCTTGCTCTTTCAGCTTCGCGATCACTCCGAAATCTTCCAGCGTAGTCGTATCCCCTTTCACATCCCCGCTGCCGGCGAGTTCCCGCAGCAGCCGCCGCATAATCTTCCCGCTGCGAGTTTTCGGCAGCGTGTCGGTAAAGCGAATGTCATCGGGCTTGGCCAGCGCTCCAATTTCTTTCGCAACCCACTTTCGCAGTTCTTCTTTCAACTCGTTGGTCGGCTTGCGGCCCTGCTGCAAAGTCACGAACGCCGAAATCGCCTGGCCTTTGAGTTCGTCGGGGCGGCCGACGACCGCGGCCTCCGCCACCGCTTCATGCGCCACCAGTGCCGATTCCACTTCCATCGTGCTCAGCCGATGTCCGCTCACGTTGAGCACGTCATCCACTCGCCCCATGATCCAGAAATATCCATCTTTATCTTTGCGCGCGCCGTCTCCGGTGAAATACATGCCCGGAATCTGCGACCAGTAATTCTTCACATATCTGTCAGGGTCGCCATAAACCGTGCGCAGCATCCCCGGCCACGGCCGCTTGATCACCAGAAATCCCCCGGACCCTTCCGGCACCGATTTTCCATCCATCGTGACGATGTCAGCGACCACCCCGGGAAACGGCCGCGTCGCCGACCCCGGCTTCGTGGCGATAGCCCCCGGAATCGGCGAAATCATAATGTGCCCCGTCTCCGTCTGCCACCAAGTATCGGTGATGGGGCAACGGGTGCTGCCGATGATTTCGCGGTACCACATCCAGGCTTCGGGGTTTATCGGTTCGCCGACTGTGCCCAGGAGGCGGAGGCTGCTCATATCGTGTTTGTTGGGCCACTCATTGCCCCACTTGATGAAGGTGCGGATTGCGGTGGGCGCGGTGTAGAAGATGTTTACTTTGTGACGCGCGATGATCGACCAGAAGCGGTCGGGCTCGGGGAAATTCGGCGCGCCTTCGTACATCAGGCTGGTGGCGCCGTTCTGCAGCGGACCGTAGACGATGTAGCTGTGGCCGGTGACCCATCCGATATCGGCGGTGCACCAGTAGGTGTCTTCGTCTTTCAAATCGAAGATCCATTTTGTGGTGAGATAGGTGCCTACGGAATATCCGCCGGTGGTGTGGACTACGCCTTTTGGTTTGCCGGTGGTGCCGGAAGTGTAAAGAATGTAGAGCGGATGCTCGGCGTCGAGCGGCTCGGCGGGACAAACGTCGGAGGCTTTCGCCATCAGGTCGTGCCACCAATGATCCCGGCCGGGCTGCATGTTGATGGGCGTTCCGGTGCGTTGATAGACCACTACATTCTTCACGCTGGGACACGACTTCAAGGCCTCTTCCACTGCGGGGAAAAGTTTTACTTCCGCGCCGCGGCGGTAAGAGCCATCCTGGGTGATGACGGCTGTAGCCTGCGAATCGTGGATGCGGTCGATGAGGGCGTTCGAGGAAAATCCTCCGAAGACGATGGTGTGGGGTGCGCCAATGCGGGCGCAGGCCAGCATGGCGATGGGCAACTCGGGCGTCATGCCCATGTAGATGGCGACGCGGTCGTTCTTCTTTACCCCAAGCCCTTTCAGTACATTGGAGAATTTCTGCACTTCGCGATGCAGTTGCTGATAGGTGAGGACGCGAACTTCGCCGGGCTCGCTCTCCCAGATGAGCGCGGCTTTGTTTTTGCGCCAGGTCGCAACGTGGCGGTCGAGGCAGTTGTAGGACAGATTGATCTGGCCGCCGACGAACCACTTGGCCCACGGGCAATTCCATTCCAGAACTTTTTCCCAGGGCTTGAACCAGTGCAGTTCGCGCGCGATGCCGGACCAGAACTTGTCGGGATCGTCGATGGATTCCTTGTAGAGACGCTCGTAGTCGGCGAGGTTCTTGACCAGCGCGTGCTTGCTGAATTCCGCGGGCGGCTCGAACTTGCGCTGCTCCTGCAGAATGGAATCGATGTTGGTGGCCTGCATGTCGGTGCTTTTAGGATCGATGACGGCTTTATCGGGCATTGGTGAAACCTCGACGAGGAGGAATGGGCTTTCCCGTGCGGGATTGCAAAGGAATATTCTACAACGGCTGGTTCTGGCTTTTGGCTTTTGGCTATCAGCTTTCAGCAGGGCTGCCCCACTCGTCGCGGGTTTTCGACGAGTGGGGACCCACGGACCTCAATTTCCAGGTCGCTCGCTATATGGAACACAAAACCCTTGCGATAGACACAGTGCGGAAGGCAGAACTGCGGGTGCGCGAGACCGCGTAAGAGCTCGCATTATCAGATCGCTTGCGCGAAAGCGTCAGGGGCCGTGGTGCCCACTCGTCGAAAAGCGCGACGAGTGGGGCAGCCTCATTGGTGGGGGCGTGTGGGCCGACCTGGGCCGGTTAGACGTCCAGGAAACGGTCGCGATTTTCGGGGCTGGGGAGGAAACAGGTTTCCGAACGCCCGAAGAAGCGGTAGCGGTTGCGGGCTACGACGCGGTATCCCCAGTCGCGGAGGAAGCGGGGCTTGAGTTGCCCCAGAAATCCGGCGAAGCGCCAGAAGCCGCCGAGTTGCTTGAGGACGAAGATGACGGCATCGGAACGGGCCAGCAGATATTCGTCCGGCTGATCGGGATTGACGACGACGTAGACGGTGTCGAGATCGGCGGCGTCGGCTCCATGGCGGGCCAGGATGCGCGCTGCCAACGCACTCTGCAGAGATGCGAAGCGGAAAATTCCGGCGGGATCGCGGCGCAGGACGAACTGGTTCAGGCGGTTGCAGAGTCCGCAGACGCCGTCGTAGAGGAGGATGGGGTGGGTCATGGGTTGAGTTTACGGATCACAATAGCATCTGGAGATCAAAGTTCCCCACCTTCCTCTCCTGAAACGGGGAGACAAGAATGGGTATTCTCGAAAGTACCTTGGGGACGTGAGTGGCTAGGCAGGCCCGTTCGTCGTCAAGCCTCGGGATGTGATTGCAGCAGCTGCTTTGTCATGCTAGCTCGGGTCTCGTTCTTGATAGCAGCGCTCTCCTCCGGTATGGAATCGAGAATCTGGACGGCCATTCCAACCGTGTTTATTCTTTCTAGGACGCTCATGTAACTTGCCGCCTGCAGCATGGTCGAACGGTAGATGACCATGAACGTGGCGGCGATGAACTCCGTGAGGATGCCGGAGCCGGCGGCCACAAGGGAGGGCTTTATCGTTTCAGGCCTGCTCAGCGACAAGATGATTCCGTAGCCCACGAGACCAAAACCTGCGATCATCGTTAACACAGCCGCGAAGAAGACGAGTCTGACCAGTTCCAGGTTCCGATCGAAGTAGGCCTCCAGCTTGGTACGGGCCAGTTCCCAGGCGAACCGCGCCTGCTGCGGTTGCGTTGTTGGCGCAAACGGGCAGTTGTCAAAACGTGTGCTATATTTGCCCATTTTTCGCGACTCGTGACTTGACGCCATCTTGCGGGCGCATGCCCAGATGGTCAATTCAGTATTTTTGGTGCAACTGAGGAAATCTCGGGCGCGGCTGTCCAAAGTCAAAAGCGACGGACAAGAGTGTCCGTCCTACACGAACGGGGCGGGCGGGCTTCGCTCTGCCGGGACAGCCCAGGCGGGCCATCGCCACATGTTTCTGTGGAAATCTTGTCAAGGGGGTAAAGGTTAGCTTTTTGGGTTAAGTTGTTGATTTGCGGGGGAATATAAATCTGGAAAGCGTGTCACATTTAGCCCTCTAATTTGATATTCTGGATATATAGGGTAAAGACGACGGCGCGGACCTTTTGGTCTGCGCCGTTTGTGTTTTCGGGGCTTTTTGGGGGGGAACCGTGGCGATGGATGGGGTGGGTGAGGGTGGGGGATTTGGATCGGGTTCGAGGTCAGGTGGAGGTTCAACCGCAGGGCTGGAACAGGATCAACAGCGGCGGACAAGAGTGCGTGCTACACGGGCGGAGTCAAAAGCCCCACTTCTCGCACAGAACGCGAGAAATGGGGCACCCGGGGAGAACAAGAGCAACAGCGGCGGACAAGATTGTCCGCCCTACAGGGGCTGGGAAAACGGATTCCCTTCGACTTCGCTCAGGGCAGGCTCTCACCCGGAGAAGGGGTTCGGAATGACAAGGCCCGACGTGATCACCATTATGGCGATGGTGGAGGAGTGGCCGGAGGCGAGGCGGGGAGTGCGGAAGGCTTGGCTGCCGCATGGGGACATTGGGGACCGGGCGAATCAGAAACGGCGAGGGGAGATTGCGGAGGCGATGTTCCTGACCAAGGCGGTGACGATGGGGTTCAGCGTGGGAGTGCTGTGGGGGGACAGCGACCGGTATGACTTGATTGTGGACGCGGGCGCGGGGCTGTTGCGGGTGCAGGTGAAGTCGGCGCATCGGGTGTCGGCGAGCAAGGGCGGGGGATATCACGTGCGGGCGCATGGACACCAGCGCAAGTCGTATCGCGCGAGCGAGATTGATTTGCTGGTGGCGTATGTGGTTCCGGAGGATGCGTGGTATGTGTTTCCTCCGCGGGCGTTTGTGACGATGAAGTCGATGCGGCTGTTTCCGCGGCCGGGGAAAAAGAAATCAAAGTTCGAGGAGTACCGCGAGGCTTGGGGATGGTTTCAGAAAAGGTAGGGGCGGGAGGGGTGCGGGGGAGATGCGTTCAAAATTGTCCGCGTTAGCACGTTTCGGCCCGTAATGGGAGGCGAGGACTCTGGCTGGTAATTGGGACACGTACCAATGTTTCTCGCACTGGAGGTTGCAAGTAAAATAGAATAGAGCGTTCCCTAGAAGGTGTTCCTGGAAAGAAGGTTGGCGAACGAACGGAAGGCTCGGAAATTGCATCTAAGCGAAGAGTGCCTTTATTTTTCCAAAATACTTCTGAAGCGAATGCTGGCGCCAGTCCACCTTGAAGAGTCCACGGTATGAAGAGTCCACCTTGTGAAACGAAATCTTGTGAATACGAATTTTGAGGTCTCCATGAAAACTGTAAAGCTTTTTATTGCCTGCGCTGTGCTCGTAAGCGTTGCCTACGGGATGCCGCTTAACAACTCCGCCCGCTCGGTGATTCCCGGCGACCTGCAACAACTGATCTCGGTGGACTACCGTGCGATGCGCAACTCGCCGACCGCGATGGCGCTGAAGAATCAACTGCTGCCGGATTACCTGAAGCAGTTCGAAGGCGCGCTCAAAGGGATTGCCATTGATCCGGATAAAGACGTGGACACACTTTCGTTCGCGTCGTTCCGCACGCCGAAACAGGGCGTGAAGAACGTGGGCATCGTGAGCGGGGAGTTCAACATGAAGGCCGTGCTCAAGAAAATGAAGCTGCAGGCCTACAAGCCGAAGCTGTATAAGGACGCCAAACTTTACCCGATGGAAGGAGGCATGGTGATGACGTTTCTGGATGACAACACCATGCTGTTCGGGGAGTCGACGGCGGTGCGGATTGCGCTGGATACGAAAAACGGGGATGTGGTGAACATCGACACGAACTCGATTATGTCGGACATGATGTCGAGCGTGGATTCGTCGCCGGTGTGGAGCATCCTGGATCAGCTGGGGACGCAGAATGTGATGCGCTCGGCGCTGGGCGATGCCGCGAAAATTGGCGACTACGAGTCGGTGAAGAAGCGCTTGCTGGGCTCGCGCTACACCATGGATTTCAGCAGCGGAGTCAACTTTGACCTGGACGTAGTGGCATCGGACTCGATCACGGCGGCCACGCTTTCGTCGCTGGTGAAGGCCGGGATGCTCTACAAGAAAATGAGCGCCAGCCCGATCGAGAAGACCGCCATTGATAACACGACGATTGATTCGGACAGTTCGGACGTGAAAGTTCACTTCAAATCGAACGACCAGCAATTTCAGTCGCTGATGCATTCGGAACTGTTCGCGGCGGTATCGCACTAGAAATCAGTCCCGAGTTGCGAGTCCCGAGTTGCGAGTCCCGAGTCCCGAGTTACAGGTTGCGAGTTCCGAGGATATGTCGACATCCCGGGACTCGCTATTTTTTGGCGCGTTTGGCGCGGGCCCAGCCGCCTTTGATGATCTGGCGCGAGCGGCCTACAGCTAACGCGTCTTCTGGGACATCTTCGGTGATGCACGAGGCGGCGGCTACATACGCGCCTTTGCCGACGCGCAGTGGGGCGACGAGGGTGCTGTCGCTGCCGATGAAGACGGCGTCTTCGATTACGGTTTTGTGCTTGTTGACGCCGTCGTAGTTGCAGGTGATGGTTCCGGCGCCAATGTTTACGCCCGCGCCGATTTCGGCGTCTCCGAGGTAGGTGAGATGGTTGGCTTTTGAGCCTTTGCCGAGCTTGATTTTTTTGGTCTCGACAAAATTGCCGACGTGCGCGGATTCGCCGATCTCGCTGCCGGGACGCAGGTGAGAATAGGGTCCGATCACGGCGCCCGACTCGATGCGCGACTCTTCGATCAGCGAGCCGGGGCGAATGGTGACTGCGTCGGCGATTTCGGAATCGCGAATCACGCTGTAGGAGCGGACGCGGCAGGCGGCGCCGATTTTTGTGTTGCCCAGCAATTGCACGTAAGGCTCGATCACGGTGTCGGGGGCGACCTGGACGTCGGGATCGATGACGCAGGTTGCGGGATAAAAAATCGTAACGCCGTCGGACATCAACTCGCGGCACTTGGCGAGGCGCATTTTTTCGTCGATCTCGGCTAGCTCGGCGCGGGTATTGCCTCCGAGCACTTCGCTGGGGTTCGCGGTTTTTGTGGCCACGACGCTTCGTTTTGCTTTCTGCAGAATCCCGGCCATGTCGGTGAGGTAGTATTCGCCGTGAGCGTTGGCGGTAGAGAGCTGCGCGATGTTCTGGTAGAGATCTGGGATCGCGAAAACGTAAAAACCGGAGTTGATTTCGCGGATTTTCTTCTGCGCGGGGGTCGCCGCTTCTTCCTCGACGATGGCTTTTACTTCGGGGCTGGCCGGGCTTTTGCGCAGGACGCGACCGTAGCCGGTGGGATTCTCAAGATCCGCGCTGAGCAGCGTCATGGCGGCGCGCGCTTGCAGATGGAAGTCGCGCAGGTGGGTGATGGTTTCCACGGTGATGAGTGGTGCGTCGCCGGAGAGCACGATTACGTGGTCGTAGGCGGACAGTGCAGGCTGCGCCACCATGAGGGCGTGGCCGGTGCCGCGCTGCTCGGACTGGAGCACGAAACGGACGCCGGTTTTTTCTGTGGCGGAGCGCACGCGCTCGGCTTCATGGCCGATGATGGCGTAAACGTCCGAGGCCGGCACGATCGTGGTCGCGGCGCGGATTACGTGCGCCAACAAGGGCTTTCCGCCGACTTCATGTAAGACTTTTGGAAGTTGCGATTTCAGCCGGGTGCCTTTGCCTGCCGCCATGATGGCGATGGCAATTCGCGGAGCAGAACCGCTCTTGGATTTCTTCATTTGCCCCAATATACCTTGCCCAGGAAGCATTGGCTATTTCGGTCTCATGGCCTAGAATCTCGTCTCCAGCACGCTGTGGGCGCAGACACGGAAGGCGACCACAAGGGCTGAAGCCCGCGCTAATTTCGCAGGCCTTACGCCGCGCTGAAGCGCCGCTCTTCCACGGTACTGCTGAGAATGGATGAGCAAGACTTGGGGGAAGGCATGCCGAAATATGTGATCGAACGGGATTTTCCAAATGTGGGGGACGTGACGCCAGATCAAGTGGTAGCGATTTCGCAGAAATCGTGCATCCGGGGCTCTCAGGGTAGGGGTTCTACAGGCCGATTCCGCCGTCGACGGCCAGAATCTGGCCGGTGATGAATTGCGGAGCGGTGGCGAAGAACAGAACGGCGGCGGCGATTTCTTCTCCGCGACCGTTGCGCTGCATAGGGGTTTCCTTGGCCATGCGGCGCATGAACGGGGCCGCGGATTTTTCTCCCAGATCAATCATGCCGGGAGCGACTGCGTTCACGGCAATTTCCGGCGCCAGCGCTTTGGCCATCACCTTGGTGAGCATGTGGAGCGCGGCTTTCGACGAACAGTAGTGGGCGTGCGTGGCCCACGGGCGTAAACCTCCGAGGGAACCCATGTTGATGATCCTGGATTCGACCGGGGCGAGGACCCCAGGGGCTAAAGCCCGGCGACTGGGCTCTTGGACGGCACGGCTGGAAGGCGTGCCCTTCCCGAACGCATTCGCGAGACGACGTCCAGTCTTACTACTGTCATTCCTGGCGCGTGGACGGCGCATCCAGGGCAAGGCCTCGCGGGAGACCAGGAACGGGCCTCTGGTATTTGAGGCGAACATTGCGTCCCACTGTTTGACAGTCAGTTCTTCGAATTCGGCGGTCTCGTAGTTGGCGGCATTGTTGACCAGAATATCGATGCGGCCCAGTTCACGGCCGGCATCGTTCATCATGCTGCGAACGCTGGCTTCGTCGGTGATGTCGCAGCGCAGGGCGAATGCGCGGATACCGAGTCCCAGTAAATCCGCTACGGTTTGCTCCGCTTCGCGAGACGAATCCCGAAAGGTGATGGCGACATCCGCGCCGGCTCGCGCCAGCGCCAAGGCGGACGCGCGGCCGAGGCGCTTGGCTCCGCCGGTGATGAGGGCGGTGTTGCCGCGAAGAGGGTGTGAGGGATCGTGCATGGAGGGATTTTACATGGGAGGGTTCGCGGGAGCCTATTGGAGGTGTCATCCCGGTGATCTGCGTGATCAGGAACCATTGGGTATTGGGCGCGAACTCGAGCGGTGGTGGAAACTCCTTTTGGGGCCGGTCGTGGTGTTGGGTTGCGCGGGGTCCCTCGCTTCGCTCGGGATGACAGAGTTCGCAGAGTTGCATGGTGGGCGGTTCTGGACTGGTAACCTTAAATGGGACGCGCTAGAATCCCTGGATGCCGGACGCCCGCAATGTGGTGGTTTACTCGCGGAAGGGATGCCATCTGTGCGAGGTGGTGAAGGAGAGCCTGACGAAGCTCTCGCGCCGCGGCGGTTTCACCTGGAGCGAGATCGACGTGGATTCCGATCACGAGCTGCGGCGCCAGTTCAGCGATGAAGTTCCTGTGATTTTCATCGATGGGCGCAAGGCTTTCAAATACCGCATGGACGAACGGGAATTTCTGCGAAAGCTGGCAAGCTAGCGCGGTACGGTTTGTGAAGTAACCGCCCCAGGGGCTAAAGCCCGCGCTGATTTGGGGTTCTTACGCGGCGCTGAAGCGCCGCTCTTCCACGGTACTCCATGCACGCTTCTCCATGCACGCTTCTCCATGCACGCTTCTCCATGCAGGGTACGCACGCACGGTACTGCGCGTATTCGTGAGTTTTTTCGCAGCCTCCGGAAGCCGCGCCCTTCCCAAAACCATTTGCCAGCGGCTTCCAGCGCAAGTGATCAGTTCTAACTGAACTTCGCAGTCGTGCGAGCGGTTGGTCGGCGGTTCCGATACAATCTGTGCCGGTATGTTGCGCACCCAACTCTACGCGGACCCCAGCAATTTTTTTCTTCATGATTTGATTCTTGAGTCGTGCCGCCGTTATTCGGACAAGACGGCGGTGGTGGATGCCTCCTGCGGGCGGCGCTTGAGCTATGCGGAATATGGCGAGGGCGTGGAATGCCTTGCTCACGGCCTGGTTGCGGCGGGGATGAAGAGCGGAGAGATCGTCGCGATTTTTCTTCCGAACTCGTGGGAATTCTGCATTGCTTACCATGCGATCACGCTGGCGGGAGGAATTCCGACGCTTCTGAATCCTACTTATCGCGAGCGCGAAGTTCGCTACCAGCTGGAAAATTCCGGCGCGGTCATGATGATTACCGACGGAGCTAACATTGATGGGATCAATCTTGGAGGATTGCCGAATCTGCGACGGGTGTACACGACTCGCCGACCGGCGGCGGGCACGGAGAATTTTGCGAATCTTCTGAAACCTGCAACCGTCGCGCTTCCCGGGCCGGAGCGGCTTAGCACCGAAGCGCTGGCCGCGCTGCCTTATTCCAGCGGCACCACGGGACTGCCCAAGGGGGTGATGCTTTCGCACTACAACCTGGTCGCGAATGTGTATCAACTTCTGGGACCGAATTCTGTGCATATGACAGGCGACGATTGCATTCTGTGTTTTCTGCCGCTGTATCACATCTATGGACTCAACGTGGTGCTGAATCCTGCGCTGATTATCGGCGCGACCACGGTGCTGATGGCGCGCTTTCATGTGCAGCAGCTATTTTCTCTGCTGACCGAGGAGGGCGTGACGATGATACCGATGGTGCCGCCGGCGATGATCGCACTTTGCCAGGCCGCGGAAGCGGGACAGTTTCCGCGGAATCACAAACTGGGATGGGTGAAGTGCGGAGCTGCGCCGCTGCCGCCGGAACTGCCGCGGCGTTTCACTGGGCTCACGGGCATTCCGGTTTGCCAGGGCTACGGGATGACGGAAGCTTCGCCGCTTACGCATGTCGGCTATCTCGATCCGCCGGCGCTGTACCGACCGGATTCCATTGGGCATCCGGTGGCGCTGACGGAGTGCCGGGTGATGGCGCAGGGTGAGAGTGAATATTCCGTGGGGTTGGACGCGGAGAGTGGGAATGACTTTGGCGAGTCTGCGGTTGGCGAGCCCGGCGAACTGGTGATGCGCGGGCCGCAGTTCATGCTTGGTTATTGGAAGGAACCGCAAGCTACGGCGGCGGTGCTGCGCGATGGGTGGTTCTGGTCGGGAGACATTGTCACGCGCGACCGGGAGGGTTTTTTTCGCGTGGTCGACCGGCGGAAAGAGATGATCAAGTACAAAGGCTTTCCGGTTGCTCCGGCGGAAGTGGAAGCGGTGGTGTTGGAGCATCCCGCGGTGCGGGAGTGCGGCGTGGTAGGCCGGGCTGACGCGGTTGCGGGGGAAATTCCGGTGGCGTTTGTCGCGTTGCGCGATGGGTTTGTCGGGTGCAAAAAGCTGGAAGAGGAACTGTGCGCGTTCGTAGCCGACCGGCTGACGCACTACAAGCAGCCGCGGGAAGTTCGATTTGTGGACGCCGTGCCGAAGACTGCGTCGGGCAAGATTCTGCGGCGCGAGTTACGAAAAATGTCGTGACTGCAATTGCGATGCGCCGCCAAGGCCATGCCCCCAGGCGCAATTGGGGCGGCGAATGTTGAGTCCGCAAAGATGTTGACACCGTTTTGACAATCTACTGACAATTCCGCACCGTCCAAACGACACACTCTCGGTGCGTCTTTATAGCCGCCAACGCTGGCCGCGGGTGTTGCGCGTACGGCAACTTCACACTGCGTGGCAGCTTGAATTCCCCACAGGAGGATTCGTTATGAGATTGTCAATTCGCATCAAGAGCTGGGTTTGCGGCGTTTCGTTGATCGCCAGCTGCGGGATATGCGCGCAGGGCCAGCGAGTTCATGCCAACGGCATTTCCGTTGTCGCTTCCACGGTTCCGGCCAACGGCGACGTTAACCCGTATGGCATTGCACGAGTGCCACGGAGCACAGGATCGCTGATCAAAGGAAACATCCTGATCAGCAATTTCAACAGCAGCGCGAACCTGCAAGGAACTGGGACAACCATTGTGCAGATTGCTCCGGACGGCACGAGCAGCTTGTTTGCGCAAATCGACGCGAACAGTTTGCCGGGTCCGTGCCCGGGTGGGTTGGGCCTGACCACAGCCCTGGCGGTGCTGAGCAAGGGATGGGTGATTGTGGGCAGCTTGCCGACGACCGACGGAACGGCGGCGACGGCGCAGGCCGGATGCCTGCTGGTGCTCGACCACAACGGCAACGTGGCGGAAACGTTTTATGGTTCGCTGATCAATGGTCCGTGGGACATGGCAGCGTGGGATGGAGGAAGCAGCGCGGATTTGTTCGTTACGAATGTGTTGAACGGAACGGTGGCTGCCGGAGGGAAGGTTGTGCATGGCGGGAATGTAGTGCGGCTGACGATTAGCATGGAGAACGGTTCTATGCCGGCGTTGCAGTCGATCACGGTGATTGCGTCGGGCTTTCCGGAGCGCACCGATCCGGCGGCTCTGGTGATCGGGCCGACGGGACTGGGGCTCGACGGCGCCGGGGACACGCTCTACGTGGCTGATAGTTTGAGCAACCGGGTTGCGGCGATCCCGCTTCCGCTTTTTCGTGTGAGTTCTGCCGGAACCGGCGCTACCGTGACGCAAGGCGGCAGCTTAAACGATCCACTTGGCCTGACGGTTGCGCCGGGCGGCAACATCCTGACGGCGAACGGAAACAATGGGCTGATGGTGGAGACTACGCCCGATGGTCAGCAAGTCCGCGCGACGCTGCTGGACAGCACGGGGAATCCGCCGGGAGCTGGAGCGCTGTTCGGGCTGATCGACGTGGCCGGAGTTGGCATTTACTACGTGGACGACGCCAGCAACACGTTGAATCTGTTTCAGTGAAATCTACCGCCTGGCCACGGATTTACTTGGATTATCGCGGATAGGTCAAACAGATTGAATTGAACTTGAATCTGAGCGACAAAATAGACCCACCCATCTCGCTGTCTTTGCGGGGGGTGGGTCTTTTCAGCTTGCTGAGGATCGGATCGCAGTTGTCGATCAGGGAGATCATTTATTTCATTTCGGCGTTCGCCTGCCGCCTGCTCACTGACCTCTATGTGGTCGATGGATTAAAGTAGCGAGATGGGAACTGACGCATTTGTGCTGATGGGGAGGCAGGTTCGCCTGGAACCGCTGGAGCACGCTCACGTCGACGGATTGGTCGTGGCAGCGGCTTCTGAGCCTGCGCTGTATCAGTGGAGTCCCGTGCCGCAGGGCAAGGCAGCGGCTACCGCTTATGTTGATACTGCTTTGGCCTGGCGAGATGCCGGCAGCGCGGTGCCGTTTGCGATTGTGCGGGCGAGCGATGGGGTGGTGATTGGATCTACGCGCTTCTGGAATATCGAGCGCTGGTCGTGGCCGGCGGGACATGCGCGGCATGGGCGACGGTTTCCTGACGCTTGTGAGATTGGGTATACGTGGCTGACGCGGTCGGCTATTCGCACTGCGGCGAATACTGAGGCGAAGTTGCTGATGCTGACCCATGCGTTTGAGTCGTGGGAAGTGTTGCGGGTGTGCTTTCACACGGACGCGCGCAACCAGCGTTCGCGCGCGGCGCTGGAGCGCATTGGCGGAAAATTCGAAGGGACTTTACGGGCGCATCGGATGGCGGCGGACTTCATCGCGCGAGACTCGATGCGATTTTCGATCGTGGCGGGGGAGTGGGCTGGAGTGAAGGAACGGCTGAGGGGGATGATGACTGGCTGTCGCTCCACAACCGTAGAGACTGAGATCCCTCCGCCGCGATGAAAAACGCGGCGTTCGGGATGACAATACGGAATTGACGGTCAAGCGTAGCAGTGACCGAAGACCAGTAGACTCCCTCCGGTTATTTCGGTGTGCTGGTGTCGGTACTACTCTTATCTGGTGCGGGCTTATCTGTGTCGCTCTTTACCTCGAGCTTCTTGGTTGACAGGAAACTCCAGATGGTTTCGTTGGCGTTGGGGTCGGGGCTGGTTTTACCGACTTCTTTTTCGACTTCGTATTGCTCGCCGCCGGGCCAGGTGTTACCGGCGCCCTTCACGCTGTAGGAAACCACTTGCGCGCCCTGCTGGCAGCCATCGTAGGTTTCGACTTTGATCTCCATGTCGCCTTTTTCGTGAGACGGGAGCTTGGATTGGGTCGGCTTTTCGGCGCAGCGATCCATCTTGGCCCACGCCTTCGCGCTGTCCTCGACGGAGACGATCGACAGGCGAAGATTGTGCTCGGTGCCACCGCCGTAAGGGACTACGGGGTCTGACGTGCCGTTGATCATTACGACCGGCAGCGGACGCGAGGGCAGGCAGATCATGGTTTTCGGCATGGCAGCGCCCACGGGGGCAATGGCCGCGATGCGGTCGGCCATGGAGCAGCCGGCTTTCATGGCCATGAGGCCGCCTTCTGAGAGTCCGGTGGCGTAGATGCGCGATTGATCCACTGAAAACTTCAACGCCATCTGGTCGAGCATTTGATTCAGGAAGTCGACGTCGTCCGCGGGCTCAGATCTGGTTTCGTCACGACCTTGTCCGCCCGCCTGGCCTCCACCGGGATATCCTCCCCCACCTCCACCGGGGTAGCCACCACCGCCGCCGCCGGGATACCCTCCGCCTCCACCGCCGCCCGGATAGCCGCCACCACCGCCGCGGCGGCCGCGTCCCGGACTGCGCATCATTGGCTGTTGCACCGGAGGGCGCACGCCCACATTCCAGCGCCCGTGTAGCGCGCTGGGGTAAACGGCGATGATGCCGTCTTTGTCCGCCAACTCGGCGAAGCGGGTGAGGCGTTCCATGTCGTCGGTATCCTGATTCATGCCATGCAGCAGGATGACTACGGGATATTTCTGCTTGGCATCGTAACCGCGCGGCAGGCGCACCAGGTAGGTGCGATCGACGTCGTTGATGGTTATCTTTTCCTTGGTTTCCTGGGCTGTGGCGCCAGGAATGATGAAGCACATCGCCAGGCAGGCTGCGGCGGCTGAGGCGGCGCGCGTTCTGGTGCAACGCTTGAATCTCATGGAGTCTCCCTTAGGCGACCCGGCACAGCCCCAGGCACTACTCTACTCCGCTTGGAAGCACCGCAGCATGCCGGGGTTGGCTGAAGGGGGATGGTGAATGCTGGATAGGCGATTGGTTTAGATCTGGTCGGTTTGGATCTGGATCAGTGGAATAATGATGGGCATGCCGTTGCGAGGGAACTATCCTGCAGCGGCCTGCGTATTCTTCCTTGACAGCATTCAGCATTCAGCAACCCGCGCCTACGGCGCGACTGGAAGGAGAATGGACATGGACGGACTCACGGGTCTGATGGCGGTAATCATGATTTTCGGAATGCCTACGGCGGTGTTGGGAATGTACAGCTTTTACCGCGTGCGGAAGCTGCGCACCGAGGAGCGGCTGGCTGCGATCAGCCGGGGAGTAAGCGTCCCGATGGAGCCGGAACTTGCGGAAGCGGCGCGGTCACGGCGGTCGGGCATTTTGCTGATCGCGGCGGCGGTTGGATATACCATCACATTTTCTTTGATTGCGCGAGTCGAGCCGGATGCCTGGGTCGCGGCGGCGTTCGGGGCCATCCCGTTCACGCTGGGCCTGGGATTCTTTTTGGATTCGGCGTTGATTCGGAGGGACGCGCATCCTTCGTAGCAGGTCGGTGATGCGGGCCGTTAGCCGATTGCTATCAGCTTCAAGAAAATAGCGATGCATTGGCCAACCACCGGCGCCGGCGGGAGAACTCCTTGCATGGCTGTCGCGAGGGATGGCATTAGGGGTCCTTCGACTGCGCATCTGCTTTCGCGTTGCGAAAGCAGATGCTCCGCTCAGGATGACAAGGTGAAAAAAAGGGGCCGTGAGCTGACGCTTTTTCCGATCAGTCGCCGGCCAGGAATTTGTATTGCGCCTCCGTCAGTGGGACTACGCTCAGCCTGCCCTGGCGCACCAGCGGAGATTCGGCGAAGAGCTTGTGAGCTTTTACCTGGGCCAGCGTTACGGGGTTCGCGATCGACTTGCCGGCTTTGATTTTTACTTGCGGATTCTTCGGGTCGGCGGCGTCGACGGAGACCACGCTGGCCGTCCCCACCGCGCTTTTTTCGTCGCCGGTGTGGTAGATCACCAGACGTTCGCCGGGCTTCATCGCACGCAGGTTTTTTAAGGCGACGGGATTCGATACTCCGTCCCAGATGGTGGTTTTCTCGCGTTCTAGTTGAGCGAATGAATACACCGACGGTTCCGTTTTCAATAAGTAGTCCATAAAGCTCCGTGCATAATCTCGATTGGAAATCTCCGACGAAACGATTTGATCCAAAACCTTTGCCACCAGAGGACACAGGGTCACAGAGGACTGCAATCTGCGTTTCCTTAGTTCGGCTTTTGATTCTTGTCCGGCGGCGGCGCGTCCTGCTTCGGAGGCGTGCTGGAGTCCTTGCTGGCGTTGCCGTAAATCGAATACTGACTCTGCGGGCGTTTCAGCTTGATGGTGAAATCCATCTTCGGCTTGTTGATGTCGAAGTCTTCGCCGTAGGTCTGGTATCCGGGAGCGAGAACCTGGACCCGCAATTTTCCATAGGGGATGCCGTCGAAGCTCGACTTCCCTTCTGCGTCCGTTTTCAGTTCCATGCCGCCTTTGCCCTGTTTTCCATTATTACCGACGGGATGCATGATGACGCTGGCGCTGCGGACCGGCTTTCCGTTCTCGTCTTTCAGCACCTGGAAACTCAAGAAGGACGTGGGACCTTCCTCATCCTGCTGCGCTGCTGGCGCCGGCGCTGTGGCCAGCACTGTTAGCATCACTCCCGCCGCAACGATTCCTGCCGCCCAAGTTTTCCTCATGACGAGCATTTTATGCAGTCAGGCCTGTCCTGTCATCTGGGCGAAGAATTGGGTGGCGGCGAAGAGTGGAACAACGCGGGGCCGGGGTGGTGACTTAGGGTCAACCCGGCACCCGCAGACCTACCGAAATAATATTCCGGGCGAGTTATTTTTCCCGGACGGACTATTTTTCCCAAATAATCTGGGCCTTCTTGTCGAGCGCGTGCGCTTTGCGGGCCGCGCGGGCGAGGTCGCCGAGGGGCACCGGAGGCGGACCGACGGGACCGAACTCCCAGAGCGGCCGCTCGCCCTGAGCATAGGAATAGCTGGAATTCTCCAGGAGACTCTGGGACTGAGCCATGTCGTGCTGATAGGCGTGCATGACGTGGTCGGCGATCTGAGTCTCGTTTGGCTGGTTGTTCAGCACGGGAGCATTCTGCGCAAAGGCTGCAGTGGCGCAAAGCAGGAACATCACACACAGGGTCATTTTCATTTGTAAAGTCCTTACGCTCTCGAAGTTTCGATGATCGAGAGAAGTTACCGGGAGTGACTGTGGCGTGTTACCCACGCCTCTACCAAAGGTAGGAGCAAACTCCATGCCAAATGCGGAGGCGAGCGGAACTCGGTTTACGGGAGGTATATGAGGGGAAAGAGCAATTGTTTGCACACTTGTGGAAGAGAGGATTCTGGAAGCGAGTCAAGCAATGGGAAGCCAGGTCCCTCAGGGGCTAAAGCCCGCGTCGTTCGTGGCTGGAAGGGCACGACTGAAAGTCGTGCCCTTCCCGAAACCCGCTCCTGGCTGGGAGCGGCGTCCTTCCCAAACTGTTCCCGGCTGCAAGCTGCCCCTTCGCGAACCCGCTTATGAGACGGGGCTATTCCGAGACGACGCTGTCGTCTTTCTTCTTGACTCGCACCACGGTGATTTTGGCGAAGCCTTCGTCGAAAGTTGGGGCTTTCAGTTTGGCGGCCATGCGGCGCATGACGTCTTCGGGGACAACAAGGTCGCGGCGCTGATGGCGCTCGATGCAGACTTCGAGAGGCACGTCGAAGAAGATGGCGTGGACTTCATAGTTGTAGTCTTTGGCGAGTTTGACCCAGTGCTGGCGTTCCTGCGGGGTGAGGTTCGTAGCGTCGACGTAGTTCATGGGTCGCTTGGCGATGAGACGCGCCTTGAGCATGGAGCGCAGGTTCGAGAAAACGAGATCCTGAAAGCGCTGCTCGCGCACGTCGTCGAAAAGGAGCGAACGAATCATGTCGCTGGAGAGCGGGGCCACGTTGTGACGCTTGAACCATGAACTCTTGCCGGAACCGGGCAGGCCGATGGCGAGGACTACGATGCCTTTGGGCGCGCGTTGCGTGACCGTGGATGCTGCTGGCAGCCTCGAGGGCGGCGGCACCGGAAGCGCTGTGGCCGCTGCGGGCTCGGCGAGTTCCGGGGAGTCTTCCGTTTCTGGTGGAACCGAGGGTGTGATTCCTTTGGGAGTGAAGGCTTGAGCAACCGCTTGTTCGCGGCCACGGCCTCCGCTTCGCCCGCGTCCACCGCGACGGCGGCGGCCAGGGGTGCGTGGTGCGGCTTCGCCGGGTGCAGGAGGGTCGATGGCGTGAGGGACTTGATACGTAGTATCGGCGGGCGCATCAGGGGATGGAACGCTGACGGAACTGGCTTCCACTGGACGAGCGGGGGCGGACCGGCGGCCGGCGGAGCGGGAGCGCGGGCGGGATTCCGAGCGAGGCTCGAACTCGGGCTCGCGAGCGGCGGCGGGAACAAAACCCTTGGTGCTTTCATTTTCGGCGGTAGGCTTGGAGGCAGGTTCCGAGGCGGGCGCGGCGGGCGGCTGCCCGGCATCAAAATATGCTGGCTGCAAAGGCGGAGGAGCGGGCTGTTCGGCCGGTTCGGCGGCCTTTTTCTTGCGGCCCTGAAGGCGATCGCGCATCCATTTACGCATGTCAGGCTTGTAACACAGATGCGGCGGCGGGAGCAATGTGCATCCGGCTTCCGCTTTCCGGGTCCGGGCTTGCCGACTTTGGGGCTGGTGATCTGTGGCGAGCGCGAGGCTGCGGTTCGAACGTGCCTGCGATCGAGACGGTTACAATTGGGATATGGCCAGCCAGATTCCGGATTCCATTCGCGCACAGAAATATATTTCCCTTACTACGTTTCGCAAGAACGGCGCCGGCGTGGCTACGCCCGTGTGGTTCGGCGAAGATGACGGAAAGCTTTATGTGATGACGCGGAGCGATATGGGGAAGATGAAGAGGATCCGGAATAATCCACAGGTGAAAGTGGCGCCGAGCACGATTCGGGGGAAGGTTACCGGAGCTGACTTCGCAGCGACGGCGCGGGTGTTGCCGCCGGAGGAGCATGCGCGGGCGCGGCAGGCCATCAATCGCAAGTATTGGGCGGCGCGGCTGCCGCTGCTCTGGGCGCGGACGGATGCGTATGTGGAGCTGAGCTTTGGGTGAGCGCGAAGGTGGGCGGCAACGAATGTCTGATCAGATTTCTGGCGGGTCCTGATCGATAGTGTTAGAAACGCCCTTGGAGACCGACCGCCGCACAAGCTGCAAGGGGTCCTTCGACTGCGTTGTCGTTAGCTTT
>JBAUAN010000013.1:0-17031 GCA_049675725.1 Candidatus Sulfotelmatobacter sp. | reverse complement strand
ACTCTAGGACGACTTTCACGGCGGTAACACGGGTTCAAATCCCGTCGGGGACGCCAAACTTGACAAGATCGTCCGCATCATTCAAAGAGTCGGCTAAATCCTGCATTATGGACGTGTTTTGTGAGTTCAAAAAGCCCATAGAGTGAGACCATACCAAACCGTCAGGAAAGAGCATCGAGCATAGTTCCCGACGTTCGCTCAGTCCCGCCTTGGCCCACGCAGCAGGAAGGTCGATCAACTCACGCTGGGTCTGTGCGATCAGTTCCTCCATGGTGGAACGTTCTGATTCCAAAGCAGTAAGCGCGCCCTCGATTCGAACCGTCTCCTCAGTGATGTTCGCCTTGAGCGCATCAAAGTCCTCTGCCAGCAGTTCACCCTTCAGCTTTGCCTCCGAGTTCAAATGGCGCTGCTCTTGCAGCTTGATCGTGAGCGAACGGGAGTCCTGCTTCGCGCGTTCCTGCCGCTTCGCCCACACTTCCTTAGCGATCTGAGGAAGCAGGGCCAGATACTCGGTGGTGGGTTCGTACTGCGCGATCCAGCCCACAAAGGCTTTCTCCAGTTCTTCGGCTGGAACGAACACTGAGCGGCACCCCGGCTTATAGCACCAATAGTAGCGGAACTTCTTCTTGGCGATCCCCGCAGTCAGGCCCTTATTGCACTTGGCGCAGCGTATGAACTGGCGTTGCGGGAACTCGGGGTTCAGCACTTGACGTGTCTGAGCGGTCTTCGAGCGTCCTACGAGAACCTCTTGTACTTGATCGAACAACTGCTGAGTCACAATGGGCGGGTGAACGCCGCGCACTGTGAGGTCACCAGACTTCACCCAGCCAGCGTAGAGTGGATTGCGGAGCATCGCGTGCCAAGTTTGCCGTGGCAGCATCGCCCCTCGCTCAGTTCGTAAGCCAAGCACAGTGATGGTGCGGTGCACATCGTCAGCGCGGTAATTCCCAGATGCATCGCTGGATCATATCCCGCCAACTGACCAACTGATGTGCGTTGCTTTGTAGCAATCGCAAGTCAATGCCTTCCTATTACGTAGTTTTCGCTCCGTGTAATAGTTGAAGCGGCCGCACAGTACGCAACTCGTGAGGCAAACGGTCTTCTCGGACACTGGGTGCTTTAGATGCGGCAGATTAAGGAGTCTGCACAATGAACCCAATGGCAAACATTTGGAGTGATGAAACACCGGAGCAAAGGGAGAACCGCGATAGAGTTTCTCCTCGCTTCCGAAAGCTTTCCCCCTCTTAGGCAACTTAGGCCCCATTGTGCCGCGTACCGTTGGGAACGAAGAACTGTCCCTTAGTAGAGATGCCTCGGCGTGTACGTTTCGGTCTTCGATTGTGAGGCACGAACAATCTTTTGAAATCAGGAGCACACGGATGAAGTTCACCTCGGGGATTGTGGCGCTGATGCTGTTTGGTGGTATCTATAGTGGATTGAGTTACGCTCAGACAGACACAAGCAAGAAAGCAGGCAGCACGAATCAAACAAAATACAGCCCAAACGATGTTCTCGCGCAGACAACCAAGGGGACCAATTTGGCGGACATATTTGACGATCCCGAAAACAAAAAAGCGGTCGCTCTGTTCGATGAGTTCATTTCCACTCAAAGCAACGGATACGATTTGCTACACACATTCCTGTCTCTTAACAATCCCGCACTGCTTGCCGACAATGATGACGTGATGATCATTCATGCAGTGTCGTGGAAAACAATTAGTTCGGTGTCTGGCGATAAGACAACCGTTACGTATCAACCCATGAAGGGAGCGTGGGCATTTTGTCGGAACAGGAATAAGGGCAAGGATGCGGAAACCGAGCACTACTGTCATCAGGATCACGATCTTTCCGGCACCCCCTATATGTATAACGCGCCGCATGTATACCTGATCGACCTGAACTATTTTCCCGACGCAATCGGTGGCACGAAAGGGACGTTTACATACGAAACAACAACCACCCCACGGCAGAAGCAGAATGCAACCAGCATTGCGACGCTAATATCGGCGGTGCTAAAGCTGCCCTCAGTCCAAGTACTGGGAAAGACCGAAGGCGCTCCAAACACTACACCAACTCCCGTGGCACAAGTGTGGGGAACCGTCACGACTATCAAGGCATCATCGCCCCTACCCTACGACTTAGCAATTAGTTCAACATTTACCGCGAACCCAACTAACAAAGACGACGTTTCGTGCGGCAAGTCCACGTGTTCGTTTTCCAAGACCGTCGCTCATTACGACCCGGAATACTGGGATGTGAGCATAGGCGTCTCTACCCTAGGAGTTCTAGAGCCGAAATATAGTTCGACGGGCGCGTTGGCGACCCCTACTCGCCACACCGATGCGTATGCTTTTCTTGACATTTATCCCTTCCAGCCTCTTGCTGAGGCCCCCACGAATTTAACGAGGTATCCTCATTTCAATCTGGGCTTGCCGATTTCTGGTCAGTCACTTCATCGACCGTACGTTGGCCTAGCTGAGAACTTTGGATTTCTCACAAAAAGGGTGAAGCAGGCTCGGAGGGACACGACAAGAACCATCCGGAAGGGCTGGCAAGCCAGTTTCACATTCCGGCTGACACCGCCCGTCATCTCGCGGAGAAATTCGGGACGGTCGCCGATAAGGTGCTGGACCCGACGGTGAACAATCCACGCCTGCTAGTGCGCGTCGTGCCGGGGTATCCCGCCATCATAGCGGAGGTTCTGTACGGCATTCGACACGAGATGGCAGTCTCGATCGAAGACATCCTTGCCCGCCGCACCGGTTTACAACTGTTCGGTTGGGAGTATGCGATAACCGCCGCTCCGCATGTGGCGCAGTGTTTGGCAGATGAACTCGGTTGGTCCGGGGCGCAGAAGCGGGAAGCCGTCGACCAGTACATAAAGAAGATCACTCGATTCCTGAAGGTGGCGGGAATATCTGCGGGACCATCTGAGGAAGACTCAGAATTGAGGACTTCAGAGACGAAGGGATTTTCGGAAGTCAGAGCGTCTTAGGAGGACAACTTGGCAAACTACATTGGTGCAATTGATCAGGGAACGACCAGCACACGCTTTATCGTATTCGACCGCTCCGGACGAGTGATTTCCGTCGCCCAAAAAGAGCATCAGCAGATTTTTCCCAATCCGGGATGGGTGGAGCACAACGCGGAAGAAATCTGGCAGCGCACGCGCGAGGTGATCGCCGAGGCAATGGCCAAGGGAAACCTGCGCCCTTCAGACCTGGCCGCGATTGGCATCACCAATCAGCGCGAAACCACAGTGCTGTGGAATCGGAAGACCGGCAAGCCGGTTGCGAATGCGCTGGTTTGGCAGGATACGCGAGTCGCCGACTATGTCAGCGAATTCGCCAAAGCCGGCGGCCAGGATCGCTTTCGAGCAAAAACCGGACTCCCGCTCACTACGTACTTCAGCGGGTTGAAAATCCGCTGGGTTCTTGAGCACGTAAAGGGTGTTCGCGAAATGGCGGAGGCTGGAGAAGTCCTGTTTGGCAACATCGACAGCTTTCTTCTGTGGCACCTGACCGGGGGCCCGAATGGCGGCGTCCATATCACCGACGTTACAAACGCAAGCCGGACACAGTTGATGGATCTCAAAACTCTGGCGTGGGATCAGGAGATGCTCGATGCGTTCGGAGTTCCCAGAGCTATGCTGCCGCGGATCTGCTCGAGCAGTGAAGTTTATGCGCAAGTGAAAGAACCTTCCTTGAAAGATGTGGCTGTTGCGGGAATCCTGGGCGATCAGCAGGCGGCCCTCGTGGGGCAAACCTGCTTCCGTCCCGGAGAAGCGAAGAACACTTACGGCACCGGAT
Organism: Candidatus Sulfotelmatobacter sp.; assembly: GCA_049675725.1. GTDB lineage: Bacteria > Acidobacteriota > Terriglobia > Terriglobales > Acidobacteriaceae > Sulfotelmatobacter. Next base: position 13,222 of record JBAUAN010000013.1, on the reverse strand, counting down.
GTTTTCTGTTGATGAACACCGGCGACCGCCTGGTCCACTCGAATTACGGCCTGCTCACGACGATGGCCTACAAGCTTGGTGACCAGCCTGCGCAGTATGCGCTCGAAGGAAGCATCGCGGTAACGGGCTCTCTCGTGCAGTGGGTTCGCGACAACCTTGGCCTGATCCAGAAGAGCTCTGACATCGAGTCTCTGGCTCGATCCGTGTCTGACAACGGCGGCGTCTATTTCGTTCCTGCCTTCTCGGGCCTGTACGCGCCTTATTGGAAAGACAACGCCCGCGGGGTGGTCGCCGGGCTGACTCGCTATGCGAATAAGGGGCACATTGCCCGTGCAGTGCTCGAAGCGACTGCATTCCAGACTCGCGACGTTCTCGAGGCCATGGAAAAAGATTCAAATATCCGGCTCGATACGCTGCGCACCGACGGAGGCATGGTTGAGGATGAGTTGCTGATGCAATTCCAGTCCGACATTCTGAATCTGCCGGTCGTGCGCCCGGTGACGCGCGATGCGACGACAGCGTTGGGCTCGGCCTACGCAGCGGGACTCGCCGTCAAGTACTTCAGGGATCTCGACGACCTGCGTTCAAACTGGGCTGTCGATCACACCTGGACGCCTGCCATGGACGATTCGAAGCGTAAGGAAATGTACTGCCTCTGGAAGCGCGCGGTCAGCAAGTCGTTTGACTGGGTCACTCAAGAAAACTGCTAATTAGAGATAAGGAGAACTCTCATGCTTACGAAGTGTTTTGGTGAATTCATGGGAACGATGGTTTTGATGTTGCTAGGCGATGGGGTAGTGGCTAATGTCCTGCTCAAACGCTCGAAAGCGGAGGGCGCTGGCTGGATGGTGATCACAGGTGGCTGGTGCTTTGCGGTGATGGTAGGCGTATACGTCGCTGTCGCCTGCGGCAGCCCCGATGCGTTTATCAATCTGGCTTGACCTTGGGCTTCGCGGTACAGTCGGGAAGCTTCGTGAAACTGGCACCGTACGCTGTCGCACAGTTGGCCGGCGCCTTCGTGGGAGCCGTCCTCGTGTGGCTACACTTCCTGCCTCATTGGAAAGCAACCGAGGATAAGGATCTCAAGTTGATGTGCTTCTCCACCATGCCGGCCATTCGCAATTTTGGTGCGAATATGCTCAGCGAAATTATCGGCATCTTTGTTCTGGTTTTTGTGGTGGGGGCTATGTTCTCCAAATCGGTTGCAGGGATTGGTTACACCCCGGGTCTGGGTGGATACCTCGTCGCAGCTCTGATTTGGGGCATTGGACTTTCGCTGGGTGGAACGACGGGTTACGCCATCAATCCCGCGCGCGATCTCGGACCCCGCATCGCGCATGCGTTGCTACCCATCGCCGGCAAAGGCTCATCCGGCTGGGGCTACGCCATTGTGCCAGTCCTCGGCCCACTCATTGGCGCTGGTTTGGCGGGAATTTTCCTGCGAGCGATTGGGATGTCGATTGCGATCTAGAACTGAAGCCCGAACCTATTCGTGCTCAATTGCGTAGTCTAGAGTGAGGCGGCTGACATGCGCAGGTTGGCGAGAGTGGTGTTCGCCGTCCTTCTCACGGTGCCTGCAGTTGCTGGACAGAAAAAGCCGACAATATTGCCGTTCACCACGAACTCTGATGGGTTGGTAATCGTATCTGTAGCTCTGGGAGGCGAGATTCACGCCGACGTGGCTCTGGATACCGGCGCCGGCCTCGACGGCCGGCGCTGGTGCCCTCCTCGGCGGCATCTTTGGCGGCGGAACAGGTGCGGGTGTTGGTTCCATTGTTGGGGGTGCAGGGGGATTGGGAACGACGGCTTTCTATGGGCGTCAAAAGATCACGCTGAACAGCGGACTCGAAATGTTGATCCGCATTACCGGGCGCTGACGCACTGGTTCCGCACATCTCACTGGTTGCTGTACAACGTGGAGACGAATCGGGCGTACATCGTGAAATCGTACTTGCGATCCTGCTGATCTGGTTCGGAGTCTACCCACGCCATTGCTCCACATGATCGGAACAACGATGCCGGCGCTCAGTTAGAACGACACGTGAGGCAACAAACAGTTGAATACCAATAAGCCTGCACGTAGCAAGAAGCTAAAGAGGAAAACAAGCGTGCAAAGTGACGACAACCAGAAGGCATTTAATGCAGAGCTCAGCAATGGGCCGGCCGCCCAGGATCCCGTAAACGGAGGACGGTCTTGCCTACCGGCGCGTCCGTGATTACGCCTCCCACGCAGTTTCGAATGTTGCTGATTTCGATTCTGGCCTCTGGGGTTGGGATCGTTGCCGGATGCATAGCGTTTCTGTTGTAGAGGCTGATAGGTCTGCTTACTAACCTTTTCTTCTTTCATCGTTTCGCGACCGATTTCAGCAGTGCGAGGCATAACCATCTCGGGCTCAGGGTAATCGTGATGCCTGTGATCGGCGGTATCATTGTTGGTTTCATGGCAAAGTATGGATCTCCAAAGATCAAAGGCCATGGAATTCCCGAAGCCATGGAGGCGGTATTAGCCAAGCGAAGTCGCATCGAGCCCAGAGTTGCACTCCTGAAGCCAATTTCCGTGGCGATCGCGATTCGGGACGGGTGGCCCTTTCGGTGCCGAAGGGCCAATTATTCAAACCGGCGGGGCGATTGGATCGCTCATAGGGCAGGTTCTGCAGGTAACGGCATCAGAGCGTAAAGTCTTGCTAGGTTTGGCGCGGCAGCGGGGATGTCGGCCGCTTTCAATACGCCGATTGCAGGAGTGATCCTCGCTATTGAGCTTCTTCTCTTCGAATTCAGGTCTCGTTCGTTTATTCCTCTCGTCATTGCCAGCACCTTTGGCAACGGAAGAGATGTTGTTCCATCATTTGGCATTCGCGATGAGCACAATACAGGCGCCATCCCACGAGCCTTTTCCGGAGGCGGGGGGCGCCATATCATTTAATGGCATCACTCCAATGTTCCTAGCGCTGAAATGGAAGCGCTTCTCCAGGTAGCGGGCGACTATCAGCGACCGAGACCTAGACATCACCATCTCGTTGGCAGCTGAAGCCTGGTTAGAATAGCCTTCCACGATGATCGGTTGGTCAATCACTGAATCCTTGGTTGTCCCAATGAGTTGATCGATTTCCTGCTTGCCTGCGCTAGACAGGACCTCATTGCCATTCGAGTCTTTCCCGAAAGCATCTGCCGCATTGAGCCATGTGCGCCGATTTCTCTGGCTGTTGAAGTAGGAGTTGCTGCGATACTGATCGGGCGTTAGATCTTTTAGGCTGTAGTAGCCTCTCTTCTTGAAAAATCCCCGAAAGAAGAACTCATGTTTGAGGGCTTCCGTATCATCTGCCATATTCGCGGTCGCCAGATTTACGTTCGAAAGTGTCTCCCTGATATTCTGCCCGGCGTTCTCACCCGACCGGTCGGGACCCAGTGCGTCAGTCAGGGTGAGATTTACTCGTTTCGAGGTTTGGTCGAGTTGATGGGACGCGTCCTTGGCATTGTTGAGCGTAGCTTCGGCTTTCGCGAAGAGGTCCCGCGACTGAAGGTCGGCCATCACCTGCTTGGCCTGAACCGTCACCTGATTCAGATTGGCCGCCGCCTTCTGTACATTCCCTACGGCATTTTTCGCTGCGGTCGCCGTCTGCTGATCATCGAGCAACATGCCTACCGTGCCTTTGCCACTTCGGATGCCGGTCACGATTCCGTTTGCGTTATTGACCGTTGTGGTGATGGCATCGAGCGTCTTATCGGCTCTAGTTGTAATATTTCCAATCGCGGCGGTTGCCGTGTCCATGACTCCTGTCGCTTTTTCGATAACGGCCCCAAGTTCGATCGGTTCCTTGCCTGGCAGAGTAGTTCCACTAGCTGCCTCATGCGATTGATCGCTGCCTTCGTGAATCAGCAGGAATTTATCTCCCACCAGACCATCGGATTCCACGGTCACAAATGAATCGTCGCGAATGAGACGATGAAGTTTGCTATCGACGTGCAATTTCAGCCGAAATTTGTCTGATGGCCGATCCGGTATCTCGATACCGCTCACTTCACCTGCTTCAAAGCCGGACACGCGGACTTTAGAACCCGGCGAGATTCCGTTCACATCATTCAGTTTGGTAAACAAGTCAACATGATGAGCAAACGCGTTTTGGCGATTCCCGATCAGGAACAAGCCAAGGCTGAACAACAACACAGCAGAAAGGACGAACACGCCCACGACGGCATAGTTGATTTTCATTCAGGACTCCGATACCAGTCGTCGCACGATCTCGTGATCGCTTTTGTCCAATTCGGTTGCTGTGCCAAAGCCAATCAGGCGGCCTTGGTCCAGTACGGCAATGCGGTCACCGACTCTTCGTGCACCCCGCACGTCGTGGGTGACGATTACAAGCGTCGCACGATACTCCTTCTTAACTTTGAGGAGGAGATCGTCGATTTCCGAAGCGGTGATCCTGTCGAGCCCGCTGCTTGGCTCGTCGACGAGCAATAGCTTGGGATGGAGGACGAGGGCTCTCGCCAGGCCTGCGCGCTTGCGCATCCCGCCGGAAAGCTCAGAGGGCATCTTGGCTATGTCCAGATCGAGACCCACACGTTCGAGTGTCTCGTACACAGCACGCTTGATCTCTGATGGAGATTTCGACTTGTCCAGGCGGCGGAGCGGCAGAGCCAGATTATCTTCCAGCGAGAAGGAATCGAGCAGAGCGGCACTTTGAAAAAGAAAGCCCATATGGCGCCGAACCCGCGACAGTTCTTCTTCGCTGGAATGAACGATATCCTCCGAACCAATGCAAACTCTGCCGCTGTCCCAGACGGAGTCAACGAAATGCCAATAAAGAGATAAGACATCGATGCGTTCCGCGTGATCCTGCTTTACCCGCCCGAGGATGGCGAATGCCATAACAAATGAAAGGCTGAGAAGACCTACCACAACGTGAAATGCATGGAGTCCAACCAGAGAGTAATAGGTGGTTCCAAAGAGGTTCGTGCTGATGGTTAGCCCGTCATGGTAGATCAGGCGACGCCACTCCAAGCCGGTACCGAAAAGAAAGACTGTGCCAAGGGTGATGGTTGCAAACCACCATGCGGAGAATGCATGCCGCTTCCCCCTTCGTAGCGCGGTCACGGCAAGATGAATCGTCAGACTGCTCGAGAGCAGGCAGATGGTATAGAAAATCGGAACCGAGAGGACGTCTTTAGGCAGAGGGCCAGATATGCTCTTGCCAACATAAAACAGATACGCAACCACAAAAATCGCGAAGACGGCACACTCAGCCGCAATCAGTCCGAACATACCGACACGCCCGCGCGCCGGGAGCTTCCACTCGTGCACCGAATCAACCGGCATGATCGATGTGCCATTCAAAGCGCTACCGCCCACTATTCGTACCTCCAATCTGGATCGTCCGGATGTTTCAGATCCCAGAGTGGACGGCGGCTGCGAACGGTCGGGATGACAGCGAAGTTGTATGCAGGCGGCGGAGACGAAGTTGACCACTCAAGCGTCCACGCGTCCCATGGGTCACTGCCAGATACATTACCGCGCAAATATAACCAGACAAGGTTGACGAGCATAACCAGGATCGCTGCCGCCTGGAAAAAAACACGGACAGTCACGATCAGATTCCAGGTCTCCCAACCACGCCCGGGCTCGTAGGTGTAGATTCTGCGCGGCATGCCAAGCAGGCCCGGAATGTGCATGAAATCAAAAGTGAGATGGAATCCGATCAGAAAGAGCCAGAAATGAAGCTGGCCCAGCCGCTCGCTGTACATGTGCCCCGACATCTTTGGAAACCAATAATATAGGGCGGCGAATATCGTAAACAGGATTCCGCCCACGATGACATAGTGGAAGTGAGCGACCACAAAGTAGGAGCTGCCAAGTTGCCAGTCGAAGGGCGCCGCACTCAGCATGATTCCGGTGAGGCCCGCAATCAGGAACTGAAAGAGAAAGCCAATGCAAAAAAGCATCGGCGTCTTGAATTCAATTTTTCCTCCCCACATGGTCGCCAGCCAGTTGAAGACCTTGATGCCCGTGGGCACGGCGATCGCCATCGTCGACAACACAAAAAAAGTGTTCATCCCCGCTCCCATGCCGACCGTGAACATGTGATGTGCCCATACGCTCATACTGATAAATCCGATTGCAATTGTGGCTGCGACCATCACGGAATAGCCGAAGATCGGCTTGCGGGAAAAAACGGGAATCATTTCGGATGCGAAGGCAAAAGCGGGAAGAACGAGAACATAGACTTCGGGGTGCCCAAACACCCAGAAGAAATGCATCCATATGACTGCCGATCTGACCTGCCCCCAGCTTTCGTTCACGTAAGAATACGACAAGTTTCAGCTGCTCCCTCTCCGGGTTGAGCCGGGATGGGGGAGCGCGAGGGGCAAGGGACGGCGTTTGAAGGTGTTACGAAACCCACTGGAAAATCGATAACAAGGATGCGAAGATGCCCTGCAAGCGAGGTCATTCATGGCCTATATCGAGGGCGAGCAGCGCAGTCAACACAGCTTGTTTCCTACCACGTTGGACGAACTGATTTCAGAGGATCATGTCTGCCGTGTGATCGAGGCGTTTGTGGGCCGGCTGGACATGGCGAAGCTGGGTTTCATTCGCTCCGAACCGGCTGAGACCGGACGTCCTGGCTACGACCCGCGCGATCTGCTGAAGCTGTATTTGTACGGGTATCTGTGGCAGATTCGGTCCTCGCGCCGGTTGGAAACCGAGTGCCAGCGCAATGTGGAAGTGATGTGGCTGCTAGGGCGACTGGTTCCCGATTACAAATCGATTGCTGAGTTCCGGCGGATGCATCGTGAGGCGGTAGCCGAAGCGGGAGCGGAACTTGTGCGTTTCGCGCGCTCTGTGGGATTGGTCCGTGGGGAGTGGGTAGCGATCGATGGTTCGAAGTTCCAGTCGGTGAGTAGTGTGGATCGGGTCCGCGAGCGGGAGGCGCTGAAGCGTTACCTGGATCAGGTGGAGCGAGCCGACGAAGAAAACGAAGTAGTGATTGATGCGAGCGCGGTGGCCGACGCTCTGGAAAAACTAAAGAGCGACCCGGAGCCAGAGGCAGCCTTTATGAAGATTGGACGGCAACTGACGCCTGGCTACAACGTGCAAACCGCCGTCGATGCGAAACATGCGCTGATCGTGGCTCACAAAGTCACCACCGATGCGAACGATCAACGCATGCTGTTGCCCATGGCGGAAGCGGCAAAGCAGGCGGTGGGTTCACCGGCCTCTCTGAACGTGATCGCGGATGGCGGCTACTCCAACGGCGAGCAGTCGGAAACCTGCGAGTCCCAAGGTATCGTGCCCTACGTGCCTCCCAAGCGCACGGTGAACAACCACGGTGATGGCAAACTATTCGACCGCACTGAGTTCGTCTATGACGAAGCCACAGATACCTTCCGCTGCCCGGCAGGCCAGACGCTTTGGCGTAAGCAGTTCTCTAAAAAGGATCGCACCGTGACGTATACACCCCGACGAAAAGTCTGTGGACCGTGTGCACTCAAAGCGCGTTGCACGCTAGGCCCGCGGCGCTACGTTTCTCGACACCTTCATGAGGGAGCCCTTCAGCGGATGCAGCAACGCACCACACCGGAGGTCATGAGGCTGCGAGCAGCGACCGTGGAGCTTCCTTTCGCCGCGCTAAAGTATCGTATCTTCGGACACCCACGCTTTTTGTTGCGCGGCCTCGCAGGAGCACAGACGGAGATCAACTTGGCGACGTTGGTTTACAACCTGAAACGAATGCTGAATGTACTAGGTGCCTGTGAGCTCCGAGATGCTCTAACGGTCTGAGCGAGCATCGCTCTAGACTGCCACACCTCAAAGAGAAATATTTTGGATCAACCCATCTCCCGCGACGATTTTTCTTGACGCTTTCGTAACACCTTCCGTTTGGACGCCTGATTCGCCGCTACGCTCAGGAGAAGTGCTTCAGTTTGAAGGGGGAAATCTGCTCGCTGAGCCGCTGCGACGATTACGCCGAGTTCACCTTGCGGCCCAAGAGGCAGCGGCACGATCGAAACGTCTCCCTCACCCATCAGGTTGCGAAGCAGAGGAGGCCATTTCCGGGAGTTGTGTCCCGAGGAGTGGCTGAGCGCTTCGCAGATCTCGTGCGTCGACGGCATCGGTCCTTGCAATTGGGCTACGCGGACGATCTCAACGGGCGTATCGCCCACTGGGTTTGTCAGCTGCACCGAGACGAGGTCCAGACTGAGCATGCGCATGAGCGCGTCGAGCAAGGTATGAAGAACATGGGATGGATCGCCGCCACTCCAAATGGCCGGAAGAGCGAGCAGGCTGACAAGATCGCTAACGCACCGCTGAAGGCGCTTGATCTCTCCGGCGGAATGTTCGGGTTGTGCTTCCATGGTTAACCAAGCATATTAGGCAGCCGTGGAGTGCGAGGCAGTGCGCATGGCCCGACGTTCGCGAAGCTCGGGCAGGAACTCCTCGGGGGGCACAAAGAACGGATTCCTTTGCAGGATGCCGCCGATGATAATCATCGGATGCGTCCGCATGATGTCGATCACCGTGTCACCGCCAAATTGGCCGAGGTGGTAGGTGCAGATGACCGCGTCGTCGTGTCGGCGCCACACGTCGTTCACGCGCGATTCGAACTCTACGACGTCGTCAACGTACGATCGATCTCCAACCACCCAGTCCATGCGGCAGCAAATGCGGCTGAGCGGGAAGCGTCCTTTGGCATTGCCACTGGCCATCTGCTCGAACGCTGCCAGCATTCGATTCTGATCGAAGCGGCCGTCTCGAATGTAGGCTTCAGTGTTGATCCGAACCTCGAGTTGTCCGCTCTGCTCGGCTGCTGCCGTGTCGATCCCGATTGCAGCCAACCGTTGCAGATGGTCGTGACGTTGATCGGGATTCACCACATGAACCGCTTTGTCGCCACACTCGAACCCGTCCTTAATGAACGGCAGCAACACGCGATACTCTTCGTCGTCATTATTGAAAAATGCGCAAACATGCCTCACTTCGCCAAGCTGGGAGCCGGCGAGGGAGATGGGCGCGGTGACATTCTTCATGGGGTAGTCCTCCCGCATCGATTTCCTGCAACGGGTCAGGGACTTCTTTCAGACAAGAGAGAAACGGTTACGTGGCGCCGACTAGATCCGTAGGAATATGATGCCACCGCTCTGCGGGCAATGTCCACTCGACCCTTTGGGATCGACCGATGCGTTCGTCCAAAAGACTCACCGCCGCATTCCTGGCGCAATTGATGCTGGGCATGGGCAGACTTCAGCAAGGTACAATTTTCGCGGGGTCCTGAAGATATGCGCCGCGGGAACTTTTGGGAGGTCGAGAGCAGAGATCAGTGTGCCACAGTTTGCTTTTGCCGCAATGTGGAACCCTTGGTTCGTGTGCCGGAACTCTGCTACTGCGTTGGGCGCGAGATGCCAAACTTCTTCATCTTGTATGCGAGGCCTGTCCTATTTAGCCGAAGCCGAGCGGCGGCTCCGCGAGTTCCTCCAACTACCCAGTTGCTCTCGCGCAGAGCTCTAAGGATCAACTCCCGCTCCACTTGCTCCAGCGCGCTGCCATCACTGGCGCCACTGAGATCGACGACATTGGGAATGTCCGTCAACGGCACTCGCAGCGAGGGGCCGCAAGATAGCAGTACAGCTCTTTCCATAAGATTCTGCAACTCGCGGATGTTGCCAGGCCAGGTGTGCCGGCAGAGAGCTTCCATCGTTCTCCTGGAGATCTTCTCAATGTGCTTTTCCATGCGTTGGGCGTATTTGTTGGCAAAGTGGCGGACCAGGCGTGGAATATCATCACGGCGGTCACGCAGCGGTGGGACGGCAATCGGAAAAACGTTCAAGCGATAATAAAGATCACTGCGAAATTCCTTTTCAACGACCATTGGAGCCAGGTCGGCATTCGTAGCTGCCACTACCCGAACATCGACTCGTTGGGTGCGGGTGCTCCCCAAGCGCTCAAACTCCTGTTCTTGCAAAACTCGGAGAAGCTTCGGCTGCAATTCGAGAGGGATGTCTCCAATTTCATCGAGGAAGAGAGTTCCTTTGTTTGCCAGTTCGAACCTTCCGATCTTTTGGGCGATCGCTCCCGTGAAAGCGCCGCGTTCGTGGCCAAACAACTCGCTCTCAAGAAGTCCCGAGGGAATCGCGGCACAGTTCACCTTCACGAACGCGTAATTCCTGCGAGGGCTGAGGTCGTGAATGGCACGTGCGATCAGTTCCTTGCCAGTACCCGTTTCACCGAGGATCAGCGCGGTTGAGTCCGCGGGCGCGACAATTTGAACATCTTCAAGCACAGCTTGCAGTCGTGCGTTGCTCCCAACGATGCCTTGGAACGTATTCTCCTCGCTCGTGTCTTCGTCGAGGGAGATGTACTGTTCATCCAAGGCGTCGGTTCGCAAGCCGCCTTCCTGGTATTCCGAATGTCTTATGAACGGAAAAACAATCGGATTGGCTCTTTCTTCAAGACTGCCCTCGTTCGGATTAGGCCATGTCGTGTGTGAGGCTACATCTCGTAACATTGCGTTTTCCATGACTCACTCCTGTTGTCCTAAATTCAAAGTCATTTCAACCCGCCGGCCAGCCGTTGAACGCTCCGGCGGCTACCACCGGCCAGCCTGAGCACCACCGTGCACGCGAAGGATCTCTCCCGTTACTTGGTCGCCAGGCAACGATTGCGTGACGTTGCGCGACGTTGCCACAACGTTATAACGCTTGTTCAGGAAGGCCTCGACCAAAGCTGCGGCGATGCCCTGCTGCGCTCTCGTCACGATTGCTGTTTTGCTGTCCGGCATGGAAGACCTTCTATCACGGCCCCGATCCAATGCATATTACCGATTAAGCCAGAAGACCTTCGACTGGTCAATTGGACGATGGTATCGACCGATACCATCGTATTAGTGCCCGCGAGCTGAGGCCGAGGTTTAAATCAAACGGAGTGATTCGACGAGTTCGCCCGAAGATGCGTTTGACGTGTCGTGCGTCGAGGCCGAGATCGAGTTCGCCTGGGCAACATCAAGCAGCACTGATGTCATTCGCTGCGCTTGCCGCTTGAGGATCCGGTTCAGGATATTGTGGCATTTCTGGCTGGCGGACCACGCTGACTTCAAATTTATTGTCAATTTGAATCGTCATGTCTCGACAACACGACGAGCACAACCAGAAATACTCGTAGCTGCACGATTTGCCTGCATGTTTCAATTGCGCCCGCGCCCCATGCCGGACCAACACTGCTTTGGAGTCGACCAAGTAGAGCTTGCCTTCGCTGAGATAGCGAAACGTAGTGGAACAGGTTGGATTTGCGCATTTAGAAAGCATGGAATAGTCGAGCGATCAATCCAGATGGAAGTAGAGGGCGTGAAAGCCAAAGCAATTCATAGCTCGTACGTTGACCGGCGACCTCTCAGACAATTAGGCCTGAAGCGCGAAGACGAAGCAATTGGACGATAGTATCGATCGGTACTTTCGTATCAGCGGGAGGACCACAAAGACATCTCAACGTTCGGAGGGCGCGTGGTGCGTAGCCAGCAGCCGATGGCATTTAAGCTGCAAATTTTGAGCCAGCCGACTGCGGCAATCGAGAATCGGACGGGATCCGCAGCGATTTGAAAAGCACAATATGATCCTCCTCCGCCGCATGTTCGTATTGGAGGCGCTGCTTCGCAATCTTCTGACTGGTTATGTCCGCTTGATAATGAACACTGTTTTGTCGTCGATGAGATCTACATCGCCATTTCGTCTGCGAACATCGTCTTGTCTGACCGCGTGTTCCAACAGCGCATTGCACAGCTCTTTTGCGGGCGCCCGGTAATGGTCGCGGATGATGTCTTCGAGTTGCCTCTGTTCTTGTTCGTCATAACCGTCGTAGACACCGTCCGTATAGAGGAACAGGATATCTCCCGGACTCATCAGCGTGAGTTCGGCGACATCCGAAGAGTTCACCCTCCGGCTCCGAGGCTCCATCGAGAAATATCGGTTGCGGTCCGGATCATCGTCTGGGATCTGCAGCCCGAGTGGAAGGAATTGGACCGTGTGATCCCTGGGGATCGGCATGAACTTGCGATATTCCGCTGAGAATACGAGCGGGGCCGGATGTCCGAAATTCACGAACCGAAAATACCCGTGAGGGAGTATTTCGCCATAAAGCATGGTTGCGATCTCTCTCGCGCTTTCTTTTTCAGTTCTGCCGAGCGCATTGCGAGCGGTCACCGATTGTGCGAGCCGCAGGTTGATCCTTTCAAAGAGCTCGGGCGTCGTTCTGCCATGCCAGTCAAGCTCCGAGAGCATGAGGGCATGAAAAGTGTCGTGTACCGTAGATGCAATTTTCGCTGAGATAATGCCGTGGCCTTGCGCGTCCACTATAAGGACTCCCGCCATCGTGTACAGCTTTTGCAGATCTTCTGCGACTCGCACCTGTTCCGAACTCTTTGCTTCCCTGTAGTGAGTTTCCGTCTCTGGCTTGTAGTTCGGCTTCGATTTTAGCCATTCCACGTGGTCGTCCACCGAATTACGCGCGGGCGCAGCGGGGGAGAGCGGGTCGAAGAACTTTTCCGCCAGCGTTTGAGCTCGTCGAATCCGGGTATCGAGGTCGTATCGCTGTTGAAAGTTGATGTACTCGAATAGGTCGCCGCCCACGGTGCCAGCAGGTATGGAATTTCCGTACATCTCAATGCCAGGTATGTGTGGGATGGAACCCTCCACCGGCATTAGCCGCTGGCGCAAGTATTCGTCAATGCTCGGCTCTGTATAGGTTTTGTCCATATGAAGACTCTAGCGCATTACAGCCCTCAGTAGTTCCTAAGCCGCTTTTCGCAAGTTGCTTCACAGAGCGAGCGGCCGGTGGGAGGACGAATTCCTCCCGGACAATTTGTTCGCACGTTTAGGACCCCTCTCCAAATGGCCGGGATCTCCAGCGGGAATTGTCCCGCCACACAACTTCAAGTTGGACCCTCGCGTGCAAGGCACGGTGGAGCGTGGCGACAGCGCGGCTCCTGGACCGAGGAAATGTCATGAGCGAGTTAGTCGACGCCTCAACCTGGCAATATGCGGTAATCGCCATTCGTACGCAACCTCGTCCCGAACGGCTCGTGATCGCATATCCCGACGAGAAAACTCTGCACACGGTTATCGCTGGGCCCAGCATTATCGCGCTAGGCTATGACTCTCGCGACCAGGCAGTAGTGGACATTGAGTCCTGCGCGCCAATTACCGTCGCTTTGCGAAAAAGGCCTGGAGCCGTACTAGT
>JBAUAN010000012.1:0-35565 GCA_049675725.1 Candidatus Sulfotelmatobacter sp. | reverse complement strand
GTCAGAAAGGGCTTGCCATCCGTGCCTAATCTTACGTTGACCTGCGCTCCCAGCGCCGCGATCTCCTTCGCGACCAACGCCTGCGCGAACTTGATCACTTCCACCGGCAGGGGAAACTTTCCCAGCCGCTTCACCTGCTTTGAGGCGTCGGCCACAATCACCAACTGCCGCGTCGCCGAGGCTACTATCTTTTCCCGCAGCAGCGCTCCGCCGCCGCCTTTGATCAGGCGCAGTTGCGGATCGACTTCGTCGGCTCCGTCGACCGTGACGGCGATTTCCTGGCATTCGTCGAGCGTAGTCAGCTGAATGCCCAGGCTGAGGGCCAGCTTGCTCGAGCGCTCGGAAGTGGGAATGCCTCGAATCTTCAGCCCGTTCTTGACGCGCTCGCCGAGCAGTTTGATAAAGAAGGCCGCGGTCGAGCCCGTGCCCAGGCCCACCACCTGGCCATCTTGCACGTACTTCAGGCTGGCCCGCGCGGCGGCTTCTTTTTCAGGATCGTTCTTTCCTACGTCGTAAGACATTTTTCTTCGCGACGCCCCTGTTTCCTCGCGAGGCTCCTGCAATCGTTCCTCACCAATCGATCTTCACTTCAGGCGCGCCCATTATTCCACAGACTTTTCCGTCGGCGCGCTCGCTCGGGTCGACAGATTGTATTAGAACCGGATCGATTGAAGAGCCAGATTGTATGAGAGCCAGATTGTACGAGAAACCCAGATCGTACGAGAAACCCGGATCGTACGAGAGGAAGTGCTCCAAGGACGGCGGCGCTTTGTGATAAGGTTCAGGGCTAGAAGGTTGGCTATGTGCCCACGCCGTATGCGCCGGTTTCCCTGGCCTGTTCTGCTGTTGTCTGCGGTGCTGCCGCTCTATTCCCAAACCGCTTCTCCTGACTCGGGGAAGGCTGCTGCCACGATCAAAACCAACGTCCGCCTGGTGCTGGTGGATGTAGTGGTGACCAATGGTAAAGGGGACGCCGTTACCGGCCTGCATAAGGAAGACTTCGAGGTGCTGGAAGACGGCAAGCCGCAGACCATCTCCACGTTTGAAGAGCACCACGGGGCGCCGCCCACTGAGATCAAGCTGCCCACGCTGCCGCCCCACGTTTACACCAATTTTCCGCTCATACAGACGGCTGATTCGGTAAACGTGCTGCTGCTGGATGCCCTGAACACGCCCTCGCGCGACCAGACCTACGTGCATGCGCAGATGATCAAGTATTTGAAGACGATTCCGCCGGGCACGCGGGTTGCTATTTTCACGCTGGCGTCGCGATTGCGGATGCTGCAGGGTGTGACCACCGACCCCTCGGATTTGTTGGCGGTCCTCAACAGCGCACAGGCCGGCCCGCATCAGTCGCCGCTGCTACCCTCCGACGCGGAGAACGACGCCAACCAGCGCATGATCGACTTCATGATCGAGAATTCGTCCGCACCGGGGGCTGCCTCTGGGACTTCTGCTGGGACTCCTCCTGCCTCGCCGGCCATGGCCGCCGTCGATCCCATCAATGCCATGAAGCAGTTTATCGGAGATACTGCCGCCTTCCAGACCGAGCAACGCGTCGGGCTTACGCTGCAAGCTCTGCAGCAACTGGCGCGCTATCTCTCCGGCGTTCCCGGCCGCAAGAACGTGATCTGGTTTTCTGGTTCATTTCCCGTCGGTATTCTTCCCGACCCGGATCAGGTGGACCCGTTTACCGTTACGGAAAGCTTTGAGGGCGATATGCGGAAGACTGCTGACCTGCTTGCTGCCAGTCAGGTGGCGCTCTATCCCATTGCGGCCGAGGGGCTGGCTTCCGATGAGGCGTTCCAGGCCAACGCTACGGAGATTGGGCAAAAACGACCGTCGCTGGCCATGCGGGATCAAGTCCGGAACCTGCAGACAGGAGGCGCGACGCGCGATTCGAATCATATTGCCATGGATGAGTTGGCCAAGGATACGGGCGGCCAGGCTTTCTACAATACCAACGGACTGAACGACGCTCTGGCTCGCGTGGTGAACAACGGCACGCACTACTATTCGCTGGCCTACAGTCCACAGAACCCAAACATGGACGGGAAATTCCGGCGCATCCAGGTGAAGCTGAAGGGCAAGGATAAGGACACGCTGGCCTATCGCCGCGGATACTACGCCGACGATCTCGGAACCGCGCTGGGGGCGGGGCAAAAACCGGATACGGACCCGTTGCTGATGCTGATGGGGCGCAACCTGCCCGACTATTCTCAAATCCTTTACAAAATAAAGGTGCTGCCTGCAGATCCGCAGCCGGCGCCGGATGCGGCCCGCATCGGCAGCAACACCGAAATGAAAGGACCATTCACCCGCTACGGCGTGGATTTCGCGATCGCTCCGCAGGACCTCAAACTCGATCCCACTACCGACGGTGGCCGCCACGGCGGCATTGAGATTGTCCTGCTGGCCTACGATCGCGAAGGCAAGCCGCTGAACTTTGTGGTCACCAGAGGCGACGTCAACCTCGATCCCAAGCTCTGGGCCAGCGTGCAGCAGGTGGGCCTGCAGATCCACAAAGAGATCGACGTGCCCAAGGAATACGTCTACCTGCGCACCGGTATCTACGATCTGCATTCGAACACGGCAGGCACGCTCGGAATTCCGTTGACCGATGCGAGTGCGCCGGTTGCCAAGTAAAGCTTGTACACGCGCTGTGAAGATTTCTTCATGCGGGCTTCACAGTTGGCGGCTGCCCGGGCCGTCTTTCCTCTGAATTCGCGAATCGCCTCCTTTTGAGTTCCTGCGAACCGCCGCGGACTGTGGATTTTTCTTGATGCACTATTCATCCCGGAGTCACCGCCGTGTAACCGTCTAGCGGCTAACTTACCTCCTGCAGTGCTTACCCCGCGCTTGCATGCCAGCTCTTGTAAAGCTTTTGGCGCTTGGCTTTTGGCTAAGAGTTCAAAAGCCAAGAGCCAAGAGCTGAGAGCGCGGTTAGGTCAGCTCACGCACGATCTCAGGAGGAACTTCATGTCTTCGCGTTCGTCCAGTTTCCTGGTGAAAGCCAGGCAGCACGCTGCCGTTGGTATGAGCCTTTTCGCGCTCATCGCCAACCTCGGAGTATCAACCCCCGCCGCGGCACAGACTCCCGCCACTGCCGTCACGCCTATTCAGCATGTGATCGTGATCATCGGTGAAAACCGGACATTCGATCACGTTTATGGAACTTTTAAACCGAAGCATGGACAGACGGTTGCCAACCTGCTCTCCAGAGGCATCGTCAACGCAGATGGGACACCGGGCCTCAACTACGGGCTTTCGGCGCAGTACAGCGCGGTGGATAGCGGCACTTACGAAATCTCTCCGGGCAGCAAATCTGCTTACGCCAACATTCCCGCGCCCGAAACCGGCGGAGCTCCCACGGCCGCGAGCGACAGTGACCCAGCTCCATTTGTGACGTTGTCTTTGGCCAAGCTTGCCGAGCCGGGCCTGTTCCCCTCCTACAACAAATATCTGCTCACTGGAGCCACGGGACTTGGGCATTCCATTCCGGACACGCGCATTCCCAACGTCAGCAGCCTCGGTTCCGGCGTGTTTCGGCTCACGTCCGCCACGCTGCCTTACGACGCTTATGCGGCCAGCCCGGTGCACCGCTTTTACCAGATGTGGCAGCAGACCGATTGCAGCGTAGCCAATGCGACTTCGAGCAATCCCAGCGGGTGCTTGAACGATTTATTCTCCTGGGTGGAAGTAACCATTTCTGCGGGCAGCAACGGAAATCCGCCGCCAGCCACTCTCAACACGGGCGAGGGCTCCACGGGCCTGGCGTTCTTCAACATGGCGAAAGGGGATGCTCCTTATTTCAGGCAACTCGCCGAGAACTACACGATCAGCGATAACTTCCATCAATCGGTGATGGGTGGTACCGGGGCGAACCACATCATGTTTGGCTACGCCGACGGCTTGGCCTTTAGCGACGGCAATGGCAATCTCGAGGTTCCGCCCACCAACCAGATCGAAGAACCGGACCCACAGGCGGGAACCAATAACTACTACGATCAGGATGGCTACTCCGGCGGAAGCTACAGCAATTGCAGCGATAGCACGCAGCCGGGTGTTACCGCGGTCGAGAACTATCTGCAGTCGCTGAATCCACCCATCAGCCCCCGATGCGCTACAGGCGCTTACTACCTGCTCAACAATTACAACCCGGGCTTTGTCGGAGACGGAACCCTGGACAGCCAGTACACGCCATTCAACATTCCACCGACGGCGCAGCCTCACATCGGCGACGTGCTTTCGGCGGCCGGCGTGTCCTATACCTACTTCGGCGAAGGCTGGGCTCTTTACACGTCCGACCCGACCGGAGCCAATCCCTACGACCGCTATTGCAACATCTGCAACCCCTTCCAATACGCCACTGACATCATGACCGTTCCCGCCCAGCGCGAGGCCCACATCCAGGACACGACCAACCTGTATGAGGACCTGATCGATGGGAAGCTGCCCGCCGTTTCGATCGTGAAGCCCAGTGGATTCACCGATGGTCACCCTGCTTCCTCGAAGCTGGATCTGTTTGAAGGCTTCGTGAAAGACATCGTCACCAAGCTGCAGGACAACCCGACTCTGTGGGCCAGCACGGCGGTGTTCGTCACTTTCGACGAAGGCGGAGGCTACTACGACTCCGGCTACATTCAGCCCGTGGATTTCTTCGGCGATGGCACGCGCATTCCGCTGGTCATCATCTCTCCGTACTCGACGGGTGGCGTCGTCAATCACAGTTACGGCGACCATGTTTCGCTCATCAAGTTTATCGAGAGAAACTGGAGCCTCCCAACCATCACCGGCACCAGCCGCGATAATTTCCCGAATCCGACCACGGGTGCGGACAACCCATACGTGCCAACCAATAGTCCAGCGCTCGACGATCTGTTTGACGCATTTAATTTCGGGAACTGAAGTTGAGAACTGAAGTTGAGAGCTGAAGTTGAGAACTGAAGTTGAGAACTGAAGTTGGAAGGAAGTTCGAAGGGTAAAGCCAAAGCTGGACGCGCCGTGGTGGCCCCCTTCTCGCAAAGGCGGCGAGAAGTGGGGCACCCGGTGCGCACTCGGTGCACACAGGAGGAACGCATGAAGAAGGAGCGGTGGGTTTATTTCTGGCTGGCGGTTTTTGCGCTGATGTTCAGTCTTTCCGCCGTGGGCAGAACAGCAACCGCGCCGGCGAGCCTGGCCGGGAAATGGCAAATCTCGTGGGAGGCGCGGCTGGGCACGGCACGCGGTACGGTGCAACTGGAACAAGTCGAGTCAAAACTCAACGGAAGCTATCAGGGCCCGTTGGGAACTCCTAAGGTTTCGGGGACAGTTGAGGGCAAGAACGTAAAGTTCACGCTTGATTTTCAGGGGGCCCATCCCTTCAGCCTGATTTTCACGGGAGTCGTGGACGGCGACAAGATGGCGGGAAAGTTTGAAATCGGCGGCGTGCCGGGCGGCTACGACCAGCACGGGGAGAATGTTCGTCCCAGCAATTATTCCTGGACCGCGGTTCGCCAGCCGGAGGCTGCCGCGGCCAGAAACTGATGCGATTGCGGGTGAGGAAAAGACCGTCGAACATTGCTCGACCGCTCAATCGTGAGCCTACCCCCGGAGCGAAGTCGAACGGGCGGCTGTCGCTGCGAGGCTTTTAACCGGATTTTCACACTGTTCGAGGCTCGCCGCGTGAAATCATTGCTGTAACGCGGGCGGGAATTCCCACCTTTTTGAATCCAGAGCAAAAACAAGTATCCAGGAGAATCTCCTTGGGGTTGAGTCGACGCGACTTGCTGCGAATGGGTTTATGCGCCGGGGCAGGCCTGGTGTCGGGGCCGCCACGCCTGCTGGCGCAGCAGGCGGGCGCGAGTCATTCTGTGAGCCCCGCTGTGAGCCCTGGCGTGAACGCCGCGATGTCCCCCGGCATGAAGATGGGGCCGGCGTCACAGGCTGGTGCGATTCCCGAGTTTCACGAGGCGCAGGCGGCTGGGGCACTGGCGAGCTATGTGACTCCACTGTCGATTCCTCCGGTCCTGCGGGCGAAACCCGGCGGTCAGCCAGTCCAGGTGCGCATCGTGCCGTTCCAGCACAAAGCGCATCGCGACCTTCCCGCCGCAACTATGTGGGGATACAACGGCATGTGGCCCGGACCCACGTTTGAAGTGCGCCGAGGCGAGCCGCTTTTCGTGAAGTGGGTGAATCACCTTCCCACGCGGCATTTTCTTCCGGTCGACCCTACGATCCACGGATCGGAGGCTGGTGTGCCGGAAGTCCGCACCGTGACTCACGTGCACGGTGCGCAGGTCTGGCCCGATAGCGACGGCTACCCGGACGCCTGGGTCACCAGCGACGGTAAAACCGGCTCCGTGGCCGCTGCCGATCCTGCCCACTATCCCAACGATCAGGCCGCCACGACGCTCTGGTATCACGACCACGCGCTGGGCATCACCCGTCTCAATGTGTATGCGGGACTGGCTGGCTGTTACCTGATTCGCGATGCCGACGAGGATGCTCTCAATCTGCCGAGCGGCGCCTACGAAATTCCGCTGCTGATTCAGGACCGCAAATTTGGAGTGGACGGGTCGTTGCTGTATCCTCCGCCGAAAAATGGCACCCATCCCATGTGGATGCAGGAATTTTTCGGCGACATGATCTGCGTCAACGGCAAGGCTGCGCCTTTCCTCGAAGTCGAACCACGCAAATACCGATTTCGGCTAATCAACGGTTCGAACTCGCGCTTTTATCATCTGACGCTGGTTCCTGCCGATGCCGCAGGTAAGCGTAACGGCGGGCCGGCGGATGCGCCTCCGTTTCGGCAGATCGGCAGCGACGGTGGTTTGCTGCCGGCGCCGCTCAGCACGCATTATTTGATTTTCTCGCCGGGAGAGCGCTTCGATCTAGTGATCGACTTCTCGGAATTTCAGGGACAGAATTTTGCCCTGATCAACGATGCTCCGGCACCTTACGCGCGCGGGGGCGAGATTGTCCCCACGGATGTAATGCTTTTCAAAGTGACCAAGCCGCTTGCGGGCAAGGACACCAGTTCGCTTCCCGAAACGCTGGTGCCGTGGACGCGGCTCGACCCGGCGCGCGCGGTGCGGGAACGAACGCTGGCGCTCACCGAGATGGACCGCGCGCCTGACGGCTATACCATGATCGGACTGCTCGGGCAGAAGCATTGGGACGACCCCATCACGGAAGATCCCAAGGCCGGCAGCATGGAAATCTGGTCGTTCGCGAACGCGACGGGCGACGTGCATCCCATGCACTTGCATCTGGTGCAGTTTCAGGTGCTGAATCGGCAGCCCTTCGATACGAAAACTTTCAATTCGACTGGGAAGGTGGTGCATACCGGCATCCCGATGGCGCCAGAATCAAACGAGCGCCCGGCGTGGAAAGATACGATCAAGACGTACGCGGGATATATAACGCGGGTCATTGCCAAGTTCGATCTGCCGGCCGGAACGCCGGTGAAACCCGGCGATGAGTTCCGCTACGTGTGGCATTGTCACGTGCTGGAACACGAAGACAATGAGATGATGCGGCCGTATAAGATTGTGGGGTGAAGGAAGCAACTAGCAATTCGCAATTCGCAACTAGCAATTGCCAATTGCCTTTTCCTACCAGTCTCCCCAGTGCGAGGGCGTGGCTTGCTGGAATTTCAGTTTCCATTCTCCGGCGCGTTTCACCCACAGCGAAGTGAAATGCTGGTAGCGCGGCGGCGGGCCTTCATCTTCGGTGGGCGGAACCTGCAGGACTATGTCGTAGGTGACGATCGCCGTGTTGTCGCCTTCGGCGACCACTTTGAAATTGTAGGGCAAGATGTCCATGCCGCCGTCGCCCAGCATTTCGAGCGTGTCTTCGCGGTCGGAGACTTCGCCGTCGAATCCGACGAAGAAATAATCTTCGGTGAAGGTGCGTTTCAGGAACGCCGCATCGCCCTTCTTCACCGCGGCGAGGAAGTTTTTCTCGGCGCCGAGCACAGCCTGCTCCAGTGGACTTAAGGGCTTCGCGGGTGTAGTTGCGGCCTGCGCGCCTCCAGCACTTGCCAGGCACAGCACTACCAGGCACGCTACGACGCTGACTAAAGAATGCTTCTGCTTCATCAGTCCCCCTTGCCGCCCACTGAGATTTGATTCGATCACCCTGGATTCGACTAAATGCAGTCGCCGTATTCTATCCGGCCTTACTCCTGCTCTGCGACACCTGGCAAGCCGTCGATACTCTGCCGGTTCTTTTCCTGCCGGTAGATCTTCAGACCTTCGGTTCCGCGCTTGCGGCACCATGCGGGCAGAGTAGGACGCTCCGCCTCCAGCTTGAGGAGGGGCACGCCGTAGCCGCAGGAATCGCTGATGCGGGTGAGTTCGACCATGATAATGGCGCGCGTGCCTACCTGCGCCGGAAAGTGAACCTGCAAATCGGGGAATCCGGGTTCGTGGGGTTCGATGACGCGTCCGTGGCCGTGGAGCCGCAAGACTTTCGTTGCCCCCTGAAAGGCGCAGAACATGATAACGATGCGCCCGTTTTCCCGCAGGTGGGCGATGGTCTCGACGCCGCTGCCGAAAATATCGAGATAGGCAACGGTCTTAGGGCCGAGGATGCGGAACGTGTCCAGCCCTTTCGGGGAAAGGTTGACATGGCCGCTGGCGGCAAGCGGCGCAGTAGCGACGAAGAACACGGATTGCGCCTGGATGAAGCGGCGGAGGGCGGCGTCGAGTTCCGTGTAAGTCTTCGCCACGGTTTATACACTAAACGTAATTGTCATCCTGAGCGAAGCATTTGCTTTCGCGAAGCGAAGGCAAATGCGGAGTCGAAGGACCCCGTGCAACCCGACACCAGATCCGGCGTATCAGGGGGTTCTGGCCAAACCTCAGTCCTGCACTTCGTAAGCATAGGCGAGAACGCCTTGACGCATCCGCTAAACAGCCGACAGGCGCGGGGTCCTTCGACTCCGCAAGCCGGTTCGCTTTGCGAACCGGCTCGCTCCGCTCAGGACGACAGAATTGATGAAGGTTCAAAATTCGATTCGTTCGGACAGTGGCACGCGTCGCTTATGCTCCACGAATCTTCTGCGCTAACTCTCCGCGCGCGACTGACACCTGCTCGCCCGTTGCGAGATTCTTCAGTGCGAAGGCGTCCGCTTTCACTTCGTTCTCGCCGACGATCAGAATGTATTTCGCCGCCCCTTTGGTCGCCGTCTCGAACGATTTCTTCAGGCGAAAAGTATCGTCTCCCAGTTCCACTACCAAATCCTGACGGCGCAATTCCCGCGCCAGGCGTGCGGCTTCGGCATTCATGCCTGCGCCCAGAGGAGCAATGTAGACGTCCGGCTTGCGCAACACGCTCTCGGCCGTTGCTTTCTCTTGCAGCGACATCACCAGCCGGTCTTCGCCAATGGCGAAGCCGATGCCCGGAGCTGGCGGTCCGCCGAGAGCTTCGGAAAGGCCGTCATAGCGGCCACCGCCGAGAATCGCATTCTGAGCTCCCAGCGCTCCGTGCGTGAACTCGAACGCGGTGCGCGTGTAGTAATCGAGGCCGCGCACCAGGCGGTCGTTGATGTGAAACTCGACCCCGACGGACTTCAGGATTTGCTGCACTGCATCGAAATGCTTGCGCGAATCTTCGCCCAAAAACTGGCTGATCCGCGGCAGCGTCCCAATGATCGGCTGATCTTCGGGAACTTTGCAATCGAACACGCGCAGCGGATTGGTCACTGCGCGGCGCTGGCAATCGGCGCACATTTTTTCTTTGACCGGATCGAGGGCTGCGCGCAGAGCCTCGTTGAATTTCGCGCGGTCGGCGGGTGTGCCGACTGAATTCAGCTCGAGATTCCAGTCGGTGATGCCGAGGCGGTCGAGCAGCGTAGCCAGCATTTCCAGCACTTCCGCGTCGCGTGCGGGCGACTCGCTTCCGGCTGACGCGGGGCCGATGATTTCTGCATCGATTTGGTAGAACTGCCGATAGCGGCCTTTCTGCGGGCGTTCGCGGCGGAACATGGGGCCGATGCAGTAGAGCTTGTTCAGTCCGCGGTCACCGAGTTTGTGCTCAATGTAGGCGCGCACAATACCTGCTGTGGCCTCGGGGCGCAGGGTGAGAGATTGTCCCTTATCGCTTTCGGCGCGCCCGCGATCTTCCCATGTGTACATCTCTTTCGAAACGATGTCGGTCTCTTCGCCGACGCCGCGCGCGAACAATTCTGTCGACTCGAAAATCGGCGTGCGAATTTCCTGGAAGTTGTAGGCACGGAAGACGTCGCGCACCACCGACTCCACAAAATTCCACAGCGCCGTTTCCGGCGGCAGCAGATCGCGCGTTCCTCGGACTGCTTTAATCATTCAGTTTCCAGTCTTCCGTCCCGGAGGGACGTTTGATAGTTGCCCGGCGTTTCAACGCCGGGCTATCCGCCCACCGCGCCCGTGCCGGTAGGCACGGCTGAGACGTAACCAAACTCCGCGCGTATGATTTCAATCGTCCCTAACGGGACGAAATTCCTATTGCGATAGGCGTCCCGGCGTTTCAACGCCGGGCTATTGTCAGGCATCCCTCCGGGATGATTCGCTCTCTTGACCTGCGACGCCCCGCGCCGACGCTATCTCTCTTTCAGATACTCTTCTTTATATCCCAGATAATTCGTCGCGTAGCGCATGATCGTTTCCTGATCGCTCTCGTCGAGCTTGCGGCGGAACTTGCCCGGAGAGCCCATCCACAGCGAGCCGGGCTCGACCACCGTATTCTCGGGAATCAGCGTGCCGGCGGCGATGATCGATCCGGCTCCGATCTTCGCGCCGTTCAGGATAATCGATCCCATGCCGATCAGGCAGCGGTCTTCGATCATGCAGCCATGCAGCGTTACCGAGTGCCCCACGGTGACATACTCGCCGAGATACACGCCCCATTTTTCTTTCATGCCGTGGAGCACGCTGTTGTCCTGCACGTTGGAATGCGCGCCGATACGGATTTCGTGCACATCGCCGCGCAGGACAGCGTTCATCCATACGGACGCGCGCTCGCCCAGCACCACGTCGCCGATAATCTGCGCCGAGGCGTCGACGTAGCAGGTGGCGGGGATAGTGGGGGTGATGCCTTTGTAAGATCGAATCATATGGACCGGGAAACTTGTGTCAGGAAAGCCAAGCGTCGGAGAAGAACTACTCCCGCGACCGCGCTGCTACTAACTGCCCCTCGCTCGCAGCACCCAGATGCGCTCGCAGAATGTTCAGCATGCGGCGCAACGGCTCGGCCGCGCCCCATAGCAGCTGATCGCCTACGGTGAACGCGCCCAGATATTCCGGTCCCATCTTCAGTTTGTGCAGGCGTCCAATGGCGACCTCGAGAGTTCCGGAGACGGCCGTGGGCGTCAGGTCGCGCAGCGTGGCTTCTTTATTGTTCGGGATCACGCGCACCCATTCGTTTGCGCCGGCAAGGATCTTCTCGATTTCCGGCAGCGGCACATCGCGCTTCATCTTAATAACCAAGCCCTGGCTGTGGCAGCGCATGGTGCCGACGCGGACGCAGATTCCATCCACCACCACCGGCGGATCGAGGCCCATGATCTTATTCGCCTCCGCCATGCCTTTCCATTCTTCCCGGGTCTGGCCGCCGGGCATGTCTTTGTCGATCCAAGCGAGAAGGCTGCCGGCCAGCGGAGCGCCGAACTCTTCGGTGGGCAGGGAAGCCGAGCGCTGGGCTTCGATCACCATGCGATCCACTGCGAGCGCGTTCTCCGACGGCGACTTGCGCATCGGTTCGACCAGGCATCCCATCTGCGTGACCAGTTCCAGCATTTTGGCTGCGCCGCCGCCCGATGCCGCCTGGTAGGTCATGGTGCTGATCCACTCGACCAATCCGGCTTGCAGAAGTCCGGCCACGGCCATCAGCATCAGGCTCACCGTGCAGTTGCCGCCAATGTAGTTCCGCAGGCCGCGCGCGAGGCCTTGCTCGATTACGCCAGCGTTGACCGGATCGAGAATGATGACGGCGTCTTCCGCCATGCGCAGCGTCGAGGCGGCGTCAATCCAATAGCCGCGCCAACCGGACTTTCTTAAGGGAGCGAAGACCTCCGTGGTATAGTCGCCGCCCTGGCAGCTGATGAGCACTTCGCAAGCTGCAAGGCGTTTCAGATCGCGCGCGTCATGTAACACCGCGCCTGCACCGGCTTCTTCCGGCGCCGCGCCGCCCACGTTCGACGTGGTGAAGAAGACCGGCTCCAGGCCGGCGAAGTCGCCCTCCTCGCGCATGCGCTGCATGAGGACGCTGCCCACCATCCCTCTCCAACCGATGAATCCGACGCGCATTTTGTGAACTCCGGTGTCCAGTTTACTAGAAGCCGTGGCCATCTCCTAGGCCCGGAGTTGGACAGGATCGAAGCCTCAAGGGCTAAAGCCCGGACTTCTTGGGATGGTTAATGGCACGACTGAAGGCCGCGCGCTTCCCAAGACCGTCGCATTGAGTCGCCTTGAGGGCGGCGCGATTCCCACAGCGGGAATGTGCTGAAAAAATGTGTGCTCGTCACAGCTTTCTGGGGAAGCTGCGTGCTATACAGAATGCGGTTTCCCACTGCGCGGCTTCCGGTGAGCTGTGCGGAACGATCTCCGAGCTATACGACTGAAGGTGAATGCCTATGTCGCGCGGCTCGCATGCTGTGGTTGGCGCTTTTGTTCGGTTTGTAGTGGTCTCCGTTTTAGTGCTGGGGGGCGCGGCCTGCGCCCAGGACGCTGCTACCGGCTCTTTTCGAGGATCTGTGGTTGATCCCTCTGGCGGTCGCGTCGCCGGGGCCAGCATCGTCGCGATCAACATCGCGACCGGGCTGCGCTACTCTGCGACCAGCGACGCGGAAGGCCGCTTTGCTTTCGATCTGCTCCCGCCAGGCGACTACTCTGCCCGCGCCACGGCCAAGGGGATGTCTCCGCAGGTTACGCCGCAGCTTCATGTGGACGTTGGCGGCGTCGCCGATCTCGAGTTCCGGCTCACCGTTGCGGGTGCGCAGGAAAGCGTTACGGTGTCAGATGCGCCGGCTCTGGTCGACACCCAAACCAGCGCGGTTTCCACCGTTCTCGATGAACGCGCGCTGGCCGATATTCCACTCAACGGCCGCCGCTTTTCCGACCTGGCGCTGCTTTCGCCCGGAGTCACGCAAGACCCGCGCAGCCTGACTTCCTCCACCAATGGTGATCTTTCGTTCGGAGGCATTCGCGGGTTCCAGAACAGTTTCCTGGTCGATGGCGGGGACTTCAACAACGGCTTCTTCTCGCAGGCTCGCGGACTTTACCGCGCTCCCTACCCGGTTTCGACGGAGGTGGTGCAGGAGTTTCGCGTCTCCTCGAACACCTACGGAGTGGAACTGGGACGCGCGGGCGGAGCTGTGATCAATGTGGTCACCAAGTCAGGATCGAATCACTTCCACGGCACGCTGTTCGATTTTTTCCGGGACAGCTCTTTCGGCGGCGCCTCCGAGCCATTTCTTTCTTTCAAGCCGCACGACCAGCAGGAGCAACTGGGCGCGACCTTCGGCGGCCCGCTCAAAGCTAACAAAGCTTTTTTCTTCGCCGGATTCGATCAGCACATTTACCAGGACCCCGACGTGGTGGAATTCCTCAACGGCGGTTTTCAGGTGGTTCCGCAGCCGGGCACCGGACCTTACTCGCCCGGCGACTATGAACTCACCGATCAGGCGCTGGTATTTGCGGCCGCCTCCAAGCTTACTTCGCTGTCCGGAACTTATCCGGCGTCGCAGATTGGGAACGCCTCCTACGGCAAGCTCGACATCAATCTCACTCCGCGCCACCAGCTTGCCTTTCGCGTGAATATGTCCCGCTACTGGGGATCGAACAACGTCTTTCTCGATCCGACCAGCCCGGTGAGTTTTGACTCCATCAGCGACAACGGGCAGCAGACGGTCTCCACCGAAACCGGCTCGGTTGCGCTGACCAGTGGCCTGTCGCCGCGGCTGATCAGCCATCTCCGCGCCCAGTTTTCTCAGGACCTGCAGCAGTCCTCCAGCAATACCGCCAATACGCTCGTCAAAATCCCCAACATCATCGACGGCATCGGCCGATCAGACCTGCTGCCGCGGGCCACGCGGGAACACCGCCTGCATCTCGCGGAAACCGTGAGCTTCGACAGCCATCGCCACGCCTGGAAGTTCGGCGGAGATACGCTCCGCACCTGGACTTACGATTTTTTCCCCTCGCAGGAAAGCGGCGAATATCTTTTTTATTCCATCAAAGTCGATCCCTTTTCCTTCCAGCCGATGGAAGCGGGCCTCGAGCTGACGCCCCTGCGCGCCTACGCGCATGAGATTCCGCACTATTACATCCAGAGTTTTGGCAACGCGGTTTCGCATCCCGACAGCAACGACTACGCTGCATTTCTGCAGGATACGATCCGCGTCACCGATCATCTCGCGCTCAACTTGGGCGTGCGCTGGGATCTGCAGACTTTTTCCGCCGCCGGGCTAATCTCGAACCCGCTGTTTCCGCCCTCCGGCAAGCTTCCGTTCCAGCCTTACAACTTCGCTCCTCGCGGCGGGCTCGCCTATTCCTTCGGGAAACAGCATCCGTTGGTAGTCCGCGCGGGATACGGCATCTTCTACGTCCGCATTCCGCAGATCTACAGCTCCGTGGTTGCCACGGAAAACGGCGTCACTGACGCTCAGGTTTTTCTCAACAACACGCATTATTACGACCGCCAGGTTTTCCCCACCTATCCCAACCCGCTGGTCAGTTGCTCGCTGAACTCTGGCTCCTGCGCGCTGCCTTCCGGATTCACCGAAGGTGTCACGAACGATGTCTCCGCCTTCGCGCCCAACTTCGTGACCCCGCGCGTGCAGCAGGGAAGCCTCACACTCGAAAAAGAATTTTCCGGCGGCACCACCGTGGCCGTTTCTTACCTCTACGTTCACGGCGAACACCTCATCCGCGCCCTCGACGTGAACCTGCCGCCGCCGGTGGCGCTGACGTATCCCATCTTCAATTCCGCCGGCTCGATTTTCGAAAACGGTTTCTACACCGTCGATTCCTTCGCGACGTGGCAGTTCAGCCAGACGCTGGATTGCCCGTTTCCTCCCTGCATCAATCCGCTCGGACGTCCCATCGCGCAGCTGGGATCCATCGACGAATTCCAGAGCGCGGCATCGAGCGTTTACAACGGGGGCACGGTATCGATCAATCGCCGCATGGCCCATGGCGCCTATCTCCGACTCTCCTACACTTTCGCCCGCGCCATCGACGACGGCCAGGACGCCCTGGTCGCCGGCCAGCCCGCTACCGTGCAGAATTCCTACAACCCCACCGCCGAGCGCGGGCCCAGCGTCACCGACCAGCGCCATCGCCTGGTCGCGGCCGTCGCGGTGGAGCCGCATCCTTTCCACCGCGAGCACCAATTCCTTGGCCACGCCTTCAACGACTGGAAGTTCTCGACGCTGGTTACCGCGGGCAGCGGACGCCCCGTCAACGCCACCGTCGACGGCGATCCCAACCAGGACGGCAACGAAGACAACGATCGTCTGCCCGGCTACCGCCGCAACGGCTTCACCGGACCTGACTATGCCAGCACCGACCTCCGCGTCACCCGCATGCTGCGCCTGGGCGAGCGCTGCAAACTCGAGTTGATCGGCGAGTCTTTCAACCTGCTCAACCGCGACAACCAGCGCGTGGAGATCACCTCCAACGGTATGGTGGTGAGCGCCACCACTTTTACGCAAGACACCACCACGGTGGGCAATGCGACCTATCCCGCCTACTATCAACAGCCTGGCAACTTTCTGAAGCCCAACGCCGCCTATGCTCCGCGCAGAATTGAGGTCGCGATGAAACTCATTTTCTAAACGAGGACATCATCGCCGCGAGGAATGGTGCGCACTTTGCCGGCGCGCGACTGGGGAGAAGACTGAGATTTCCTTCGGCTTCGCTCAGGGCAGGCCCTCCGCCGCGATGAAAAACGCGGCGTTCGGAATGACAAGGCCGTTGAGATTTGCTGAAAGCTGATAGCTGATCGCTGACAGCGGCCAGCTCAGATCTCACTTGCTCGCCCGGCAGGATGGTGCATCAGGAACTCCCAGCACAAGACAAACCCGCGCCGTCTGGTGTAAAACAGAAAAAAGGGGCGTCTTGGAGGAAGCGATGAGAAAGAAGTTGATCGGATTACTCGCATTCTGCGTTCTATTCTCTCTTTCGGCTTTTGCTCAGCATGGGGCTGTTCACGGTGTCGGCGGTGGAGTGGCACACATCCCGTCGCATGGTCCCGCTCCGGCGCGCACGCCTCATCCCGTGCAACCCACGCATCCCGCGCAACCCACGCATCCCGCGCAACCCGTCCAGCATTTCAACGATAAGGCGGGGCATCCCGACGCTCCGCACGTCCATAACAACGGCAAGTGGATCGGACACGACACCGGCCCGAACGATCCTCATTACCACCTCGATCAACCCTGGGAGCATGGACACTTCACCGGCGGCTTTGGCCGCGGCCACGTGTGGCATCTCGGCGGCGGCGGCGCGGGCCTCTTCTGGTTTGGCGGTTTCGGTTTCAGCGTAGCCCCCTTCGACATCGGCTATTGCGGAGATTGGCTCTGGGATAGTGACGATATCGTGATTTACGAAGATCCCGACCACGACGGCTGGTACCTGGCCTACAACGTCAGGCTCGGCACCTATGTGCACGTCATGTACATGGGGCCGCACTAACTCGCAGGGCAGCTGGTCGCCTCATCCTTAAACGCGCTTTGCAAGGGTGGGGCGACCTCGCGCCAGCGAGCCCGTCCTGACTTTTCAAACCTGAGGCTTTTCAAACTCCGGATGCTTTACGCGCCAGAGACATCCCGGGCGGAGCCTGATTTAGCACCAGCCAGAAGCTTCCGATCTGCCGAACGATTTCGGAAAACTGCTCAAAATCGACGGGTTTTTGGATGTAGGCGCTCACCCCTAACTTGTAGCCCTCGATCACGTCCCTCTGTTCCTTGGAGGAGGTGAGGATTACGACTGGGATCGTCTTGGTGCGCTCGTCGGCTCTGACGGCTCTCAGCACCTCCAGGCCATCGACCTTGGGAAGTTTCAGGTCGAGTAAGATGAGCTTCGGCGGATGAGAGAACGCCCGATCTTTGTGGCGGCCGCGGCAAAAAATGAAGTCCAAGGCCTCCGCTCCGTCCTCCGCGACCTCGATCTGGTTTGCCAGTTTGCTGCGGCGCAACGCCAGGATGGTCAGTTCCACATCTTCGCTACTATCGTCAACCAGCAGAATCTCAACTTCTTGCGACATTGATCACCTCGTTGTTCAGTGGGAATTCCGGGTTCTCGTTCATGGTGCTGACAGGCGATCCCAGGGTGAAGAAAAACGTCGCTCCTTTATCGAGTTCTGCTTCTGCCCAGATCCGACCGCCGTGTTTGCGAATAATGCGTTGGGCAATGGCCAACCCAACTCCTGTACCTTCGAAATCGCGAGCCTTATGAAGCCGTTGAAAAACCCCAAAGAGCTTGCCCACGTACTGCATCTCAAAACCCACGCCGTTGTCGCGCACAAAGATAACGGGTGGGCTGCTCCCGTTCATCTGCCCGACTTGAATCACGGTGTGATCGCGCCTGCGCGTGTACTTCACGGCGTTCGAGAGCAGATTCACGAACACCTGTTTCATCAATCCAGGGTCGCACTCGGCGCTGAACAGGTCGCCGATTTGCCACTCGATATCCCGCCCGGAACATTCCGGCGCAAGCTCCTCGACTACATTCCTGAGCACCGAGTCGAGGGGCGTAACCTGCATCGATAGTTCCTGGCGCCCAATCTTTGACAGACTGAGCAAATCGTCCACCAGGCGACCCATCTTTCGAGCTCCGTCCTCAACTTTCTCCAGGTAACGTTGAGCTTCGGCATCCAGTTGAGACCCGTGATCCTGAATCAGGACTCGGGAGTACCCGGCGATTTGCCGAAGTGGAGCGCGCAGGTCGTGGGCTACGGAATAGGAGAAGCTCTCCAACTCAAGATTGGTGTCGGAGAGCTCGACAGTGCGGCGTTCCAGGTCTGCGTTGGCATGCCTCAGTTCATGCTCCGCCAGGTTGCGCTTGCTCGTTTCCCGGTGAATGATAAGGCCGGCCATTAACAGAAAAACGATGGCCAAAGCGTTTCCCAGCACAATGACAATTTTCATCCTCCGGGCGCTGGCGATTGCCCTTTCCACTCGTCGCGCTAATAGTTGCTCCTCAGTCCGCCGCATCTCGGCGATCAGCGCTCGAATCTGAGCCATTAGCTCCTCGCCGTCGGTGGCGGTTAACGCATCGACCCCAGCCATCAGCCCGCTTCGCCTCCGAATCTCGATTCGGTCCGCAAATCCTGCGATCCTCGCCGCGATGAGCGGCTCCAATCGCTTGATCGCATCCTGCTCCACGGGGTTGTCGGAGGTCAGTCTCCGGAGTTCCGCGAGGTCCTGGTGAGATTGGTTGAGACCAGCGCTGTAGGGTCCGAGGTATCTTTCTTGCCCGGTGAGTAGGTAACCGCGCTGGCCTGTCTCAGCCTCGGTGATGTCGCCAAGAACCGCTCGAAGCCTCTCGAGGACAAGGTGGGTGTGTATGACCCAGCCCCGGTCATCCTCGTCTCGGATCGTGTTCCGGAAGGACAGAACCCCGATCGCTAGCAGGACCATCAGTGCGCACGCGGCAATCGTTTTGCTGGAGAAGATCATGGTCGGGGCGCGGGAGCTCATCAATGGTCTTATCGGCAGCCCGGAGGCGGAGCTTTAGTAAGCGCTAGTAGCGGCCCGGGCGGTGCTCCTAGGTACTCTGCCCAAGCGCGGCCTGGTTGCTGGAAACGGGAGCGAATCGGACATCCCAGTCTCAAAATGATCCTCTTGGTTCCCGACTTGAATCGTTTCAGGGCCATATGCAACGAATTTCATCATCCTCCACTTGACTTCCGGTCAAATCCTTGTAATAACTATCCGGTCCCACAGGACGAGTTTGGGGGTGTGTCAGTTTGGCGGAAGTTCGACTGCAAGAGGGCGAGTCTCTCGAGAACGCTCTTCGTCGCTTCAAGCGCAAGGTGCAGCAGGAAGACATTATCAAGGAGGTCAAGCGCCACTCCTTTTACCTGAAGCCCGGCGAGAAAAAGCGCGTGAAAGCCGCGCTGGCTCGTAAGCGCGCACGCAAGAAAACACGCAAAGAACAGGACTGAAGCAGTGAGAGGGCCGCTCCTTCCCCGGGGCGGCTCCGCTCGATTTGGCCCCCACCATATCGAGTCGCCGCAGGAACTGTTCTTCCGCTAACGGCACCGCGTACCTGCGGTGGTTCTTATATCCGCTCACTCTCCTCGGTGCGCGGTGGGCCGAGTCCAAGGGGTTATTGAGGGGGATGTAACAACCTGCAATCTCTCTGCCATGGCAGCTTCCTCCCATGCTCTGGCTGGTGGGAGCGGGCTGAAGGGAGCCATCCTCGATGGAATTTCAGGACAAGGTACTGAAGTGTATCGACTGCGGCGCCGATTTTGTTTTTACCGCCGGGGAACAGTTGTTTTTTCACGATAAACAATTCAAGAACGAACCCAAGCGCTGCAAAGCCTGCAAGTCCAAGCGCGTGGCCGTGCTCGGCGCGCCTCCACCTCCTGGCCAGAACTTCCATTATTCCAAGGTCGAGACTCGCGCTACCTGCTCCCAGTGCGGCAAGGAAACCACTGTGCCCTTCCGTCCTACGCAGGGCCGCCCGGTGTTTTGCCGGGAGTGTTTCCAGTCGCGGAGAACCGCCGCCTCGGCTTGACATCCCACTCCACCTCCCCCGGCTGCTGAAGGCGTTTGCCTCCAGCGTGTGCGGAGGTGTGCCCCGCGCCGCTTTGAGTCACGTCCGCAAACCATTCACCACGGAGTCACAGAGACACAGAGAAAACCGGGATTTTAGAAGAAATCCCATGCTCTTTGGCACTTACCCCTTGTTCCGCTTTTCTCTGTGTCTCTGTGACTCCGTGGTGAATAGATTTTTCGCTGAAGAGCGCCGGAAGCCGACGGCCGAAATGCGCTACCATGGACCACGTGCCCGCCTTCCATGTAGAAAATTTCGGCTGCCGTGCCACCCAAGCGGATGGTGCTGCCCTCGAGCGCCAGTTCGAGGAACGAGGGCTGGACCGCGCCCCCGCCGCCGATGCCGACGTGGTCATCCTCAACACCTGTACGGTGACGGCCGCCGCCGACCAGGATGCCCGCGCCGCCATCCGCCGCGTCCAGCGCCAAAATCCCAACGCGAAGATTATCGTCACCGGATGTTACGCCCAGCGTGCTCCGGAAGAAATCGCAGCCCTCCCCGGCGTAACCTGCGTGGTTGGCAATTCGCACAAACATCAACTCGCCGAGATTGCTCTGCCGCGCGTCTTCGCAGAGCGGGATCGGAATAAGCGCTCCCAAGACGAACACGAACAGGCAGAGCACGAACGGGAAGGGCACGACTTCAGTCGTGCCATAAGTGCCGCATTTTCGCCGGCTTTAGCCGCTGAGGTTTCGCCGACTGTCCACCTCGGATCCTTCATCCCGCTGACAAGCCTCGCATCCAGAAGCCGTGAGCCAAAACTCGAAACCCGCATCTTCGTCTCCGACATTTTCGCCCACACCGAACTCCTCGCCGCCCCGGTATTCGATCTTCCCGGAGATGCTGATGAGAGCCAGCGCACCCGCCCCAACCTGAAAGTTCAGGATGGATGCGACAACCGCTGCTCCTTCTGCGTCATCCCTTACGTGCGCGGCCAGAGCCGGTCGTTGCCGTTGCCCCAAATCCTGCGCGAGGTGAATGCCCTGGTCGATGCAGGCTATCGCGAGGTAGTAGTCAGCGGCATCAACCTCGGCCGCTGGGGACGGGATCTGGCAAGAGCGGCTTCCGCCTTCGAAGATTTACTCCGCGCCATCCTCTCCGAAACCTCCCTGGAGAAACTTCGCATCTCCTCAGTCGAGCCCATGGACTGGACCGACGACCTGATCTCGCTCGTCGCCGAGTCGCCGCGCATCGCCAAGCACGCGCACGTGCCTCTGCAGTCCGGCAGCGACGCCGTGCTGCGCCGCATGCATCGCAAATATCGCCCGTGGCACTATCGCGAAAAAATCGAAAAGATTCGCGCCGCCATGCCGCCAGCCGCCATCGGCGCCGACGTGATGGTCGGATTCCCCGGAGAGACCGACGCCGAATTCGAAGCCACACGCCGCCTCATCGAGCACTTGTCCTTCACCTACCTGCACGTCTTCACCTACTCCGCGCGCCCCGGCACGCCGGCCGCGTCCATGCCAAATCAGGTCCCGGTCCACGTGGCCCGCGAGCGCAGCCGCATTCTGCGCGACCTGGCCGACGAGAAAAAGCGAGCCTTCATGCGCAGCTTCATCGGCAAGACCGTCGAGGCCATCACGTTGAGATCGTGTGGCGCGGGCACTCTTGCCCGCGAGGGCAGCGGCACGAACGATGACAAACGAGGGATCTCCTTTCCAGAAGATCGCGCCCCCTTCACCGAAGCCCTTACCGACAATTACCTGAAGCTGCATCTCAAGGGACACCACGAGCCGAACCGCTGGCTGCGGGCACACGTCGAGCTGGTGGAAGACGGAGCGCTCGTCGCTTCTAGAGAATCGGATCGAGAAGCCGAGAAGTCGCCCGTCTGATCCAGTCGTTTTATTTCTTCCTACTTCTTTGTTTTTACCGCGATCGCCGAGATTTCGATGCGCGCATTGTTCACCAGGGCCGCAACCTGAACGGTCGCGCGCGCCGGCTTCGGATCGGGCATCACGCCCTTGTAAACCGCGTTCATGTCTCCGAACTCATGAATGTCGGCCAGGTAAACGGTAACGTTGACAATATCCTTCAGTTCGAAACCCGCAGCCTTGGCGACCTTCTCGATGTTCTCCAGTGTCGCCTTGGTCTCCGGCCCGATTCCCCCGGAGGCCAGCTTGCCCGCGTCGTCCGTACCCTGCTGCCCCGCAATATACAGCGTGTTGCCTACGAGAACCGCATCGCTGAAGGGAAGTCCCTTGGCGGAGGACAGGTTGACGGCCTTGCGTTGCTGAGCATGACCAGCTTGCCATGCCGGCACCATGGTAAGCGCCAGCCCGGCAGCTAAAATGAATAGGCGGAAAATTCCAACGTGCCATCTCATTTCTCGTTCTCCTTACATGCATTCGAGTGGTAGGCTCTTTCACGCGTGAAAAACGGTGTGAGAGTCCGCGCACATGTATACAACCAGAAGGGCAAGCTGGACAACTGCTCCGTGCGAAGCCGAAGGAAATCTCAGTCTTCTCGGCTGTGGAGCGCCAGCCACAGGTTTTTGATTCTGGGCCCGTAACGAATTAATCTCTAAGCTATGGCGAAATTGAACGTCAAACCGAAACAAGGCTGCGCGTGGGACCTGGTGAGCTTAGGCGAGGTCATGTTGCGGCTCGATCCCGGCGACCAGCGAATTTCCACCACCCGCAATTTTCGCGTGTGGGAAGGCGGCGGAGAATACAACGTGGCCCGCGGCTTGAAACGCTGCTTCGGATTGGATACCGCGGTGGTCACGGCTCTCGCCGACAATTCCGTGGGTCGTCTGGTGGAAGACCTGATGTTTCAAGGCGGCGTCAGCCAGAAATATGTCCGCTGGGTTCCGTTCGATGGAGTCGGCCGAACCGTGCGCAACGGACTCAACTTCACCGAAAGAGGTTTCGGCATCCGCGCGGCTCTCGGCTGCTCCGATCGCGGGCATACCGCGGCCTCGCAACTGAAACCCGGCGACATCGACTGGGCGCAGATTTTCTCGAAAGACGGAGCGCGCTGGTTGCACACCGGCGGAATCTTCTGCGCGCTCTCGGAATCCGCTCCGCTCGTCGCTCTCGAGGCCATGGAAGCGGCGAAGCAGGCTGGCGCGATCGTTTCCTATGACCTGAACTATCGCGCTTCGTTGTGGAAATCCATCGGCGGAAAAGCGCGGGCGCAGGAAATTAACCGGCGTCTGGCGCCGCTGGTCGATGTGATGCTGGGCAACGAAGAAGACTTCACCGCTGCGCTGGGTTTTGAGGTCGCGGGACTCGACGAGCACCACTCCAAACTCGATCCCTCCAACTTCCAACAGATGATCACGAAAGTTGTTCAGGAGTTTCCGAATATGGCCGTGATCGCCACGACTCTGCGCTACGCCAAAACGGCCACGTTCAACGATTGGGGAGCCATGTGCCATTACGACGGCCGCTTTTACCAGGCTCCGGTGCGCGAAAATCTGGAAATCTACGACCGCGTCGGCGGCGGCGACTCCTTCGCGTCGGGACTGATTTATGGTTTTCTTTCGGCGAAAGATCCGCAGTGGTCGGTGGAATGCGGAGCCGCCCACGGCGCTCTGGCCATGACCACGCCGGGCGATACCACCATGGCAACCCTGGCGGAAGTTATGCAGGCGATGAAGTCGCAGACCGCGCGCATCGAACGTTGAGAAAGAAAAAGTGGACCAAGAACGCTACGAAAGAAACGGGACGAACATGGACGACGTGATTCGCAGGATAGGAGAAATCGGCATCATCCCGGTAGTGCGAGCGGCCAGCATCAAGGAGGCCACATCGGCCGTCCAGGCCGTTTGCGCGGGCGGCATTCCCGTCGTCGAAATCACCATGACCATTCCCAACGCGGTCACGGTGATCCGCAGCGTGGCACAACAACTCGGCAGCAGCGTGCTCATCGGAGCCGGCACGGTGACGTCGGCGGAGCAAGCCGAGTTGTGCATTCGCGCGGGCGCGAAGTTTCTGGTGAGTCCGGGGCTTTCGCTCGCGGTGCTGTCGGTGGCGCAGTCCTGTGCCACTCTGGCGATCCCAGGCGCGCTGACTCCCACGGAACTCATGACCGCCCTCGATCACGGAGCGAAGCTGGTCAAGATTTTCCCCTGCGGAAACGTGGGTGGAGCAAAGTATTTGAAATCGTTGCGCGGACCATTTCCCAACGTGTCGTTGATTCCGACCGGCGGCGTCAACGCCGCCAACGCCGCAGAGTTTATTGCTGCCGGAGCTTTCGCACTCGGAGTGGGCGCGGACCTGGTGGATGTGGCCGCGCTGCGCGCAGGGCATCCCGAAAAAATCACGCAGTCTGCTCGCGAACTGGTTCAGGCCGTGGCTGCGGCCCGCGCAAAATAACTTCACCGGCTTCTCACCGGTTCACGGCACTTGCCAAAACGCCGCCGTCCACTGGCAACACGGTTCCGGTGACAAAGCTGGCGGCGTCAGACGCCAGGAAGACCGCCGCGCCCACGAGTTCCTCAAGTTCGCCGAAGCGATTCATCGGAGTACGCAGTATCACCTCTTCCCCGCGCGGGGTGCCCACCAGAAACTTCTCACTCAACGGAGTGCGAAAATATCCCGGCGCAATCGCATTCACGCAAATGCCATGCCGCGCCCATTCGATAGCGAGCGACTTCGTCAGCGACGCGAGGCCGGCCTTGCTGGCGCTGTAGGCCGCGACCTCATAGAGCGCCAGGAACGATCCCATGGACGCGATGTTGATAATGCGGCCATAGCGGCGCTCGATCATGTGGCGTCCAAACACCTGGCAGGCGCGCAGGGTTCCCGTGAGGTTCGTATCCACGATGCGGTTCCAGTCGGCCTCGGAAAAATCCAGCGTGGGCGCGCGCTTGCTGATGCCGGCTGCGCTGATCATGATGTCGACCTTGCCGAGTTTCTCGACCGTCGCTTCCAGCACTTTCTCGAGCGATGCGCGGTCGGCCACATCGCAACTCACGCGCAGCGAGCGCCGTCCCAGAGATTCGATCTGGTCCGCGATCGCGTTCACAAGTTCCAGCCGCCTCGCGCTTGCAACCACGTCCGCTCCGGCCTCAGCCAATCCGATCGCCAGGGTGCGGCCGATTCCCGAACTGCCTCCAATCACCACCGCTACTTTGCCGGCAAGGTCCAGGCCTTTGTATCCCATGAATTCCTCAGATCGAACGGAATTTAGATGAACGAAATTAAATCAAATCGAAATCAAATCGAAATCAAAATCAATTCCTATTTTCAACCACCGCGCCTACCAGTTGAACATAGTGCCATCCAGTTTTCGGTTCACGGGCAGGTACGCCCGCTCGTATGGGTATTGTCCCGCCACTTTCTCGTCGTACTCGACGCCCAGCCCCGGAGCGTCTCCCGGATGCAAGCATCCATCCTTGAAGAAATAAGCGTGCGGAAACACTTCGTCAGTCTGCGGCGAATGCCGCATGTATTCCTGGATCCCGAAATTATTCACCGAGATGTCGAAGTGCAACGCCGCCGCCATCGCGACCGGAGAAAGATCAGTCGCACCGTGACACCCGGTGCGCACATGATAAATTTCGGCCAGCGAAGCGATCTTTTTCAGATGCGTGATCCCTCCGCCGTGAACCACCGTCATCCGGATGTAGTCGATCAATTGCTCGGTGATGAGAATGTGAGCCTCCCAGACGGTATTGAAAACTTCGCCGACGGCAAGCGGCGTGGTGGTGTGCCGCCGAATAATCCGAAAACCTTCCTGCAATTCGGCGGCCACCGGATCCTCCAGCCAGAACAGATGATACGGCTCCAGTTCTTTTCCCAGCCGGGCCGCTTCGATGGGAGTGAGGCGGTGATGAACATCGTGCAGCAAATGCAGGTCATCCCCGTGCTTCGCGCGCAGCGCTGCAAACAACTTAGGCACGTGCAGCAAATATTTCTCGGACGACCACAAGTTCTCCGGCGGCAATCCCTTTTCCGCCGGCTCGTAGAACAATTTGTCGCCGGCCACTCCATAAGTCGAGGGCAACCCCGGTATGCCGCTCTGCGCGCGCACCGCCAGATACCCGAGCTCTTTGTACTTCCCCACCGCATCCACGGTTTCTTCAATATCGCGCCCGTTGGCATGTCCGTAGACCATCACGCCCGTGCGGCTTTTTCCGCCCAGCAAGTTGTAGACCGGTGTGTTGAGCGCCTTGCCTTTGATATCCCAAAGCGCCATGTCGACCGCCGCGATCGCCGTCATGGTCACGGGACCGCGCCGCCAATACGCCCCGCGGTAAAGGTACTGCCACAAATCTTCCGTCTGAAACGGATCGCGCCCAAGAATGCACGGGAGCACATGGTCAGCCAAATAAGACGCAACCGCCGCCTCGCGGCCATTCAGCGTCGCGTCTCCCAACCCGTAGACGCCCTCGTCGGTAAGAATCCTCAAAGTTACAAAGTTTCTTCCCGGGCAGGTGACCAGCACTTTGGCATCGATGATCTTCACGGCTCTCCTCAACCTTTTCCCGACGAATACTGTCCTGCCGAGTGTACCGAAAGTTTCAGATGCGGCGCACCAGGCCCTGATCCGTAGCCGCGGTATTTCGCATCAGCAGCAGCACCAGAATCATCCCCACCAGTGGAAGCAGGCCCGCGACGATGATGATGGGATCGAAAGAATGCGTGCCGGTCGCCTGGCGTGCGTCGGCAAAATAGCCGATAAGCTTGAAGGCGATGATGGTTCCAATCCCGGTGCCCGTACCGCTCAATCCACTCACCGAGGCCACGGATTCGCTATTGAAAAGGTCCGACGGCATCACGTTCGCCATCGTGGTGAAGCTGGCGTAGGTGAACGTGGTGATGGCGAAAAGTAAAGCGATCAAATACAGATTGGTGGTGAAGATCGTCGGGATGATCAAGGTCATGCCGAGTGCACCAAAAACAATCAGCGCCTTGCGTGCCGCGCCCAGCGGCCATCCGCGCTTGATCAGCGCGCCGGAAACGCCGCCGGCGATAAAGCTGCCCACATCGGCGGCGATAAACGGAATCCACACCGCGATCAATCCGCTTTTCAGCGCAATGCCCTTCGCTACCAGGTAGATCGGAAACCATTCCGCAATGAAGAAAAACACCGGATCGCTGAACGCTTTGGCCACAATCGCTGCCCAGGTCTGCGGCAGTCTCAACAGTTCCCACCAGCGCGGGCGAATCTTGCCTGGCTGCGCCGCGTCTGACTCGCGCTTGTCGGCGGCGATCATCTCCAACTCGCCTTGAC
Source organism: Candidatus Sulfotelmatobacter sp. (assembly GCA_049675725.1). GTDB lineage: Bacteria > Acidobacteriota > Terriglobia > Terriglobales > Acidobacteriaceae > Sulfotelmatobacter. The sequence goes on along the minus strand of JBAUAN010000012.1, from coordinate 8,632 downwards.
CGATTCGCGGGTGCTGCTCGGGGGAATAGTAAAGCCGTCGCCACGCGATCAGCCATAAGAACCCCAGGGCGCCGGGGATCATGAATGCCGGACGCCATCCCCAGCGAAAATAAATTGGCAGCACAATGAACGGCGCGACCGCGCCACCGATCGAGGAGCCGGTGTCAAAACATGCCGTCGCCAGCGCGCGCTCGCGCTTTGGAAACCACTCCGCAACAGCCTTGGTAGCTGCCGGCCAATTCGCCGACTCTCCTGCGCCCAGAAAGAATCGAAACGTGGCAAAGCTGACAAAGCCGCGGGCCAGCGATGTGAGCACCGAGACAATCGAATACCCGATCACGGTCAGCGTCAGACCGCGCCGCGTGCCGGTGCGGTCCATGAGCCGCCCGAACACGGTTTGCCCGATGGAATACGCAACTCGAAAGGCGATCGCGAGGTTGGCGTAGTCCGAGTTGGTCCAGTGATATTGGAGTTTGAGAAACGGAGCGAGCAGCGACAACGTTTGCCGGTCGATGTAATTGATGACCGTGGAAGCGAACAGAAGGCCGGCGATCCACCAGCGTAGTGAAGGAATCGGCTTTCCGGTGGAGGCCATGCGTTGATTTTGCAACAGCGCGCTACGAGTTGACCACGACCTGCGATTCGTTCTCGAGCCTATCCCGCAGGTTCGAGCTCAACAGTGCGGCCGAGTCCTGATCGAGGTAGAGCGTCGCGTCGGCATGTGTGCGCAAAATCGATCCCGGCGCCAGTGGACTGATCGGGCCTTCGAGACACGCCTTCACCGCGCGCGCTTTGCGCGACTCCGGGACGACCACGACAAGCTCCCTGGCTTTGAGAATCTGCCGCACCGACATCGAGATCGCCTGCTTCGGCACTTGCGAAACGTCGGCAAACCAGCCTTCCCCCACCTGCTGGCGGCGGCAGGCTTCATCGAGTTCCACCACGATGTAGGGATCTTCCGTTTCGAAATCGGCGGGGGGATCATTGAACGCAATGTGCCCATTCTCGCCGATGCCCAGAAACGCAACATCGACGGGCGACGATGCCAGCTGTTTCCCGACGCGCCGCATCACTTCGGCAGGGTCGGGAGCGTCGCCGTCGAGCAAGTGATAATTGACGATCCCTGCTTTGCGCATCAGTTGTTCCAACAGTATTTTGCGAAAGCTAGCCGGATGGGCGATGGGCAATCCAATGTATTCGTCGAGATGAAAAGCTTCTACTTTCGCCCAGCCGATGTCATCCGTTCTTGTCAGCGCGTTCAAAAATGCGGCCTGCGATGTGCCCGTGGCGGCGATGATGCGGGCCTGGCCCCTTGCCGCAATGGCGCGGCGAATGGCCGTCGCTGCCTTGTCGGCCGCGGCTTGCCCCAGAGACTCTCGATTGTCGAATATCTTGACCAGCATGCAGTTTGATTTCAACGTTTCCGCGCCAAATTAACTTAGCGCAAAATTCCTGATCCCGCGGAGTCGCCAAAATTATACAAAAGATAAGCAGCATCCCGGTTTGCCATTAATACGGTTTGCGGTTGCCACTATACAGATTAACGTAATCCAGCTTGCCGTCATGCAGATTGCCGAAATGCAGAATCTGAGTTAACGCACGTTAACCGAATCCCGGGTTTCCGCCGGAATATATTTCACGGCAGCCGTGCGCTCCAGCTTGTCCCAGGCAAACTTGCGGCCTTCCAACGCGCGCTTCAGCGTTTTGAAAAGGACAATCGAGAACAACTGGCGGTAAGCAAACCGTTGCAGCCAGACCTGGCTGAGCAGCCAGATATCTTCTTTGTCGTCGGGGCGGCGGCGCTCCAGCGCGAACGCGATCGCCGACGTCAGGAAGTCGATGACTAAGAACGCGAAGAAAAACGCGACCAGCTTGTGGAAGTCCGCCGGGTCGGTGGAGTCAGGGTGAAAATGTTTCTGGATGTAATACCAGATCGTGCCCACGGCAAACATGATGTCGATGAGCGGCGAAACCAGCGGCAGCAGAATCTGGAAAATTACAATGTTGGGCAGCGCCACCAGCCCCAGCACGCCTTTGCGCGCGAAGACCCCGCGATGTTTATACACCGACTGCAGAATGCCGAACGACCAGCGGAAACGCTGGCGCATCAAGCCGTTGGCGTTGGTCGGGGCTTCGGTGAAAGCCAGGGCCATGTCTTCATATTCCACGCGATAACCGCGGCGCAGCAGCGCCATGGTGAGGTCGGCATCCTCGGCGACCGTGTCGACATGATAGCCGCCCTCCTCGCGCACAGCAGAAACGCGCCACGCGCCAATGGCCCCCGGCACCACGCTCACCGCGCCCAGCACATCGAGCGCGCGGCGCTCAAAATTCTGGCTGGTGATATATTCCAGGGCCTGCCAGCGCGTCCACAAATTTACGCGATTGCCGACTTTGGCATTGCCCGCCATCGCGCCCACCTTGGGATTGATAAAGTGCGGCACCAGTCGCGAAATGGCGTCAGGCGCGATGATGGTATCGGCATCGATGCCCACGAAAAGTTCGGCATCGCCAATATGCTCAATGCCGAAATTGAGGGCCGAAGCCTTGCCTGCATTCGGCTTGCCGAGAATGAGCACAGTGCCGCGCGCTTCCTCCTCGGCAAATGCGGAGCGCGCCACTTCAAGCGTGCGATCCTTGGAGCCATCATCGATGACAATCACGCGCAGGTTCGGATAGTCGGAGTTCAGCGCGGCGCGCACCGTGCGCTCAATCACTTTTTCTTCGTTATAAGCCGGAATCAGGACCGCAACGTTCGGCTTGTACGAGGCGACCACCGCCGGCTGCCCCAGGATTCTTTCGCGCACGCGATCGTAAACCGCGGCCGCCCCGATAAAGAGCAGTCGTCCGGTCATCAGCAAATCGCCTAAGAAGAATATCCACGTAATTCCCGTGACTGCCGCATCGAAAAGCCAGAAGCCGAGCCGGTCGAGGCGGGCGAGCCAGAGCTCACCGGTGGGCAAGGGAGGCATTACCTCCGCCCGGGTCTTGCCGATCAACTGGTAGACCGGTACCACGGCCAGGCCGCGAGCGCGAATGCCGTCAATGATCATCGGTAGAGCGCGAACGGTTTCTGCGCGGTTGCCGCCGCCATCGTGCAGCAGCACAATGTTGCCGCAGCGCAGATCTTCAGGACGACACGGAGGCAGATGCGCCATCACATAAGCGGTGATCTGCTCGGCCGACCGGTGAGGAGTCTCCCAATCGTCAGGATCAATGCGATTTCCCACCGTGATATATCCCAGGTCCTGCGCGAACTCGAGGGGCCGCACCTGGTCCGCGGTGTCGGGTTCCTCGTCGATCGCGTAGGGCGGACGCAGCAGCGTGGTGCGGATTCCCATGAGGCTGCCGAACAGCCGTTCCGTAAGATTCAGCTCGAGCTTGAAATGGGCAGAGGAAATGTTGCTGACGTCGGGATGGGTAAACGTGTGATTGCCCACGGCATTGCCTTCCGCGTAGACACGTTTGGCCAGCCCCGAAAATTTATCCGCCTGAATGCCGATCAGAAAAAAAGTTGCCGTCGCATTTTTGCTCTTAAGCTCATCGAGAATCTTGGGCGTCCATTCCGGATCTGGCCCATCGTCGAACGTAATCACCACCTGATCCGGGCTGTAGCCGTAGCGGGACACGCGGTAGGGCTCGGGCAGCGTTTGGAAAATTTCGTCGGTGATCAGCTTGCTGTCCGGGTCAACGGTTAGAACGCGCGTGCCGGGCGCCGGGCGGGCCTCGATGCGAAGAATTTCGCCCTGGCCCTCCATATCCACATCCTGCCCGGGAGGAACATTGATCAGCTTATCCGTGGCTGTGGGATCGCCGGGCACGTCCCAGACTCGCCACAGAGTCCGGTCCTCACCTCCCAGCCGCCACAGCGCAAACGTCTGGATGCCAAGATTTTGCGCGGCACGCATTTGATTCAACGCGGTAACGCCGTCGAGGAACCAAATGTCGTGACGCACGCTGCGCTCGTCGAGATAACTGAACCGCGGATTCATGGCATCGTCATCGAAGGTGACGTCGACTTCGGAATCGCGCGCCGCCAGCCAGGCGTCCTGGGGAGTCACCGTACCATCTTTTTCTCCGGGCGGCAGGAGACCATTCTTCGGTTTCGACACCCAGTCATAGCCATAATTCGCGATGGCGCAAATGATTTTTTCTTTTGGGATCACCTTTTCGGCCGCGGTCAGGTTTTGCACGAACCAGTCCTGCGAGGCCACGGGTCCCGCCTGGGCGCCGGGATAGTGCTCGTCGTAGTTGTTGAGCACCACGCCGTCGGCCGCGGCCGCAACCTGTGCGTAGTCGAATTCTTTATTGCGCGGCGGCACCGAAACGTAGAGCTTCATTCCGCGCCCGTGCAGATCCGAAGCCAATTCCTGCAGCAAGGCCACGTAGCCCGCCTGGCCGCTCTCGGGGAAAGCTTCAAAGTCCATCATCAGCCCGCGATAGCGGTCCGAAGAGAGAAAGCGCGAGATTTGCTGGCGAAAGGAAAGACGCGCCGCCGGGTTGTTGAGAAACTCCGTGATCCCACCGACCCAGTTCGCTCCGTCGAAATTGTTGACCATGGGGAAGACTTCCATGTTGGCGTCTTCCGTTTTGAGGAAGGGCATCACACGGTTGTCAACCGGCCGAACCTGATCTCCCTGCACCACGTCGAAGAATTTGTTGGTCTGATCGTCCACGCCCTGCACCCGCCCATCCGGCGTGAGCACGTGCAGCCACTCGGGATAGAGGATGTCGATCTGGCGGGCGAAATCGCGCAGGGAAGAGAAACTGGCTGCGTCCCACGGGACGTAAAATGCCGCGCGGATGCCTTCTTCCTGGTTCAGTTTGACCTGGGACGGAGGCACTTTCGACTTGCGGTGAGTGCGGTTGGCCAGCTTGCGCTGACGATCGCGCGCTTTTTCCTTCTCGCTTTCTTTGAGCGCCTTGAAGGCGCGTTTCTGCGGAGAAAGCAAGAGTTCGGGCAGCGGCTCGCCGCGCAACGCCGTGTAGACGAAGAAGATGACCAGCAGCGAGAGAGCGACGCCGAAAGCGTCGAACGAGCGCCGCAGCCTCTTCCAGCGAGCGCGTCGCGGATCATAAAAGACAGGTTCAGCCATGAGCACGCAAACTTCATCGTATGCCGCGCGCGGCACACGGTCAATTCCGCACGCGGACTCAGGGCGGTCACTGCGGCAGTTTGACCACGGGAGACATCGTTGGCCTCGACGGAATACGTGCCAGGTTTCTTGCTCTGCAGACGCTAGCAGTCGTCCTACGAACGCATTTGGGAAGGGCACGGCTTCCAGCCGTGCCGTAAAGAGCCGATAGAGATGCGGGCGTTAGCCTCTGAGGCTTCGCTTCCGTCCTGCCAGGGAAGGTTTGTGGGCCCGGCGCTAGAGCTCGAGCGTGCCGTGAAGATACAGGCGCGCCCTGCCGACGATCTTCACGCGATCGCCAACAATTATGCACTGCATGGATCCACCGCGGGCGCTGAGCTGCTGCGCACGAAACGTGTTCTTGCCCAGCCGCCCCGCCCAATACGGAGCCAGTGTGCAGTGGATCGAGCCGGTGGCGGGGTCCTCGTCGATGCCGGCCGACGGTAGAAACATTCGGCATACGTAATCCACCTCACCCTCGCCCGGAGCGGTAACAATCGTTCCGCGCCCGGCGTCCAGTTTGGCGAGAGCGGCAATGTCGGGCGAGAGCGCTCGCACTTGCTCAGCCTGATCCACCACAACGAGGTAGTCGCGCGATTTCATTACCAGCGCCGCTTTCAACCCCGGCTTTTTTAAGCCCAGAGCTGGTAAGAGGCCGACCGGTGTCTCACAGGGTTGGGCTGGATTGGCGGGAAAGTCCATCACAAAGCTGTTTTGTTCCCCAGCGACGGTGTCCCGAGCGACGGTCAACATGCCGCTGCGCGTGTGGAAGCGAACCGGCCACACGTTGTGTTTCCGCAGCGCAAGCACAAAGGCGGATGCCAGCGTCGCATGCCCGCAGAGGTCGTCCTCGACTGTGGGTGTAAACCAGCGCAAGGCGAAATCGCCATCGGCGCGAGGGACAACAAAAGCGGTTTCGCTGTGCCTGTTCTCAGCCGCAATCTTCTGCATGATGCTATCCGCGAGGGGCGCGGAAAGGACGCAGACCCCCGCCGGGTTCCCGGCAAAAAGCTCGCTCGTGAACGCATCCACGTGGTAATACGGAATTGCCATGTCGTGATCCTCAAGCTACTGCATCCCTGGAAAAAATCGGCCATCACGATCGGAAATCCAGGATCGTCAAACATTGAAAATCTGCATGAGTACAAGTTACATCGGAAACCGCTAAGCCTGGTGCGCAGAAGGCAATCACTCAAACAGGTGCGACTTTGTAGTCTTTATCGCGAGAATCGTTCAATCGACGCACTATATAACGCACTACGACGCGCTACCTGGAGTTGGCGGCCTTGAGTCGAGCGGCGCACTTTCCCGCACTCGACTCTGCCGCAAAAGCGTTATATTCGCTCGGTGTGGCAACTGGTTCGGAAGCATCCGTGGTTTTTTCTTGCGGCAAGCCTGGTAGCGCTGGGGCTGCGCCTGCTGTTCGTTTTTCGTTTTCCGGCGGTGGTCGATGACTCCCACTTCTACGCCAACATCGCCGAAAACTGGCTGCAGCACGGCGTTTACGCGGTTACCGACTCCGGCCAGATTGTTCCGACACTTTCCCGCTTGCCCGGCTACCCAGCTTTTCTGGCTGCCATTTTCGCCATCTTCGGAATCGAAAATTTTCGCGCCGTGCTGCTCCTCCAGGTGCTCGTCGACCTGGGCACCTGTTTTCTGATCGCAGACAGCGCGCGCCGCCTGGTTTCGGACCGCGCGGCAAGAACGGCTTTCCTGCTTGCGGCGGCCTGCCCGTTTCTGGCCAACTACGCGGCCGCCGCGCTGACCGAGTGTCTGGAAATATTTTTTACCGCGCTCGCCTTCGACCTGGCCCTTGCGGCGCTGAGAGGCAACGTCGGCGTTCCCGACCTCTCTCTCTCGTCTAACAATGGCAGCTGGTTTGGTTGCGGGCTGGCCATCGGAGGCGCGATCCTGCTTCGCCCCGATGGTGGAATCCTGCTGGCCGGTATCGGCGGATATTTGCTGTTTCTTCTATTCCGATGCTGCGCCCGCGAATTCAGCTTGTTCGCGATCGCCGGCAGTCCGGCCAGTCCGCTGGCCGCGAACCCAGAGTCGGCGGCAGGCATCCCGAAGCCCGAAGCCCGTAGCCCGAAGCCGGCTTTGCAGTTGCGCCTGATCGCTGCCCGCGCCCGTTTCCTTCCCATCCTGCGGGCGGGTCTGCTACTGGGCCTGGGAGCGGTAATCCCCCTTTTTCCCTGGACCATCCGCAACCTGCACACTCTGCACCGCTTTCAGCCGCTTGCGCCCCGCTATGCCACCGATTCCGACGAGCTGGTCATGACCGGGTTCAACCGCTGGGTCAAGACCTGGATGGCGGAGTATGTCTCGGTCCAGGAGATTTATTGGAACGTCCCCGGCGATCCCATCGATCTCTCGCGCCTGCCCAATCGCGCCTTCGATTCCGAGCAGCAGCGCCAGCAAACAGCCGCGCTCGTCGCCGACTATAACCATGGTCAGGATAACGACCGCGACATGACCCCCGAACTGGATGCGCGCTTCGCAGCCCTCGCCGCCGCGCGCGTCAAGGCCGCCCCGCTTCGCTACTACGTATGGTTGCCGGCCGCTCGGATCGCCGATATGTGGTTGCGTCCGCGCACGGAATTGCTGCCTCCCGATCCGCGCTGGTGGGAATTCAATGACGAGTGGCGCCCCATAGCCACGGCACTTGGCTTCGGCCTGCTGAACCTGATTTATGTGGGCATGGCCGCTGCCGGATGGTTCCGCACCCGTGAATATTTCGGCATCGGCCTATTGGTTTTGTTTCTGGTGCTCCGCTCGGTGTTTCTCGGAACGCTCGAAAATCCGGAGACTCGTTACACGCTCGAATGTTATCCAGCAGTGATTATTCTTGCTGCTTCAGTGTTACGGTAGGCTGGCGCGATCTTCAGATTTCGGTACAGGTTTCGGTACGCATCTCCCAGAATGCGGATTCAGAGCCGTCCCTAAACGCCAACACATTGAAAATAAAGCTTGCACACGGTGGCCGCACAGTTGCAAAATAAGCCCCCATCAGGCCCCCAGGGTTCCCCTTCAGTCTCCAGTTTCCTGGGTAAAACACAATCTTTGAGATACATGCCCCCTTTGGGTAAAGGAGCTTCCCCCATGCGTTCTGGCTTCCGTGTAGTGACTGTATTGTTGTGGCTTGGATGCTTTCTTGGGTTGAGCGTTTCAGCCTTCGCGCAGTCTGCCACCAGTTCGCTGCGTGGAACCATCGCGGACACCAAAGGCCTGGTGCTTTCCGGTGCCACCGCGACGCTCACCAACAGGGCAACCGGCTTTTCTCGCACCACCACCACCAATGACCAGGGAATCTACCAGTTCCTTGAGGTTCCACCGGCCACCTATGTCCTGACCGTGACGGCGGCGGGCTTCGCCACCACGAGGCGCGAGAATGTGGTCCTGGAAGTCAGCACCCCCGCCACGGTGAACCTGACCCTGCAGGTGCAGGGCGGTTCGGTGATCGTCGATGTCAGCGGCGAAGCGCCCCTGGTGAACAC
>JBAUAN010000011.1:0-15399 GCA_049675725.1 Candidatus Sulfotelmatobacter sp. | reverse complement strand
CAGATGTCTTCTTGCTTCTCCCCGCCGCTCCTCTTGCTCATCGCCATGCGCGCATTCTACGAACTCTGCTTGTGGATCACACCATCTTTTGTTTCAGGTACCCAGACTTGCACCACGGGCTGCTAGGATCGCTTCACGACTGATCCGCACATCTCTTGCAGGACAGAGCCAATGTTCTTCTGGAATCTATTTTTGCAATATCTGCACGCCGCGTCGGCGCATTCCACGAACATGTTACTGGCAGGTGGGCTTACATTCACGAGGCATTCTTGTCCCCTGGAGTGCACTCGGATCTGCTGCGCTTTCTGCGACCCCGATTGGGCGGCGAGTTGAAAGTCAGCCATGCGCCGCAATATGTGTCTTGCCGGTGTGCGCGAACGGGGATAACTAAGAAAGCAAATTGGCCCTCGCTCTGGAAGGGAAGAAAGGCTTAGAAGCAGTGATCGCGTTCAGTGGACGGCGATGGGAGCAGTGTCACGCGGGAGTGCTTGGATCACTGCCCGAGTTTCATCCAGCATGTCTTGAAAAGTGCGGCGCTTCGGGCTGCTGCGCTTTGCCAATTGCTCGATTATCTCCTGGGCTTGTTCCAGGTCTTTGCGAGCCAGGTCCGGGCGATGCAGATCGGCTTCACTTCTCCCCGAATAGATAAGGGATATGGCATAGCCGGTTTCATCTTCGATGGAGTCCGTATCGCGGACCGTCGCGTTCTGGAAGATGGAGTCGGCTCGCCGCTCAAACGCCAAGGCCTCTCGTGGCGAATGTATGACATAGAGAGCCAGACCCGTCGTCACATAGGAGGAAGCAATATCCTCACTTGCCTCCAGGTTGTTCTTGTCGGATTTCATCAGTTTGTCGTTGATCGCAATCGCCTTCGCGCAATGGCCCCGCACTTCCGAAGGAAGACCGGCATAAGCCAGGCATCTACATAAGTCCTCGTGGACGGTTGAGAGCATTTCTTGCAAGCTGGTGTTGTTCGGATCGCCAGCCGCAAGTTCCTCGGCGATGGCAAGAGCCTTGCGATATTCACCCACGGCCTCAGCAAACTTCCGATCAAACCTCAGGGCCGTGCCGAGCCAGCTATGCGATATCTCGACTCGGCGGCGTATCCGAAAGCTGGTTGGATTCGCGTCGAGCAGAGTCTGGTTGATGATTAGCGCCCGCCGCTCGTAGTCAACCGCGGACGCGTACTCGTCGTACGCGATCTTCAAGGCTCCGATATCGATCAGCGTCTGTGCAGTGTCGTAGCCTAGATCCTCGGAATTGTGCCGTGCCGCCAATCGCTCTTCAATCGCCAACCGCTGTTGTTGGAGATCCAGCGCGCCATCAATGTCTCCAACTTGATAGTACATCTCTGCAACGATCATCATGGTCTCGATCAGATCGAATTGCAGGCTTGGATCTCCCGGGCTTGCGGCGGCCAAATTCCGACGAATCGCCAGCGCCTTATCGCAAAGTTGCTTGGCCTGCTCGGCCGATCCGGCCCCACCCAGGTGGGGATAGCGTTCTTCCCCAAGGATTTGTCCGAGGCGCTCGTAAGCGGCGGCGAGGTCCCGCAGAGTGGCCGGTTCGTTATGCGCCTCCGCCGCGATCTGGTCGAGATACTCCAGGGCCCGGCGCACCACCAGTTCGCGCGCGGCCGTGGAACCGGGCAAATACTGTATGGAATCATGTAACTCGAAGAGCAACGAATTGGTCAGCTTGCGGAGCGACTCGAAACGCTGCTCGGCGCGTGCTTCCTGCATTCGGGCGATATGCGCTTCGCGCACAGTCGCTACCGCACCCGCAATAACAACCACCGCGAAGACCGCCGTCGCCGCCAGTGGGAGTTTGTTGCGCTTGATGAATTTGCCACTGCGGTAGGCGGCACTTGCCGGACGCGCCACGACGGGCTCATGGTTCAGATACCTCTGAATGTCGGCGGCCAGCTCCGAAGGCGCGCCATACCGGCGTGCGCGATCCTTCTCCAGCGCCTTCATGGTGATCCCATCGAGATCGCCGCGCAGCAGGTTTACCAGTTGCTTGAGTTCGATACCGCGCTCTTCCGCGGTCGCGGCCGATGTATCCCGATCCGTGCTGACCTTAGTGCTCGGTCGCGGTGGTTCTTCCTCGCGTAGCTTCCGCAGCAACTCGTCGAGGGGTTGTTTCTGCCGCAGCCTGGTTTCAAACGGCTGCAACCCCGCCAGCAACACGTAGAGAACGACTCCCAGCGAATAAACGTCCGTACGCGTGTCAATGTCCAACACATTGGGGTCAGCCTGCTCCGGGCTCATGTATCCGGGCGTCCCCACAAACTGTCCCAGTTGCGTAAAAACGTTCTCGCCTGCGACCTGAGACGCGGCCGCCTTGGCCAGCCCGAAGTCGATGATCCGCGGTACGGGTACGCCGTCCACTTCCACCACCAAAATATTTGGCGGTTTAAGATCACGATGGATGATGGCTTTCTGGTGCGCGTGTTGCACACCTTCGCAGACCTGGATGAACAGTTCGAGCCGGTCTCTGATCTTGAGTTTCTTCTGATCGCAATACTCCGTAATCGGCAGCCCGGGCACGTACTCCATCACGAAGTATGGCTGTCCCTGTGGTGTCGCCCCAGCGTCAAACACCTTGGCAATGGCGGGATGATCCATCATCGCCAAAGACTGCCGCTCCGCCTGGAAGCGCTGCCCGACCGCCTCGTCGTACATCCCGGCCTTGATCAGCTTCAACGCAACTTGCCGACGCACTGGGGAGGTCTGTTCCGCCAGCCAGACTTGCCCCATGCCGCCCTCCCCAAGCTTGCGCACGAGTTGAAAACGCAGCGCAAAGACTTGTCCCGCTTCCAAGGCAACGGCAGAGCCGGTCCCGTCCGAGTCCGCGCACAGTCCGTCAGCCGGTGCCGAGGATTGCAGAAAACTGGAGCGTACGTCCGAGCTGGAGGCGAGCAGAGTTTCAACTTCCTGCCGCAACGCTTGATCGGACGAACAAGCCTGATTCAGAAAGGCGGAGCGCTCGCCCGGCGCCATCTCCAGCGCTCTCCCCAGCACATCCCGAATCTTTTGCCAGCGTTCCGGCGTCATGAGAGTGGGAACGAATGTTTCTTCGCGACGGCGACTTCACGTGTCAGAGCAATCCTCGCGGGTGCTGATGTCGCCTAGTGATTCCTTGCCGCGAGTTCGGAAACACAAACGGAGTCGGCCACAAAGAATTTGTCACTGCGGCAGTCCGATCCGGCGCAGCAGGTCGGCGAAGCGCGGGTCCGAGCGGATATTATCGAAGGAGGGATCAGGCTTGACCTGAAAGAGATCGGTTCTGGTCACAAACGCTTTTTCGAGAACGGCGAAGGCTGCGTCTTTTTCACCGAGCTCCGCGTAAGCCGCAGCTGATCCTCCGTAGTCACGTGTGACTTCGGCGTGTTTGGCTCTATAGCGCAGAAACCCGGTGTAGCCCGATTTATCGAACACTTGTCTGGCTTCCGTGCTCGCCGGCTCATCACCTTCCAACTGGTCTGCCTTGATCCACTCCTCGATCGCCTGACTATAATTCCCCGCTCCCTCGTAAGCTCGTGCGAGACTTTCTACGGCAAACCAAGAATTTCGATCAAGGTCTAATGCTTTTTTGCCCTGCTCGACCGCCCGATTGCTGTCATGCGCCATCCAATAGGCCTGGGCAAGAAACGAGTTATAAATCGAAGAAAGCGGATCGAGTTCCACGGCTCTCGTGCATTCAGCCTGTGCTTCCGGAATTCGTCCGACATCGGCGTCAAACCAGCAGGAGACTTCATGGGCATAGGCAGAATGGGGGTCAATGGTCAGAGCGCTCTGAATTTCCTGCTCCGCCTCCGGAAAGTTCCAGAAGTACAGGAGGTCGACAATGGCCAACGAAATGTGAGACTCGGGAATCTGGCTGTCAAGCTCAAGAGCCCTACGCGCCGCCGATCGCGCCTTATCGAATGGCCCCCGGCCAGGAACGTAACCGAAGAAAAACCCTTGCATAGCAGAAGCATCTGCCAGGCCAGCATAGGCGGCTGCGTAGTTCGGGTCTCGCGCAAGCGCCTTTTCGAAAAGGTCAACTGCAGCTTTCAGGTCCTCCGCTTCAAACTTGTCAAAATGATATCGACCCTTCAAATAAAGCTGATACGCCTCCGCGTCTCTCGTGCCAACCTTTGCGATGCTGTCACGTTCGCTTCCACCTAATTGCGGCCGCAGTTGACTCGCAACATCACGGGTGATAGCGGCTTGCAGCAACGAGGCATCATTAGTGCTGCGAGTGTACCGTTCGCCCCAGAGTTGTGCTCCTGTTCCAACGTTGACCAACTCTGTTTCAATGTCCAGTTCATTGCCGTGCTCAATCACGCGCCCGGTAAGTACGGCATCGACGTGCAGGTCGTGCCCGACCCCTTGCGGATCATCTTGTCTCGACTTGTAGTGCGAGACAACGCTCCGAGCCATGACTTGAAGATCGGGAAGCCGGGAAAGAGAATTCGTGATCTCCTCGGAGATACCTTCCCCCAGGTAATCCATCTCAGGGTCTTTGCCCGCATTCGCAAATGGAAGTACGGCGATCGAATGGATCGGTGTCGCATCCGCAGTGCGGGAGTGCAGAGATCGCCACGCCAGAAACGCAGTTCCAACGAGTACAACTGCCACTACACTCGCTAATAGTCCGACAAACAATCTGCCCCCGCGCGGCTTTGCGCGGGCAACGTCGCTCGTCGAGTAGCCACTCGAATCCGACAGCGCATCAAGCGCGAACGCCAGGTCTGAAGCCGACTGGAAGCGCTGTTCCGGATTCTTTTCCAGACAACGATGGACCACTCTCTGCAGAGCTGGCGGAAGATTCGCAGTGACCTGCGAAATACTTGGTGGGTCTTCATTCAGAATCGCCGTCATCGTCTCCGGTGAAGTCGGCTTCTGAAACGCTCGCTTCCCCGCCAGCATTTCATACAGAATCGCGCCGAAGGCAAAGATGTCGGCGCGGTGATCAGCCGACTGTCCGCGTACCTGCTCCGGCGACATATAGCCCATCGTGCCCATCACCACTCCCGCTTCGGTCCCCTCCGTGAGCGTCGGTGCGTCGTGCTCCGAGCTGGACTGCGGCTGCGTCAGCTTCGCCAATCCGAAGTCCAGAATCTTCACTCGCCCATCTTTGGTGACGAACAAGTTCTCTGGCTTCAGATCACGGTGAACGATACCTTTCTCATGGGCTGCAGCTAGACCTCTGGCGATCTGCACCCCATAGTCAATCGCCTTGCGAACTGCCATGCGGCTACGCCTGATCTGCTCCCGCAGCGTTTCTCCCTCCAGCAGTTCCGAGACCAGATACGGCGCACCCTCATACGTTCCCATCTGAAACACGGCCAGAATGTTGGGATGGTTCAGCGCCGCCGCTGCTCGCGCCTCCTGTTCGAAGCGCCGCAGCCGCTCGGGATCCGCCGAGAGAAACGAAGGCAAGACCTTGATCGCCACATCCCGCCCCAGCCGGGAATCGCGAGCACGATATACCTCGCCCATCCCGCCCGAGCCCAGCAGCGACTTGACCTCATAGTCTCCCAGCTTTGTCCCCGGCTTGAGTGTTACCAGCAGCGTGGAGGACCCTTGCAGAAAGCTGGAGCGTACGTCCGAACTGGAGGCGAGCAGGGTTTCGACTTCCTGCCGCAACGATTGGTCAGCCGAACAAGCCTGATTCAGAAAGGCAGAGCGCTCGCCCGGCGCCATCTCCAGCGCTCTCCCCAGCACATCCCGAATTTGTTGCCAGCGCTCCGGCGTCATGCGTCAGTTGCCTTGCTCATCTGGTGATGCAGCCAAAGTCTGGCCGTGGCCCAGTGTCTTTTGACCGTGGTTGGTGAAAGATTCAGCACCCGTGAAGTTTCCTCGATGGAAAGGCCGCCGAAAAATCTCAGCTCCACAATGCAGCTCTGTTGCTGATCCAGCTTGGCCAGTTCGTTCAGGGCGTCGTCGAGCGCAACCATGTCCACGCTCCGAACCTTGAACGCCAACCCGTCATCCAGAGTCAGCCGGTAGCCTCCATCGCGCTTGGCGGCATTGCGGTTGCGCGCGTACTCGACCAGAATCTGCCGCATCAGTTGCGCGCAGATGGCCAGGAAATGCTCGCGGTTCTTGAACTCAGCCGCGCCTTGTTTTTCCAGGCGCAGATAAGCCTCGTGCACCAGGGCGGTGCTTTGCAGGGTGTGGTCGGGACGTTCCTTCTGCAGGTAATAATGCGCCACCCGTCGCAGCTCGTCATAGACAAGAGGAACTACCGCGCGCAAGGCGTCTTCGTCACCAGCATGCCAATTCGCCAGTAATTTGCTGACAGTCTCAGACGGAAGTTGCGCCAAACCGGCCCTCCAACGCGGAACCCGGACAATCTTCGGCACGAGCGTAGCCGCCCCCGGTACCAATGTCAACCGATTGAAAAGAAGGGTACTTCGTCGACTAGGCATTGGGTTTCTCGCCGCCTGCGAGCGGGGCATTAAGAAAGTTTTCTTTCTTGGTCCAATTCTCACGGGAATTTCGCTTTAAGAGATGACAAGGCTTTCACTGCTTGCGCACGGGCGCAGGAAAGCCAAGTCTTTGCTCACGGGGAGAAGAGGAAAACAGCGTGTCGGTAGCGGCGCTGCCCGGCTCAGGTTCCGGAATGAAATTCGTGCCCAGAAGTGCGCCAGTTTTGACGTTTTTACAGCTAGATGTAACGCTCGCTCACCTCAAAGGCAAGGACGACGAGGCTGAAGACGCGCAGGAACATGCGAACAGTAGCAGCTTGGCGCTCCTTTTGCGAAAGATCGATCCTTTAGTCGTACTTTCGGTGAACCCCCTTTCGACCGTCAGGCGCCAGGTGGCTATTGGTACCTGAAGCCTTGCCGAGAGACCATCTCTCCGGCATCCCGGATTCAGGCGCGAGTTGCGATAACTTCCAGGTACTCCGCCTGAACTAAGGTCAGCTCGTCACCCGCTCGATTGTGCGTTGCCCACAGCGCTTCGAGTTCTTCACGGAGTTTTCGGGCGGCCGCTTCATCCAACATTTCGAACGCGCGATTCGTCGGCCCATAGTACTGACGAAAAAACTCCACCACTTCAGCCGGCGGGAAGGGGTATGTAAAGTCGTAGTGGCGTCGTGTCATCTTAAGGTCCGACACCCCGTGGCCCAGCCTCTCGCGCACGACTGTCTCATCGCCCCACAGCACCGGAGCTGGCATGCCAGACGGTGCGATGTACGTGGCGAAGGTTTTGAACATCTGTCCTATGAATCCTTCGCGCGTCCAATTTCCCATGGCGATAGTTCCCCCGGGGCTGCATACTCGTAGCAACTCCTGGGCCACAAGTTCCGGCCGCGGGGCAAACATAGCTCCGATGAGGCTGATAACAACGTCGAAGGTGGCGTCTTCAAACGGGAGAGCTTCGGCATCGCCTTCCAGGAAACGAGCGTTGAAACCTTCCGCCTTGGCGCGTGCCCGCGCACGTTGAATCAGATTCGGCGCGATGTCTACTCCGGTAACGTTCACTCCATCCCGTGCCGCCCATAGCGCAACCTGACCCGAGCCGCACGCCACGTCGAGCAACTGGCATCCGGCGGGAATATCCAGGCGTTCGTAGAAAATGCGTGCGCCTTGTTCCATGTAACGCGAGAAACGGTCGTAGTCTCCAGACATCCAGGTCTCTTTCAGCCGTGTCTTCAGGCCGTCGATTTCAAGTGCAGTAGTAGTTGTTCTCATGTGTCCTCCGTTTTGTTTAGGTATTTACCTGCTCCCAGTGACGGTCGCTGCCGTGCCTCGCGGGGTCAGAAGAGCAAGGATGGCGGCGAGAATAAGCAATGCGGGAACGTCGCCCCGAAGGCATCCAATTTGATCCGGGTTTTCCACCGTCTGAACTGCCATGATTGCAGCGTGGACGATGCTGGACCAGACCGTGAACCAGATGAAGCTCAAGTGTGCGAGCGGATTGCGACTGGCAATCAACAGAAACACGCCCAATGTCGAATAGACGGCCCACGTAGCCACTATGCGGCGGTATTCCTGCGGGCACTTGTCCATACGTCCGGCTTTCTTGTCCACGACGTAACTGCCGTATGATGGCTTGATCCAGAGTCTGAAAAGATTTGCTGGCGCTCTGTGGGAGACCGATATGGATGTGCTGTCGGAAGTCCTGAAAGTGGTGAAGCTTCAGGGGGCGATCTTCTACAACGGGGAGTTTTCCGCTCCGTGGAGCTTTCGCTCACCGACATCGTCCAAGGTCGCGCCCCTCGTTGCCGTGGGCGGGGAGCATGTGATTGTCTATCACTTTCTCACGGAGGGGCGCGCTTCTGCCTGGGTGGAAAACGGCGAGCGTTTAGCTCTCGATGCCGGTGACGTGGTGATCTTTCCTCATGGCGACGCGCACATTATTGAGAACGGCAGGCCAATCAAGACCATCGACCTGTTGCAGGAGCTAGCCCGGATTTTCTCCCAGGGGTTGAGGTTGGCGCGCTCGGGGGGTGGAGGGGAGGTTACGAAATTCGTTTGCGGCTATATGGTGTGTGAGCCACGCCTGAGTCAAGTCTTTCTCAACGGTCTACCACCGGTCTTCAAAGTCAGCATTCGCAACGACGCTTCGGGCAGATGGTTGGAAAACTCCATCCGCTTTTCGGTCGATCAAGCCGACGCTTCCCAGGCCGGGGGAGAGGCTGTTCTGGCAAAGCTGTCGGAGGTTTTGTTTGTTGAAACACTGCGTGTCTACATTGCGCACCTGCCACCGGAACAGACCGGTTGGCTGGCCGGCGCCCGCGATGCGGAAGTCGGAAAAACGTTGGCGTTGATGCACCGTAGCCCTGCCCACCCGTGGACGATCGCGGCTTTGGCCCAAGAAGCTGGAGTATCACGCTCCGTACTCGCCGAGCGCTTCCGGCACTACCTCAATGAACCTCCAATGGCGTACCTGACGCGTTGGCGTCTCCAAGTGGGTGCGCAGATGCTGGCTTCAACCAGTTATTCAGTTGCTCAGATCGCCGCCGAAGCAGGCTATGAGTCCGAAGCTGCTTTCAACCGTGCGTTCAAACGCGAATTCAAGGTTCCTCCGGCGCGTTTCCGCAGTCAATCGAGATCAGCTCATGCAGCTCCCCTAAATAAGCGAAACACCGCCAGATCGTAGCTCTGGATCTGATAAGAAGCGGTTCTAGTCCGTTGAACGTGGTCGATCAAAGTTGTTGAACGCAACATTTGATGTGCTCGCTAGTGGCGCGAATCCGAAGAACAGCAGCAGCCTGGCACTGTACGCTTAAATCAAAAGCGTCGCGACGGGAGATCTGTGGCCATCGAGCCTGGATTCCCGTCGGTGCCTTTAGACGGATGAGTTCCGGTTAGCCCGTCAGAACGAAACCGCTGGCGCGGCGGACGCTGCCGCGTGAGTGAGGTCGGCAGCCGTGGTTCTTAGCCTCAGATAAATTATGGGTCACAAGGAGGCCATCCCTATGACCCATCTACGAAAAATCATGCTGGAAGAACTCCAGCGGCGTCATTACTCAGAGGCTACCACACAATGCTATATCCGCTTGGTGGAAAGATTCGCGCAACACTTCCACTGCTCTCCCGATCGCCTCGGCACGCGACATATTCGGGAATACCAAGCCCAACTCTTCACCGTGCAGAAGCTGTCGCCCGGCGCGGTTACCAACCATCTGTGCGCCCTGCGGTTTTTCTACATTCAGACGTTGAAAAGGCCGTGGAGCATTGCCGACACTCCCTATCCGAAGAAACGCTACCGTCTACCCACCATTCTCAGTCAGGAAGAACTAGCCCAACTCATCGATGCGGCTTGCACACCATTTCATCGAACTATCCTCATGACCCTCTATGCTACCGGTGTTCGAGACGCGGAGTTGACTCGCTGAAGGTCAGCGACATTGATAGCCGACGGATGGTGATTCACATCCAAGGCGGCAAGGGTCGCCAAGACCGTGATGTAATGCTCAGCCCCGTCCTGCTCGACGAACTCCGCGCACACTGGCGGCGCTTGCGGAAAAAATCCAGCACCTGGCTGTTTCCCGGTAATCGCTGGCGCGGCGGACGCGGTCCTTATGCAAATTGAATGGAGTGAGGCAGAGGTGTTGAAGTCGGCTGGAGTTGGCACGGAAGCGGAGTTGGAGGTTGTCGAGAGCGTGGGAGGGAGAATGGATGGTGGAAAACGGTGCGATACAGGGCGCGAAGTAGAGATCAGGTCAGGAGCGGGGCGGACGGGGGCGGAGCGCGGTGAACCGTGCAGAGTTTTGCGGTAAGTCGTTCGATGACCGCCATCGGTCCACCACAGTTGGGGCAACGCCAAAGCGGGTCGGATTCCTGCGTGGGTGCGCCGTGATTTCTAGGAGCAGGTCACCGGGAGGAGTGGCGCTCCCGAGAGACGACATCCCCGGAATGGACCGGCTTTGGAGCCGGCCTTGGAGTCCTGCCGGGTTCGGGCCCCATTTGCCGGCGAAGAGCTGAATGATCGAGATCCGGTCGGAGTCAGGTCTAATGCCGATGCCGACGAACACGGCCAACCTGCTTCGCCGGCGGTACCAGCCGAGATGGGCCGGGCTCGGCGGCAACACGGCGCCAATTTTAAGTCCTTGGCTGCCTAATTCACAGTGAAGCTCGCCTTGCTGTCGACTGTCACTCCGCCGACAGTGACTCCGATCTTGCCGGTCTTCCCCCCGGTGGGAACGTCAACCGTAATCTCGGTAGCGGAGTTCACGGTGAAAGTAGTAGCGGCTACGCCGTCAAACGTCACTTTGGTCGCCCCGGTAAAGGAAGTTCCGGTAATCGTCACGGGCGTCCCAACCGGACCGCTGGCGGGAGTGAAACTGATGACGGTGGCTTCGCCGTCGCCAGCGAGTGCGACGGTTTGAGTGCCGACGCCATCTTTAATGGACAACGTCGCCGTCCGCTTGCCGGTGGCTGTGGGTTTGAAGGTGACGGTCACTAAGCAGTGAGCGCCCGGCAACACGCTAGTCCCGCATGCGGACTTCACACTGAAATCACCAGGATCGGTCCCTCCGAGCGTCACGCTGCTAAACGCCATTGATGTCTTCTCATCATTGGTGACCAGCACAGTTTCAGCAATGCTGAGGCTCACCGCCCTGGTGGCGAAGGTGATGGCGAGCGGAGAGATGCTCACCGGCTGGGTGTCGTTCTGCATGATGGTGACCCAGTCTTGAGTCGTCCATGCCGCATTCCCGGCGACGGCCATGTCGAGCATACCGTCACGGTTGAAGTCGCCCAGGGCAATGCCGGAGTTGTCCACGCCACCGAGCCACGGCCCCTTGTCCAATTCGAAAGTGCCGTCGCCGTTGCCCGTGAAAACCACTGCCGATCCGGGACTAATTTCTCCGTAATATTCCTCATCGCATGCGGTGAGTTGGAGGGCAATCGCCAGATCCAACTTGCCATCCTGGTTGAGGTCGCCTGCGCTGATCCAGTACGGATTCGCCGTGCATAATGTGTTGATCGTATAGGGGGTGCCCACCGTGAACGTTCCGTCACCCTTCCCGGTAAGTATCACCAGGCTTCCGCCCGATTGAAAACTGGTGACAGCCAGATCCAGCTTGCCGTCGTTGTTGAAGTCGCCGCCGGCCATCGCATCTCCATATAACGGGGAAGTCGTGACGATTGGAGACCCAAATGTGCCATCTCCGTTGCCCAGCAGCACCGTGACTTGCTCCTGGTTGTAGTCGGTGAGGGCGACATCGAGTTTGCCGTCATTGTTGAAGTCGCCGACCACGATGTTGGCGGCATACTCGGTGACTCCGGCGGTAAGAATTGCCGCCCCGTACACCCCTTTGCCTTTATTGAGCATCACGCTCAGGCTGCCGTCTGCATTCGAGAAGACGATGTCCAGCTTGCCATCCCCGTTGATGTCCGCCAACGCCACTGGACCAGACTGCTCCGTGGTTCCGGTGGAGTAGTAAACCGGAGCTTTGAATTTTCCAGTGCCGAGGCCGGCCAACACCGCTAGTTCGTTATTCGGACATCCGCCGTCTCCACTGTTGGTTATGGTCGCCACCACGTCGACCTTGCCATCGCCGGTAACATCCCCTAAAGCAATGCCATTAACGCCGCCGCCGTTGGCCTGGCCACAACCAACAGCGGTGGAAATTGGCGCTGCAAAGACACCATGAGAACTGCCGAGCATCGATGTAATGCCAATGCCTGTGCCGCCGCCTGCTTCTACGATGTCCAGGTTGCCGTCATCGTTCAAGTCCGCGGTTGCGATCTGGGCGACAGTGCCGCTCCAGGTATAGCCGTAGCTCTGGCTGCTGCGGAAAGTGCCATCTCCGTTTCCGAGGCCCATCGTCATCACATTGCCGGCGGAGTTGCTCGCCCCGCCCACAACGAAGTCCAGCTTCTTGTCGCCGTTAAAGTCTGCTACAACGACATTATTCGGGTACCCATCCGTGGCGAATGATTCTCCCGCCGCGAAGCCACCTTTCCCGTTGCCCAGCATTGTCCATACTGCGGAGGAAGTATAGGAGCTCAAAACCAGGTCATTCTTCTTGTCGCCATTGATATCGGTGATCACGATGGAGTTTGCCCACTGCGGGCCAGTCCCGCCATAGAGAACCGGGGGCTTGAACGTGCCGTCGCCGTTGTTGATGTACACGTAAGCTCCGGATCCAGTTCCCATCACCACGTCGCCGTGGTCCTTACTGATGAGTTGCCCAATGGCTACGGCCATTGCACCCGAATTGTCGCCCTCCAGGTAAAACACAGGAGATTGGAAGGTGCCGTCGCCGTTGCCGATGAGAACATAGATGCCGTCGAGGTTCGCGTTGGACGCGACCACAAGGTCGGGCTTTCCGTCATCATTGACATCCCCAGCTGTGATGGCCCCTGAGTAACCCGAATAAGGAATTCCTACCACTGCCGTTGGGCTCACAAATGTGCCATCGCCGTTCCCAAGAAAAACGTCCACTCCTTGATTTTGTGGATCCAGAGCGATGATGTCGAGGTGTCCGTTGCTCCGAAGATCGGAGGCGACCAATCCGCCAGCCAGTTCATTGTTAGCAGGCTCGCCGAGTTCTGCATACGAAGCCTTGAGAGTGAAGCCCCCCGCGCCGTTGCCAAGAAAAATCGAGAGAGTGCCCGGATTGAAGTTGCAGTCACCGCCAGCAGTACCGGACACAACGGCGAAGTCCAAATCACCATCGTTATTGAAGTCGCCAGTGACGATACCGCCCTCTAAAGCGCACGTAAACGTGGTAACGGACGAGACTGGCCCGAAGGTGCCGTCGCCGTTGCCGAGCTGGATGCCCACTCCGTTCGCACACAAAACAAGCAGGTCCGGCACTCCGTCGTTGTTAAAGTCCCCGACGGCAACCACATAGGGGGCATACACCTGGTAATTTGCAACGCTGCACGTGGCAATCACAGTGCCCGTCACAAAGGTGGCCGGGGTGGGTGCCTGGCCAAAGGAAATGCCGGTGCAGGCTACAAAAGCCATTAGCAGGGCGCAAAAGGGCGCAGATAGGGCGGTAAGGGGGCGGAGCGTCGACATTCAAAATCCTCCAAACTCGTTAACGTAAAAAGACTTACACGCAGGACAGACTGGTTCTTGGTCACGGGGCCCTCCGGCTGGCTCGAAAGGGCCTGTGATTGGCCAGAAAGGGGAATTCCCACCCTACAATCCAGCGGGTATAATGGGGGACGGTCGTCCTCCCCCGCAACGGACAACACCGGACATTACTGGGCATTACAGGATGGGCGATAGCTTCGCGCGCCGAACTACCGAAAACCGTCTAGATTCCTGGAAAGAGATCGCTGCCTTCTTTGGCCGCGACGAACGTACCGTTCGCCGCTGGGAGAAGGAGCGGGGCTTGCCCGCCCATCGTGTTCCTGGCGCGGCTCGCGGAGGTGTGTTTGCCTACACCGCCGAACTGCGGGAGTGGCTTAAAGGACCAGGCAGAGAATTGGAGGCCGGTGAACCCGGTTTGGCCGTTGCTCAGAATCTCCTTGGCGAGATCAGAGAGAGAAGGATCGAGGGCGCGCGTTTACCTCAACCTTCAGAGGAGGCGACCGTCCTGGCCAGGGCGTTCGAGGTGCAGCCGTCTTTGGCGCATCGTCCGCCCCGAGCGAACCCACCGGTTGCCAGAACGGTGGCTTGGCTCACGCCCTTGCTGGCAGTGGCTGTTTTGATCGTCGCGCTTTCCGTCGGTCATCGCGAAACTCGCTACAGGAATGCGCTGGCTGCTGCACACCCACCTAACCCCGAAGCGCAAGAGCTTTATCTCAAAGGTGAGTATCACTGGACCAAGCGCACTCCGGAAGATCTGAACAAAGCGGTCGATTACTTTACTCAGTCGATCGTGAAAGACCCCAGCTATGCCCCGGCCTACGTGGGCCTGGCCGACTGTTATAACTTGTTGCGCGAGTTCAGCATCATGCCTCCGGATGAGGCCTATCCCCGCGCCCTGGCGGCAGCGCAGAAGGCGGTGGAGCTCGATGACACCTCCGCGGGAGCGCACAATTCCCTCGCCTTTGCCACCTACTACTGGAATTGGGACCCGGTGACCGCCGAGCGCGAATACAAACGAGCGCTAGAATTGAACCCGAACTTCGTGCAGGGACATCACTGGTATGCCACTTTCCTGATGACGATCGGACGCGTGCCCGAAGCTCTGGACCAAATCGAACAGGCGCGCAAGCTTGATCCCTCATCGACAACGATCCAGGCGGATAAGGGCCTGATTCTCCTCCATGCTGGCAGGGTGAGCGAAGCTTTGGCACTGCTCAAGCAACTTGAATCCACCGATCCCGCCCTGGCGACGACGCACGTTTACCTGGCCGAGATCTACTTTGGGCGCAAGGACTATACGAACTTTTTTGCCGAATCGAAGCGCTCCGCACAATTGCGCCGCGACGAGGATGCGTTAGCCGTAGCGAACGCCGCCGAGAAGGGTTTCACTGCAGGCGGAGTGCTGGGAATGAGGCAGGCGATGCTTCCCGTCCAGGAACAGATGGTCGATCGCGGATCGGCGCCCGCTTATGGCGCGGCTGTAAACTGTGCGTTGCTGGGGAAAAAAGAAGACGCGCTACGCTACTTGCAGATGGCTTACGACAAGCGGGAGATCGGCATGCTGTATTTGAACGGAAACCCTGCCTTCAACTCTCTGCATGACGACTCTGGGTACAAAGAAATCGCAGCACAAGTGCGCAAACGACTAGCTGAGAACCCACAACCCTAACCGGCGAATCGATTTAGCAATAACTGATACACCATACTCCGCCGCCTTCAGCGTGTCGTTGGTGACCACTAGCTAGATACTCGACCTTCATCGTCTCAATGAAGTTGCTAGTGGCCTGTCGCAGTGAATACGTTAGTGCGGACGCGGCGGGTGGGGTCGGAGTATTTCCACTGGATGGGCCGAGCATGGGCGGAGTAGGCATTGATGTAGCGGCGGGGTTTGCGAGCCAAGTCG
>JBAUAN010000010.1:0-1840 GCA_049675725.1 Candidatus Sulfotelmatobacter sp. | reverse complement strand
GTTGATGGATTCAGTTGACCAGAGCGACATAGTTCTGACCACGCCGCGCTTCATTGGAGAAGCTAGATACAAGGAAGATTTGGACAATCAACATGATGCTGAGTTTTCCGACCGTCTTTCACGAGATCAGTTTTTTCGGGGACCTATCCAGCTTGAGATGGGTCGATTCGAGCCCATCGAAGTGGATGTGTTTTTGAGGAAGACTCTCGTGTGCCAATCGGAACTTCGGGCCCCGGCAGGCCGGCCATGATCGCCAAGCGAGTCGCATTCAAAACCTGGTGGCTCGACTCATTCACTAAGCTGACTCTCTAAAGGCAGGAACCTCGAATGACTTACAACTATCTCTCATCTCGCCCGGATCCGAAGCTGGTGTCCATCGTGATGCCCTTCTATAACGAAGAAGAAATTTTTCCGATACTCCGTCCGCAGTTGACGGAATTTCTGGATAACTCTCCCTATTCGATCGAGGTAATCGCCGTGAATGACGGAAGCTCCGATCGAACGATCGAACTGTTGGTGGAGTGGTCCAATGCAGACTCGCGGATAAAGGTGCTGAATTTGTCGCGGAATTTCGGCCATCAATATGCGTCCACGGCCGGATTCGACCATGCTTCCGGCGACGCCATCGTTTTGATCGACGCGGATTTACAGGATCCCCTGGAAGTAATTCATCGGATGGTCGAACAGTACCGCAATGGCTATGACGTCGTATGTGGGCAGAGAGTTTCCCGCTCGGGAGAGGGTGTTTTCAAGAAGTTTAGTGCTTGGTTTTTCTATCGTTGCATGCGTGTTTTCATCTTGAAGTCTCTACCTCAGGACGTCGGTGATTTTCGTCTCATGTCCAGGCGCTGCGTCGAGAGCCTGATGGAGATGCGCGAACTCCATCGTTTCTTGCGGGGCATGGTCTCCTGGATCGGATATCCGCAGATATGCGTCACGTATGAGCGTCAGGCGCGCGCAGCCGGCGTAACGAAATATCCTCTAAGGAAAATGATTCGGCTTGCTTGGACGGCCGCCGTCTCATTTTCTGCGCTGCCGCTGCGGCTCAGTTTCTTTGGCGCAGGGATTATGACGCTGGTTGCGCTCGAAGAAACGATTCGCGCGTTGGTTGTGCACTTTTCAGGCGAAACCGTCCCAGGCTGGACATCGCTAATGGTCATCGTCTGCTTGAGCAATGCCGCGCTCATGATTGCAGTCGGCCTGCTCGGCGAATATGTCGGCAGGATCTACGAGGAAGGCAAGGGACGCCCGCTTTACCTCGTCGCAGACACATGGAACTTGGGGCAGCACGCCAATCCGGAGCGTAACCCGGATCGTCCCCGCACAAATGCAATCGGCGAGAGAGGCCCCGTATCCAGGGTGGAGACGCATTAATGATCTGCAGTATGCGTGGAACTCGGTCACGATGCTGAAGCACCATGGTTCCCGGTTTTGGGCGTCGTTTGCAGCGAGACCGCCATTACAGTATTTGGCGATCGTGCTGGTAGCAGTGTTTCTATGCCTTCCTTGTCTCGTACGTGGCATTCCCCGAGGCTACGACGCCATCACACATGTGGAATACCAGCGTCACTTCAGTGAACAATTCTGGAATGGAGAACACTATCCAAGATGGCTGGCCGGGGAAAACAAAGGATTTGGGAGTCCAACATTCATTATTCAATACCCGCTGCCTTACTTCTTAACAGCTCTCATTCGTCCGCTCGTTCCGCTTGCCGCCGATAACGATCGGGAGGCCCGCGAATTAGGCATTCTTGTGTTTCTCCTCCTGGCTGCGGCGGGTGTTTGTGCCCGGCTGTGGTTGGGCAAATTATCTTCCCCCCTGGCTGCCACTGGATCAGCA
>JBAUAN010000009.1:0-41641 GCA_049675725.1 Candidatus Sulfotelmatobacter sp. | reverse complement strand
TTCATCGCCCTCTCCACTGCGGCCCTCGTGTAGGATTCCATGCTCCGCATGGTCTCCTACCCTCGCCGCCCGCTAAGCGGACATTTCACTTGCTATCTCAACCGGACATATCATGTGCTACCGACAGAATTTCGCGCATGGTTTTGTACCACCCCGCTAAATCGTGTAGTATTGTCACCCTTTACAGAAAATGGGGCCGGGGCCGGGATTCTTATTTTTTATTGGCGACCTGGTCAGGTGCGCAACTTTTCTTCTAACACCGGGGTTTGACACTGAAACCACCGGGACCGTGTCGACGCACTGACACAAATGTTGGCGATCGCAAAATCACGGAGTCGTTTCTTAGGTAGGTGGGTAGGTAGGTAGAGCTTAGAGAGGTACACCCAAAAGACGAAAAGAAAAACACGGGTCCGCCGCGTCGACGGGCGGGCAATCCGGGCAGGGGGAGTGATAGGGGGCACGACCCACGTCCTAGACTTTCACGCGCCATCACTTTGTCCGATGGAGTATTCGATGGATTCGAGGCGAATCGCTAAAGTTTTCCTCCTGGCTGAAAATCGCCTGCTGCGCGAAGCACTGATACGGATATTAGCCAAGAAAAGCGATATCCGCGTGGTTGGCGCCGCTGCCCATTCGCCGGCCACGCAGGAAAAAATCATTGCCGCGGTCCCCAGCATTGTTCTCCTGGATTCCATCGATCTGGTTTTTTCCGACGCCAGACTCGTTTCCGCTCTCCACGCCGCGATTCCGGGTGTGCGCGTCGTCATGGTCGACATGGACCTGGATCAGAGCACATTCTTGAGAGCGGTCCGCGCGGGCGTGGTCGGATACGTCTTAAAGGATGCTTCGGCCCTCGAGGTAGGGGCTACGATCAGTGCGGTTGCCGAGGGAGCGGCAGTGTGTCCTCCGGCTCTCTCCATGGCTCTGTTCCGGTATGTGGCTCAACATCGCAAATCCCCCGGGGATACCTGCCGGGTGTTGAGCCGGCGAGAGCACGAACTGATGGCTCTGCTCCGCGAACGGCTCACTAATAAGGAAATCGCGGCGCGGTTGAACCTGTCAGAACAGACGGTGAAAAACCACGTTCATCGCATGCTGCGCAAGGTCGGAGCGCCCGACCGCTTTGCCGTCGTCGAACGCTACGAGTTGGAAGGCCTCGATCAAGGCGTAGCCTAGAATCATCCGCCAGTGAGCCCTGGCACCGGTTTCGAACGCTGCACTCCTGGATCGGGTCCGCGAGGCTCGGTCAGCGTATTCCGCGGGTCCACTGCAAGCCAGCTTACGGCCCCCAGCAGACATAAAGCGGCTGCCACAAGGAAAGAAGCGGTCCAACCGTAGCGAACAGCGATCCAGGGCGTAAGCAAGCCCGTCAAAGCTCCCCCAATTTGACCGCCCATATTCATGAATCCCGAGACCGATCCTGCGGATCCGCCTGCAATATCTGCCGTGAGCGACCAGAAAGAACTTTGGGACAAGTACAAAGCTCCGGCGCCGCCAGCGAGCACAACGCTGGCCAGCTGCGCGCTCTGAACGCGGGAGCCAAAGGCGATGAAGATGCCTGCAATCGTCATTGCGAATGCCGCCAGTCCGCACCGGCCGAGGCGCGGGCCGCGCCACTTGGTGAGCCGGTCGTTGACCATCCCTCCCAAAAGGCAGCACACCAGCATGGCCAGAAAAGGCAGCATGGAATAGAGGGCGCTTGCCTTCAGATCAAGTCCGCGCACTTTTGCGAGATAGCGATAAAACCAGCTGAAAAATATCCACGCCACGTATCCGTAGCAAAAATAGCTGAGAGTAACGGCCCAGACTTCGCGGCTTCGAACCACTCGACGCCAGGGCACAAGGTCTTTGTTCCTATGGCTCCCCGTCTGAGGCGGGCCATTCGCTGTGCCGAACGTGAGTCCGGATTGAATCGCAGCGAGCTCTGCGGCGGACACTCGCGGGTGCTCTCCAGGAGTATCGCGAGCCGCGATGAACCAGACTCCACCGGCCAGTAATCCGACGGCGGCACAAACCCAGAACGACGAACGCCACCCATAATGAATCATGAGGTAGGTAATGAGGGGTGGCGTAAGGCCGGCGCCGGCGCCGACGCCGGCAAAGATCCAGCCGTTGGCGATGCCGCGTTCGCGCACGGGTATCCAACTTGCAACGAATTTATTGGCGGCCGGATAGATGACTGCTTCGCCGGTCCCGAGCAGAAAACGCACAGCCACGAATAGCCAAAGGGCACCCGAGATGTTGGCAGGGACCAGGGCCGTCAAGGCGCTGAAGATTCCCCACCAAACAACTCCGCCGGTCAGGACGCGGCGGGGACCATACCGG
The DNA here is from genome assembly GCA_049675725.1 of Candidatus Sulfotelmatobacter sp. Lineage (GTDB taxonomy): Bacteria > Acidobacteriota > Terriglobia > Terriglobales > Acidobacteriaceae > Sulfotelmatobacter. The sequence goes on along the minus strand of JBAUAN010000009.1, from coordinate 39,316 downwards.
TCAGCGAGGTGACCACCAACCGTTTGAAACAGCGCGTAACCAGCTACCAGGGCACTGAGAACGTAGCCGAGTTGTACATCCGTCAGGTGATAGGCATCGACAATCGCTCCACCCGCGATGGAAATGTTGACGCGGTCGAGATAAGAAACGGCGCTGAGAACAAACAGCCAGAACACCAGAAACCAGCGCACGCGGCTTGCGCTTCCCGGGGTCACCATAGGCTCTCCGGCACGCACGCGACTCTGCGGTGGCGCGTCGAGGGGCGACCGTCGCGATTGTCCCATCGGTTGCGGTGTGGTAACTTCGCCAGCGGTTCGCAATCGATCTCGTGTAGCCCGAACTTGGATTGAATCCGATGACGAAAATGAAACTGCTTTGCACAGCAATTATTCTGCTGGGCATGTTCGCTCTGGCGACTCCCGGATATGCCCAGCTTGATCTTTTCTCCACAGAACAGCGAATTGAGTTCACTCCGGGTTGGCACGGCGACCGGTTCCCCGATGGCCGTCCGAACGTGCCCGATTCTGTGCTGGCTCGCCTGAAAGACGTTACCGCGGACGAAGCGTGGGACGTTCTGCAAGACGCCCAGTACCGCAATCAGTTTGAAGGCGGTTGGAAAGTGATCAACCCCGGGCCACGCCTGGTCGGGCGCGTCGTAACAGCCGTATTTATGCCGCGTCGTCCGGATGTGGACTCGGTGATTCAAGCCAATGGCAAAAAGGAGAGTCGGATTGGCGACGAAAACTCCTGGATCATCGACATTCTCAAGCCCGGCGATGTTTTGGTCGTCGATCTTTTCGGGAAAATTCGCTACGGAACCATCATTGGTGACAATCTCGCGACCGCGATCTATTCCAAGAGCCATAACGGCCTGATCGTGAATGGCGCGGTTCGCGACGTCACCGGGATCCAAGAGATGCCGGGGTTTCAGGTCTACACGCGCGGCGTCGATCCCTCTGCTCTCGAGCATGTGATGCTTACCGGAATCAACGTCCCCATTCGAATTGGAGATGTGACGGTGATGCCGGGCGACATCGCGATTGGCGATCCCGAGGGGGTTACGTTCGTCCCGTCTCAACTGGCCGAAAAGCTCGCCGACGAAACAGAGATGGATCATATGGTCGACGAATGGGGTCATATGATGTTGCGGGAAGGAAAGTACACCCCCGGACAGATCGACGCAAAATGGACGCCTAAGATGATCGAGGAATTCAATACGTGGCTGGAAAAGAAAGGATCGAAGCTCCGTATGTCGGCGCAGTAGGCGCATTTTTATCGTTCCCACGCTTTCGAGAGAGCGCGCCGATTCCAATTCGAGTTGAGTTCCATTCGTCGCATGGCAGAACTAAATCCGTCCGAACTTCTTCACCGCTTCCACGATCGACTTCAGTTGCTCGATCACGGCATACATGGAGTGTTCCTTGAAATCCATCTGCTGTGCCAGGTTGAGCACCGGCTGGGCCTGCGCTCTCGGCACAACCGCCACGCCATCGCTGTCGGCCACCACGATGTCACCGGGGCTGACGGGAACTCCGTTGCACAGCAGCGGAATCTGCGACCCGGCAAAGCGATAATGATGGACCGACGTCGAAGGCACAATTCCCGTGGCAAATACAGGAAAGCCGATTTTGCGCAAGTACGCCACGTCGCGCACCCCGCCATCAATCACGGCTCCGGCGTAGCCGCGCGCGGCCATCGCGGTGCCCATCAATCCTCCCATTCCTGCAATGTCTTCTCCATCCTCAAGCACCATCACGTAAACCGAGTCGGTTGATCCCTCGTCAATGGCCTGCAGCATCCCGGTGAGAGCTTCGGGATCTTTGTTGCCTTCGTCCTTCTTGAGCTGCACGGTTCGCGCAAAGCCGGCAAACTTCGCAGTGAAAATCGGCTGCATGTGATGGCTCATGTACATCCGCTTGCCGGTAATCTGCTCGATCGCATCCGAGACCGAGGCGACTTCGACGCGCCGAAACTCCGCAATCAGCTCGCCGTCAGACAAAGAGGCAACTGAAGTGGATTGCGCTCGAACCATCCGGGCTTTGCTGGCAGCGGCAAGGATAACCATCAAACCCAATGCCGCAAACATGATGGCAAATGCGCGGCTTTTCGCGTGAGATTTGTCCATTTCATCCTCCTGGTCGTATAGATGTTCGCGGACTCTAACACCGTTGGTACCCCGGTTATCTCGCGCCCTGACCCTGTCCGAATGCAACACTGCGGCGTCCGTCAATGCGGAAGCGAGAAAACGAAAACGTCGCTTCCGGCGGAGATGGCCACGTACTGGGCTCCATCAACCGCATAAGTCATCGGCGATGCGCTGATTCTCTGGCCCGTATTGAAGTGCCAGAGAGCGTGGCCGGTCGTTGCGTCAACTGCTTCCAGAGAACCGACATCGTCCGCAAAGAAAACCAATCCACCGGCGGTGGTGAGTGTTCCGCCCCACGAGTTGCCATCGCCCGCCTGAGGATAACGCCAGGCTATCTTTCCATCGGCTACGGAAAGCGCCAGCAAAATCTTCTGCGAATGTTCACCGGGCGGCAGCTTCGTACCGGTGTTGTAGTAAGTCTCGCCCTGAACAAACTGTTTCGGGCTCGCGAAAACGAGGTCGCAGTTCTCAAGAGCCATCACGTAAAAGAGCCCGGTGTTGGGATTATACGAAGGCGAAAACCAATTGGTGGCCCCGTTGATGCCGGGGCAGATAAGCGTGCCTCCCGCGCTCGGAATTCGACCCGAAAGTATCGGGCGGCCGGAGGCGTCCACTCCCGTGGCCCAGTTCAATTTCTCCACGAAGGAAGTCGCACGCAGGAACTTACCGTTGGTCCGGTCAAGGACATAGAAAAAACCGTTGCGGTCGGCCTGAACTAAACGGTGACGGACCGCGCCATTCTCTTCCGAATCCACCAGTACCGGAGTTTCATTTGCGTCAAAGTCATACAAGTCGTGGGGCGTGAACTGAAAATGCCATTTCAATTTTCCCGTGTTGGAGTCGATTGCCAAAACACAGGAGGTGTAAAGATCGTCGCCCGGCCGGGAGTCTCCAACAAAATCGGGCGCTGCATTGCTGGTGGTCCAATACAAAGTGTCGAGCTGAGGATCATAAGTACCGGGCATCCAGGTTGTGGCTCCGCCATGCAGATAGGAATCTCCCGGCCAACTGGAGGAGCCGAATTCTCCTGGCCCAGGGATGGTCCACAAGCGCCAGTTCAGTTTTCCGGTGACTGCATCGTAGGCGGCAACGAATCCGCGCACTCCGGAATCTCCGCCCGAGGTGCCGACAATGACTGCGCCTTTCACCACAAGAGGAGCGCTGGTCGCGCCGTAATGCTTAGCCTTGTCCGCGTATTGAACATCCCACAAGACGTTGCCCGAGCGAGCGTCGAGGCAGAGCAAGTGCGCGTCATCGGTTTCCATGTAGACGAAATGCTCCCACACCGCCACGCCGCGGTTTTTGTGAGCCGCGGCATCATCGAGCAACCCTGCGCTCAGAGGCCGCTGGTGGTGCCACACCACACGCCCGGTGCGCGCGTCCAGCGCGAACACATCGTTGGAGGAAGTTACGTACATCATGCCGCGAACCACGATGGGAGTCGCTTCGAGTCTCTGCGTGTTGCCGGGATGAAAAACCCACGCCGCGTGGAGCTGCGAGACGTTTGTGGCGTTGATTTCCTGCAGACTGCTGAAGCGACGCCCGGTGTAGTCTCCGTTATAAGAAGTCCAGTTCGCGCCAACTGGCTGCGCCAGCAGGTCTTCCGAAGTGACGTTGGTGTCGGCTGTAAGCGGAGATTGCCGCTGTTGCCCCGCAGCTCGCGGTCCGATGCAGGCGGCCAGCAAGAACAGGGTGAATGCTGCGCCATGCCATTTCATATCAGCGATTGTCCCCGGTGCCGATGCGCACTTCCTGCAGAGAACCGCGGTCGACGCCATTCTCGTCTTCCAAGTGAAGGGAAAGTCGCGCGGGTTTTGCTGGAGGGGCAATCTCCGTTTCGAGGGACGCCGCTTCTGCTGGGTTCACATCCGCGATGGGCAGAGCTCCGAGGTTTCGTCCATGTTCATCGTAGAAGTGTGCGACCAGGCGTCCAGAAAAGAACACTCCAAAAGCACCGGACAGCTTGACCTTCCCATTGTCGAGACCGGTCGCCCGAAGCGGGCGAATCAAAATGCCTGCGTCGGTCACACCGTGAAATTCGTCTCCCGCCCGTGTGGGAAACCATTCCGTCTCGAAATCGCAACTCTCACCGGGGCGCAACCGGCACATCGGGCTGTTAACTTCAGCTTCGAGGTAGTAAGGGCTGGCATCGGCATCAGCGCTGATCGATGGGATTCCGTCGCGGTTCAACCTCAGCTCGGGCCCGTTGGTCCAAAAGATGACAGAAGCTTTACCCGGATAGGTTTTGTTCTCGTCGTATTGGAAGCGTTCGACCATGGCGTAGCGGCTGCCACCATCCACCACTGCCAGCCAGCCTTCTGTCGAGTCCAGCCACAACTCGGCAGCCATATGAACATAGTGCACGGCAAACAAGCTGTCGTCTCTCACCGAAGCCGCAGAATTCTCCGCCGGACCGAAGCGAACGTGATAACGGTTGAGATAACTGCTGGATGGATTCGTGGGAGTGAACGTCCAGAAATCGTGGTTGAAGCGCGGGGAGATGCCCGGGCTTGATGAGCCTGAGCCTGCCGAGCTTGGGCCTGACGAGCTGGGTCCACCCGTATCGTATTGCGAGACGGATTGCATCGACCATTCCAGCGTATGCCCCGTCACATTTTTCATCGAGGCGTGAAAATGGATACGCGGGCTGTCGTCATCCAGACGAATCGTGCGAACAAACTGAATGCCGGTCTGGGGATCGGCCGGTCCCGTAAGTTCGATTTCGCAACTTTTTCCTTCCGAAAGTTTTCGAAAGGAAAATGGACCGTCGTCCAGCACATCGGAATCGCCCACCCAATGCTGTTCGTCGTTGTTTCCCTCGGGCAAGAGCCAGAGCTTGTCGCCGCCGTAGTTGAACCACTGGCCCGAATTCGGCGGCAGATACTTGCCGGCGAATTGCGGATTGACGAACAGGTAGGGATGTCCGGCGAAACTCACCTGCATGAGTCGTCCGCCATTCTGCGGCACCACGATCAGTTGCACCCACCGATTGGAGACTTGCTGCGCGTGCCAGCCCTTGTAGTCCACGGATTCGACGCGACATTCGGTTTTCTTCGGCGGATTTGCCTGACTGCGCGCCGGGACGGTGAGTGCGATCGAGCCCAGGAAAAAGACGGCGGCGAGGCGGCGCGTCCGATTTGCCCATGGAAAGATCAGTGTCATAATGGCACCTTTCGAAAATCGGCGGTCGAGGACAGAATGCGGCAGTTCTTCAAGCCACTGCCTCTGCCCAGCTCCATAAAACGGAATGAAACTCAATAAAACGAAAGATTTCGATTTGCGTCAAGCATAATCTGTGCTATACCGATTTCGCGACAGAGAAACGCCGTTAACGAGTAATCGCTGTTCACGAGTAACCAAGGAGGTGTCGCAATGCGAATCCGGAATGCCAGCCGGCGATCGTTCGTGAAACTGTTGGCAGCTGCCCCGCTGTTAAGCCAGATCGCGGCACGCGATCTCTACGCACAAGCGGCCTCCGCCATCGGAAAAGATCCACGCCAGAATATATACACCCGGCTGGGAGTGAAAACAGTCATCAATTGCCGGGGTACGTGGACCTATCTAAGCGGATCCCTCGAGTTTCCCGAAGTTCGCCAGGCACAACTGGAAGCGTCTGGGTATTTCGTCAACATGCTGGACCTGCAGCGTGCCGTGGGCAGGCGCTTGTCAGAGCTGACTGGTGCGGAGTCGGGCATTGTCACTTCAGGTTCAGCGGGCGCGATGGCAGCGGCCACGGCCGCATGTATGGCTGGCTCCGACGACAAATACATCTGGCAACTTCCCGATACGACAGGCCTGAAACATGAAGTGATCATGGTGGGAGGCCGGAGCGCTTTCGACAGTGCCATCCGGCTGGCCGGAGCCAAGCTTGTTCTCACTTACTCGCCGGAAGAACTCACCAACGCCATCAACGAAAACACGGCAATGATCTACACCACGGATCTGGGCGAAAAACTGCAACGAGAGTTGGCGATCGCCAAAGAGCACAAGGTTCCCATGCTGCTGGATGACGCGGCGGGCATACCACCCGCCGACAACGCCAAGCTCTATGCCCGGATGGGGATTGACCTTTATTGCTTCTCGGGCGGCAAGGGGCTCTGCGGACCGCAGTGCAGCGGCTTGCTTCTGGGCCGCAAGGATCTGATCGAATCTGCCCTGCTCAATTCCAATCCGCGCGAGGGAGCTGTGTGTCGTCCGATGAAAGTCGGGAAAGAAGAAATCATCGGCTGCCTCACGGCGCTCGAAACCTGGCTGAATATCGACGAGAAGAAGCTTTACGACGAATGGAATGGCCGCGTGGATCGCATCCGGAAACTGGTGGAGACGGTCCCCGGTGTGAAGACGGACATTTACATTCCCGACGATGGAAACCGCTACCCAACGTTGAAGGTTTCCTGGGATCAGCAGGCCTGGCGATACAGCATTTCCGATTGCGTACAGGAGCTGCGCGCCGGCGATCCCGTCATCGAAGTGCTTGGGGCAGACAATCCCAGCCTGGTGACGGCGGTTCGCGAAGGCCAGCCGAATCGGAAGGAACACAAAGAACGTAAGGGTCCCGACCACATCGAGTTGGTTTCCATGACCATCAAGCCCGGAGAAGAAATCATTGTCGGACAAAGACTGCGCACCGTTCTGGGTGCCGCACAGAAGAAGGCCGCAGCGTAGAAGGGAGCCTGTTGTTTTGCGAACAATTCATGGGAAGGTTCATGTGCGATTGTTATTCGTGGGATTTCTGATTTCATCGACGCTCGTAGCTCAGAAAGGTATAGCTCAGAAGAGCGTAGCTCAGGCGCCCACAGCGCAGGAACAGATGCACGCGGTCGTTCCCGCGGCGTCGTCCGCTCACGCGAATCGTTTCTACTCGCCCGGCGTTGATACCGGAGATTACGTCTACATCTCCGGACAGGGATCACTTCGGCCGGACGGCAGTTCACCGGCGACTTTTGAGGCGCAAGTTCGCCAGGCGCTGGATAACGTCAAGGCGATCGTCGAATCTGCGGGCTTGACCATGGAGCACGTGGTCTACACCCAGGTCTATCTGCAGGACATCAGCAATTATGACGAGATGAATAAAGTCTTCGCCGAATATTTCGCGAAGACCCCGCCGGCCCGCGCGGTATTGGGTGTGGCGCGTATCCCAGAGCCGCCGGTGCAAATAAGCGCTGTCGCGGTGCGCAGTTTAACGGACAAGCGAGCGGTCTATCCTCCGAATTACAAGTCAGACGACGCCGCGTCGCCGGGCATCCTCACCCACGATCGGCTTTTCATCTCCAGCATGTCCGGAAGCGATCCGGTGAGCGGCAAAGTTCCGGACGATCCAGCGGCGCAGGTCGACATGGCGCTCGACCGCGTAGAAGCGGTTGTGAAGGCCGCCGGCCTCGATCTCAGCCACATGGTTTTCGTCAATCCTTACCTGACCGGCGCGATTCCGATGCGGATCATGAATCAGCATTATGCTCGGCGGTTCGAGTTCGGTAACACCCCGGCTCGAGCCACGATCGAAGTAACGAGTCTGCCAGGTGGAGCCCACATTGAATATACTGGCGTGGCCGTGCGCGATCTCAAGCAGCGGAAAGCCATCCGTCCCAAGAACATGCCGCCCAGCCCCACCGCCAGCCCCTGTGTTTTTGCCGGCGACACTTTATACTGCTCCGCCAAGAGCGGCTTTATTCCTGGGCCGCATGGTGGAGTTTATGCCGCTACCACGCAACATCAACTCCGGCAGACCATGCGGAATCTTCTCGACAACCTTGAGGAAGCCGATATGAGTTTCAACCAGGTCGTGGACACAAATGTCTACCTTGACGATCTGTCGGACTTGGCAGCCTTTGACGAAGTGTATTCCCAGTATTTCGGCTCTTTGCTTCCGGCCCAAACCGCCGTTCAACAAATCGCACCCACAGATCGCAAACCGGATAAGGAAGACACCTACCCCGACCTGGAGCAGGTTTCGCTCATAGCGGTCCGAACTCCGACCGGCCACTGAATGACAGTGTGAACAGACGCCCCGGATGATTCGGGGCAATGTCTCAACGGTCGCTGCGGATTATGGGTGCGCTTCCCAGACTGTAAGCTACTTGCGGCGAAACCTTTGCCAGAGTTGGACTTAGCTTAGACTCTTTTGGTGGAGGTTTTCTTTGGCGGTTCTCACAATTTCTCCTGCACTCAAGAAGCGTGCTGCAAGAATCGAACTGATCCTCATGGACGTGGACGGCACGATGACGGACGGCAGCGTCACCCTGCTCTCGCAAAGCGATGGCACCGCTCTCGAAATCAAGACTTTTGACGCGCATGACGGACAGGGTCTGACCCTGGCGCGGACCGCTGGCCTGCGTACCGGTTGCATTACCGGTCGCGAGAGTGCCGCGCTCCTCCGCCGCGCCCACGAAATGAAGATGGAGTTTATCTACATGAAACAGCCGCTGAAGATGCCGGCTTATGAGGAAATCCTCCAAAAAGCCGGCGTGGCTGATTCCAGAGTCGCGTATATCGGCGACGATCTTCCGGATATTCCCTTAATGCGACGTGTCGGCCTTGCCGTTGCCGTGGGCGACGCCGCCCCCGAGGTAAAACGCGCCGCGCATTACACCACGCGAGCCAATGCAGGCCACGGCGCGATCCGCGAGGCCATTGAACTTGTTCTTAAGTCTAAAGGCATCTGGAAAGCAATGATCGACCAAGCGCGCGCATGATGCCGATCCCGGCCATTCGTTTTCAACTGTTGCTCAGTGGACCCGCAAAACTACGACTGTTGCGTCATCCGTCTGTCGTCCTTGGGAAAAATCGTCCATCGACTTGAAGATCGACTCGACCAGGTCTTCGGCGTCTTGTGCCTCCCTTGCGGCAGATGCTCTCAGAAGGCCCTCGACTCCCCACTCCTCGCCAGTCGAATTTACGGCCTCAACGATTCCGTCCGTGTAGGCGAGGACCACCTCGCCCGGATACAGCTGAATTGCACTTTCCTCATAGATCCAATCAGAAAACATTCCAACGGGCGCGCCGCCGGTTTCAAGACACAGGATCGAGCCGTCACGCCGAATGGCAACTGGCGGATTGTGGCCGGCATTCACGTATCGTAGCGTGCGCGTTGCTCCTTCGAACACGCAATAAAATAGCGTTGCATAGCGATCTGCGAGTGAGGATGAGTGAACTTGCCGGTTCACTGCATTCAGCACAGCGGCCCCGTCGTTTTCAGCGAAGGAGGCTGCCGTGCGAAGCGAAGATTGGACATTCGATATCATGAGCGCCGCGGGAACACCTTTGCCGGAAGCGTCTCCTACGGCTACGGCCAGCCGGTTATGCGGTAGGGGAAGAAAATCGTAGCAATCCCCGCCCAGTTCGTAGACCTGACGGCAGCGGGCGCTGTAACTCAGAGTGTCGAGGGTTGGGCTCAGGCGCTGCATAAACCTTTGCTGCACCTGGCAGGCGGCTATCCATTCGTTGTAAGTTTCCGAGACCACTGCGTCGTTTGGCATTTTCGCACCTTCTGTAGGAACGTCGATCTGGAAGGCACGAAATCGACACCGAGGGGCCGTGGTTTTCTGGAAAAAAATAATCTTCAGGGATGTCGAGAAAGCGTCGCCTGCTCCGACCTTCCTGTGAAAGCGCAGAAACCAGCGCGAACCTGAAAGGAGCGACAGACATGAAGTATCTTTTATTGATGGCGAGCACCAAAGCTGGCATCGACACGTATGGGAGATGGCCGAAAAAAGATCGAGACGCAGTCATGGCCTTCATGACGCGTTTGCGCACGGACCTGAACGAGTCCGGCGAACTGGTGTCCACCGAGGGCTTGGCTTTGCCGGATCAGGCCAAGATGGTGCGCGCCGGGAAAAACGGCGCGCCGGTCACGGACGGTGTGTTTCCGGAGTCCAAGGAGTTTCTCGCCGGCTATTGGATCGTCGACGTTAAGAATGCGAAGCGCGCGTACGAGATCGCCGCCCGCGTCTCGGCGGTCCCAGGACCAGGTGGGATACCGTCAAACATGCCCATAGAAGTACGGCAAATAATGGGTAGACCGTCCGAAAAACTGTGATGACCGGGGTTCGTTTGCGGCACGCGCACATTCGGTGCCGCCGGCACCTCACAAAAGCTTTCCAGGGAAATATTTTCCCGGATGTCGGGAGTGCGCCTCGTGCTCGACATTCCTTTGAAAACGCAGAAATGCCGTTCGAAAATGAAAGGAGCAGGCATGAAATACATTTTGATGATGAACACGATGAAAGCAGGTCACGGCGTTCCTGGCTGGGCCCAGAACGATCTTCGGGCACACGTCGCTTATATGATTGCTCTGAATAAGGATCTTCGCGAATCCGGCGAGTTCGTGGCGGCCGAGGGGCTGTCCTTTCCAGATCAGGCTAAGCTGGTACGCGCTGGCAAGGATGGTGTTCCTATCACCGATGGGATATTCCCCGAATCCAAAGAGTTTCTTGCAGGCTATTGGATCGTTGATGTCGAAAGCGCAGACCAAGCCTATGCCATCGCGGCGCGAGCGTCGGCGGCGCCGGGCCCCGGCGGGGAACCGTTGAATATGCCTATCGAAGTGCGGCCAGTGATGAGCGGACCACCACCGGAAATGTTGTAACGAGACGTGCCGTGAAAACAAGAGCCTGGGACCAGACTGCCGAGCACCTGTTGCGCGAGCTTGCGCCGCAGGTGCTCGGCGCGGTTATTCGCCGTTTTCATGATTTCTCCTCTGCCGAGGACGCGGTGCAGGAGGCACTGATCGCGGCGGTGATGCAATGGCCACAGGAAGGTGTTCCCGAGAATCCTCGGGGCTGGCTACTCCATGTTGCGTCTCGGCGCATGACCGATCACGTGCGCAGCGAAATTGCCCGGCGGCAGAGGGAAACTGCGGTAGCGAATGAAGCGGATACCGTCGCGCCTGCCATCGATCTCGAGCCCGATATGGATCCAGACGATACACTCATCCTGCTGTTCATGTGTTGCCACCCCGCGCTGACTTCGTCATCTGCCATTGCCCTGACATTGCGGGCGGTGGGCGGCTTAACCACGGCCGAAATCGCCAATGCCTTCCTGGTTCCCGAGGCGACGATGGCTCAGCGCATCAGCCGCGCGAAGCAAAACATAAAGGCGTCCGGAGTGCCGTTCTGCCTGCCCACTCCGCGGGAACGGGCCGAACGGCTGCACGCTGTTCTGCACGTGCTCTATCTGATCTTCAACGAGGGTTACACGAGCAGCGTCGGACCACATCTGCAACGCCTCGATCTGGCACGCGAGGCGATTCGCCTGACTCGTTGTGTTCAAGCTCTGCTCTCGGATGACGCCGAAGTCGCGGGACTGTTGGCGCTCATGCTGCTAACCAACGCCCGCCACGAAGCCCGAACAGGACCGGACGAGGAGTTGATCCCGCTCACGAAGCAGGATCGAACTCTGTGGGACCGGACGGAGATTGACGCAGGCATTGCACTGCTAACCGGGGCGCTATCGAAGGGATCGGTGGGCGCCTACCAGTTGCAAGCTGCCGTTGCTGCCCTTCATGACGAAGCCGCTCGAGCCGAGGATACCGATTGGCCGCAGATCCTGGCGCTCTACGAACTGTTGAAACGCATGTCCGCCAACCCTATGGTTTCGCTCAATCATGCAATCGCAACTGCGATGGTGCACGGTCCGTCCAAGGGCCTCGAACTGCTCACGGCCCTCGACACGGAGAACGGGCTTGCCGGCCACTATCGCCTTGACGCAGTTCGCGCCCATCTGCTGGAAATGGCCGGCAACCACGAGGCCGCCATCAAGCATTACCGGATTGCCGCCGCTCGGACGACGAGTATCCCGGAACGGAATTACCTCATGACACAAGCTGCCCGGCTGGGCGAGAGCCCCAAGGAACCCGGATCGGACCATACTTCGTAGGGATCCGCCTCCCATGCATCAGTTTCGAAACCGCGCTTGGCGGCCCGCGGCAGCTACTCCCAGCGGAACACCTTCGCTGAGAGCGCCGTGCACAAGATAAACACGACTGCCAGTGCCACGACGTCGCCCGCGTGTGCCCACCACGTGTCGCCCTTCCAAATCCCCTCGAGCAGTGACACCGTGTAGGTTAGCGGCACAACTCTTGCCACCGCTCGGAGCGCCGGCGGCAGCGACTCAACCGGCACGAAGAGTCCCGAGACAGCGATCATCGGATACATGATGACAGCACCGATCGGCTGCGCAAAGCGTGCCGTGGGAACGATGCTAGCGATGAGAAAGCCGATCGACAGGATGCTGCAGGTGCTTATGAGAAGCGCCATCGTAAACCCGAGCACTGGAATATGAATGCCGACGGGATAGTAGCGCTTCCCCGCCAGCACCATTAAGGCAAGAGTTGCCGCGGTGAGCAGCAGCTTGACGACCACGTGAGCAGTGAGGATCGTCTGGGGGCGCAGCGGCGTGGCGCGGAGTCGTTTGAGAATGCCTCCCTCGCGGTAGATCGAAATGATCGTGACCAGCGACAGCACAGCGCCGATAGCGATCAGGACCGCCGCAAGCACCGGTAGGCCGACGCTAATAAAACTGCTGGCAGCGAGTGAGGTCGGTGCGAGCCCCCCGTGGCCGACCGCGCGACCCGCTATGAGGAACACCGCGACCGGGATAACGATCGTCCCGATCGCCCCCAGCGGCTCGCGGAGGAATATCTTGATCTCGATCCAGGTCAATTTCAAGAGTCCACGGAGCATCATTATCGAGCCTAGTCGCGAATCGAGTGACCGGTCAGCTTGAGAAAGACGTCCTCAAGGTTGGGGAGAATCGTGCGGAAATCCGTGACCCGGATACGATTCTCGGACAGACAATGAATCACCTCGGTGACGAAATCATCGCCGCGACCCCGAATCGTGAACTGCGTGCCGCTGCAGACCACCGCCTCGACTCGCGGGATGGTTTGAAAGCGCTCCGCAGCAGTTGAATTGTCTGTGGCGAGGACCACGCTTCGCTCAGGGCAATACCGATTGACAAGGCTCTGCGGCTTGTCGATGTCGATGATCCGTCCGTGTTCGATGATCGCTACCCGGTCGCACAGCCGTTCAGCCTCCTCCATCAAATGCGTGGTCAAGAAAACCGTCTTGCCGCGTTCGCGGATGCCGCGCACCAGGTCCCAGATGGCCCGCCGCGCCTGCGGGTCCAACCCGGTGGTCAACTCGTCGAGAAACACCACCTCCGGATCGTTGATCAGCGCGAGCGCAATGAACAGTCGTTGCTTCTGGCCTCCTGAGAGCGTCATGAACCAGGCATTCCGCTTGTCCACAAGGCCAAGCTGTTCGAGCAACCGCTCGCCGTCGATCTTCGTCTTCTGATAAAGGGAAGCCCACAGGTCCAACGCTTCCCACACTTTGATCCGCTTCTGCAGCTGCGCCTGCTGCAGCTGAACTCCGATTCGCTGCTGCAGCTTGTACACGTCGTTGAAAGGATCAAGACCCAGGACTGAGATGCTGCCCCGGTCGGGTGTGCGGAGACCCTCGATGCACTCCATCGTAGTGGTCTTTCCCGCACCGTTGGGTCCGATTAAACCAAAGATTTCACCGTCGTTGACCTCGAACGACACCTCGTCGACTGCCACGGTTGTGCCGTAGGTTTTGCGGACTGCGGAAACTTGAATGACTGCACGCATGATCGTTTGCTAAGGGCTTGGTCCACGGGATCAGTTCTTGACCGCCGAAGATCTGTAGTCCTGCCAGATGTATTCGAGCGCTTCCGGAAGGGTCTGCTGTTTCGCCGCTCGGTCCACGTGGGCAGCGTTTCGGGCAAAGACGAACTGGCAGTGATAGCCTTTGGCGGCGAGTACCTTCGCCATATTCTCGTTGGCGAGAACCCAATCGTGCATGTTGTCGCGCATCACATTTGGATTCAGAAGGTCCCGGTCGCCGACTTCCATCCAGATTCGCATCGGCTTCGCGGGGCTGTCGGGGATGAGATGCTCATGAAATTCCCAGGCGCCATGCGGTGTTTGCGGATTGTAAGGCCATTGCTGGTTTATGAATGTTCCCGAGTAAGTAAGAACGCGGTGATATAGCTCAGGGTGATACCAGGCCATGATCAGGGCACAGGAGCCTCCCGAGCTGCCGCCCATGGTCGCTCGGCCATCAGGATCCTTGGTGAGCTTCACGTGAGCCTGAGTTTCGACCAGAGGCAAAACTTCTTTTTCCACAAACTCGGCATAGACTCCAGACATGGTGTCGTACTCGAGGCCGCGTTCACTTCCCTGCGCGTCTCCGCTACCGTTGCCGATCGAAATCGCGATCATCACTGGGACTTTATGTTGGGCGATCAGAGTGTCCAACGCTGCAAACAACAGCCGGTCCGGTCCGTCGGCTCCCACGATGAAAGGCGCAACACTGCCGCGGACGTACTGCCTGGGGACATAGACGGCCACTTTCCGCGTGTACGGGGCGGGATGGCTTGTGGTCACCACTAATTTTGCAGGGTCCGTAGGATCCGCGGTTCCGAAGGTATTGGCGTCACGAGCGATGCCGGGATAGATCTTGCTGTCCGACGAGTTCATGGTGAACTCAATCACGGTTCCTTGCAGTGCGTCGTTCTGGGCGGTCATTTCCGGAGGAACAGGATGGCTCGGTCCGATAATGAAGTTGCCGTCCGCGTTTGCTGGAGGGACTGAGCCGTCGGGCAATTCTTTCGCCGCGACAAAGCCGGGAGTGTTCGGGTCGCGCGTTGGCGGAGCTGGGCGCTCGCTGTGTTGTGCTGATGGAAGAGACTGGCCGAAAGCTGCATCGATAGACCTTGGATTGATAAACGCTGGATTGATAAACGCTGGATTGGCAAACGCTGGATTGATCAACGCTGGATTGACAATCCCGATCCCGCAAGCCAAAAGTACAATGCTCAGACAACGCGGGATTGAATTTATGTGGCTATCTTGCAGCATTTTGACTCCCTGATTTGTCCGCGATGGCGAGTCTCGCAGCAACAACTTTGCTCTGGCGAGGCATGGTTCTTGATCGTGTGTGGGCTTTCGATCCGACTGCGTGCAAACGGCCGCACCTGCGGGCGGTGCGGTCGGGATTCTGGTCCTCCTGCGGGACTCATCACGCCCGTTTCGAGAGTCGTCCGCGACCTCAGCGAGCGCAAGCGAGCCGAGACGCTGCTTCAGCGACCTAAACGACGGCTGTCCCGAACCGAATTCAGCTCGGTCAATTGTCAGCCTCAAAAAACCAGGCGCAAGGCGAACTGCATGAACCGAGGCGTAGTTAGCGTCGACGTGTATGCTCCAAATTGGGTTGGGCCATAGCCAAGGTCGGGTTGAGCGGTGCGCACGTCGTAGCGCACCGAGTTGAGCGCGTTGAATGCCTGCCAGCTAAACTCCAGACGCCGACTTTCCCCCAGAGAGAAACTCTTGTTCACGCCAGTGTCGATGTCGAACATTCCCTGGCCAATGACGTTGTTGCGGACGCCGGATTCGCCGGGCCACTCCGGCCGGAAAGCCGCCTCGGCCGCTGCCGGATTCTGGAACATAGCCGGGCCGACATACTGGCCATCTACCGTGAGATTTTTGGGATTCGTGACCTTCGGAAGCGGACCATTGGGCTCGGCGTCGCCTTCGATATTCCAGTCAGTGGCCCAGTCTGGACCGTTGTCGACGGTGATGGGGAAACCGCTGGTCCAGCGGAAGATGCCGGAGACGTTCCATCCGCCGATCAGTTCATTAAGGACCGAGCCGACGTTTGACGCCAGCATCTGGTTCTTGCCAAACGGCAGACGATAGACCAGATTCCCGTTGATCTGGTGGCGGTTGTTGTAGTCGGAGAGCCCGCGCAGAGCTAAAGGATCCCATGCGTTGATGACGATGCCTCCGCCATTCAGGTCGCTGCCGGTTCCGCCCGTTCCTTCATAAGGACCAATTCGTTGGGCCGCCGACTCCTCGTCGAGAGATTTCCCAAACGTGTAGTTGAACTGTCCCTGCAGGTTCGCTCCCCAACGGACGGTGTAAGTCGCCTGCAGCGCATTGTAATCGGAGGTCCCAATGGTGCGCCACGCGTAGAGCGACGCGAACTGGTCGTGGTAGAAGTCGTACGGGCCGTTCTTGCTGTTGGGCAGCGCAGGACTCAGTCCTGTAATAGAGGCAGGAACATCCATAAGGTACAGTGCGAACGTTTCATTGTGCAGATAACAGTTGTAAAGCTCATACGCATTTTGCGTGGCGGTCGGTTTGGCTGGCAGGTTGCCCGGATTGCAATTCAAGCCGTTTTGCCCCAGAGCGTTCTGGGTGGCGACGCCGGCCCAGGCTGGGAAAACATTCTCAAAGAACGGTATAGGCTGAACACTATTGACGTCCACGCCGGCGGCAGCTTGCTTCGACAGCATTGTGGCAGACTGAAAATAAGTTGTCTTGCTCGCGGGATCCGTGGGATTGGCGGGCTGGGCCAGATCGACTTGCATGGG
Source organism: Candidatus Sulfotelmatobacter sp. (assembly GCA_049675725.1). Classification (GTDB taxonomy): domain Bacteria; phylum Acidobacteriota; class Terriglobia; order Terriglobales; family Acidobacteriaceae; genus Sulfotelmatobacter. Next base: position 22,776 of record JBAUAN010000009.1, on the reverse strand, counting down.
CAGACGCCGGCCCACCGTGCCGACGTATGCTATCTGCAGCGATGATTTCGTTGAGATTTGGCGCGAGAGAGAGAAGTTGAATACGTGCGCATAGGGCGTCTTCAAGCTTTGATCCAGTCCCCAGTTGATGGCGAACTCGGTATTGCTGGGAGTAACTGGAAAAGCGCCCGAGGGGGTGGGGCCGAACAAACAACTCGGCCCGCTCAAAGTGGCGCAAGGCGCGGGCAGGCAGGACCCGCTGACACCAGACGGATCTCCCGGGACCAGGCAGGTGAAGCGCGGGGTGCTCTGGACGGTCACCACGCCGGCGGGATTTCCGAGATCGGTGGAGAGGCCGAAAGAGCCGTGCTGGTCGAAGGTGTTCACGATCGGTACGCCGAAGTGGTCGTACATGATGCTGTAGCCGCCGCGGACCGTGAACTGGTCTTTCTTTCCCAGGATCTTTGAAGCTAAACCGTCACCCGTATCCGGCGCCCAAGCTACGGCGATCCTTGGGGAGAAATCCTTGTGGTCCCAGTTCCACATGCCAGGACCACGATTTATAGGTCCGCCGAGTTCGAATGAAATCTCGCCCGCATTGTTGGCGGGCTGGCCCTGGCTCATTAACTGGGCAGTGTGGTTAAACCAATCACCGAGGTTTTGGTTGCTGCACCCGCCGATCGCGGCTTCCACGCAGGGTGCAACCTGCAGACCGTTGCTTTCGTACGGAGGAGCTTCCAGCACCCAGCGCAGGCCGTAGGTGACCGTTAAGCTGGGTTTTACACGCCAGGTATCCTGGCCATAGAACTCGTAGTTGTTGATAGCGTAACGCCGGTTGATCGGCGTGCCCTGCGTCAGCGCCGTGCCGCTGTGGTTGAAATTGTAGATACCATCGCCCTCGGCGAAGATGCCCAACAGAATCGCTACCGCCCCATCATAGTTCGGACCAAAATTCTGATCCACGACTGCGTAGGGCTGACCCGTGTGTGGATCCGTGTTGTTTGAGGGATTCAAAGGGCTGGGGTTGCCGACAGGTGTGGAGATTCCGCCTGTATTGAGGTAGACAGGGTTGGTTTGCACGTCAGAGAACGAATCGTCGAGGCTGCTGCGGTCGTTGCGGATGAAGAAGAAATCGGCGCCAAATTCGAAGGTGTGATTTTTTCGGGTCCAGTTCAATGTGTCGGTGAACTGGTTGACCGGCACAAAGAAAGTTGTGGAGCGAGTGAAGGGATAGAGGTCGCTGAGCCCGCTCAGAAAAACACCCGGATTTTGAGAGATACCGCCCTGTTGCCCTCCCTGGCGCACGTATCCCCAGTGAAAATTGTTGATGAGCCTGGGGTTGATGAGCGAGGTCAATCCAATGGTAATGCCTCTGCTGTCGTCCACGATGGTCGTCGACGCCGGTTGCCCGGGGAACTCCTCCTGCCCCGGCTCGTTGAAATTCTGCATCGAGGCGCGCGCGAAAAGAGTCTCCGTGCCGCTGCTATTGACGTGGTAATCGACGCGGGTGATGTAGGTGTTGAATGAGGAGTCGGCGTTGGAAGCGAAACGGTAGCCGAGGGTGTTCAGAGTATCGCCGGCGTTGGCGGCGTTCGGCATGGGGTATTGACTGAGTATGTTCGCTATTCCTGCGCTAGCCCCGATTCCGGCTGGGTCTATCCCTGTAACTTGCTGCGGTGTCATGGCAAAGAAGCCAGGTTGAACGTTGACGGTGGTAGTGTTGACAGTCACGCTCCCGCCAGGACAAGCCGTGTTGGGACTGCCGTCGGCTTGCGCTTGACACTGATACTGCAGGATGCCGGCACGCAGAGCGGCGCTCGGGACCGTTCGCAAGACACTGGTACCCTGTGCGTCGCGCCGTCCCTCATAATTCGTGAAGAAAAACAGCCGGTTTTTCTTGATTGGCCCTCCGAACGTCACTCCGAACACGTTGCGCAGCAACTTCGGGGCCGTGTTGGACTCGCCGCCTTCGACCTGGGACGCCTTCAAGAAAGGATCGTTGGCGCTGAAAATAGTATTGCGGTTGTACTCATAGGCCGAGCCGTGAAAGTTGTTAGTGCCGCTCTTGGTCACGAGCGCAACCTGCGCGCCGCTGGAGTAACCGGAATCGGCGTTTGAATTAGCTGTGGTAACGCGGAATTCCTCCACCGAATCGGGCGGAACGTTCAGAACGCTATTGAAGGCGTACCCGTTATTCTCATCGTTGACGCCGATGCCGTCGAGCGTAACGTTGGATTGATCACTGCGCAGGCCATTGACAGCGCCGCTGCGGGTGTCGGTATTCTGCACGGCCTGCGACTGAATGCCAAGGTACGCCACGCCTGGCTGGAGGCTAAGCAGATTCACGACGTTGCGGTCGGCGATGGGTAATTCCTGGATCTGGTCTTGTTCGACTACGTTGCCCAGCGAAGCGTCAGTGCGATTGATGAGTGGGGCCTGCCCTTCGACCGTCACCGACTGCGTGACGCCTCCTACGTGAAGCTGAATGCGGACGGTGGAGGGCAGTTTGACGAGAAGAGTGACGTTCGCCACCGAATACGGTGCAAAACCGGTGGCTGATACGTCCAGCCGATAGGTGCCGGGCGGAACATCAAGAAACTGGTAGAGACCAGTTCCGTTGCTCTGGGTCGTCCGCTGCAGCCCCGTCGCGGGGTTGGACAAAGTAATCTGCGCTCCGGTAACCGCCGCGCCAGACGAGTCAGTAACGCTGCCATTCAGCAAGCTCGTGGATTGCGCTATCGCCAACGCGCTCATGAGCAACAATGCGGCGCACAGCCAAGTCGCACGACTTGCGACCTGCATGCACCGAACGCCAAACTGGGACCATCCGTTGTGCTGCCCGCTGCTCACCTGCTGATGGATTCGCGTCATTGACATGGCCTCCGAGGCGGAAGCCAACGCCGGGGCGAAAGCACATGAGAAACAATCACACGTGTGTCCTTCTCCCGCGTCCGCTTGCGCTTTTTCGATTTCCTGTGCTTGTTCTAGATCGACCAGATGTGCAACCCTTCTCGCCCGAGTGCCGCGAATTATACCTGAAGATCGAGCGCCGGAGCATTCAGAAAAATCTGATCACCGAGCGCCGTTTCTTGAATCGCCGGAGGACGCGAGGATGGGCGATTGCGCGCGATTTGCCAGGCTGCGGCAACCGTGATCGGAGCCGCGTGGGTCACGAAATGTAGTTTGACATTGACCCATTCCCAACTATTGTAGTGAAATCGTGGAGGCGTTTACATATGCGTTATTCTACATCCCTTAAGTTCGATAGAAGGCAGGCCCTCACATTCTAACCCAGGCTTTGTTTGGGATTTTGGCATGAGCCCCGCAGACCTAGGTCGGCACTTTGAGGACTTGTTTGGGTCGGCGCCCCGGATCTTTCGCGCACCGGGCCGGGTTAATTTGCTGGGAGAACACACCGACTACAACGAGGGCTTTGTGATGCCCTGTGCCATCGGTTTCTCCACCCACGTAGCAATTTCACCCCGTCAGGACCGAAAGCTGGTAATTCGCTCAGAGGACTTTTCCGAACAATTTGAATTCGATGTGGACGAGCTACCGGCCAGGGGCACAGGTGTCTGGTGTGACTACGTTGTGGGCACAGCGGTAATGCTTCGGGAGATCGGCCACCCCGTTCCAGGCGCGACCTTGCTGGTTAAGGGCGAAGTGCCAATTGGCGCGGGGCTCAGTTCTTCCGCAGCCATCGAAGTAGCCAGTGCTCTCGCGCTGCTGAGCTTGAATGGGACGCAGCTTCCGCTGCCGGAGGTCGCGAAACTTTGCCAAAGGGCTGAGAATCTCTTTATCGGCGCACGAGTCGGCATCATGGACCAATTTGTCTCCTGTCTTGGGAAGGCAGGGCAGGCCTTACTGCTCGATTGCCGCTCGCTTGAGTTCAAGCTGATTCCCTTTCCCGATGACCTGCGATTGGTGATCTGCAACACGATGGTAAAGCATGAGCACGCCAGTGGCGCCTACAACCGTCGACGCGAAGAATGCGACGAGGGCGTGAAGCTTTTGGCGCAGTGGTATCCGAATATCCGCGCTCTTCGGGATGTCCTGATCGAATACCTGGAGCGACATGCGGCTGAGATTCCCCAGACCATCTACAACCGCTGCCTGCATGTTGTGTCCGAGAACCATCGGGTGCTGGCTGGCGCCGAATGCTTGCGCAACGGTGACGTCCGCCAGTTCGGGAGCCTGATGAACGAATCCCATCGCAGCCTTCGCGATCTATTCGAGGTGAGCTGCCGGGAGCTCGACGTCATGGTTGAAGTCGCCGAGTCTTTGCCAGGGTACCTTGGCGGGCGCATGACGGGAGGCGGGTTTGGTGGATGCACGGTAAATCTGGTGCGGTCCGCGGATGCGCAAGAGTTCGCCGGAAAAGTCTCGGAACGGTATCAATCGGCCATTGGAATCAAGCCAGATGTGTATATCTGTTCACCGGCTGACGGAGCCACCGCCCGATAGTCGGTAGTTTCTGACGGACTGGATACGTTTCTAGTTCGTCTTTCTTGCGTTGACTCGGGCAGAGGGGGTTCCGCAAGGGAAAAGAACTGACGTCAATCCTCCCCTGAGCTTGGACAGAACGAGTCTCATAAAGCCGGGATCACTTCACTTCAAAGTGGTAGGAGCCCGACCCAATCTGGACTACCTGTAATCCTCTGTCTTGCTCCACATCTACGGGATTACCGTCTTCGGTCACGTGGGCGCCTGCGATAACGGGCAAGAAGACCTTGGCGGACGTATTCGCCGGGATTGTGACTTTCAGAGAAAATGGTCCCGCGGGAGTTCCCTTCCAATCGCTGATGATCTTGCCGTAAATCGAGTCATACTCCGCGCGTGCCGAGGTCATGCGCGCATCGAGATGCGGATGAATAACAATCTCTTTGAATCCAGGGGAATTCGGTAACGTATCAATGCCGGCGGCATAACGGTAGACCCAGGCAATCACAGATCCGAACGCGTAGTGGTTATAGGAGTTCATGGCGGGATCGCCAGTGTCGCCGTTCCACCGTTCCCACCAGGTTGTGGCGCCTTTCGATAACATGTACCCCCAGGATGGATAAGTGTCGTTCAGCAACAGGCGGTAAGCGACATCAGCGCGTCCGTGATCGGCCAGCGTAAACAGAAGAAAAGGCGTGCCCAGAAATCCGGTGGAGAGATGCCACTGCCGCGCCTCGATGTCTTTGACTAACTTGTCAACCAGCGCCGGTTCAAGCGCCGCCGGAGCCATCTTGGTGTAGAGGGCAACCACATACGAGGTTTGCGTTCCGGTTCCGACCCCCCCATCTTCCTTGATGTACGCCTTCTGGAACGCAGCGCGAATATTCTGCACGACATCTTCATAACGCTTGGCGTCGGCCTCCTTGCCGACGGCTTGCGCCATTTGTGACATCATGTCCGCGATCAAGGCCCAGTAGGCGGTCGCGAGCAGATCCTTATTTGTGTTCTGGTCGGGAGCCAGCCAGTCGGCAAAGTTGGGGCCCACTCCGTTTTTGCGGAGAAAGTCGGGATTCCGGCTCTGGATGAACTCCATCCAGCGTTGCATCGCATCCCAGTTGTCCGCGATGACGGCCTTGTCACCGTACTGCAACCAGGTCGTCCATGGAACGATTACGCCTGCATCACCCCAGCCGGGCGCGCCCACGCGATCGCTCTGTGGAGGAGGGTCTTTGGATTCGTCGAGGCTGGAAGGAAGCGTGTTGGGCGAAACGTTGGTAAAGGCACCCTGGCGATTTTGTGCATCCACGATGTCTTCTATGAATTTGTGAGAGAACGCGGCGATGTCGAAGTTGTAGCTTCCAGTTCGCCAGAAAACCTCGGCGTCTCCCATCCAGCCCAACCGCTCGTCGCGCTGCGGACAATCGGTTGGAATGCTCAGGAAATTGCCCCGTTGACCCCAGATGCCAATCGACCACATCCGATTCACCAGATCGCTAGAAGTGGTAAGTCTGGCGGCAGGATCTCCGCTGACGCTGCTGACGACGTCTCCCTTGATCGCATCGAGAGCAGGCGTTCCAGGATAGCCCGTGACTTCAATGTAGCGGAAACCGTGAAAAGTAAAATGCGGGGAAAAGACCTCTTCGTCGCCGCCCCGCAGGATATAGGTATCGGTGGCGTCCGCGTTCCGCAGATTGGCGGTGTAGATCGTTCCGTCTGGATTCAGAATCTCGGCGAAGCGCAGGCGCACTCTGGTGCCCGCAGTGCCTTTCACCTTCAGGGTTGCCCATCCCACCATGTTCTGACCCATGTCGAAGATGTAGGCTCCGCTTGCGATCGGCGTCACCCGCTTCGGGTCCAGCGTAGCGACGATCCGCGCGGGCGCGTCGAGCTGGCCGGACAGAGCAAGGGAAGGCGCATCCGCGACAACTGCCGGGTCCCACGGCGAGTCGTCGAAGCCACTAGTCTCCCATCCGGCCCGTTCCGCACGCGCGTCATACAGTTCTCCGCCGTAAATGTCTGATTGAAAAATCGGCGATGCTGCCGCCTTCCAGGATCCGTCCGTCACAACCGTCTCGTGAGTGCCGTCGATGTATTCGAGTTCCAGTTGCGCTAGAAAACGGTCTGGAGGCGGGAAGAAATGCGCCCCGGCCCACGTCAGCGGACTGCCATACCAGCCGTCCCCCAACAGCGCGCTGATTACATTCTTGCCGCTTGCCAAGAGGCCGGTCACATCGTAAGTCTGATACAGGACACGTTTGCGATAGTCGGTGAAGCCGGGCGTCAGGACATCGGCTCCTACACGGCTCCCATTCAAGAACACGCGATAACTTCCGAGAGCGGTCACGTAGAGTCTTGCGCGTTGAACGGTTTTTGATATTGCCAGCGTTCGGCGCAGGTAGGCAGCCGGTTGCGGCAGCAGTCCGGGGTCTCCGAGCCGTTTGTCTGTCAAATCCGCGACCACGTTGGCTGCCTGCCAATGAGATGTGTTCTCCAGTCTCGCCTCCCACTCCTTGCCTGTGCCGAGGCGGATTAGGGATCCGTTAGGCCTTGTGATCTTTATCAATGCTGCCAGCGAAGCCGCGATGGTTTTTGCTTCCGCGGCCGGTCCGTTGGGTGCGTTGGGGGATGTAACCTTCACTTCGACGGAGTTCTTGCCAACGACAAGCTGATCGGAAATGTCGCGAGGATCGAAAGCGCTCCATCCTCTCTTGGTATCCACTTCATGGCCGTTCACTGATGCGACGAAAATTCCACGCGCCGCGAGCAACAGCACTGCTCCTCTCGGCTTCTCCCGCAAATCGAAGGTGACGCGAAAAGTTGCAGTCGTCTTTGGCACCGCGGCCAAGGGGTCTTGACCCTTCACCCAAATCCACCGGATCGCCTGACGATCGGCGTCATCTTCGGGATTTTTCCAGCGAATCCAGTTGGCCTTCCAGTCCGTGGCTTGAAGAAGGCCCATCTCCCACCAAGCCAGTTCCACCGACTCGGATGCTTGCCCTCCATCGTCCCACACACGGACTTTCCAGTAGTATCGTCGCCGAGATTCCAGCGCAGGTCCGTGATACGCAATCCCGACCGACTCCTCAGAAGTAGTTTTCCCGCTGTCCCAGATGTCGGCGTTACCGGCGCGCAGGAGTTCAACACTACTCGCCACTAGAATCTCGTAGGCCGATTGTCTCCAGTTGCGCTCGATATTGTCGCTCTGCCAAGACAAATGAGGCAAAGCCATGTCGATTCCCACAGGATTTTCCAAATATTCGCAGCGCAAGTGGACTGGCACGGCAACGGCAACCGCGGTCAGAATAAGGATTGCAACGAATGCCTCCCCTAATAATTTGTAACTCCGCAAGCGATCCTCCCGGATGAGATTCTCCCCATTTACAGGGGGCAGAACGACATGCAACATTCTAAGAACAATCGTGACCTTGTGAGGAAATGATTGTAAGCTTTCTTGCCGGAGAAAAAGTTTCCCTATGGACGAACAAAAGACCAGGAAGATACTCGACGCGCTTGAGTCCTTCCGCATCGAGGTGCCTTCTTGGGGCTTCGCCAATACCGGCACGCGCTTCGGAAAATTTATCCAACCTGCCGCCGCCACCACCACCGAGGAGAAGTTCAGCGATGCCGGGCAGGTGCACTTGCTCACCGGAGTCTGTCCGACCGTGGCTTTGCACGTCCTGTGGGATTGCCCTGAGGGCGTCGCCAGCGCAAAGGACATCAGGAAGTTCGCCGAGCGTTATCGAGTTCTGCCGGGCTCGATCAATCCCAACCTCTTTCAAGGTCAGGAATACAAATATGGTTCGTTCGGCAATCCCGATCCAGCGGTTCGGCAACGCGCGTTGCAACATACGAAGGACAGCATTGAAATTGCCCGGCGCCTCGAAAGCAGAGATATTTCGATGTGGTTTGCGGACGGTTCAAGCTATCCCGGAACAGCAAACATCAGGCAGCGAAAGAAATGGTTCATGGAGGTGCTGAAGGAGTCGCATGCCGAGTTGTCTTCCGGGCAACGACTTTTGATTGAGTACAAGCCATTTGAGCCTGCCTTCTACCACACCGATATTGCCGATTGGGGCATGGCTCTGCTCCTGGCACGTTCCGCCGGCCCTCAAGCCAAGGTCTTAGTCGACACCGGGCATCACTACGCGGCCCAGAACATCGAGCAAATCGTTGCCTGGCTCCTGTCGGAGGACATGCTGGGAGGTTTTCACTTTAACGATCGCCGCTACGCGGATGACGACTTGACCTTAGGTTCCATCGACCCCTATCAGGTTTTCCGGATTTTCCACGAGATTCGCTACTTCGAATGGGAGACCGGCAAACGGGCCGACATTGCGTACATGGTCGATCAGAGCCATAACCTCAAAGGGAAAATTGAGGAGACGATCCAAACCGTAACTATGGCACAACAGCTATTTGCGAAGAGCGCGCTGGTGAATCACGAGAAGTTGTCACACGCGCAGAATAACTGCGATCTGATCGGTGCGGAATCCTTGTTACAGGATGCTTTCAACATAGACGCCCGGCCGGCAATTGAGGAGTGGCGTGATTCCAAAGGATTGCCTCGCGATCCGCTGAAAGCATTTCTCGAGAGTGGCTACATTGAGCGAATTACCAAAGAACGGGCCGCGCGAAATTCAAAGAGTGTTACGTCATATGCGTGAGGACCTTTGGGCTTCACGAGGGCACGAGACTTATCATCGCTCTCTACGCGAAGATTTCGCCCACGACACGACTCGGCCCGGACTTGCCGGTAGTCAAACACGCTGAACCTGTGGGAACAATCAGGAGCGCGTGCCAAAGAGAAGTAGTGCAGTGTCATCTCCTATGAGCGAGCGTCGGCACAAGCCTTATTTAGCTTTTGATTTTGGCGCGCAGAGCGGACGGGCCGTCCTGGCGCATCTTCAGTCAGGAATTCTTACGACCAAGGAGGTGCATCGCTTCGCGAACGAGCCGGTTGAATACGGCGGATCACTCCATTGGGATGTGGCCCGGCTGTGGTTCGAAGTACGAGAGGCTCTCGCCCGCATGGGAGGAGTGGATCTGGCAGGCATCGGAGTTGACGCGTGGGGCGTGGATTACGCGTTGTTGGGCGAGCGGGGCGAGTTGCTTCAGAACCCTTACCACTACCGTGATCGCCGAACCGAGGGAATCATGGAGGAAGTCGTCAGGAAGGTTGGTAAGGAGGAGATCTACCGGGCGACGGGCATTCAGTTCATGCCTATCAACACTTTGTACCAACTCTTCGCGGCTCGACAACAAACCCCGAAGCTGCTCGAAGCAGCGAAACACCTGCTCACGATCCCAGATCTATTTCACTACTGGCTGACCGGAAATGCGGTCTGTGAGTTCACCAACGCCACAACCACGCAGATGGTGGACCCGGTGAAGCGCGCGTGGGCCGTCGGCCTGATGCAAAGCCTGGACCTTCCAACTCACCTGCCTGCACCCATCGTAGAACCGGGCTCGATCGTTGGGACGATCCTGCCAGACATCGCAGGTCATTCCTCTCTTGCAGGCACCCTCGTAATTGCTCCAGCGTGTCACGATACCGGCTCGGCGGTGGCTGCCATATCGGCTCGCGACGGAACGGCCTTTCTCAGTTCCGGAACCTGGTCGCTATTGGGGACCGAACTGGATTCCCCGGTCATCACTCCCGATGCGTTGCGCATGAACTTCACCAACGAAGGTGGCGTGAATGGAACCACGAGACTGTTGAAGAACGTCATGGGCCTGTGGATGCTGCAGGGCTGCCGGCAATCCTGGAACGCGCAAGGCCACAGCTACGACTATCGGGAATTGATTGAAATGGCGGCCCGGGAAAAGAGTTTTCTTCACCTTGTCGACCCGGACGACGAGTCCTTCCTGCGGCCCCCGGACATGCTCGCAGCCATCGACAAGTTCTGCACGCGGACCCACCAGTTCGCTCCACACGAACCCGGCACGTACGTTCGAAGTGTGCTGGAAAGCCTCGCGTTCAAATATCGTTCCGTTCTGCGTAATTTGGAACACGTATGCGGAAAGCGTATCGAGCAAATTCGGATTATCGGCGGCGGATCGAAGAATCGATTGTTGAACCAACTGACTGCCGATGCCACCGGAAGAAAGGTCTTGGCCGGCCCGGCTGAGGCGACGGCGCTGGGGAATGTGGCGATACAAATCCTTGCGATAGGCGGGGCGTCGTCCCTACAGGAAGTGCGTGCCATTGTAGATCGATCCTTCCCAACCGAAGTCTTCGAGCCCCTTGCAACCGACGAGTGGGATCAGCACGCGGAACGATTTGAGCAATATTGCGGGAGCATCTATGCCTGAGATTAAAGAAACAACTCACCTGAGGGACTTGTGGGACGAAACCGTTGCTCAAGCGATGGCTGGCAATCCGTTGGCCCTCCTGCGTTATCGATCGAACCTGCTGGGCGCGGATTTGCGCATCACGAATTTTGGCGGCGGTAACACAAGTTCCAAGTTGGAGCTTCCTGACCCGTTTACTGGCCGACCAGTCCGCGTGCTGGCCGTAAAAGGAAGTGGCGGAGATCTCGGGTCCATTGCCGAAGGCGGATTTGCTCTGCTCCACCTGGATCGCCTGGAACAACTGAAGGAGTTATACGGGGGCAAAGCGCTCGAAGATGAGATGGTCCGCTACTATCCACTTTCAGCTTTCGGCGAGAATCGCATCGCCGCATCGATCGATACTCCTCTGCATGCATTCCTTCCCTTCTCCCACGTAGATCATCTGCACCCGGACTGGGCCATCGCCTTGGCGGCAAGCGCAAATGGGAAGCGAAAGCTGGAAGAGTTCAACAAAGAATTCGACCGCAAGATCGTCTGGGTGCCGTGGCAGCGCCCCGGATTCGAACTGGCGCTCCTGATTGAACGAGCCGTCAAGGATAATCCCGGAGCGGAAGGCCTCATTCTTGGCGGCCATGGCTTGTTTACCTGGGGAATGACGCAGCGTGACTGTTACTTGAACAGCATTCATACGATCGATCAGATGGGCGAGTTCATTCTTGAACATCAGTCGAAGAAAGGACCAATGTTCGGCGGAGTCGAGCACGCCTCCGTTCAGGATCGCAAAAACATAGCTACGCAAATCCTGCCCGCACTCCGTGGAGCCGTGTCCTCAAGTCGCCGCGTGATCGCCCACTATGCCGACGATGAAGATGCTCTGACCTTCGCTGGGTCGAAGTGGGCAAAGGAACTGAGTTCGCTCGGCACCAGTTGTCCAGACCATTTCCTGAGAACCAGGGTCTGCCCGCTCTTTCTCCCTTGGAACCCTGCAAATGAGGATGCCAGTGTTCTGAAGGCGCGTATCCAGGCGGAGGTTGTCGAGTACCGCGCCGCGTACAAGAAATACTACGACGCATGGGCTACCGGCGATTCACCAAAGCTCCGGGACTCCAATCCCTCGGTCGTCGTCGTTCCGGGCCTGGGCTTATTCGGCTTCGGCAAGAATAAGAAAGAAGCGCGAATCACAACCGAGTTTTTCATCAATGCTGTTCACGTCATGGCCGGCGCAAACGCCTTGGAAGATCGAGAAATTTCTCATCCTCTGCCGCAGGCCCGGCACGCCGAGCAGTCGCCGCAGTTTACGCACTTCCATAACTATGTCGCGCTTCCAAGGTCAGAAGCTTTTCGCATCGAGTATTGGGCTCTCGAAGAAGCAAAGCTGCAACGCATGCCTGCCGAAGCTGAATTCAGCCGCAAGATTGCCCTCATCGTCGGAGGTGCCAGCGGAATCGGCCGCGAGGTCGCTCTGCTGCTTGCGCGGAAGGGCGCTCATGTTGTCGTGGCAGATTTTGATCAGCCCGGCGCCAAGAGTGTCGCCGATGAGGTTGGAGCTATAGCGTCTCCAGAGTTTGCCGCGCACACGCGTGTCGACCTCAGTTCATCCGCCTCCCTTGCGGAGGCCACGAATTTCGCGATTTCTCAATTCGGCGGCATCGATGTAGTCGTCAACACCGCTGCCATCTATCCTGCGGCCGGCACGGACGGCGAACTCGCCGACGCACAATGGGCACAGGCGTTCCTGGTCAATGTAACCGGCAACTATCTTCTTGCCCGGCAAACGGAGTGGGTATTCAAAGACCAGGGCTTGCCCACCGCCATCGTGCTTACCAGTTCTGCCAATGCCGTGGTACCCAAGAAAGGCAGCGAAGCTTATGACACCGGCAAGGCTGCCCTCAATCACCTTATCCGAGAGTTGTCGATCAAACTTGGTCCGCACGTTCGCGTCAACGGAATTGCTCCCGCCACTGTTGTCGCAGGTTCCACTATGTTCCCTCGAGATCGCGTGATTCAATCCCTTCGCAAGTACAAAATCGATTTCACGGACTCCGAATCGACTGAGGAACTGCGTGCCAAGCTCGCCGACTTCTATGCGCAACGAACGCTGACCAAGCGGCCCATCCTGCCACAGGATTGTGCCGCCGCGATCGTGTGGCTGGCTGGCGACCAGAGCGCGAAGACGACTGGGCACATCATTCCCGTAGACGGCGGCCTTCCAGAGGCCTTCCTGCGTTAAGGAGCAAATATGCAGCGTATCTGCTGGAAGAAGTGCTTCACTTGTAATTCAGATTTGAGGACTGGATGAATCCAAACCCCGCGTTAGGCGTGTTCTTTCACTGGCTCGGCGGTCTCGCTTCCGCCAGCTTCTACGTGCCTTTTCGCGGCGTGAAGAACTGGGCTTGGGAAACCTATTGGCTGGTCGGAGGATTCTTCAGTTGGATTTTCGCCCCGTGGATCCTCGCACTGACGATGACACATGACCTCTCTCGCGTACTGCATGAAGCACCCACAGGCAGCCTCTTTTGGACTTATATTTTCGGAGTACTGTGGGGACTTGGCGGCCTCACATTCGGCTTGACGATGCGATATCTGGGGATGTCTCTAGGCATGGCCGTGGCGCTCGGATATACCGCCGCATTCGGAACATTGATGCCACCAATCTTTCGTGGCGAGTTCGCAACTCAGGTGTTGGGAACTCGATCCGGGGTCATAATTCTTTGGGGTGTCGCAGTCTGTCTTCTGGGCATCGCGTTCGCAGGAGCCGCCGGAGTATCCAAGGAGCGCGAGATGTCGAATGAACAGAAGCGCGCCTCGATCAAGGAATTCGCCTTGAAGAAAGGACTGCTGGTCGCGACCTTTTCGGGGGTGATGAGCGCTTGTTTCGCCTACGGATTAGCTGCGGGCGATCCCATCAAGGCCATCACTCTCCAACATGGCACACCCGTGTTGTGGCAGGGACTACCGGTGCTTGTCGTGTTGCTGGCTGGCGGCTTCACCACCAACTTCGTTTGGTGCGTCATCCTGAACTTTCGCAACCGGACCGGCTACCAATATTTCGAATCCAGCTCTGTCGAGTCAAGCTCTGTCGAATCAAGCTCTGTCGAATCAAGGATTCGCGGAAGAATTCCTGCGCGAAATGAAGAGCACATTCTCGAAACCGTTACCGATGCTCCGGCGGAGGAGATGGCCGCGGCTCTGGCTGTCGCACAGGAGTCGGCGGTCAGGGCCCCAATGCTGGCCAATTACCTGTTCTCGGCTCTCGCGGGTGCGACTTGGTACATGCAGTTTTTCTTTTACACCATGGGCGAGACGCAGATGGGAAGGTACAAGTTCTCCAGTTGGACGTTGCACATGGCCAGCATCATCATTTTCAGCACACTGTGGGGAATTGCCCTGAGCGAGTGGAAGGGTGCGAGTGGCAGGACCTGGCTGCTGGTGGCCGTCAGCCTGTTAGTTCTGGTTAGTTCGACGGTCATTGTGGGTTACGGCAACTTCGTTAGCGGCGCTGGGCCCGCACACTGACGTCCGCCGACCCCTGGCGAGATCAGATTCCGGCTATGCACCTTGTCAGTCGCAAATACAAAGTGGCGCTACGAGCGTTCCTTGGCGCATAGATAAGTGTGAGTCGCCTGACGGAGATTATTTTTTTCGCGTATTCAGCTTGTCTAGTGCGACCTTCAACTCCTCAAGCTTCTTTCCAGCTTCGCCAAGTTTGCCTTCAGCCGTCAGGCGCTGGTAATCGGAAAGATCTTTGGCGGCCTCCGCGATAAGCGCATTGACATCATCTGCGGGCTGGGGTGATAAGGCGGATGCCGGTGCGCCTCGCGCAGGTTCCGCCGAGACGGCGGCTGCGCTTAACGCGGGAGCGGTCAAGGACGAGACGGCTCCGCCAAAAAGCGACGCCATTGCCGACTCGAAGGTTGGGCCATAAGCGAGCTTGTCTTGCAATGCAAGCACGACCAGACGCAACTCCGGCATCGGACTTCGCTCGGCCTGCAGGTAAATCGGTTCCGCATACAAGAGTGCGCTTCCAATCGGAATCACGAGCAGGGCCCCGCGCCGCACATGCGAGCCTTGCTGATTCCAGAGCGTCAATTGTCCGGAAAGTTGGGCGTTCTGATCGATTCGTGCTTCGATTTGCAGCGGTCCGTCTACCAGCTTCGTTTTAGGAAAGTTGTAGACCACCGACGTACCGTAATGGGCGCCATCGCTGCGTCCCGCAATCCAGCCAATCAGATTATTCCGGTTCGCGGGGGTGAAGGGCAGAATCTCCACGAACTCCTCGCCGCTTTCGCCCGGCAGCTTCATCAGCACAAAATTGGGCTGCACTGCTTGTGTCGTTTGTTCCCCTCCCCCGCTCATGCCGACTTCGGTAGCGATCGTCCACAGATCTTCGCGGTTGTAGAAGGCTTCCGGATCCGTCATGTGATACAAGCCATAAACTTCAGCCTGCAGCTTAAGAAGCAACTCGGGATACCGCACATGCTTGCGCAGCCCCGGCGGCATAGTGGACGCGTCTTTGAACAAGCTAGGAAAGATGCGGCGGTAGGCTGCGATGATCGGATCTTCCGTGTCAAACACGTAAAATGTTGTCGTTCCATCATAGGCGTCAACGACCACCTTCACGCTGTTCCGCATATAGTTGATGGAATTGTCGTCGAGAGGATAATGGCTCGAATACGGATAGCTATCTGACGACGTGAACCCATCCAGGATCCACGACAGCCGGCCATCGTCGCCGAGCACGATGTACGCGTCCGGATCGTAGGTGAGGAACGGCGCCAATGTCGAGACGCGGTCGCGGATGTTGCGGCGCATCAACAGGCGGCTATCCGTGGTCACGTCATCACTGAATGGTAGCTTCGCGAGGTCGCTTTGGTTGAGCGCGATAATGATGCGGCGGAGAAAACCGCCGAGGATAATGCCGCCCTTCCCTTCGTATGACGTAAGGTTGTTGGTCGCGCCTTGCGGGTAGTTGAATTCCTTTTGCCGCGTCTTCACGTAGACATCCGTATTGGTCATCTCGCCAAAGTAAATTTCTGGTCGGGTCACGTTCAGACCGGGCACCGTGCTGTGGACCGGCATGTTGCTTAGCAGGAGCGTGGGCAGCCCTTCCGGAGTGAACCCATTGACCGGATTCATCGTGATGCCGTAGCCGTGAGTGTAGATCAGCTTATCGTTGATCCAGTTGCGGCTGCTCTCCGGGAGCTTGTCGACGTTGAGCTCGCGCGCGGCGAGCATTACCTCGCGAGTCGTGCCCTCAAGGTTATAGCGATCAATATCGATATCGGGGAAATCGTAGTAAGTGCGAATTTCCTGAATCTGACGCAACGTGTCCTGGAGTGCGTGCCAGTCCCACAGCCGGATGTTCTGAAGCGTAGCCTGATTGTTGGCGGCATCAGCCGCCTCAACGCTAGTATCCGCTGGAAACTCGCGCTGCGTGACCCGGTCCAATCCGTAGGCCTGGCGCGTCCACTTGGTATTGAAGACAATGTAGGGCTTCTCGCGAACCAGTTCGTTCGGTTTAACGACAAAGCTGCTGACGTACCAGCCGACTGCCTGAACTGCAACAAAGCAGACCGCGGCCGGAACAATCGCGCTAACCAGCCAGCGCCCGCGCGGCACTCTCACGGCGTTCACCGCTGCGATGCCTGCGCCGAGAACCAGTGCCGCGCAAATGACGAGCATCCCGGTGAGCATAACGTGCGCGTCCGTGTAGGTCACACCGCCAAAGATCGTGTGATCCTCGAGCAATAACTCGAAGCGGCTGATATATACACGCATCGCCAGGATTAGCAACAGAAACGCAAACGCGATCGAGAACCCACGCCAAGGCAACGTAACATGACGGCTGAGCTGCCCGGCCAGCATTCGCGCCCCGCCCGCGATGAGGATAAAGAGAAGAGCCAGAGCACAAGTAATCACCGCGAGCGTCAGCAGCCAGCTGAGGATGAGCTGCCATGCTGGCAGGGTGAAGAGAAAGAAGTTCAGGGGCTTGCCAAAAATCGGATCTGCGAGGGGAGCAGTACCGCGGGGCGTGTACCAAAAGAGTGCGAGCGTCGTCCACTCCGCCATCATCGCGCCGCCGGTTGCAGCCGCGATGACAAGCGAAACACCGAGCGCGATGAGCCGCAGAACAGGTTCGACCGGTAGCCTTACCTGCTGTCCACCGATGATAATCGTATGACCTTCCGGCAAATCGGAGAGATGTGCCCGCTTCAAGGCCAGGAACGATCCATATAGAATCAGAAGCGTGGCCCCTGCAAATGCCGCAAAGACTTCCCACTGAAGACTCAGCGTTTTCCAAAAGACATCCCCATAGCCGAGCGACCTGAACCAGAGCACATCCACGTAGTACGACAATGCGGCGCGACCGCCGAAGAAGATCACGGCAAGCACTACAAGGATGAGAACGAAACGGCTGTGGCGCGGCTGCGACGGGCGCAGCCGCGGCCAGTCAATGGATTGGGGCATTGCTCTCCTCTTTTTTCATCCACTGCATTCAGTTATCCGCATAATACTCCCTACGCTTCCGCAGGTTGTCTTACGGCTTGCTTCTCACGGAAGCGGTCGACCGCATCATCGGTTTGCGGACGGCGCCGTGAGCGCCTCATGTCGGCACATCTTCCCCGGGTATTATATATCGCGTTACGATATATATGGGACGCTTGAATTGAAGTGCCGCGGGGACAAAGATTCGGACCTCGGCCGCTGGAAGAGATAAAAACTATATGCATTCGGGAAACGATCATCAACCGCCGGAGCCCAGGTATCCCTGGACAGTCGTCTTAATGGCTATTGTGATTCTGGGGTTGCTTTTGCTGATCCTTCATTTCATCAAAGGCTGAAGGCTGTGAACCTTGCCGAGAGTGTGATCGCTGCCGAGAAAAGTGTTCGCGGTTATTTCAAGCGTCTTCGTGAAAGAAATGTGCCACCTTACCGGCATACTCGGGCATGATGATTCAAATCTCTCCTTGGGGTTGTTGGAGGAAGCTCAACATCGCCTGAACCGCTGTTTCGTCTCCCGAATCCGTATTGATCATGGCATGGTAGATCGAACGGTTGGGCCACTCAGCGTGAAAGTATCGCTTGACGAACGCAGCACGCTCGGAGTCGATCGTATTCACTAGCGTTTCTGCAACGCCTTCGGTGTTGCCTTGCGAAACCAGACGCCGTATTTTTTCTTCTCTAGAGGCATATAGAAAGAAACGTAAAGTGTCCTCCCGGGCTCGAAGGAAGTGCTGCGATCCTCTTCCCACAATTACGCACTTTCCCGAGGCCGCGGCTTGTTCGACTACCCGCAAAGAGATCCGGACAATCGCGTCGGCGTCGAGTGCGTCCACAGGCACGCTGGTACTGCTGCCCTCATAGCTTCCTTGCGCGAAGGATTTGAGCAACCGGTAGTAGAGCGGGTCGCGGCGCTCTTCCCGCTTCTCAACTGCAGACTGCTCACAGTTCGCGAGGCGGGCGATCTCTTGTGTGAGCAGTTGGTCCCAAAGTTTCCAGCCCAGTCGAGCAGCAAGCTTCTCGGCGATCCGAGCCGCTCCCGAGCCATATTCCCGTTCGATAGTGATGATTCGGATCACGATCTTTCCAGATGTTTGGATGCGGTTGCCAACGAAGTCGAAGCGTCAGGATTTCCCGACATTTAGCCCAGTAAGCCCTGCCGGACAGAACTCTTTGATCTGCACCGAAGACACGCCCTGTCAGTGGCTTTGGGAAACCTGGCCGCTAATCTCTCTTTGCATTTTGCATGAATCCCCATTCCAGGCAATGCCCTTATGGCGGGGAATCACTGTCTACTTCCTCGCGTCTCGCTCCACTTGTTCGTGACTCTCTTCTTCCATTAACCATCGGCGTAATTGCAGGATGTCGTTGGCGCGAACGATACCGACGGGTTTGGCGCTCTCGTGGGATTCGACAACAATTACGTTTTCGACATTTTTCAGAAGCATTTCCCGGTTCACAACGTCGACCAGCTCGCCCGGGTAGGATTGAACGTAGTCCTGCCGGGCCAACTCTCGCATCGTGAAATGGTGGTCTTGCGTGTCGACTTTAAACAGGTCGTGGGCCTCGACGATACCTAAAAGCGTTCCATCTTTTTCTACGACCGGCAGCACTTCGATGGTTTCGGGGGCGAACTCTGTCAGAATCGTGCGCAGTTCCACATCGGCCTGAATGGTAGAGAATTGCTTGCGCATGACCTCGTCAATCCGCGCCCGCATCAGCACCGGCACGGAGTAATCTTGAAGCACGATCAGCCCTCGTTTTACAAGCTTTCCGGTCATGATCGAATCCCGGCTGAATAGGCGCACGAATCCGTCGGCGATCATGACGCAGACGATCAATGGAAGCAGCGAATTGGGATTGTGGCTGAGCTCGAACAGGAACACGATGCTGGTGAATGGAGCGCGCGCAATACCTCCAAACACTCCTGCCATTGCCGCCAACGCATAGAACGCCGGGTTGCTGACCAGATGCGGGAAAAAATGCTGGCAGCCGATGGCGTAGGCCCCTCCGATGCCCCCTCCCACGATCAGAGATGGAGCAAAGACGCCACCAGTCGTTCCTGAGCCAAGAGAGATGACCAGCGCCCAGAATTTAGCTATGGATACGCCCAACAGGTTTCCCGGCGTCAACCGATTATTCAACATGTCGCGAATCGTGTCGTAACCAGTGCCGAAAACCTGCGGGTAGAAGTATCCAATAATGCCCAGAATGCAGGCGCCGATGGCAGGCGACCATACGAGTGCGCGCTTGAACGGCAGATTATCGAAGAAATCTTCGATCCAGAAAAGCGCTCGGATCATCGCGATGCCGACGACACCCATCAGAATGCCCATTACGCCAAATAGCCACAGCTCATTCATACCGGTCAGCTTGTAAGTTGGCATGGGGAATAGTGGCGCCCACCCGACAAAGTGGATACGAACACCTGTCGCGACCGCGGCCGCCAGTGACACAGGGATGAACGAGCGTGCTCGAAGCTCAAATAGCAGCAGTTCCACCGCTACCAGAATTCCTGCCAGCGGAGCCGTAAACGTCGCGGCCATTCCGGCCGCCGCCCCCGAGGCGAGCAAAACTCGCCGGTAATAAGGAGTGAGACCTACCGCTTGGCCAAAAAGCGATCCTACCGCAGCGCCCGTCTGAATGATGGGGCCTTCGGCCCCAAACGGTCCGCCGGTTCCGATCGCGAGAGCGGTCGCCAGCGGCTTCAAAAACGCCACCCGCAGCCGCATTCTGCTGTGGCTGAATAACACCGCCTCCATCGCCTCCGGGATGCCGTGGCCTTTGAGCGTAGGCTCCCAGTAGTGGACCATTAGCCCCACAATCAATCCCCCGATCGTGGGGACCGCTATCACCCAGAGACCCAGATGATTATGCGCTGGGCTGGTAATGGCGAACGAGACTTTCCCGTAGAAGCATAAGTTCGTAAAGAAATAAATGAGTTCGAGCAGGCCTTCGGCAACAAGGCCGCCAATCAGGCCAATCAGCAATGCATAAACGGTGATCTTAATGACTTCAGGCTCCAGGGCAATTCCGAAGTTGCTCTTTTTGGGCAGCTTTGATTGTCTGGCCCCGGTTTCCGAAACTGGAGATTCAGCCATCAGACACCTCCTACCGCATCTTCAATCTGAACTACACTGGCTTACCGAATGCGTTGACCGTGAGAAGACCAAAGACCAGTCGACTCTCCGCGTACTGAGTAACTTTACGAAGATCCGGCAGCGCAATCAGATAGTTTCATCCGCTGAGTCCAACACATCCTCACCACGGGTCTTCAAAGCTTCGAGGATATCCGTCTTGGTGACGATGCCTTCCAATGTTTTGCTCGCCGACGTAACCAGAAGCATGGGTCGCGTTCGCTCGCTCAGCAGCAAGCGCAGGGCTTCCATGACGTCACAATCGGGAGATATCCGTATAATTCCGCGGTCGGTGACGTCCGACACGGTCGTTTTCGTCCATTTTTCCGCTCCGATTCGCGTAAGCGACCATGAAGGGACTATTCCGAGGATCGTGTGTCCCTGCATGACTGGAAAGCTTGTGTGACGATAATGGGGTGAGATGGCGTTGGCGAATTCGCGCAAACTCAGATTGGCCTGTACACAGACGACCTGCCGTTGCATGATTTCACTGACTTTGATGGCCTTGAGTTCACGTACCCGGACACCTTCGTGCAGGCGCTGGTCCCCTGAAACGGAAGCATCGCCGGAAACCGCATACGCCACGGCAGATCCGATCAGTGCCGGTATGATGAAGGCGTGACCGCCGGTGGCTTCTGCCACGAAGACGACGGCGGCAAGCGGGGTCTTATAACCCGCCGCAATAAACGAGGCCATGCCCACTGCCGCGTACAGTTCGACCGAGGAACTGCGAACTACAAGCTGGCCAAAAGCGGTTCCAAAAGCTCCTCCGGTAAGGAACAGCGGCACGAACATGGCGCTTACTCCGCCTGAGGCAAGCGAGAATATGGTTGCTCCCAACTTGAGCACGCCAAACGCGATGAGTTCCGATGCGGAATGGTGCGCGCTTAGAATTTCCCCAACAGCCTCGTAGTTCGGGCCAAGGGGTACCAGCGATCCTTTGAAAACTAGAACAAAGACCAGCCCGCACCCACCCGTTAGCAAACCTCCCACCATAAGTTTCATCCAGTGCGGCCAGGTCCCTTTCACTGCAAAGGCGCGGGCGCGGCGGAAGGTGGTGGCAAACGTCATAGCGATGAGGCCTATCGCCAGTCCAAGCAGCGCGCACCAGACGAGATCCCTCCCGGTAAACGACACGGGGCTGGCAAAGTCAAAAATAGGAGCGGCTCCAAGGAAAGAAGCAAGTGTTACATAGGAGACCACAGAGGCAATTAGAGCAGGCAGTAGAGCTTCATGTGCGAGATCGTCTCTGTACGGCATCTCGAGTGCAAAAACCAAGCCTGTCAACGGCGCGCGAAACACGGCAGCCATCCCCGCCGCTGCACCGCTGATCAGCATGATGCGCCGGTCGCGCGGCTCCAGATTGAAACGTCTCAGCTTGGCCCACAACCATGAGCCAATTGCGCCGCCGCCATAAATGCTGGGCCCTTCGAGAGCGGCACTGCCGCCGAATCCCACGGTGGTGACCGCTGCGAGAAGCTTCGCAAAAAACGGCCGCATATCGACATCGCCTTGATGATAGTGGTAGGAACGAACAATCTCTTCCGTGGAATGTTCGTCGGGATCGGGCGTCAGAAACTGCATAATCAGCCCTGTGACCAGGAATCCCAGCCCTACTCCGGGCACCATGGCCCAGTGGTGGTGGAGATAGTAGCTGAGCACCAGTGGCCATAATTTCCCCAGAATGATGACAACGACGCCCGTGATTGCAAGGCCGGTCGTCAACCCGATCAACGGTGCAATGATGAGCCACTTACGGAGATCGCGCGCATACACCGCCGTGAGATCTTCATGGACCAGCGGCAGATACTTACGAAGCGCAGGATGCCGCAATAACCAGTTCGCTCTCCGTGTTGGTTTTGTAGCGTCTTTGTTCATAATTCGTGTTCTGCAGACGATCGCTGCTGCAACTTCCGGGTCAGGCGCCCTGCCCGCACACGCTTCATCTCTTCCTTGTGAAGCAGGGTCAGCTTAGACAGAACCTCCTTGCCGCGCGGGGTCAGGGAAACCATGACCAACCGCCGGTCAGAAGTTGCGTTCCTTCGGCGTACGAGTCCGCTTTGCGTCGCGCGCTCTACCAGGCCCACAACCGAGTTGTTTTTTTCTTGCAGAAATTCAGCCAGTTCCGAAATTGTAACGGCACCGCAACCTGTAAATCCGGCAATCCCAAGCATCAATTGATGCTGCTGTGGAGTCACGCCGCAGTCTCGCGCTGCAGTCTCACTAAAGCGGAGAAACCGGCGCAGGGTATAGCGAAACGAGGCAAGGTCCTGAATGGTTTCCTTATCAAAAAACGGCTTCTTGGTTTTCGGACTTCCGAAGGGAATGGAATCAGGGCGCATGACAAGTAGATCGCACTACGATCTAATATACATCCTACTACGATCTGTTTTCAAGTTGGAGGAATGACCACCACTCGCTCTTATGC
>JBAUAN010000008.1:0-4577 GCA_049675725.1 Candidatus Sulfotelmatobacter sp. | reverse complement strand
AGACGACCTTGGTCTGGGAGTCAAAGACTTTCTACGAGAGCGAAATGGCGCTGCCTCCGGCGTCGGAGCCGAAGTGTCGCCACAAGACCCTTGACAGGGTGCAGCGTCGTTAGAGACAGAATGACAGAGCCATAAACTTGCGACAGCGCCTTGGTGCTGACTCCGCACGCATATAATCCACCGCATGGTATCCGCAAATCTTTCCCTGCCACTGCCGCAAACCTCCATGTCACCCGATCCATCGTTCTGGGCCCGCGAATCGCGTTCGCTGAAGCAGGGAATCAAAACCGGCCTCGCCGGCACCATTACTTACGCCATCTACGTCGGCTTCCATCTGCCGCAAGGCTACTGGGCAGTGTTTGCCGCGCTCGTCGTAACGCAAGCCAATCTCGGCGCGTCGTGGAAAGCCGCGCTCTATCGCACCATCGGTTCCACCAGCGGAGCGCTCGCCGCAGCTTTGTTCATCCCCATTCTCGGCAAAGGCCCGGTCGGCGTGCTCATCGTCCTTTTTCTGCTGGCTTCGTTCTTCGCCTATCTCACCGCGCTGCATCCCAGCTTCACCGCCGCAGGATTCACCGCCGCCTTGATCCTGGTCTTCGGAGGCACGGGGGAGCCCTGGCGCTTTGCCTGGATGCGCGTGCTCTACACGATCATGGGAGCAGTGATTGCGTTCGCCGTCGGTGCGCTGATCTGGCCGGTTCGCGCACGGGAGGGCCTGCGCCAGAACCTAGCTAATATTCTCGATGGAGCCGGTGAACTGTATCTCGCCGTCACCGCAGCTGCGCTCCAAGGAGTCAACAACGAGCAGCAGGTTCGCCAACTCGACCGCCAGTTGCACGACCTGCGTCGCGGCATCACTCAGCAAATGGACGAAGCCCGCGCCGAACTGACTTTCACGCGCTTCACCCTCTCGCACTTCAACCAGAGCGCGTATCAGGCATTCGTCGATCAGGCCGACCAGGTTCGCCGCCGCCTGACCGCCATGGCTGAAGACCGCAATCTTTATGCCCAGGCCCAGGTCCAGCCGGACCTCGTGCCGTCGTTGCCGTCACTCACAGAGAGAACTGCCTGCAATTTCACGATCCTCGCGGAGGCCGTTCGTACAGGAAACAAAAAGTTCGCCCCGCAGGAACTGGATGCCACCGTTCGCGATCTGGGAGCAGACCTGGCGAAGTTGCGCGAGCAGCGCACCACCGCTCCCTTCGCGCTCGACCGCATGTTGCCCTTCTGGTCGTTCGTATTCAATTTAAGAGAAGTGGCGCAAGACGTGATGCAGCTGGAATCACTCCTGCCGCTGGCCTGACGAATCTGTGGCCGGAGGCGAGTCTAGCGGAGACGAATTGACTGAGAGCCGCAGAGAATCAAGAAACCCCATCCCCGATTCCTTCAGCTTCCGTTCCAGCCGCGCCGTGCAATCGCAATCTCCGCAGGCCCAGGGCTCGGTTCCATTTTCATCGCGACACTTGCGCCGGTCGTGCGCATCCTGCACGCGGGTCAGATCAAAATACTTTTCCCAGTAAGGACGCTCTTCCTGCAGAGGAGTAGGGCAGTAGCACACTTCCACCCAGCGTGCCGTCTGATCGGCGCATAGCCGCGCTTCTTGCATGTTGCGCAGATATTCGCCCTCCGCCACCGATCCCCGGCCCAGATTTTCGTCGTCAATCGCCTGAAGCAGTTCCGCTTCGTGCCCAGGTTTCACGCGAGCCCGCACCAGATAACGCATAGCACCTCCGATTCTTGCTACTGCAACCCCGCCTGCGCCAGCATCTCCAGAAACTGCTTCTGGGTGCGCATGTCGATGGACTGCGCCACCAGTTTGCCATTGCGGTCGTAGACAAAACTCTTTGGTATTCCTTCGATCTGAAAAAGACCGTTCACTTTTCGCCCAGGGTCAATCAGCACCGGATAAGTGATCGCCCGTTCCACAATAAACGGCGTGACCTTGGCAGCGTCCTCGTCGGAAATGGCCAACACCACCAAGCCCTGCTCCCGGAACCGGATATAAAGCGATTGCAGATCCGGCATTTCTTTGCGGCATGGCGGACACCACGTCGCCCAGAAATTCACCAGCACGACTTTGCCTTGCAGGTCTTTCAGCCGCCAACTCTTGCCCTGCAGATCCGAAAGCGTGAAGTCGGCTTGCTGGCGTTCGGCATCTTGAGCTTCCAGTCTCGCCGTAGCCGCCGCAAACTGAGGATTAGCCGACGCGACCGACACATGTTCGTAGCGCGCCAGCGACGCCAGTTCCATATAGAGATCACTCGGTTCGCCGTTCTTGCCTGCCGTCGGCTGCTCTCGCAGTGCAGCGGCCAGCGTATTGGCCACTTCCTGCAAAGCCTCGTGCCCAAAGTCGCCTTCGGTGGAAAGGTTTGCCAAAGCTCCGGCCAGTTGCAGCTTGTTGAGACTGACTGGCAATTGCCGAATCTGCAACGCCAGATCTTTGGTCGTGCGGGCGCGCACATCGTCGGGCAGTTTCCGCAGACCGCGAATCTGCTCGACGATCGGTTTTTCCTGATCGCTCCAGACAGTTTTCTCCTGGGCGGAAACGACAAGCGGAACGGTCAGGAGAACGAAACACCCAGCGGCACCCAGAAAAACGAGTGTAACGAAGAAAGGCGCGGCGCGAAAGCGCGCCAGGGAAAAATTGGGGGTCATGATGAAAGCTTACATCAGGCGAGAACCACGGTCCACGCGGTCAGATGAACATCTCATCCTGCGGCACCGGACGCCGCGCATCACTCCCGCCGCCGTTACGCCGCTTGCGGTTGCCCAGCAGAAATTCGAGTCCAGCCGTGATCCCCTGCACCAGTCCCGACATTTGCCGCACGGGAGAAATCACGGTGTTATGCACCAGGTCAGAGGTTTGCTCCACGCGGTCCAGCGTACGGCTCAGCAGTTCGTCAGCGCGAATCACCTGCAACCGCGCGCGATCCACCACGTCGGTCACAGTCGCGTCCACCCGCTGCACCTGCGCGCGCATCAAAGTGGTGGTTTCTTCCAGATTGTCGGCGATCACCTGCAGCTTGGGATGAACTTCGGTCAGCACGGTCTGCACCAGTTCCATTGTCGGGATGGCTTTCACTTTTATTTCCGTCGCCAGCGCTTCCATGCGCTCACTGCTCTTGCGCATAGTCAGGTACATGGCCAGCAGCACGCCCGCCTGCAAAGCCACCGCTATTCCGGTGAGAGCAATAAAAATTGAAATCGAATTCCCCATAAGCCCAGCCTCCGCCAACCTGCAATTCCGCAACCTGCCAGCGCGGGAGGAGAACACGCCGGCTCCGAACTGCTGACTAACTCTTCGGCACGCCGGTGTCCGTGGTCGCCTCGCGATACGCCTGCCGGCCTGCTTCATAAGCCGAACGGAACTGCTCTTTCTGCTGATTCACTACGTCCCGGCCGCGGTCTGCCCACTCCGCCGCCTGCTCGCGCGCTTCGCGCGCCCGGTTACGCACGAAGTCGCGGCCTTCCTCGGCTCGCGCCCGCAGCACTTCCCGAGTTTCGGTCCCGGAGCGTGGGGCATAAAGCACTCCCACTACCGCTCCCAAACCCAACCCCGCCAAAAACCAGGCAAAACTATTACTGTCATGGTCCGACATGTGGATACCTCCCGGCTATGAGTGCCTAAACCGGATGTTAGCACCCGATGTGGCGAAATACAATTACAGGAAAGTCCGGAGAATGAGTTGTGGATCGTTGCAAGGCGGGAGCTTTCAGATCAGTTCGAACGCTTATCGCTAAAGGTCGTGACGTCAAACCTCGCGTTGCCGCTTTCGCTGCCGAAAAGAGCAATTCCCGAAACGCTCTATTTCTGCAGCGGTTTCGCCGGCGGCGTTGCCGGCTGTGTTTTCACAGGCTGGGACTTAATCCCCTGCAGCACGGACTTCGGTCCGCTATGCCCCGAGGCATAAATCGAGAGCGTGATCGATGTCAGCACGAACACCACAGCCGACCACGTCGTCGCCTTCGAAAGCGCGCTGGCCGCGCCCCGCGGACCGAACGCCGTTTGGCTGCCCTGCCCGCCAAATGCCGCGGAAATGTCTCCGCTCTGGCCGCTCTGCAGCAGCACCACCACAATGATGAAGAAACAAACAAGAATGTGAAGGGTAACGATTAAACCGTGAATCATAAGTTTCGACTTATCCTAAGTACGTCCTGGTTTAACTTCGGAGCAATTCCCGATTCGTCTCGTCGATGAATCTACGCCGGCCGGCAAAATGCATGCTACGGAAGGGGACTTTTGAACTACTCCATCACGTTGATAATACGTGGTTTATTCATCTTGCATTCGCCCTGAAGGCCCAACGCCCACAATCCCGCTTCCATTGTACGTCCATTGTACGGTGAACGCGCCGCAAGAAGAGAAATGCGCGCCGCAATGTTTCTCTTCACTCCTGCCAACAACAGTTTGACACCCAGCCCTCCTATCGGTCAAGTTCACCGACTCTGCCTGTCGGTAGCACATGATATGTCCGGTTGAGATAGCAAGTGAAATGTCCGCTTAGCGGGCGGCGAGGGTAGGAGACCATGCGGAGCATGGAATCCTACACGAGGGCCGCAGTGGAGAGGGCGATGAA
>JBAUAN010000007.1:0-22103 GCA_049675725.1 Candidatus Sulfotelmatobacter sp. | reverse complement strand
AACGCCTCCGCCTCGGCCCACTTACGGCTCCGAAAATCGGTTCGGGCGTCGCCCTACCCGATACCGCTCGGCTCGATATCAACGCACGGTCGCCCATCCCAGACGCCAGACGCCCGGCGCCCGGCATGCCGATCGATGTTGGTGGGTGGGACTTTAGTCGGCGGCGAAGTCGTTCTTCACAGTTTCCGCCTGCTGGCGTTTGACCGCGCGGTTCGACGGCAAGCCGGCGTCGCGAATCTTGTAGAGCAGCGCGCGATAGCTGATGCTCAGCGCGCGCGCGGCCTGCTTGCGGTTCCAGTGGTGCGTCTGCAAAGTTTTGA
The DNA here is from genome assembly GCA_049675725.1 of Candidatus Sulfotelmatobacter sp. Lineage (GTDB taxonomy): Bacteria > Acidobacteriota > Terriglobia > Terriglobales > Acidobacteriaceae > Sulfotelmatobacter. The sequence goes on along the minus strand of JBAUAN010000007.1, from coordinate 21,783 downwards.
GGATTACCTTGCGCTCCAGTTCGCGCACCGCCTGCCGCGTGAGCTTCTTCAAAGAAATTTGCCCGTCCAGCGGAATGTCGGAATTGATGAAGTCCGTTTCCCGCGGAGTCAGGTCGCTTGAGATCACGTCCTCGGTGCCCAGAATCACGTAGCGCTTGATCAGATTTTCCAGCTCGCGAATGTTGCCCGGCCAGTGGTATTTCCGCAGCACAGCCATCAGTTCAGCGGAAAGCGGCTTCGCCCGGCAGTTGTACTTGCGGTTGTGATACTCCAGAAAGTAATCCACCAGATCAGGAATGTCGGTGGCGCGCTCGCGCAACGGCGGCATGTGGAGGTTCACCACGTTGATGCGGTAAAACAGATCGGCGCGGAAAGTGCCGTTCTCGATTTCCTCTTCCAGCTTGCGATTGGTGGCGCAGACCACGCGCACTTCAACTTTTTTGTCTTCCTGCGCGCCGATGCGGCAGAACTGTCCATCCTGCAGCAATTGCAGTAGTTTCGATTGCAGCGCCAGGTCGAGTTCAGAAATTTCGTCGAGGAAAAGCGTCCCACGATGAGCCATTTCCACGCGCCCCGGCTTCATGCCGTAGGCTCCGGTGAAGGCTCCTTTTTCGTAGCCGAACAGCTCACTCTCGAGCAGGGTTCCCGGAATGGCGGGGCAATTCACCTTGACCCACGGCCCGGTCTTCCACGGCGAATTCGCGTGAATCATGCGGGCGATAATGTCTTTGCCAGTCCCGCTTTCCCCCTGGATCAGCACGGGAACGTTGGCCCCGGCCAGCTTCAGCATCCGCTCCTGGAGCGCCTGCATGGCGGCCGTTTGGCCGAAAACCACCGCGGAAGGCGGCATCTCTCCCAAGGGCTGGACTAGCGAGTTGACACTGTTGCTGGTGGTCATAAGGAAGCTCCGCGAGGGAGTGGAGGGAGGTCAACAGTTTCCAAGCATCCCGAGAGCCAAAGCTGCCGGCACTCTGCGCCTGCTCTCAAAAATGTATCTATCTTATTGAACAATAGCAACTTACCAAAGATTCGCCCGGTTACCAGCCGCGCCCGGTCAGGAGTAAGATCGGGGCCAAATGGGTGACTGCCTGTGGGTAAACAATTTCACACCGCAGAACCAACTTTCCGTCCTTTGGAGCTTCTCGGATGGTTTGAATTCAGCAGGGGACGGGCAAACTTGAGCCCCAAAAGGTGGCAACCCGCCGCTTGCGTACTGCGGAGCGCCCTGGCGCGGAGGTTGCGAGCCGTCTTCGGCAGCGCACTCAGCCCGGCCAGCGGAGCACTGGGAATCTCCAGCAGAATCTCCGCGGCAGAGGGCAGGCCCTTGCGGACCGCCAACAGCATCCCGCCGGCGCTCACATTGAGGGCGGTGGCAAACTCCAGGAATTCCTTGCCTTTATCGTCGCGGCAGCGCACAAAGACCGGTATGGCCAGAGGAAGCCGGGGCCATTTTCGCCTTTCGCCATGTCTTCCGTCGGAGCGCACGCCACCCCCATCCTCCACCCCACGGCAGCACCTTGGGGGCCAATGCCAGGTAAGGACGGGGTAAGACACCCCCGACGGACCCCATAACCCCTAATCCAGCCTCCGAAACATCCTGCATTGCCATCACTTTCCGGCGTTTTGTTCGTTTTTTGTTCTCAATTGAGACAGAATGCGGCCGACGCGCGAAAGGGCCGGAAGTGCAAGGTTTTGCTACACTTGGGTAATTCGGTTGCATTTTTCGTTGACAACGCTGGTACTCCCGGAATACGATCTAAAGATACGCACTCATTCATTGCGAATCGGGTGCCTGTTCCTCCCCACGCAAAGTTTGGTTCTCCGAATGGCCACCGCGCAGAAGAATACGTGTGTGTCTGACACTTCTGGGAGGGAACTAACCTCGCAGGCATCCGTGCGCCGGGAAGCTAATGCGGACGCAGACCTGCCCAGTCCAGAAAATCTTCTGCAGGAGTATTCCGAGTTGCAGGCGCGTTTTCAACGCACCACCAACGCCCTGGCCGCGGCCACTCACGATCTGAAAACTCCGCTTTCCATTCTGAACGGTTACGTCGAACTGCTGCAGAACGAAAAACTGGGACCGCTCAACGAACGCCAGCGTCAAGTTCTCGGCGACATGCGGGACAGCGGCAAGCGGCTGGAGCAATTCATTCAGGACTTCCTCACTTACAGCGCGATCGAGACCGGCGGGTTGCGGATGCATTTCGAACCCGGTGACATCAACCTCTGCCTGTCAGAAGTTTGCCGGCTGTGGTCGAACCGGTTTCAGGGAAAAGGGCTGGCGCTTTATTTTCTCGCCAACGACAAGCTGCCGAGTTTTCCTCTCGATACTCCCAAGCTGGAGCGCGTGATTTCGAATCTGCTGGAGAATTCGTATAAGTTCACGCCTCCGGGCGGAACGGTGTGGCTGCATGCCGAGCCGCATATGTGGGAGCGGCGCGCCACCACGCAATCCTCCGGCTCCGGCGAACGGCGGCGCCAGAGCGTTGCTCATCCCAACGCCGTGAAGGTAAGTGTTTCGGACACCGGGCCGGGGATTCCGGCGGAGTTTCATCTGGAAGTGTTTGACGATTTCTTTCGCCTTCCCGGCAACGAAAGTCAGGAAGGCATGGGACTGGGCCTGGCGATTGTGCGCCGCCTGGTGCAGGCCATGGGAGGAAAAATCTGGGTGGAGAGTGACGGCGCAGGTTGCAAGTTTTCCTTCCTCCTGCCGTACAAGCCGGTGGCGGTAGCTGCCGGCAAAGGAAAGAACCGATGAGTGAAGCCGCAAAGATCCTGTTGGTGGATGACGAACCCGGCATGCTGCGTTACATCAAAACGCTGCTGGAAGTCGACGACTACAAAGTCGAGACCGCCACCACCGGCGAGGAAGCGTTGCAGCATCTGGAAAAAGGCCTGGAACCGGATTTAGTTCTGCTGGACGTGCTCATGCCCGGCATCGACGGCATCGAAACTCTGGAAAAGCTCCGGCAGAAACGGCCCGGGCTGAAAGTTGTAATGCTCTCCTGCGTCAACGACACGCGCAAGGTAGTGCAGGCCATGCGCCTGGGAGCGCAGGATTACCTGACCAAGCCATTTCAGAAAGCCGAACTCGACCGCGTGATCGACCTGTGTCTCGAGCAGGGAAAACAGGTTTACACCGACGAAGTCGAAGAACTCGCTGATGATGTGTTCTTCATCGCGGCGAGCCCGGCGATGCGCAAGATCCGTTCGCAAGCGGCGCTAGTCGCGAACGTGGATATTCCAGTTCTGCTGCTCGGCGAAAGCGGCACGGGCAAGGAAGTGCTGGCGCGGCTGATTCATAAACTTTCGCTGCGCGCGCATCGCACATTTCTGAAAGTAAATTGCGCGGCCGTCCCCGCCGACCTGCTGGAAAGCGAACTGTTCGGTTACGAGCCCGGAGCGTTCACCGGCGCCACTCATGCCAAACCGGGTAAGTTCGAAATCTGCAACAAGGGCACAATTCTGCTCGACGAAATCGGCGAGATGCCTCCGCTGCTGCAAGCAAAACTTCTCCACGTGCTGCAAGACCAGCAGTTTTCGCGGCTGGGCAGCCGCTCGGTGATCAAAGTGGATGTGCGCATTCTTGCCGCCACCAACATCAACATTCCGGAAGCGCTGGCCACCAAGCGTCTGCGCGAAGATCTCTATTACCGATTGAACGCGTTCACGCTGCACTTGCCGCCGCTGCGCGACCGCAAGGAGGAAGTGCCGATCCTGTTGAAGCATTCCATGACGCGCATGGCGGAGCGCTATGCGCGCGCGCCGCTGCCGCTCACCCCGGCACTGCTGAAGGCCTGCCACGATCACTCCTGGCCCGGTAATCTGCGCGAGCTGAATAATTTCCTGAAACGCTATCTGATTCTGGGCGACGAGAATCTGGCAGTTTCGGAACTGCAGCCGAAGGGCGATGGTCCGAGCGGATCTCGCGGCGATTCTGGAACTCGAAACGATTCCGGCGGAGGGTTGAAGTCCCTGGCCCGCAGCGCCAAGGACGAAGCGGAAGCCGAGGCCATTACCCAGGCCCTCGACCAGACCAACTGGAACCGCAAACAGGCAGCCGCGATTCTGCAGATCAGCTACAAGGCACTGCTTTACAAAATCCGCCAGTATGGAATCGCCGAAGTAAAGGCCCACCACAAGCTATCGGCCGGCGCGTAGGAACAGGCACTCATCTCCTGACGCTCGGCCCGCTGGCCTAGGGCGACGGAATCAGAGGCTAAAGCCTCATCCATGGGTGCGCGGACGGTTGAAGTCGCCATGGTAGCGACTTGGGGAGGGTCAGAGGCTAGCGGATGTCGAAGAGGTACGACAAGCCAAGTTGGACAGCGAGTATGGCATTGTAGCTGAGTTTCCCAATCTTGCTCTCGAAGGCTCGCCTGTCCACGGCACGCAGTTGATGGCACAGCGCTACACTGTCTTTTACATCCGAGGCGCAGCCAACATCTTTAATGATTTCGCCGGCGGGTAGAAGAATCCTATGGGCGCTCGCTCTGGCCAGGTTCGTGGACATCGGCACAACAACGACCGTGTTTCCGCCGTTCAACGAACGGCGGGATACCACTATACAAGGGCGTCTGCCGGACTGCTCGCTTCCTCCCTGGAAAGGCAAAGTTACCCAGAAAATGTCACCAGGATCGACGGGAATTGAGGGGTCCACCGGCATTCACAGGCTCTCATCATCCCCCATGAGAGCCATGTCTCTCATTGATGCCGCCAGAAGCTCCATGTCCTCGTCGTCCGAGGAATCTGGCTCCTGTGGCACTGCGTCAGTCGGGGCACGCAGATCGAGGCCCATGCGCGCCCAAGTGTACGCATTCACCATAGCCCGAAGACCATCGGTGAGTTGCTCCATTACTTCCGGGTAAATGGGCTGGTCGAGACGGAGCGCCATCTTTAGACAGTCCAGACTGAAATGCGCTTGCAGCGCGGATGCAGCAAAGTGCAAGCAATACTTTTGATCATCTTTCTGCTTGGCCTTCTCCGGCTTTGCCGTAGAAATCTGGGTCAAAAGATCATGGATCTTCCGAAGCGTCCAAACCGTGAACAGGGCCTGATCGCGCGCAACCGCGCCGAATGCTGCCATCCCCTTATCGCGGAAGTCTGCCTCCATTTCGCAGATGGCCTCGCGCGTCAAGCGTTCGATGACGGGGGTCGGAACAATGGCTTGCGCGAAATATGACAGAGACAATGACATCTCCATGTACTTCGGAAACGACAAAGCGAATGCGCTGCGAAATTCTTCCTTGGTTCGCTTTTGGATAATGCTCACCAAGAGCTCATTCATGGCACTCCTGATGCCTTTGAAAACTTCCCCAGTCGGCGCGGAAAGCTCTCGAGCTGACTTTTGGGAGCATGACGCCAAGAACGACAAGGAGCCTTCTAGCGATCTTTCGCGCTGAAGGAGAAGACCGGCTTGATCCATTGTGAGGGCATTATTCATGGGTGCTACGCTTGCCTATCCTTAAGAGTGTGTGCTCTTGTGCATCTTGCACGACTCGCTGTCACGCGATTTCGCGATCATGCTTTGCGCCAGTGGACTTGGCACACGAAGGGCCACCAGCCAGCCCTGCCTTGCGCCTTGCCATCTTTCGCGCATCAACCGTAGTTTCTTGTCCCGTGATCGCAGCCTGGATCACGCGGAACGCGCGCACGTTTAAATCCATGCAGCCTCCCTGTTGTTTAGACGCAGCAAAGACGAGGAAGGTTCACCCATGCGCGGCATGATACACCTATTCTTCCGATTATCGTACCCAGAATCAAGAGGGCGGGACAGAGCACGGCCGTCACGGCGCTCGCGTTACGCACGTTACGAGCGTAACAAGTGTCACACTCAAATTGTAAGCGGAAGCTGCGAAAAATGCTTGACTATCTCTCAAATTGGGATGGCGGCCCACCTCCCAAGCCGCACCCGTCAGACGGCTGGCGGCAACCTGCCGCTGCCGTTACGGAACTACCAGTTGCACCGTCTGGTTCTTCGAGTAGGTGCCTCCGGCGGCCGTGATGACAAGGTTGTAAGTTCCCGGCGGAGTTCCTCCCGCAGGGGGAGGCGTGGTGCCGCCGCTGCATGCGGGCTGCAGCCAGATCAAACCAAACAGCATGCAGATCATCAGGAGCCCGGCAAAGCCGCGCCGGCGGCGTTTACCAGCCTCGCCGAAACCCGCGCCGAATCCCAGGAAAACCATCCCGGGAAACGCCAGGAAAGCCGCGTAGAGCGCCCCACGCCCGGGGCGCAGGCTTCCAATATTGATGGGGCGGGCGGTGGTGCTTACGGTAAGCGTGCTGCTGACCGGGCTCTCACCGCTCAGCGCGACCGAGGGCGAGCTGAAGCTGGATTTGGTGGCGCCCGGCAGACCCGTAACGCTCAGGGACACATTCGAGCCGTAGACCGGCTGCGGGGTTACGGTCACCGTGTAGAACGCCGAATCGCCCGCCGCCGGGACAGCAACGGCGGTAGGAGTGACGTTGAAGATGAACGCGGTTGCAGTGAAAGAGACGGCCCCGCTGTTATTCCCCGGATTAGGATCGATATTGTTCGCCGACGAAACGGAAGCAGAAGATTCATACCCTCCGGGGGTGTTGGCCGTGAGCACGATGGTGACGGTGGCCGTGGAGCCGGCTTGCATCGAGGAAATGGTGCAGGCAACTCCGCCAGTGGCGACGGTCGAAGAGCAACTGCCGGCAGTGGCGCTGGCGCTGTCGAAAGTTGTTCCCAGGGGAATCGTCCCCAGCACCACCACGTTGGTCGCCAGGTCGGGACCGTTGTTGGTGATGGTGTAGACGGTTGAGACCTGGGTGCCGACTGCCACTTGATTCGAAAGCGTGGGGTTCGAAAGCTGCGCGTTGGTGACGGCGAGATCGGCCGCTGTGCCCAGCTGCACCATGAACGTATCGAACGTCCCCGGCGGACCGCCGTTGTCCATTTGCAACGGATTAAGAGTCTGCAGCGTGGGTGAGGTAGTGTCGCCGGCGAAATAGATATTCAGGTTCTGGTCGATCGCGATGCTCGTTCCCTGATCCGTGCCCGTTCCGCCGTAGTAGGTCACATCCGCGCCCACCGCAGACTGCCCTTGCAACGTCGCGGTATTGAGGCGCGCAAAGAACGCATTCTGCGGCGGCGTTTGCGTGCTCAAATTGGTGGGTTGGATCACGCAATAAGCGGGTACTGCGCAAGTGGCGGCGTTGGGGAAAATAGGAAAATTCTCCGACTGGGTATATCCGGTGATGAGCGCGTCGCTGGCGGGGTCCACCGTGATGGCCAAGCCGGCGTCGGGACCGGTCCCTCCCAGGTACGAAAAATAAGTTAACGCCTCGACGGTGGGGGTCGTGGTGGTGCTGGTGCCCGCTATGTTGTTAAACCGTGCCACGTAGGCGTTGCTGAGGGGTGTGGCAATGGTGAGGCAGCTCGCCTGACTTGTCGGGTTCGGGGGAGGGGTGTCCAGGCAAAGCTGATAGGGCGCAAAACTCGAAATCGTAGTCGGGAGAATAAAGCTCGGAGAGTTGGTCGAGCCCGTAATGTAGACGTTAGCCGCGCCCGCATCCACGGCGATGCCGGTTCCCGTTTCGTTATTGGCGCCGCCAAAATACGTGGACCACGCCAGTTGCGTGGCCTGTGTGTTGGTGGGGTTATTCAGCTTGGCAACGAAAGCGTCGGGGGCGGTGACCGTGGTGTTGTTGCACACGGGGAGCCCGGTGACGATGACCAGCGGAGGAGGCGTGTCCAGACACGGCTGGTAAGCATTCAGAATCGGGAAATCGGTGACCGGGCTTTGCCCGGTGTAAATGAAGTTGGTGGTGCCGGTGAAATAAATGTTGCCGGTGGTATCCACGGCAATGCCGCCGCCTGTTGCAATGGCGTTGCTCGGCGCCCCACCGCCGAAATAGGTGGAGTAGGCAATACTTCCGATGCCCGCGGCAACGGTATTTACCTTGGTCACGAAGAATTGAATGGGAGCGCCGCGAGTGGTGGCCTGAAAGGGCTGCGCCTCCGGAGTAGCGCTGGCGGGGAACTGATTGGTGAGGCTGCCTTCGTCGCTGAGGGCGGTGGAAGTGGTGGTGCCGGTGACGTAGACATTGCCCGCGGTATCGATGGTCATGCCACTGGCGATGTCGGCGCCGCTGCCTGAAAGATACGTGGAATAAACCAGTTGGTCGGTGGAGGTGACGGTCGGATTCAGCACGCTGACGAACACGTGCTGGTTGCCCGGAGTCTTGAGACTATTATTTGTCTGGTAGGCGGTTTGAGTGGTCGGAAAGTCAGTTGAGGTAGTGGTCCCGGCAACATAAATGGTAGTCCCGTCCACGCCGATGCCCGCGCTACTATCCGTGCCGCTGCCGCCGAGGTAGGTGAGATACTCGACTCCTCCGGTGCCAGCCAGCGGATTCAGCTTGAGAATGAAAATGTTCTGCGCGTTCGCGGTCGAATTCAGGGTCGACTGGTAGGCGCCAACCGTGACCGGCAAGTTGGGCGAAGTGGTCGAGCCCGTCAGGTAGATGTTTCCCAGAATATCGACGGTAATGTAAGGAAAGGTATCGTTGCCGGTGCCGCCGAAGAAGGTGGCATAAGTGAGTACCGGGTCGATGATCAGCTCGCGGCTGTGGTCATAGGCGCCCACTTCGAATCCCACGCGATTCGCGGCACGCAGTGCGAAGCGGCCTTCCACGGGCTGCCGCCGGCCATCGATCTCCTGATAGATGCTGGGGGCCGCAAAGAGCAGGCTGCCGCCGTCACCCTTTAAAATCAAGCTTCCCGAACTCAGTTCGATTTTCTGTGCGCCGTCAAATTCCAGCTGGGCCTGCGAGGGGTCGGCGCCCGGGGCTACCTGGAAATCGTATTCCAGTTGCCCTTGCTTTCCGTAGAAAACCAGATTGATGCCGGGATAAACCTCTTCATAACTTACGCGGGCAAACTGCGGAATGTTGGAACGCCACTTCGAGCGATCGTTCCCGATGAAGTAATTGCTCTTGCCGGGCAGAAGATCGGCTCCGGCGATACGAGCGCTGGGGCTGGCTCCAGCCAGTTTCATGCGCACCGACTCGGTGCGCGCAGCCGAACCGGCGTGGGCCTGGCTGCGCAGGGCGAGCGTGGCTCCTTCGGAATCGAGAAACAGTGAATAACCGCTGCCACGGGCGACGAACTTTACGCCGGAATCGGATTGGCTGGAATTCACTTGCCCCAGACTCAATGGGCCCAGACTCACTTGACCCAGATTGGGCTCAAACAGCAGCGGCAATTGGCTTAGCAGAGCCCGCGCCCCGGGTTTACGCTGGTCGGAAGTCGGTTGACCGGCAAGCGCCGGTGCAAAAGCGGAGGAATCAGCGGCGAGAATCGCAGTCTGCAGCGGAGAACGCGAAGCCTGCGGACTTGCGCTGGCCGTGCGCGACCGGGGGGCCGACCCCACCAGCAGGCATCCGGCAGCAAGCAGCAGGATTGCGCCCCACAGGACGCCGAACCGATTTGTGCCCGAGCTTATTCGCGAGCTTGTTCCCGAGCCTGTTCCCGACCCACTGCGATTTACGTTCAAGCGTTCCTCCGAATTCACCAAGATCGTCCTCAGTTTGATCGTCTCAAGTTTGGTCGTCCCAGCCTGATCGTCCCATGTCTGATCGCCCCAGTCTCATCGCCCAGTCCAATCCTGAACCACTTTCGTCAGATCAGTTTGGAGAGAAAATAGAAATGGTGCACGAGTCAGTTCTATCCCACGGCGGCGACGCCGCCCGCAGCTCACGATAGCGCTGGAACTGGCAGAAAATTTAAATAACTACTTAAACATCTGACGGATAGACTGTCAAGCCAGCCCGCCCGGAACTCCGGCAAATCGCCCCTGTTTTGGGAACTTTAACCTGACTCCGGGCAGCCGTCCACGGTTGGGGCCCTAAGCGTCGCCCTAAGCATCCATGAGATGCGCCGGAGCCTCAGGAAAGATGCCGGGGATGGCACGAAAGTGGGGGGAAGGAAAAACTTCTCGCCCAGAGCCTCGGAAAGCATCTGCAAACCCTTGCATGAAAATCCCCGCCACCGCGGCGAGACTGCTGCAAGCTGCTGATTCTTCTGTGACAATAGCCAGCCATAACCCATGAGGGATGGCAGCAGGATTGCTTAATTAAGAAAGTGCGGGTATGGGGACTCGCAGCCGGCATTTCCTCCTTGGCCGGGCGGCTTTGCAGCAGGATTTACCGATTCAACTCCGGGTCGTGTTTTTGTGTTTGCAAACCGCGGACGATTCTATACATTTGTGCCTCACAGGGTCTGGAGCCGTCGAGATTCAAACCTCCCCTTATTTCTTAAGTCGCAGTTCGTATTAGCACGGTCGCATCGTATTCGGACGGGCACATCAGGACGGCCGCAGAAACGATCGTAGAACAATGGACACGGGGAGACATGCTTTCAACGAGCACGTTTAAAATGCAGACGAGTTCTCAGGAACGGCGGTCGATGCGGCGGTTCGATATGCGGCTGCCGGCCGTGGTGCACATCGCAGGTGCCAGCGAGTTCCACACGGAAACGCAAAACGTGAGCGCGCGCGGCGTCTTCTTCTATCTCGACCGCGCGGTCGCCGCGGGCACGCAACTGGAAGTCACTCTCACCTTTCCGCCCCACGTCACCCTGACCGACGCGGTACGCGTTCGTTTCACCGCCCGCGTAATTCGGGTGGAATCTCCGCTGCCGTCTCTGCGCATCGGCACCGCTGCCATGATCGAGGATTACGAATTCCTCCGCTCCGGCAGCGCCGACTTCCTCAGCGCGTTACAGAAGGAATGGAAAGCGGCGAACTGAGGGGCGGGCTACTTTCCCAACTCCTTCAGTTGCTGGCGCAGACGCTTGTAGCGGAGTACCAGGCTTCCGAGATACAGCGCGTGGATCAGCCACGTGACGATATAGGCGGCGTAGAGAAATTTGATGGCGTTCATTGGGGACCTCGGCTTGAGACTGCTGGGCTTGAGACGGCTGGGTTTGAGACGGCGACGCTTGAAGCGTCTCCGCTCAGCGACTGCATAGCGTGGGCTTGCTCCACTTCACGGCGCAGCATTTCCAGGCGATAGCGCGACCAGCACACCAGAAACGCGAAGAAAAGAAACGCCGTCCAGCTGATCATGAGAACGTGCAGCATCTTCGGGTCGATTGACCCTCCGCCACCAATCACCGGCTGCGGATGCTGCGTGCGGAAAAACCAGATCGAAAAATAAACCAGCGGCACATCCAGCGCTCCGAAAATGGCCAGCACCGCGGCCAGCTTCTGGGTTTGCGCGCTGTCGGAAAATCGGCGCAGGATCAGATAGCTCACATAAATCAGCCACAGCACCAGCGTCGAAGTCAGCCGAATGTCTCCCGGCGCCCACCAGATTCCCCACACCGGCCGCGCCCAGATCGGCCCCGTGACCAGAACGATGGTGCAGAATACGACTCCCACTTCAGCGGTGGTCACGGCCAGCACGTCTAGCTTTTCGCCAGCAAAATACCTTCCGGCCAGGAAATAAAGAGCCACAATAATCACGGCCGTGGTGGCCACCGAACTGGAATACATTCCGGTGGCGTGCAGCCACTGCTGCACGCGCGGAACAAAAGGCACAACGCAGCCGAGGATCCCGACCGCAATCACAACCCAATTCGCGGCTCTCTTCGTGGACGGCTTTGTGCTCACCAGGTACTGAATGGACGCAACAAAATTGATGAAGAACAGCAGGAAGGCAGTCCACGCGGAAGGCACGTGGTAATAAATGATGCGGTAAACGTCGCCCTGCTGCGCGTCGGTCGGGGCCACCACCAGCGCCTGATAGAGTGCGTAGGCGAGCAGCGCTGCCGTGACGACCGCGAGGATGGGGAAGACCCGCTTCATCTTTAGTTTTAAGTCGCTTCTTTCACTCATGCTTCATTCCGCTCGTTTCACTCCGCTTGCAACACGGTTTCAAATAACGCCAGGCAGGCTGTAGTAAATACTACATCGTAAGTAAGTAGCAACACGATCCAGAAGTGCGCCGGATCGTCGCCGGTAAGAATTGCCGTGGTGCCCGCGACCATTCCAATCAGCGCTGGAATAGAGACGGGGAACAGCAGCAGAGGCAGCATGATTTCGCGGCTACGCGTGCGGATCGACATCGCCGCAAAGAACGTGCCGTTCACCACCAGCGCCCAGGTTCCGAGCAGCGCAATCGGAATCAACTGCCAGCCCGGGCCCACGGCTCGCAGATTGTAAAAAACGATGAACAGCGGCGTCATCAGCGCTTCCAGCACGCTGACAAAAATAAAATTGCCCAACGCTTTCGCCAGGAACAGCGCGTTGGCCGGTGCGGGCGAGACGCGGTAGGCGTCCAGCACCTGATTGCGCAACTCGCGCGCCCAGGTCTGGTTCAACGCGACCACGGCCGCGAACAAGAACGCTACCCAGATCAAACCGCCCACGATGTGACGCGACTCCTCCGCCAGCGGATCGAAAGAAAAACTGAAAATCACCACCATCAGCAGCGAGAAAAAAAGCATGGAATTGAGCGCGTCCTTGGAACGCCACTCCAGGCGAATGTCTTTTGCCAGCGTCGCGAGAGTCACCGACCAAAGGCTCATCGCACGCCCCCGCAAGTTCGAAATCTGCAATCTGCAATCTGCAATCTGAAATTGCTCGCGAATGGAGCCCCGGACGCCCTCGTCCGGGGAGTCCGCTCAGGAATCTTCGTCCGGGGAGCTCGCCCGGCGGACGAGGGTGTCCGCCACTCCATGATTCGCACTCTGATCCGCAATCTCCTCCGCAAGATTTTCACGTGAGAGACCCCTCGCGTGCCGTGCTCGCGGTGCGATCCACGATCCGGCCCGCCTGCATCCAGATAAATTCATCGGCCACGCCTTGCAGCAGCGCTGCCTGATGCGTGACCACAAATAGCGTCTTGCCAGCGTCGCGCATCCCGCGCAGCAGACGGACCATTTCACCCGCGGAATGGACATCCACATTCGAGAACGGCTCGTCGAGCAGCAGAATTTTCGGATCATGCAGAATCGCGCGGGCCAGCGACATGCGCTGCCGCATGCCTTGAGAATACTGTCCGACAGAGCGCGTCAACTCTGGATCGAGCCCAACTAAGCGCACCACTTGCCCACAGCGTTCGTTATTGCGTTGACCGGCGCCGACGATGCCGTAAAGCCGCGCGAAGTAGCGCAGGTTCTCCATCCCGCTCATCTCGTCGTAAAGCAGCGAGGGATGCGCCATGTAGCCGATTTCACGGCAGGCCGTTTGCGGACTCATGCCGAGAATCGAAATCGTTCCCTGCGTGGGATGGGCGAGTCCAGCGAGCGCGCGCAGCAGCGTCGTCTTCCCTGCTCCGTTATCGCCGAGGATGGCGTAGAACTTGCCGCTATGAAACTCCGCATTCACTCCGCGCAACGCGGCGAAGCGGCCGAACTGCTTGATGACGTTCGTGACGGTGATGACGGGGCTGGTCACTCAGCAGTGAGTTTACTGGAGGCGCGAAATCTTCGCACTGCGGACCGGTCGCGGAGAGAACAGCGGACAGAGCAACGTGACGATAGGGATCCCCTTCGGCTACGCTCAGGATGACAAAACCAAAAGACGTATCGGAACTTTCAGTTCGAAACGCCGGGCGCGGCGGCCGGTTGTACCTGCGTCATGCTCTTCGGCGGTTCGCTCGATGACATTCCATTGACGGGCGTCCCGGGCTGCTTCGGAGCATACTTCGACGCGCACTTGGCCTGCAGCGCCTTGGCCTGGAAAACGCCATCAGGCCCGATTCTGCCATCGGCGAGAGCTTGCGATTCGTCTTTGAAGGTGTCGGGCGGAGCTTCGGTTCCCGTGTAATCCACCGCAAGCGTCTGGTCCGCCTCCATCAGCACAAACTGCACATGCGTTCCGTTGCGCTTAATCGACCCCGGCTTCACGTTCCCGGCAACCCGCAACCGCTTCGTGTACGCCCCCGGGCCCATGGCACGTAGTTCTTTGATGGTGACGTAGTAACTCTTGCTGTCCTGCACCCCGGTATACGCCAGATAGCCGAGCAGCACGACAATCACCGCCGTGACCGCCCCGAACTTCAAATAAGTGTTGCCTTGACTGGACATGAAAAACGCTCCCGCGAGACTTGCCCTACGCTAGAACTCTACGCGCCACGCCAGCGGGAATCAAGATTCCGGAGGGTCGCTCCGTTAGAATGAAAGCTCGAGTACGCCACACCATGCAGACCGCAGGCATTCGTCCGAAAGGCAAGCATCTCTCATGATCCATCCTTGGCACGACGTAACTCCCGGCGACAAGTTGCCGCAGGAATTCGACTGCGTGGTCGAGATTCCATTCGGCTCGAGCGTGAAATATGAATTGGATAAGTCGAGCGGCCTGATCCGCCTCGATCGCGTCCTCTACTCGGCGGTTTACTATCCGGCGAATTACGGCTTCATTCCGCAAACGCTCGCCGAAGACGATGACCCGCTCGACGTGCTGGTGCTCTGCCAGGAAACCGTCGTGCCCCTCACGATCATCCACGCCCGCGCCATCGGACTGATGACCATGATTGACGCCGGCAAGCAGGACCACAAAATCATCGCCGTCGCCACGCAGGATCCAGAGTTCAACTCTTATCGCGAGGCCGCGGAAATGCCTCCGCATCGCATGCTCATGCTGCGCCGCTTCTTTCAGGACTACAAACAACTCGAAGGCAAAGCCGTCGAAGTGGATGAGATACGTCCCGCAGGCGAGGCCTTCCCCATCATCCTCGACGCGCTGCGCCGCTACAGCGAACAGCGCCGCAAAGGCTTCAAGGGCTTCGGCGAAAAGCACTGACGCCGATGGACAGTGATTCATTGGATTCTCACGGTTGACGCTCAAGGAATCCACGAAGGTGTCATCCTGAACGCAGCCGTTCTTCAGCGGAGTGAAGGATCCCGCACTCAAAAGCCCACGCCGGCGATATCGATTTCACCCTTCCCCAACTTTCCTCACCTAGGAGACTTCCCAAGGTCCGCCTTTTTCTCTTGACACGAGTGTACTAGTTATATATAACACTAGTAGTCTATATGACTGCAAAGAGCCAACCCGCACAAGTCCCTTTTCGTTTCGCTCTCGATCTGCGCAGCGGCATGCCGGTATACCGCCAGCTCATCGACCAGGTAAGGGCAGGCGTGGCCTCGGGCTCGCTGAGCGCCGGCGACCAATTGCCCACGGTGCGGCAGCTGGCGGTGGACCTGGCCATCAATCCCAACACCGTGCTGCGCGCTTATCGCGAGCTGGAACTAGGCGGCATGCTCGAGACTCACCAGGGCACCGGAACATTTGTAGCGAACAAGAAACCGGAGAAAAACAACGCCGAGCGCGAGCGCCAGCTCACGCAGATGGCGGGCGAAGTTGCCGCCCGCGCCGGCGCTGCCGGATTCACCGTGGAAGACTTGCTGGAACGTTTGCGCGAGATGGTGCCCGAGCGTGGGCAGAGGAGATAGAAGCCATGACGAAAATCGGAATCGGCCAGATCAGCGGCATCGGAAGATCGTTGTTTGTCATCTGCCTGCTGGCGGGAGCGGTGGTCACCGTCGCCATTCATCATCCCGCGGGAATCATTGCAGGGGCCGTGCTGGGCATTTATTTCATGTTCGCTATCAAGGTTGTGCAGCAGTGGGAGAAGGTCGCCGTGCTGCGCCTGGGCCGCTACGTGGGCCTGCGCGGGCCCGGAATCTTCCACATTATCCCCATCGTGGAAACCCTGAGCGCATATGTCGACCAGCGGGTGCGCGTGGCCAGCGTCTCGGCGGAATCCACGCTGACCCGCGACACGGTTCCCGTAAACGTCGACGCCATCGTGTTCTGGCTGGTGTGGAACGCGGAGAAATCGATTCTGGAAGTGGAGAACTTCATCGAGGCCATCACCATGAGCGCGCAGACCGCGCTGCGCGAATCGATCGGCCGTCACGAGCTGGCGCAGATGATTACCGAACGCGAAACCATGGGCCGCGAACTGCAGCGCATTCTCGACGAAAAGACAAATCCCTGGGGCATCACCGTGCAATCGGTCGAGATTCGCGACGTAAAAATCCCCGCCGGTCTGGAAGACGCTATGTCGCGCCAGGCGCAAGCCCAGCGTGAACGCCAGGCCCGCATCATCCTGGGCCAGGCCGAACAGGAAATCTCCAACAGCTTCGTGCAGGCCGCGGCCGCCTACGCGGAAAATCCCGTAGCCCTGCATCTGCGCGCCATGAACATGCTGTATGAAGCGATTAAAGAAAAAGGCTCCATGGTGATCGTGCCCTCGTCCGCTGTAGAAACCATGGGTCTCGGGGGAACGCTGGCTACAGCGTCGCTCGGCGGAGCGAAACCCTGACCACTTTATCTACCGAAAACAAGATCGGCAAAATTAAGACGGACAGAAAAGGAGAACATATGAACCGCTTACTATCAGTGTCTCTAATCGCTTTAACGTTAACCGGCGGCGCCGCGCCGAAAATGGTTGCACAAGCTCCGGCCCTGCAAAAAGGAGTCCGCGTAGAACTGGCAAGCACCAGCAGCGCCACACCCGCGCCCGATGCGGACAACGCAAACGCGTGGATCGTGGCGGTAACCGAGAACGGCACCGTCTACCTCGGAACCGATCCGATCACGCCCGCGGCCTTGGCGGGCGAGATGAAGAACCCTCCGCGCGATCGCCAGCAAAAGCTCTACATCAAGGCCGACGCCCGCACGCCGTACGCCGATGTGATGAGGGTCCTGGAGGCAGCGCGTGCAGCAGGCGTCGCGGCGCCAACGCTGCTGACAGCCCAACAAGAATCGCCGGCCCCGGGAACCATAGTTTCACCGAAAGGCCTCGAAGTGTTGCTTGATGCGCCCTCCAGTTCGAGTTCGATCCTAGTTCAGGTGCTCAGCTCAGAGCAGGCCAGACCAACACTGAAGGTCAATAGCCAGGACGTTGCTCCCGCCAAACTGCAAGGCACACTAGCGCAGCTTCTTCAAAACCGGAGCGAAAAGATGGTCCTAATGAACTCATCAGGGGCAGTGTCATTTGCCGATGTCGCGCACGTGATCGACGTGTGCCGGTCAGTGGGCGCCAGGGTTGTTCTGGCGACTCCAGCGCTGTGACATGTTGTCGGTAGCTGTCGAAGAGGTCGTCCTTGCGTTCAGCATCAAATTCTGAGCGCAAGGACTTGTCTCAGCCGGGTTCTGAAAAGATTATGGAGCAGTCGCAGCTACATTCATATTCGTGACAGGATCCGAATTTTAGACATGCGTTACGATGATCAAAGCAACATGACGGCGAATGCACGCTTTCCATTTTTCCGCCGGGTTGGCCGAGCCCTGACCGGACGCTGGGCCCGGCGATTCTACGCCGCCATTCTTCTCCTCCTCCTGCTCCTCACGACCGTAGCCCAGCTTCGCTTGTACCTGGTGGCACGAAAGATTCAGGCCGTGTTGCACGGATTGGCCGAGATACGCATTGATCAGACCACCGAGGAACAATTGACCAAGATGGTTCCGTACCTGACTCAGTATGAATCCACGACCCGCGGCGTATCGAGTCGCGGCTTTTACGCGCAGATTTCCAACGAGAAAAACTGGTTGCCCCTCCGCTTCATGAGCTTTAATGCCAGCGTGCAGGTGCAGGATGGGAAGGTATCGCAGGTCGAGTACGGCCTGGCGAATCAGTGGACGCCTCCACAGTTTGCCGGCTACGTGGGCTACATCGTTTCGGCAAGAAGTGTCCATGGATTTTGGCTTCCGCACCAGAGAGGATTCGAAGTTACCAGCGTAGATGACAATAGCCCGCAATATCGTCCCACGGTTGAGGGAAACAGGTTAAACCTTATCTACACCAATGATGCACCACCCGAACTGACCAAGCGGGCGTTCCATCTGGAGCTCAGCTGCTTCTGGAGCCTGCGAGGCTGCGACGATGCAAGCCAGATTGCACTCGCACCATGGAACGACGCAAAAGCAATCCAGGCGGCCGCGTATCAGCAGTTGATTTCCGAAAAGTGCCCCGACTCGATCATCGAGGGGCGCATGCGATATTTGCCCGACATCTCGGTTTTCCTGCTCGAGGTAACCGGTTCCAGGCGCATCGAGGTCAACGAAGAAGGCGGTCAAACCGAGGACTGGTTTACCGATTACAAGTTGAAAGAAGTGATTCGGGGACAGAATTACGGATCGTGGAAGAACGTCCGTTTCGGTCGATCGATTCCTTCACCAGAGGATCCAACGCGCAGGATCGCAAACCAGATCTACCCGTCGACGAAGATCGGCACCCAGGTGCTGTTCTTCGGATATGTGGGCTTCGACGCCTGCCGGTTCATCCCCGCCACGCAGTCCGCGATGGAGATTGTCCGCAAGACACCGGTCCCGCCGAAGAGGCCCGAAGACCAGATCCCCATGGGACTGAGGTGAAGTGGCACTGATGTGAACCGGGGCTAATGTGAAATTGACGTAAGCTCTCGCGATTCTTCCGTCCGCAGCGACTCACCACACGTGACAGGCGTTCTCCGCCACCATCGGCTGTCCCGCCTTGCAGCCCCATGCTTTCTGGAACTCCGGCATGTTCTGCACCACGCCATTGACTCGATATTTTCCCGGCGAGTGGGGATCGGTGAGCACCGCTACGCGCGCCACCTCCGGACGCCGCTTCTGGCACCACACGCGGGCGAATCCCAGAAAGAATCGCTGCTCGGGCGTGTAGCCGTCGATCATCCGTCCTTCTTTGCCAGTCTTATCCTCTGCGATCATGCGCTCAAGTGCGGCCAACGCGATGCGCGCACCGCCGTTGTCGGCCGTGTTCTCGCCCAGCGTGAGCTTGCCGTTCAGCTTCAAGTCATCCACGGCTACAAAGTTCGAGTATTCATCGGCCACGCAACTGACGCGCTTCTCGAACTCTTTGCCGTCCTGCTCCGTCCACCAGTCGTGCAGATTTCCCTGCGGATCGAACTTCCGCCCCTGGTCGTCGAATCCGTGCGTCAGTTCGTGGCCAATCACCAGGCCGATGCCACCGAAGTTGACGGCGTCATCCATCGTCTTATCGAAGAAAGGCGGCTGCAGAATCCCCGCCGGAAAAACAATCTCGTTGAACGACCCGCTGTAATAGGCGTTCACCGTCGGCGGCGTCATGCCCCACTCCTTGCGATCCAGCGGCTTGTCGATCTTGTGGATGTCGCGTTCCGTCTCGAATTTATTTGCCCGCGCGATGTTGCCGATCAGATCTTCCGGCTTGATCGTGACCGAACTGTAATCGCGCCACACATCGGGATAGCCAATCTTATTGCGAATGGCATCGAGCTTCACCTTGGCTTGTTTCTTGGTTTCGTCACTCATCCAGGAGAGATCGTGAATATCTTCCGCCAGCGACTTCTCCAGCGCGTCCACCATTTTCAGCATGCGCTGTTTGCCATCCGGACCGAAAGTCACGTCCACATATCGCTGCCCCAGCGCCTCGCCCAGCTCGCGATCGGTGAGGTTGACGCAGCGCTTCCAGCGCGCCTGGATTTCCTTCTGGCCGGTAAGATTCTGCTGAAACTTGAAGTTGGCCTGGACAAAACTATCTGAAAGCCACGGCGCCGCCGGGGTCAGCACGTGCCAGCTCACGTACGTCTTCAGCGAATCCAGCGATTCCGATTCCAGTGTGGCGTTCACCTGCTTGAAGAAATCAGGATTCACGACGTTGAGTTCCGTGAAGCTGGGCGCCCCCATCGCGGTGAAATAGCGATTCAGATAAAAATTCGGTCCCAGCGCCGCCGCCTCGTCGCGGGTCATCTTGTGGTCGCGATTCTTGGGGTCGCGACGCACTGTGCGATCCATTGCAGCCTTGGCCAAAGCCGTCTCAATCCGCAGAACCGTTTGCGCGGAATCGGCCGCCTGCTGCGGCGTCTGCCCTGCCAGCGTAAAAATCTGCGTAATATATTCCACCAGATGCTGGCGCATTTCCTTCATCTTCGCGTCGTCATCTTTGATGTAGTAATTGCGGTCAGGCAGCGTCAGGCCGCCCTGGTCGATGTAAGCAATCACCTGATCGGCGTTGTGAAGGTCGGGCGATGAATAAAAACTGAAAAGCGAGCCAGACCCCACCAGGTCGAGATGGGCCAACTCGTCAATAAGCGCGCCCTTGTCCTGTACCGCCGCAATGCGATCCAGCTCCGGCTTCAAGGGAGCCATCCCCTTGGCTTCCACCGCCTTCTCGTCCATGCACGATCCATAGAGATCGCCAATTTTCTGGTCGATCGCGTCGCGGCCTGCGCCTCCCGCCGCGGCCTTTTCCAGAATGCCGCGCTCAATATTCTTGTTGCGTTCGTTGAGCTCGACAAAGCTCACCCACTGCGCCTGGTCGGCAGGAATCTCAGAATTCTTGATCCAGTTGCCGCAGGCGTATTGATAGAAATCCACGCACGGATCGATGCTCTTGTCGATGTTGTCAAGGCTGAAGCCGGGTGCGGGTTTAGTGGCCGACGATTGCGCTGAACCACTCTGAGTAAAGCTCTCGGCAGTCACCAGAAGCAACAAGATCGGTAAAAAACGAAACACTCGCATGCGGGACTTCTCCTTTTCGGGAACGGTGAGATTCTAAGCTCGGCCCTCCCGGCGGAGCAAGGAAGGAACTACTTTCAGACACAACAAATTGTAATGAGCTGTCTTTGTTCGATCTGTATTTCCCGGTCTGTGTCTCCTTTTCGCCCGCTACATCTTCCCGCTGCGATTGCACATCGCCGGAGGCATGGGCGCGTTGCTGGCAGGCCCGTGGCAGTTTTCCCAAAAGCTGCGCGCGCGGGCGCTCAACCTGCATCGCTGGCTGGGACCCTTCTACGTGCTCGAAGTTGCCCTCGGCTCACTCGCGGGTCTCGGGATGGCCACCGTCTCCCTGGAAGGCTTGCCCACCCATCTTGGCTTTGGCATTCTGGCCGTGTTGTGGTTCTTTACCGGCCTGCAGGCCTATCGCATGGTGCGCCGCGGCAACATTGCAGCCCACCGCCAGTGGATGATCCGCAACTTCGCGTTAACCCTGGCTGCGGTCACTCTTCGCATTTACATGCCGCTCCTGCTGGGAGTTCTGCACTGGCCTTTTCCGCGCACCTATATCGCCGTCTCCGGGCTGTGCTGGGTTCCGAATCTCATCATCGCCGAGTGGATCACCCGCCGCCGGCAACGCCTCGCACTGCGCAGCATGTGACCTCCGCGACCACAACGGCTACATCTCGCAGAAGGGAAAATAGAGTCGCGAAGCGAAAAACCTTCGTGCACCTTAGTGTCCTTTGTAGTCATCGTTTTATCCCGCCGTCTTCCCGACTCTCCCACCCGGCAACGCGGTTATAATCGGATTCATCCAAAAAGAGGCCCCGATCATGACTTCCGCGAATGGTACCAACGGCAGCAGCAACGGGAACGGTAACAATAACGATAGGACCAATGGCAGCAACGGATACAGCGTCCCGCAACCCCGCGCCGAGTGGCTGGCCCGTCGCAAGAAAGAAAACACCACCGGCAACTTTTCCCAGATGCATTACGCCCGCCAGGGCGTAATCACGGAAGAAATGGGTTACATCGCCCACAAAGAAAAGCTGACGCCGGAACTGGTGCGCGACGAAGTTGCCCGCGGACGCATGATCATTCCCGCCAACATCAACCACCCCGAACTCGAGCCCATGGCCATCGGTGTCGCAAGCCTGTGCAAAATCAACGCCAACATCGGGAACTCGGCGGTCACTTCGGAAATCAACGAAGAGCTGAAAAAGCTGCACACCGCCGTTCACTACGGAGCCGACACCGTCATGGATCTCTCCACCGGCGGCAACATCCACGAAATTCGCGAAGCCATCCTGCGCCACTCGCC
>JBAUAN010000006.1:0-2774 GCA_049675725.1 Candidatus Sulfotelmatobacter sp. | reverse complement strand
CATGTGCTCCATGCGTCTCAAAAGCTCCAACGGCGTGGCTAAGCTCGTGAATGTGAACCGGCGCAATATCGAGCTTATCGTCATGACGAAGATCGACAGTATCTTCGAGGTCTTCGACGATGAAACGGACGCCGTCAACAGCTTCTTTCCCGGCCGGGAGATCAAGCGTTTCGATATTCTTTCCTTCGTGCAGCACATGCGTGAGGAAAACTGATCGACTCCCTGCGGTCGCGGCTCTGTAACATGCCGGTTTTACAGAGCCGTGACCAAAGGGAGCGGTTTTTCGGGGGTGCTTAAACGATTTGGGGGTTCTTGCCGGGAAGCATGTTGTAGGCCTCAGCGGGATTGAGATGGGCGCGGATCGCGAGTTCAAGTTGAGAAAGTGTGGGCAGAGTTTGAGGAGGCAGATTTTTCCGTAGCCGGGAACAGGCTGCAGGCAGTTGAGCGAGCGCAGCCAGCGTATCCCGAAGCATAGTTTGCAGATTGAGTTTTCCGGGTGGTTGATCCAGCCCCCAGAGCGCTTCCACATAGTCGGCGTCCAGTTCAAACAGTTGTCGTATGAGTCGTTGGGGAATTTGTTCCGGAGTCAGGTACATGCGATCCAGAGCGCGGAACAGAGCCAGCAGATCAAGCCTCGCGGTCTCCAGCCGCGTGCGCAGATCCGGCGGAATCTGTGCCGGTTTGTGGCGAGCCATAGCATCGAGCATCGCGCACAGGACGCCGCGGGTCAACACGCTTACGGCGGCGAATTCATTATTCATTTACGCCATCGAAACCATGGTTAAACGGTCCAGCACCGCCCAGTCGCCATTCAGCAGCAGCAGACGCAGCGCCAGCAAACGGCGCGCTCCCGCTTCGCTCCAGCGCATCCCGGCCTGACGCATGCGCGCATGCACGACTTGTTTATGCGCGCTCTCGACGGCTCCGCTGCCGATCCCATATCCCAGCCGCAGATACTCGTCATAGCGCATGCGGGCGGCGTTTGCGCTGTAGTAGCGGATCAGCGAATCCAGGCTCTCCCGCAACTGCGGAGACGGTGGACGCAGCCGTTTCAGCCGCGCTATGACCTGCTCCACCTTGCCGGCTTTGAGATCGACGCCGATCTGTCGGACCCACTGATCGGCTTGCTGTGAGCCTTCGCCGTATCGCATACGGGCAAACTCCCACGCGTGCTCCATGGCGTGCCAGAAGTCGAGGATTTCGCAACGGCGGATAAACCATGTGGCGCGGTTCCAGATCCATTCCGCACCATCACCGACGATCACCACCATTGTGTTGGAGCCGAGCCAACCCAGTTCGCGCAACTGTCCATACAAACGATGGAAGATATCATCGGCGTCGCCCAGACAACTGACCAGAAAGCGCCGCACTACCGAGCGCCGTCCGGGCGACGTTTCGACTCGTTCCTCCGGCAACAGCAAAACACCCGTCTTCACTTCGCGGAAGTGGCCTTCCTCAATCGGCGGCAACGGTGGCAATGGCCCCGTTTTCGTCTGTCGCCGACGGTGGCTGCGCACTTGCATGCCGAGCGCACAACCATCCACGCTCAGCAACACTACAGCCGGAGCTTCGCTGGTGGCAGCGCCTGGGCTGCGGCTGTCTCCGTGATACCGGCTCAATGCTTCGCTGTAATTCGCAACTGCCTGTCCCAGCCGCTGCGTCAGTTTCCACATGCCCATCGAACTGATCTTCACGCCCAGGAGCAGATCCGCCAGACGCGCCGCCAGAGTATACGGCACCACCGCAGCCAGTACCGCCAAGTCGCGGGCGAGCGCACCGCTGATGCGCCCCGGTTCCACACCCAGAAGCTCCAGCAGCGGACGGCATTCAGACTTGCAGACCGGGCAACGGTAACGCGGCACGCCCACCCGCAGGCGTCCGAAACGCGCCAGCCATGAAACCGACCGTACATCCTGGCAAACCATCGCCCGCCCGCACTGGCAACAAACCGGCGGCTGAGCGCGTGTCGTTTCCGCCAGCCCTTCCACTCGCCGCTGAAGCTCCTGCAACATGCGCGGACGATACTCATCTTCCACCGCACGCTCCATCACAACGAACTCAGACGGACTCCCCGCCAGAATGGGCCGCATCGGCGGCAATAACTGCGCCTCGGACATGAAACATTATGTGAGAATAATGTTCTTGAACGCCAGGACTTAAATCGAGTTACACTTCCGCCACAATCCGGCCACTACCCCCAAATCGTTTAAGCACCCCCTCTTGCCGCTGGAATTCCATTCCGACGGGATATCCTGAGAGAACAA
The DNA here is from genome assembly GCA_049675725.1 of Candidatus Sulfotelmatobacter sp. GTDB lineage: Bacteria > Acidobacteriota > Terriglobia > Terriglobales > Acidobacteriaceae > Sulfotelmatobacter. The sequence goes on along the minus strand of JBAUAN010000006.1, from coordinate 510 downwards.
GCTATGGCCACTGATGGCGGGGCGCCAAAGAACGTTAGCGAGTATATTGCGGCGTTCCCTCCCGACGTACAGAAGATTCTTGAACGGATACGGCTGACGGTCCACAACGCCGCGCCCGACGCGCAGGAAGCAATCAGCTATCGGATTCCGACGTTCACGCAGCGCGGCGTCGTGGTGCACTTCGCCGCCTTCAGGAATCACATCGGGCTCTACCCGCCGGTATCGGGAGATGCGCGGATCGAGAAGGCGATCGCGCGTTATGCCGGAGAGAAGGGAAATCTTCGGTTTCCGTTCAATCAGCCGATCCCGTACGATTTGATCGGAAGAATTGTGAAGATCCGAGTTAAGCAAAACGCGGCGAAGGCGGCGGCAAAAGGCAAGAAGAGGCCGTTGTGAGCGCCGAGGATTTCGCTGCCGCGGGTTGAAGTGAAGCTTCGGAGCCGCGGCCTGCCTCGAAAAGGCATTCTAAGAGCGAAGGCCGCGCGCTCCAAACACCGCACGCTCCTGATA
>JBAUAN010000005.1:0-10462 GCA_049675725.1 Candidatus Sulfotelmatobacter sp. | reverse complement strand
ACTAGGTCCGGATAGCGTTCTTCGATCCGCTCCGAGATTTGTTTCAGAGTTTGGGGCGCTGAAGTCTCTCTCAGCAATTCGCGGCAAGCATTCGTCAATCCGCGTCGTCGTCGTTTGACCGGCTCTTCGGCAAGCAAGCCCTGTTGTTCTAGCCCAGCCACGACCGGGCCAAAGACTTCCGCCAGCCCGGCGATCGTGTTCTTGATTAGTCCGATTCTCTTGGCGATTGCTGCATGCTCTGTCCTGAGAACTTGCAACTCGCGCTGAATCCGCCCTACCACCTGCTCGACATCCTCAAACGCGCCGCCGAATCCGGCAGGCGCATATTTTGGGGCGTTCGACGAACCGGCATCTATGGTGTGCGTGCCCATGACTGCGTGACAGAAGTTGAACAATCAATTGTTACCACGTCTTAACTGTAAGTGGGGCATCACCGGGATGAGCACTCGGGAAAGTCAAACAAGCAGCCACTCGCAGGGGACAAGAAACTAGTGTAGTGCGTCACAACTAACAACCTTTATCCATCGGCGAGCGTCTTATGATAGAGGAGACGCTTGCGGATGCGAGTCGCCCCAGCCATTACGTTGAGTTCGGAGGAAAGAACGCAGTTGGAATCCCAGGCCCGAAGCCGATCCCTCCCGGTGCGGGTGGCTGAGCGCGCTCGCATTGTGTTGTTTGCGGCCCTGGGGTTGCGGGACTTGGAGATCGCCGCCCGCATGGCCATTACGCCGAAAAAAGTTTCGCGCTGGCGCAAGCGTTTCCTCGCGCTGGGGGTGGTGGGTTTGCAGCAGGATGCGCATCGGCCCGGACGCAAGCCCACCATCGGCGCACGCTTGACCAAACGGGTGGTGGCCATGACCACGCGCCAGCAACCGGCCAACGCCACGCATTGGAGCACGCGCACCATGGCCGCGGCCGTCGGCATCAGCGAAGCCAGCGTGCGGCGCATCTGGCGCGCCCACGGGCTGAAGCCGCATCGCGTGGAAACCTTCAAGCTCAGCAACGATCCTGCGTTCGCCGAAAAACTGGAAGACATCGTCGGTCTGTACCTCAATCCGCCGGAGCACGCGCTGGTGCTGTGCGCCGATGAGAAGAGCCAGATTCAAGCCTTGGATCGTACCCAACCCGGCCTGCCGCGGAAGCGCGGACGCGGGGCCACCCTGACGCACGACTACAAACGCAACGGCACGGCCACTTTGTTCGCCGCGCTGAATGCCGCCAACGGCGAGGTCTTTGGCCTTTGCCAGGAGCGGCATCGCCATCCGGAATGGCTCAGGTTTCTCCGTCTGATTGACCAGACCATTCCGCCCGACCGGCAACTGCACCTGATCTGCGATAATTACGCCACCCATAAGCACCCCAAGGTTCAGCGTTGGCTGGCGCGGCATCCGCGCTTTCATCTGCACTTCACTCCCACCAGCGCATCGTGGCTCAACATGGTGGAACGCTTCTTCCGCGACCTGACCCAGAACCGGCTGCGGCGTGGCGTCTTCCGCGATCTGGAAGAACTCATCATGGCCATCGGCACCTACATCGACCGTCACAACGAAAGTCCGAAACCCTTCATCTGGACCGCGCGAGCTGCCGACATCCTGGAAAAAGTGAAACGTGCTCGCCGCACCCTGAATAAACGTCAATCTGTTTGACGCACTACACTAGATATACTACACAGTCGTATGACTACGAGACACTTTTCCTGGTCCCGGACGGACTCCGTCGTTGCCTAAATTGGTAAATCACTTGAAGATTCAACAGTTTATGACATGGCCCGTGGTTGGACACCAAACTGCAATTAGTCAAGCGGGGAGTCCCCGTGAATTTGATCTCTTAGTGGAAGACAGCCAGATTCACGCGAGTTCCCAACCAAAGAGCTGTGCTTAGAGCGGGACACAGCGCCTTGACTGCTTGCGATGACGAAGAAATATGGCCTGTCGTTTGCGCGAGGAGGAACCGAATCTTTCTATTGGCGCCTTCGAATGGAGCGACGGAAAAACTCTTGTTGAAGTGCTCGATGCTGCGGATCGGGCCATGTACCTAGACAAAGCATCTGTAAAGCCAGAGCTTTCGATATTAAATTCGGACACCGGCGTGAACTTCTGTTGAGTTAGTAGGTACTCGATGTTCAATAAATCGCAGCAGCCCGTCACAGGCACGATCTTGGTGGCCGACGACCAGGTTTCCAACCGCGAGCTGTTAGAGGAATTGCTCACCGCGGAGGGATTCAAGGTAGCGAGTGTTTTAAACGGCACAGCCGCCTTGGAGCAATTGGCTGTCGCTCCCATCGATCTGGTGCTCCTTGACGTCATGATGCCCGATCTCAACGGGTTTCAGACCTGCGAGAGAATCAAGGCTAATCCCGAAACTTATTTGATACCCGTAGTTCTCGTTACCTCACTCTCTGACAAACAAGATCGCATAGAAGGTATCAAGGCCGGCGCGGACGACTTCCTGACCCGGCCCGTCGACCGCACCGAATTGCTTGCCCGCGTGCGCTCACTCGTCAAACTCAAGCTGCGTACTGACGAGCTTGAGCGCGCGGAATCTGTCCTGTTCACCCTCGCCCGGAGCATTGAAGGGAAGGATCCCTACACACACGGGCATTGCGAGCGTTTGGCGGAATATTCAGCTTCTTTGGGAGAACATCTCAAACTTTCGGAAGACCAGATTATTGCGCTGCGGCGCGCGGGCGTGGTTCACGACATCGGAAAGATCGCGATACCCGATTCGATTATCTTGAAGCCGGCCAGTCTTTCCCCCGACGAATGGAAACTCATGCGGGAGCATCCCGTGGTCGGGGAGCGTATCTGTGCCCCCCTGAAGTCCTTCCGCTCAGTGCTGCCTATCATTCGCCATCACCACGAAAAGTTTGACGGCTCCGGATATCCCGATGGACTTGCGGGGCAAGCCATACCGATTACAGCCAGAGTGTTACAGATCGTGGATGTGTACGATGCGCTTACGACCGTCAGGCCCTATAAGCCGGCCTTCTCCATCACTGACGCATTGCAGACCATGAAGATGGAAGTAGCCAAGGGATGGTGGGACCCGGAGATCTTCAGACTCTTCGAGCAGTTTGTCGGGACCGGCCCAGCCGATTTCCTATCGCGCGGCGCCGCGACCGGAGCGAACAGCTAAGGGCAGGACATCGTTTCGACTTATGAGGCCAGTTATGGATATGCTAGCGCGCCCTATCACCGACGCCAGGAAGGACGCCGCCGGCGTTGCGGCCGACGCAGATGCACGGTGCGTGACGAGATTTGCGCAGCGCGCCGTTCTCATCATAATGCTCGTGCTCTCGGGGCTGGTTAACCACAGTTTCGCGGCGCCACAGGCAGACCAAGCGAATGGCGAACCCCTCCAGCAATTGAGTCTGGCAGAGCTTGGCAATGTCGAAGTGACGACCGCGTCCAAAGAGCCGGAAGTAGTTTGGAAAACGCCTGCCGCAGTCTTCGTGATCACCCAGGACGATATTCGCCGGTCTGGCGCGACTAGTATTCCGGAAGTCTTGCGGCTGGCGCCAGGAGTTGAGGTAGCGCAAATCGACTCCGATCACTGGTCCGTAGGCATTCGAGGATTTGCAGCCGGACTGTCTAGCAAACTGCTAGTCCTGATCGACGGACGGAGCGTCTACTCGCCGCTGTACGCCGGAGTCTTTTGGCAAGCCCAGGCTACTCCGCTCAAGGACATTGAGCGTATTGAGGTGATTCGGGGGCCCGGCGGCACCATCTGGGGAGCGAACGCCGTCAATGGGATTATCAACATCATCACCAAGAGTTCCAAGGATACACACGGGGCGTTAGTTTCGGCGGGCAGCGGCAATGTTGACCTGGGCGATGCTGCCGTCCGCTACGGGAGCAGCAATGGTCGGGGCTTCAACTACCGCGTCTACGGCATGGGCTTCGACCGCAGTGGTGATTTTCATCCAGTAGGTCCAAACTTCGATGAATGGCGAATGGGTCAAGCAGGGTTCCGTACAGACTGGGATGGGGGCGCTCGCGATACGTTCACGTTTCAAGGCGACATCTACCGTGAGGGCGCTGGCGCGGTGACGACATATGCACTCTATTCACCTCCCTCTGAAGTCAACGACTACCGCACTGCGGACTTGACGGGAGGAAATCTCCTCGGCCGGTGGAAGCGCGTTTTGAACGACGGATCGGACTTCCAGGTTCAGGCCTACTTTGACCGCACGAACCATTTCGAGCCTGGAATCGGAGAGACTCGGGACACCTTCGACGTCGACTTCCTCGATCACCTGATATTGCCGGGCCAGCAAAACTTTCTTTGGGGACTCGGGGTGCGCGTCAGCCCATCGAATTTCATACAAAGCGTCCCCTCGATCAACTTCCTGCCCCAGCACCAGACGGACATGATCTATAGCGGTTTTGTGCAGGATGAAATTGCCTTCTTCAATCACCGGCTCTCGCTAACCGTGGGAACGAAACTCGAGCATAACAACTACACCGGTTTCGAGGTACAGCCGAGCGGTCGTTTGCTGTGGAACCGTACACCGCGAGAGTCCTTGTGGGGCTCTGTGACCCGGGCGGTGCGAACTCCGTCTCGTTTCGACACAGATCTTGAAGACACAGGTTATGATTCGGAAACGACCTCAGGCCTGCCCATATACACGCGAGTCAACGGCAACCCCCAGTTCCAATCGGAGGAATTGATTGCTTATGAAACCGGCTATCGAAGGCTGGTGACGCCACACAGTTATGTGGACGTGGCGTTGTTTTACAACGACTACAACGATCTTTACAGCTTTCAGGTGGGTGCTCCATTCATCGAGGCGTCGCCTTCGCCAGCTCTGGTGATTCCAGTGCTCACAAGCAACGGAATCCATGGCAACACCAAAGGATTCGAAGTGTCGCCAGATTGGAAACCGGTGAACAGCTGGGAACTGAGAGCCTCCTATTCCTACTTGGATATGGAGTTGGAAAACAAGCCAACAAGCAACGATCCAGGCACCGCTGCTGCATATAACGGATCGAGCCCGCGCCATCAAGTAGTGATTCAGTCTTTCATCAATCTGCCAAAGAAAATGGATTTTGACCAGACTTATCGCTACGTCAGTGCCTTGCCGGCCCTGACGATTCGAAGCTACCAAACGATGGACACGAGATTCGGCTGGCATATCACTCCAGAACTGGAGTTGTCGGTCGGCGGTCAAAATCTGTTGCAACCACACTTCGCCCAGTTCGCAGTCGATCCCGGCGGGCCGGTTGAAGTCAAGAGGAGTGTTTACGCGAAGCTCGTCTGGCGATTCGGTGAGAAGTGACGCGCGTGACGATCTTCTGGCTCCAAAAGCACGACGGGAGAAAGCGAAGCTCAATTAGCAAGTCATCCGACCTGAGCTTCGTTGGTCGCGCAGTAAATCCTCCAGTCTCAGGACGCGGAAATACGGGGCGAGGTAGCGAAGCAACACCATGAAGCACCAAAGTCACAAGGCTGCTGCCGCCCAGGAGTATGGCGGGTTGGCGCGTGATCGCGGCGTCTGGCTGCAATGCGCAATTGCGGCTGTTGTGTACCTGCTCTTCGCCTGTTCAATCGCCCTCGGGCAACAAAGGCCGAGTGAATATCAAGTCGAAGCTGCCTACCTCTACAACTTTGGCCGATTCGTGGAGTGGCCCGCGAAAGATACGACCCCCCGGATCACCTCCTTTACCATATGCGTCCTCGGCGAGGATCCATTTGGGCAAGCTCTGGATACGACGCTCGCAGGGGAAACGATAGGGAACCAGAGGGTAACCGCGCGGCGAATCTCGAGTCCGCAGATGGCGGTCGACTGCCAGATTTTGTTTATAAGTTCATCGGAGGCTCACCGGCTCAACAAAATCATCGAGGCATTAGATAAGAACGCAGTCCTGACTGTCAGTGATATCCCGCAGTTCTCGAAGCATCAAGGCATGATCCAGTTTGTCTCGGAAGAAAATCGAATCCGCTTCGAGGTCAACCTGACCGCGGCCCAGCGCGCCGGCCTGACGCTCAGCTCCGAGCTCCTCAAGGTTGCGACCGTCGTCAGAAAGAATCCTCAGCCTGGAGATTGACACACAATGCCCAGAAACCATCAAAATTCGATCTCCAAGAAGCTCACCTTGATGAATATGCTGGTGAGCGCTGTGGCCTTGTTTCTTGCCGGTGGCGGCTTCTGCGCTTATGACCTGTATAGCTTTCGCATGGCGCTCGTACGCAATGTCTCCATGCAAGCGCAAATCATCGGAGACAATACCGTCTCTGCACAGCTCTTCAACGATCCGCACTCCGCAGAGAAGACGTTATCAGCATTGCGTGCCAACCCCAACCTTGTCTATGCCCAGATCTATACGCGCGACGGCCAGCCTTTCGCAGGATACTGGCGTGATCGCTGGGGCGAGACCGAGAGTCTGCCCACCATTCCTGCCGGCCAAAGCCAGAGCCACTGGTTCAAAGACGGACATCTAGGGATGGCGCGCTCGATCATTTTTCAGGGTAAACCAATGGGAACCGTGTACATCCGCTCCGACTTAGGAGCTATGAACGACCGGCTAAGAAGCTACGCTCTCATCGTCGTTGGGGTATTGTTCGTCTCCCTGCTGTTCGCCCTGGTTGTCGGCCTTGTGATCAACGGTTTCATGGGCTCGCTTTATTCCAAGCTGGAAACTGGCAATCGATTCATGGATCTCTCAGTCGACTTGTTTTGTGTTGCCGGGTTCGACGGATTCTTCAAGCACTTGAACCCCTCCTTCGAGAAGACGCTGGGCTTCACCACGAAAGAACTTATCGCGAAGCCATATCTGGAGTTCATACATCCGGACGATCGGCCGACGACAATCGTAGAAAGGAACCGGCTGGAAGAAGGAAAAGTCACTCTTGCATTTGAAAACCGCTATTTATGCAAAGACGGCTCTTACAAGTGGTTCTTGTGGAACGCTGTCTCCGTCTCCGAGCGAGAAGCTATCTATGCAGTGGCGCGCGACATTACCGAGCGCAAGCGGGCCGAAACCCTGCTCCGGGAGAGCGAAGAGCGGCACCGCAAATTGTTTGATAATAATCCACATCCGACCTGGGTTTTTGACCGGGAGACGCTCCGCTTTCTGGCGGTAAACGCTGCCGCGGTACGCAAGTACGGCTATTCCAGGGACGAATTCCTTACCATGACCCTCCAAGACATTCGCCCGCCCGAGGATGTTCCTGCCCTGCTCGAAACTGTGAGAGCCCTCGGAGAAGAGAATGAGAGCAGCGGCGCCTGGCGGCATCTACTAAAGGACGGAACCGTTATCGAAACAGAGAACACCTCTTACGCTATGAGCTTCTTGGGCCGACTCGCGCGCGTTGTGGTGGCGGTCGACGTTACGCAGAGAAAGCGTGACGAAGCAGAAAAGCGCCAATTTATGGATAGTTTGGCTGCTACCAATCAAGAGCTCGGGCTTCGCAACCGCGAGGTGGAGCGTGCAACCCAGATGAAAAGCGCGTTTCTCGCCAGCATGAGCCATGAACTGCGCACCCCGCTGAATGCGATCGTGGGCTTCTCGGACCTCTTGGCAGAGGAAACATCGGGCGCTCTGAACGCTAAGCAGAAGCGATTCGTGGATCACATCAAACAAGGCTCAATTCACCTGCTCCAGTTGATCAATGACATCCTTGACCTCTCCAAGATCGAGGCAGGACAACTCGAGCTGCATAGTGAAGAGTTTTTCGTGAAGGACGCCCTCCCGGAGGTGCTCTCCACCATTGATCCTCTGGCAATGGCGAAAAACATCCGATTGGAGCAGACGCTGAAGAGCAAATGCCTAGTGAAGGCAGATCGGGTCCGCTTTAAGCAGATCTTGTACAACTTGCTGAGCAACGCAGTCAAGTTCACGCCCAAGGGCGGCCAGATCACCATCGAGTGCGTCGACGATTGGGACTTCGTCCACGTGTCTGTAACCGACACGGGCCTCGGCATCAGGCCTGAAGATCAAGGGGTCCTCTTCGAAGAGTTCCGGCAAGTCGAACGAACTACCGGCGACACTCAGCAGGGCACGGGATTGGGGCTGGCCATTACGAAACGGCTGGTGGAGCAACAAGGAGGACGGATTTCGTTGGAAAGCGAATTGGGAAAAGGCAGTCGGTTCAGCTTTAGTCTTATCGCCGTGGAGCCGACAGTCGCGGTTGGCCCGGTTGAAGAACCGGCAAGAGCACCGGTCGCGATGCCTTCAGGCCGTCTCACTCCGCTGGTGCTGATCGTGGATGACGAACTCCCGGCCCGTGAGCTTCTGGCTAGCTACCTCGAACCAGAATACCGGGTAGCGATGGCCGAATCGGGCGCCGAAGCTCTTAGAGAAGCCCAGCGATTGCGGCCCGACGCCATCACGCTGGACGTGGTGATGCCCGGTAGCAATGGCTTCGAGACTCTGGTAGCGCTGCGGAAGACTCCTGATACGACTAACATCCCAGTCATCATCCTCTCCATTGTGGATCAAAAGCAGGTAGGTTTCGCCTTGGGTGCGGCTGACTATCTCATTAAACCGATTCGCAAACCAACGCTGCTGCAAACGATTCGACGGCATGTGCCGTTGCCGACTGACGAGGATTCGTCCATCCTGCTTGTAGACGACGACCCCAAGACTTTGGAACTCCTACAGGAGGCCTTGCGCTCCGCCGGATACGAGACTCAAGGCGTGCGCAGTGGGACCCGAGCCTTGGAGGTGCTCGCTAACAAAGTTGTGGGCGCAATCCTGCTGGATTTGCTGATGCCCGGTATGGACGGCTTTCAGGTCATTCGGCATGTCCGGCAGGAGCCGGCGTTAAAAGAACTACCGATTCTCGTCATGACAGCCAAGAACCTAAGCCCGGATGAGATTGCTCTTCTCAAAAGGGAAACGCAGGGGCTCCTACAAAAAGGCGGATCCTGGAAACAGCAGCTCATTGCCGAGGTTGACAGAGTAATTCGAGGCCACAAGCTGGCCAAGTCGGTGGGGCAGTCATGATCAAGATCCTCATTGCGGAAGACAATGCCGTTAACCGAGAACTGCTCCGCGAGTTGCTGGAAGCGCGCGGATACACAGTTCTTGAAGCATGCGACGGTCAAGAGGCGCTTGACATGATTGAACAAGCCCAACCGGAATTGCTGTTGTTGGATATCGGCATGCCGGTGCTGGATGGATTTGCGGTCATACGGAGTATCCGCGGGAATCCTCGCTCGGCGCTACTCCCGGTCGTGGCGGTCACGGCGTATGCCATGCGAGGTGATCGGGAAAAAATCCTCGATTCAGGGTTTGACGGCTACTTATCGAAACCTCTCAATCCGTCCTCCCTCACCGAGGAGATTGATCGCCTCCTGGCTAACGGTAGTCCGCCAACAAAACCAGATCAGGTACCTGATGGTAAACATCGGAGAAGAGGCCAGGCCGCGGGTGCAGGTGGCAGCGACGATTAGAAGCGGGTCAGGCGGCAGGCCCTAGCGTTCCATGTTTTCAACCTCGGCCATGAATTGGCGAATCGACTGCTGACTCTGCGCACCTACACCGGTGAATTGGATCCCTTGCCGGTTCTCCTTTCCCCACACGACGACGCCAGCGACGTCAATGACCACACCGGAAACTGGTAGTTGAAATGACAATCGGACGGCGTCTTTGGGTTTCAAGCCTCCCACTTCCACCTGCATTCCTCCTTGGCTGAGGTTCCAACTTACCCCGCGGATTGTTCGGGAGCCCACTGTGCAGGCGACATCGGTCTGGATCGGAACGCGGGTATACTTGCGCCTGTTCTCCAACATCCCGCCACTCACGGTCCGGAACAGGGTACTCAGCTTCTGCCTGTCAACAGGCTTCTGGAGAAAAAAGGTTGCTCCAATCGCAAACGCATCTTGCATGGTTTGTCTCTCATCACGTCCGGTTACAATTATGATGGGGGTTGACTTATTCCATGACGACTTGCGGACGAGGCGCGCGAGGTCGAAACCATTCAGGTTTGGCATTTCCAAATCCAGGAAAATCCCATCGAACTTCTCCTGATTAACCATTGCGACCGCTTTTTCACTTTCGCTGATGGGGCGCACTTCGGCCTTTAGCGACCTGAAGACCTCCGTCATCAGTTCCAAACTTGGGATGTTATCCTCTACGACTAGCAGTTTCAGTGGTTGCATACATCCGACCTCATCTTTCATCGGCCCCTTATTATTCTATACAGCACTGATCACATCTCCTGTGGTTATAGTGGGGCCTTTGGCGCAAGCAGATAAGTGCGAGCCGAGGTTCGACGGCACCGTGTCCCCAGCTATGGCCTCATGCGCGAAATGAGGCGTGAGTTTCTCACTGCAAACCCAAACGCGCGTGACGATTCCATCGCTTGTGCGGAGTTTCTCGCAGATGTTCTCTAGCAGCCCGTGGCGGAACTGCTCATGTTTCGTAACCTGTGCCGAGGCATGCGGCAACGGAAAGATGATCCGAGGGGCTGACCAACGTCGGCAGTAAGTCGACGGACCGGTGAAAGGGTCGTCATC
>JBAUAN010000004.1:0-5662 GCA_049675725.1 Candidatus Sulfotelmatobacter sp. | reverse complement strand
TACGCGCGGCAGGCGGAAGTGATCGCGCGGGAATTCAATCACGAATTGCGCGTGGTGCAACGGCAGGAGTTGAGCGCCGAGATCGGCTCGAATATTTATTTCGGCGGCATGGTGGATGAAACCAGCGTGGGATTGAATCCGGCGCGTTATGTGGCCGGGTTGGCGAGAGCCGCTGGGAAGGCCGGCGCGGAGATTTTCGAACATACACGCGTCCTGAGCTTGCAACGCGAGTCGCGGCAGGGCGAAGCGGGATGGAAGCTGACTACCTCCCGGGGCACGCTGTGGGCGCGGGACGTTTTTGTCGGGACCAGCGGATACACCGGGCGTGCCACTCCGGGGCTGCAGAAAAAAATCATTCCTATCGGCTCGTTCATCATCACAACGGAAATTCTGCCGGAGAAGCTTGCTCGGGAACTGAGCCCGCGCAACCGCATGATCTACGACTCGAAGAACTATCTCTACTACTACCGGCTCACGCCCGACGGCCGCATGCTGTTCGGCGGCCGCGCCGCTTTTTTCCCGGAGAACGATCAGACGGTGCGGCGCAGCGCCGAGATTCTGCGGCGCGGGATGATCGATGTTTATCCCCAGCTCAGCGACGCCAAAGTGGAATATGTCTGGGGCGGTACGCTCGACTTCGCCTTCGACATCATGCCGCACGCCGGCCAGATCGATGGCATGTACTACGCCGTCGGCTATGCCGGGCACGGCGTGGCCATGGCCACGTATCAGGGCCAGAAGATGGCGGAGTTAATTGCAGGCGATAAGCCGGAGAATCCGTTCGTGGGCATCCCATTCCCCGGCGCTCCGCTGGGGCTGTACAACGGAAGGCCGTGGTTCCTGCCGTTCGCGGGGGCGTGGTACAAGTTTTTGGATTGGGTAAGCTGAAGGGCGGCACGGGTCGGACGGGCCAATTACGGAAAATGTTATCGAAAGTGTACTATTCACTTGACGTCAGCTAAAGTTGCCCCAAAATAGGGCGATATCAAGATGGGGGAGCGAAATGCCCAGTCGCCGCAAGATAAATTTTCAAGGTCAAGATGTTGAAGCCGAGCTCGTCGACTTTGAGGCGGACAAGGAACAGTGGAGCACCTACATCCTGCAGGATGGGACCTCACTTAAGGTGAAGGCCGTGGTAACTGAGGTCGCTAGACTCTTGGGCATGTATGGACCGAACGGCGATCCTGTATACATGATCCAAGCGTCGCAGGTTGTGCACGTTAATGCACCTGATTCGTTGAGGAAACACGCATGACTCTCGTGGCCCAAAGATTCGAAGAGGTCACACCAACGGTGCTGGTTGCCAACTGCATGAACTCGGTGCAGGTATCGGTGTCTTCTGCCCAGCAGGCCAGTGTCCGATCCGAAGCGGACACGGCGTCCTTTTACGGCCTCATCTCAATATCTGGTATGAACAAGACTGCTGTCCCAGTAGGCAAGTTTGTAGCGCAGAACTTTTCGGCCCTAAACAACGTGCAGGCAGTGCTCGCAGGCGAGAGCGCCGACGTACTCCACGTCTGGATCATGATCGACGAATGGACTCCCGAAGCTCGTAAGCAGGTCTATTCCATTCAGAAGACCGTCATGAGGCAGCTGGAGGGACTCCACTTCGATTTTTATGTCGTTGATCTGCCGCACGGCACAAATCCACAAGAGATGGTTTCGGATATCCCGGTCGTTTTCCATCGTGCCGAACAAGAATCAACATCTTCAAACTGCTAATGACAACGAGCAGTTTTTCGGCGGCTTCAACCTGGCCAGCGGACCAGCCCGCGGATGGGCATCCACTATTGCCTTCTATGCCGCGCTGCATTACGTAGAGGCCTTCTTCAGTACCAACGCGAAGCATTCCGCCGATCATCGAACCAGGGATAACAACATGGTCCAGCACATTGAGACCATGGCGATCTACGACCAGTTTTGCGAACTGAAAAACATCTCCACGCGTGCCCGCTATTATGGGCGCTATCCATCCGATGGCGAGTTCAAACAGCAGGTACTGACAGCGCTGCGAGACGTCCGTGCGGAAATGCTGAAGTACTGCTGACCCGCTGGATCGCCCCAAAGCCTAGGCGGGTTGTTTCCTCAGCATTCCATACACGACCGGCCCCAGCGCGATCGCCACGGCGCCGCCGATCATGCCGAAGCGGTCGCTGCCTAACAGGGCCACTATCGCCATTACGACGGGCGCGGCTACCACATACAACAGCCCCAAGTTTCCGCCGGGAATCACGAACGCGCGCGGCATTTCGGGTCTGGTGCGGCGCAGCTTCCAGGCTGAGAGGACCGTCAGGACCGTGGTGGCGGAGCGCAGCCAGATGTAGACCGAGATCAGCTGCGTCAGCTTGCTTTGGGCGAGGACGCCGTAGATCATCGCCGAGATCACAATTGCCAGCCACGGCGTGCCGTAGCGTGAATGCTTGCGGGTGAGAGCTGTGGGAAGGTATCCGTCTTCGGCCATGGCAAAGGGCATGCGCGTGGTGGTGAGGACCGTGCTGTTGAGCAGGGCCACGTTGCCGACCATGGCGGCGAGCGTCATCCAGGTTCCGAGCCACGGATGCCCCAGAAACATCCCGCCGATCTGCTGGGCTGCGTCTGAAAAATATCCGGTGTGCCACTTTTGCCAGTCGCCGCCCGCGGCCAGACCCGCCAGCGTGGGCAGAAAATATGTGGCAATCGAGAGCGGCACCACCAGCGCGAGGGCTCGCGGATAGCTGCGCTGCGGGTTGTCTACCTCCTCGGCGACGGTGGAGAGCTGTTCGTATCCGGAGTAGAGCCACAGGCCCAGAGCCAGTCCCACGCCGAAGACTTTGAACGGCGGCTGGTGCGGCGGCACGAACGGGACAAATGGATTGTGGTGCCAGTGGGCGAGGCCGATCACGACCATCGCCATCACCGGCAGAAAAATGAAAATCTCGAGCGCGGTGGCGACCTGGCCGACCATCTGGATGCCGCGTACGTTGATCCAGGTGATGACCGCTATCAATGCCAGCGAGACGAGGTAGTGTTTCCATCCGGTGAGCGACGGAAAGTAGTAGACGAGGTAGTCGGTGAAGAGGACGGCGTAGGCTCCGCCGAGCAGAAACGATGCGGACCAGTTCCACCAGCCGGCGAGGAATCCCCAGAGGTCGCCGAAAGCGGCGCGGGTCCAGCGATAGAAGCCGCCCTCGACCGGCATGGCGGTGGTGAGTTCGGCGGAAACCAGCGACACGGGAATGCACCAGAAAAACGGCAGCACGAGCAGGTAAATCAGCGTGAGCCCCGGCCCCGAGGTGGTGACCATGTCCTCGAGCCCGAACGGGCCGCCCGTGGTGTAGGAGAACATGACAAAGACGAGGTAGAAGAGGCTGGCCTTGCGGAGGGCGGAGGATTTGGCAGGAGTCGTCAAAGGGCGGATTTCAGATTGTAGATTTTAGATTGAAAAACCATGGCGTGATCATTCAATCTAAAATCTACAATCTGAAACCTTAAATCCTCCTACGCTGCCAGCGTCCCGGTCAACGCGCCTTCCAGTTCCAGCAGCTTGCGCTTCACGTCGAGGCCGCCGCCGTAGCCGCAGAGCGATCCATCCGAGGCGATCACGCGATGGCAAGGAACGACAATCGCGACCGGGTTGCGATTGTTGGCCATGCCCACGGCTCGGAACGCGTTGGGCTTGCCCACGGCGCGGGCGATGTCGGCATAGGAGCGAGTTTCGCCGTAAGGAATCGCCAGCAGCGCGCGCCAGCAGGCCAGCTGGAAATCGGTGCCACGGAGATCGAGCTGGAAGGTGAACTCGCGCCGCTGGCCGGCAAAGTACTCGGCCAACTGCTCGGCATAAGGGCGAAGGAGCTTAGGAGCGTCCTCGAACGCGAACTTTTCCCGCTCGGCCTGCCGGGTCACCTCCCGGCGGAGATCACGGGGATTCGGCCGGATAGACTGCTGGCCGGGCTCGCGCGCGTCAAATTCCAAAGCCACCAGTCCGCTGGGGGACGCGGCCAGAAAAAATGGGCCTACAGGAGACATAACTGTTGTAGAATGAAGTGTTTCCATAGAATTCGCCGGGAAGCGCTGCCGCCACTTTCGCGCCTTGCCAGACCACAATATCATGCTTGGCAATCATGCTTGGCACCATGGCTGGGCGCGGGTTTAGCAGATACAAAAGTTGACAGAATGGGGTTTTTGCTCCAAAGTGTTCGCGTCCATCGCTTTGAGGGCTAATTACACTTGAAGAAAGCAGTATTCATCCTGGTTGCGGTCGTGCTGACGCCGCTGGTGCTGGTGAGCGTGGTGGCGTTTGCCGCCGGCGACTGGCATCCGATTGGCGAGACCGGAGAAGGAGACCGGGTATCGGTGAGTTCGCTCAAGGTGCGGAAGAATGTGCGGACAGCCTGGGTACGTGTGGACTTCAAGGAACCGGCCGAGCTTCCTCAGGGTGGGCCATTCGTCGAGATGCGCGCCCGGGTGCGGTTCAACTGCGGGAGCGGCAGCGAGGTTTCCACAGCCGAATGGTTCTACTCGCGCGATCATAGCGGTAAATTCGTGGTGAGTAAGAAAGCCACTCGCGACGACCAGCTTGGACGAAGCCTCGAGGGTGGCTTCGGAGAGATGGCCAGCAAGTACGTCTGCGGGCAGAAGTGAACCGGGCCGCGGGTTCAGACGAGGTACGCCGGGCGTCTCCACGTAGCACTCCCCAGAAGCTCCACACGAGAATGTATTTCCGGATTTCCACAAGACTGACACCTCAGTAACTGCTGAACCACTTCCTCGCACTTCGATTTCCGCTTATTCTGAATTGGACAGCAGCCGCAGCTTGCGGCGGAGTTTTCCTACCTCAGTTGAGGATGAGACTTGTGGTTAGCCCAGCTCTGCGTTCGCTTGCCGCATTGCTATTGGTGCTTGCACTGGTGGGCTGTGCGGTTCGCCGGGGACCTTCGCGCGATGCTCTCAACGCTGCGGTCACGCGAGGGTTTATCGATCTGCAGCCGGGTTGGCGCATAAAGGCCTTTATCCCGGTTCTAAAGTCCGGGGGATATCTGCCCGCTCTCGTCGAGGAAGAGCAGTCAGGCGGTGGCGTCAGGCTTTCGACGTCCACGGACCTGGTTGGGTACGAGACCTCCTACTACAGCGTGAAGCGGCGAGAGGATAGGGGCGTGAAAGACCAGGAGTCGACTGGGCAGGCAGTAAAGGTGGAATTCACCTCGGTGTTGCTTACCAAGGACGGGAAGACGACCCGGCAGCACCAGCCGGCGCTGCAATTGTTTGATCTGCCGGACTCGGTCCGGTTCGTCCGCCTGCTCTATCTCGTACGGGTAAGCGGAGCGGATCACGACATGGCGATCGTGGGGGCGACGACTCCCGCCGCTTTGGACGAGCTGACGAGGGCGATCGAAACCAGTCCCGCTGAGAACTGCGCGATCGGGGCTCTCGGCTATTGTAAGTGGGTGCCTAAAGGCATCGGAGTACAAATCGAAAGCTCAGACCATTAAGGGGTTTCAGTCTCAGTTATGGATTCACTGCGAATTTATGAGTTGGTTGCGGCGGGGGTCGTCCTGGCGGGCGGGGCGTATACGCTGCTGCGGAGAAAATCGAAGACGGCGGACGACATTGAACGCGAACGCCGGACCTGGCTTAACGGCGTGGGCCGCATCACCGACGGCACCGTGATTGACGTTCAGGAACT
>JBAUAN010000003.1:0-11618 GCA_049675725.1 Candidatus Sulfotelmatobacter sp. | reverse complement strand
CGATGGTTGCTTGATGAACGTCGAGCCCAATATACTTTTCATCGTTCACGAGGGTGCTCCTTTCTGTAGGTGATGATGCGAACGATCACAACCTACTCCAAGAGGGGCGCCCTTTTATAATGCGGTTTCGCCACATGGCAGGACGATCTACATCAGTGTGCTTGATCGGACTACTTTTTCGTTGCACAGACTGCGGGAAGGTGGTAGATGGAGAGCGTCTTCTCCCCGGCGATCGCAAGGAACTCGCCCGAAGGCGAAATCGATGCGGCGACGAAAGGATTGGAGCGCATCGGAAAACTTTGGCGCCAGTCGAAGCAGAAGGCCCCGGTCACGGCATCGACCACACGAATCTCCTGGCGGTTGCAACACTGCATTAGGTCGACTTCGAGGAGGGACGCGAGACCAACGGCGATACCGACGCTGTTTCGCAACACAGATACGTCCCGGCTCTTATAGTCGAATAGCAAGCGGCTGCCGTCGGCAGACCAAGGGAACACGTTGGTTCCGAACTGTGTGTAGCCCCACCCCTTCGGCGGTTGCAGCTTGAGTTGCTGATTCCCGTTGAAATCAACGATGCGCAGGCTTTTGCAGTCGTTTAGGTAGAGCCGGTTGTCGCTCAGCGGCTCTACTTGGTTAGGGCATTTATATTCTGGTTGCACCGAAAACGACCCGAGCACGTTCCCAGCAAGTGCCTCGATTCGCAGGGTAGTGCCATCCTGAATCACAACGACGTCATCCGAGATGGACCGCAAATTCCCAGTACCGTCTCGAATGGGTTCCAGGGCTGAAGCAAGGTGATAGATCTTCCAACCGCCGTGGGTAGGCTTCAAACCTTTGTTGGTTTGCTTCCAGCCTCCTATTGTGATGGTCGCAACCTTGCCTCCGGATGGAGAGACGACATGTATGGGTTCTGGCAGGCGGCGCGAGCGGGACAGGTCAGCGGAATACAACACGGGCTCGCAGAAAGAATAACAAGTGAGGAGGACCCTGCCGTCGGTTGACGGATTGACATGGGCCCAGGTGTTCGGGCCAAGAGTCTCTGCGAATAGTCGAAGAACTCCGTCTTCCCAACGAACGAGGGATAGCTGACACTGATCCGGTTTGCCCTTGGAGCACAGAGCCACCGCAATCGAAGTCTCCGACACGAATGCTAGAGAGGTGCGCTGCAGGTCCACCTGGCCTGGTGGGATCAGTGACGAGAGATCGAGCATGGCGACCGGAGCCGGATCGGAAGGGAGGTTTGCCGGGGTCGACGCATACCCACCTGACAGGCAGCTCATCAGGACTATGAGGCACGCCAGCACTCGCACATGCACCTCCTCAAACCGTGCTAAACGTAGCTTAGGCGGGATAACCCCTGAGTGGTGGCGCTGTGTGACACTTTCGAAAGTGCCACTCGCTGAACGATTGGGCGGCAGAGGCTATAATCCGCGCCAGGACACCGCCCCGCAGCTTCGGCTGACTCGATAACTGGCGTAACATCGCCATTACACTCACCACCAGTCTGCAACTTGGAAACGCCTCGCCCCTCACCCTTCCGCATCTGTTATCGTGTCGAAGATCTCGCCGTCGAAGTTACTCGAGGACTTTCCGCTTGAAACCAAGACTCGCGGCATTCGTGCTCCCTTTAGCGCTCGTCGTTTCCGCCGTCACTGCTTCGGCTCAGGTTTCCTCTAGCCAGATCGATTCTATCTTCGCGCCGCTGAAGTCGAGCAACGCTCCGGGCGCGGCGGTGCTCGTGGTTCACAACGGCCGCGTGGCGTTTCGCCGGGGATACGGTGTCACCGATCTTCGCACGCGGACCAAAATCGACGCGCACACCAACTTTCGCCTGGCCTCGTTTACCAAGCAGTTCACCGCCGCCTGCATCATGCTGCTGGCGCGCGACGGCAAGTTGCACTACGACGACCACCTCACCGATTTTTTTCCCGAGTTCCCTGACTATGGCAGGTCCATCACGGTTCGCAACCTGCTCAACCATACTTCGGGACTTCCCGACTACGGCGAATTGCTGATGAAGCAGTATCCCGACACACCGCCCGAAAAAGTTCCGCAGATTCTGGATGCGGGCGTGCTCAAACTGCTCGAGCAGCAAACCAGCGGCGAGTTTCCGCCCGGCACTAAATGGGAGTACAGCAACTCCGGCTACGCCGTGCTGGCGATGATCGTGGAAAAAGTTTCCGGCAAACCCTTCGGCCAGTTCCTGCAGGAAAGAATTTTCACGCCGCTGAAAATGACCAGCACGCTGGCCTACGAGAAAGGCAAAAACGAAGTGCCGCATCGCGCCTACGGCCACACCAGGAAAGACGAAGCAAAACAAGACGCAGCAAAGACGGGCGAGACGAAGCCAGGCGAGGCAAAGCCAGGCGAGGTCTGGCAGGAAACCGACCAAAGCCCGACTTCAGCCGTGCTCGGCGATGGCGGCATCTATTCTTCGCTCGACGATCTGGCGAAGTGGGACCGCGCCCTGCGCGAACATACCTTGCTCACCGCTGCCGAAATGCAGCCCGCGCTAACCCCGGTCGAGCCCTCCAGCGGTCCTGCGAAATTTCCGGACGGCCCCACCGTGAGCTACGGATTCGGCTGGTTTCTCGACCCCTACCGCGGCCACAAACGCATGTCCCACGACGGAAGCACCATCGGATTCCGCACCACTATCCAACGCTTTACCGACGACGGCCTGACCATCATCGTCCTGGCCAACCGCACCGACATCAATCCCGAAGACCTGGCGTTGAAGGTTGCCGACCTATACCTAGCAACGAAATAGCATGTTCGTGTGGGGATGGGTTGCCTTATGTGGGGACGGCCGCCTCGGCTGTCCCGCGCCGCGCGCAGCGCGGCAGTAGAAGCAGTCCTCCCGACCGCAAAAGAACCCGATCGCAAAAGAAAAAGAGACGTTGCTCCGCAACGTCTCTAGATGAAATCTGTTCAGCTGTCTACGCCGTAGGCGGGACACCCGCAGGAGGAGCAGCCTTCGCCGCCGCCGCCGCCGCGGCGCTTGCGTTGACCAAATCCTTTAACTCCTTGCTGGGCTTGAAGAAAGGAATCTTCTTCGCCGGAACTTCCACACGCTCTCCGGTCTTAGGATTACGTCCCACGCGAGGTTTTCGCTGACGTGTGCGAAAGCTGCCAAAGCCTCGAATCTCGATTTTGTCGCCGGCGCGCAGCGAGCGGACCACGCTGTCAAAGATGGTTTCCACAATTACTTCGCTGTCTTTGCGCGTAAGTTCAGCTAAACGCGAGACTTCGTCAATCAGATCGGCTTTGGTCATAACCCCTCTTTTGTGCGCACAAGCGGCACGGCGCTCCGCGACGCTGCCGCGAATCTGCCGCTAAAGCCAACGGTTTCTACGACTAAGCTTAAGGCGCGCGGAGATGAAGCACGGAGCAGTCTCCGTTTGTGCGGCAGAACCTTCATAACCTTCTCAAATTTCAGGGGTTGTACGCAAGTGGGAAGCTGGGGTCCGCGCCAAAAACGAGCAGAAAGACGAAAAGTCTCGATTTTGAAGCAGAAATCAGCTCCAAAACCGGGACCCAAGCCTAAGTTTCCTTCTTAAAAGCGCGGAAGTCCAAGCCGCGCAACTACTTCCACAGATAATAAAACCCGACCTGCTGCTCGAGCATCTTCTCACGCCCTGGGATCCATTGCGAGATGTCGCCGGTCAAAAGATCGAGCATGGTTCTGCGGTCGCGGTCGGGGTGCACCAGCGTGGGTTCGCCCTTGATTCCCACCGACTTCGCGGTGTCGGAGACCGCCGACTCGAAATCGCCGACCTGGTCAATCAGCTTCATCGATAGCGCCTGCTCGCCAGTCCAGACTTTTCCGTTGGCGATGGCCTTGACGTCGTCGAACTTCATCTTGCGGCCGTCGGCAACCGCACGAATAAATTGGCCGAACATGTTGTCGATCAGCGACTGCATGTAGGCTTGCTCGGCGGGAGTGAGATCGCGGGCGGGATTGCCGGTGTCTTTGAACTCGCCGGTCTTGAGGACCACGTCTTTCAGCTTGGCCCACTTCAGCAGGTCGCCGTAGTTTACCCACTGCGCGATTACGCCGATCGAACCCACGATGCTGCCCTTGTCGGCGTAGATCTTGTTCGAGGCCGAAGCGACGTAAAACGCGCCGCTGGCGCCCACGGTTTCGATGGAAACCACAATGCGTTTTTTCTTTTCTTCGCGGATGCGCTGGACTTCGCGGTAGATCTCTTCCGAGGCGGCCACGCCTCCGCCGGGAGAGTTCACGTGGATGATGATGGCCTTGATGGAAGAGTCGTCGCCGAACTTCTTGAGTTCGTCTACCACCGGATGCGGCGAGAGAATCACGCCGTCGAGATCGACCACTCCGATGCGGTCGCCGAAGCCGCTGAACCCGCCGGCCTCGGTGCCTCCCGCATGCAGCGTGAGATAGACCAGCGAAAATACCGCCAGCACGAAGAGGAAGAAAGCTCCTCCTCCAATCAGAATCCAGAGCAGGGTGCGGGAACGCGGTGCATCAGGCATGGGGAAAGTTTAGCACTTGAGGGGAAGTTTCTAGCGTTCTGGTTGCCGAACAAGCGGGAGCTATCGGGGAGTGGGTCATGCGAAATGCCTAGCGCGGCCAGTCGACTGGGAGGATCACTCATACCGCAGCGCCACCATGGGATCGACCCGCATCGCGCGCCGGGCCGGGATGTAGCTGGCCACTAGCCCAACAGAAGCAAGGACCAACGATGCAGCGCCAAACGCGATTCCGTCAGTGGAGCGCACACCGAAGAGCAATGAAGAGAGCAAGTGCCCACAGGCAAATGCGCACGTGATCCCGAGCACGATACCAATTGCGATAAGCTGCAATCCCTGCCCCAACACGTGGCGTGCAATCTGCCCGCGTGAAGCACCCAGCGCCATGCGCAGGCCGATCTCACGAGTACGCTGTGCGAACATTTGCGATAGAACTCCATAAATTCCCACCGAGCATAACAACAGCCCTATCGCGGCAAACATTGCGAGCAGAAATGTGTCGAAGTGGGATTCCTGGAGCGTGCCCTCGATCTTCTCCTGCTCGCTCGAGAGTTGGTAAATAGGCACGCCCGGCGCAATCAAGGCCACGGTAGTTCGCAGGTCGTTGGCCGGAAATGTGGCCCCTTGCGTCCGCACTACCAAATCCATTGTGCGCCCGATCCAATCCCAGGCACTGGGCGGCATCTGCGCTAAGGGAAGGTAAAACTCGGGCTGGACCTGGCGATCCAGTCCCTGGGCACGTACGTCCCCGACAACGCCGACGATCTCGTGCCACACGGGACTCATGCGCCCTTTCGGCCCATTGTCCTCGCAACATGCGAAGCGCTTGCCGATCGGGTTCTGGCCGGGCCACATCGTGCGGGCAAGAGTCTCGTTGACGATCGTGACCAGCGTTTTGTCACGCGTGTCCTGCGCGGTGAAGTCGCGTCCGGCCTTCAGCGGCACGCGAGTGGTCGATAGATAGCTTGGGGAGACGATCTGCAGTTGTGCGTTAATCAGGTTCGATGGATCAAGTGCCTTGCCTTCCGCGAGGAGGCCGTTGCTGCTCCCTCCGCCTGCGAGCGGAGCACGGGAGACTACTGCGGCGGACTGAACGCCGGGGAGAGCCGACGACGCCTCGATCATGCGCTCGAAAGTCTGCCGCGCAACGGTGGGATCGTGATAGGCGGAATCCGGAAGCCCGACGCGGCCGACAACGAGGTTTGCGGTGTCGAACCCTGGATTCAGATGCAACACGAGCAACGCGCTGCGGATCAGCAATCCGGCGCCTGTCATCAACGTCAGGGCCAGCGCAATTTCGCCGACCACAAGGCTGCTCTGAACCCGATCGCGGCCACCGGAGGAGGCACCGGCGCTTTCTTTGAAGGCTTCGCTCAGGCGCGGCGAGGCGGAACGCAGGGCGGGCACGAGGCCGGACAGGAAGCTTGAGAGCAGTGCCACAACGCAGGCAAACGCGAGTGCAGTCCCATCCACACTCGACTGGTCCAGTCGCGGAACTTCGGATGGTCCCTTCGCGACGATCCACGCCACAACCCCGTACGCCAACAGAACGCCGACACCGCCGCTGACTATCCCGAGAACCACATTTTCTGTAAGCAGTTGAAAGATGATCCGTTTTGGCGAAGCTCCAAGCGCCGCGCGCACCGCTATTTCCTTCCTTCTCGTTTGTGCACGTGCAAGTTGCAGGTTTGCGATGTTGGCACAGGCAATCAGGAGCAAGAACCCAACCGAGGCGAGCAACATCTGCAACGTCAATTGTCGATCGCCGAGCAGTGATGTCGACAGAGGAGTCAAGCGAAAGATGCGATCTTTGTCGTCAATCGGGTATTGCTGCTGCAGTCGCTGCGCGATTACATTAAGCTCCGACTGCGCCGCGCCCAGTGTGACGCCGGGCTTGAGCCGGCCGACCACACTGAGGTAATGATCGTCATGGTCGGCCAGTTGCTGTGGAGTGTATGCTGCCGGAACCCACAGATCGCTGTTTTCCAACAGCGGATCGAAGGTCTTCGGCATGACGCCAATCACGGTGTAGAAGAGTCCGTTAATTCGTAGCGCTTGTCCGATTATCACGGGGTCCGCGTGAAGCCGTGCGCGCCACAGCCGTTCGCTGATCACGACCACCTGCGAGTGTCCAGGCTTATCCTCATCCCACGTGAAGACGCGCCCCGCTAACGGCGGAATGCCGAAGGTGGCAAAATAGTTCGCCGTGGCGATTTCTCCCTCCACGCGCTCGGGAGTTTCCCTGGTTGCGAGGTTGAAGCTTGCGTTATTTGACGCGCAGAGACTTGCGAAGGAAGTGTTTTGCTGCTGCACATCGGCGAAGTTTCCTACGGAGAGACCAGGGAAGATGTCCCGCCATTGTTCCTGCACGTAAATCGCGCGAGCGGGTTCCTGGATCGCGAGCGGCCTGAGCAGGACCGCGCGAATGACCGAAAAGATCGCGGTGTTGGCCCCGATTCCGAGCGCCAAAGTCACGACCGTGACAACCGTGAACCCCGGCTTCTTGCGCAATTGCCGGAGCGCGTAACGAAAGTCTTGAAGTAAGATCTGCATCTGACTCCCTCTACAGGGCGCGCTCGTCCACCTTGCCCGCAAGCAACCTTCTTGCCAACAGTATCTCGTGTAACTCTTTGAAAACGACCGATCTTGTCTTAAAAGCCAGTGCACGAGTGTTCAAAGTCGACAACGGACGTTCGGAATTGGACATAACGCTGGCGACTTCCCTTGGCGTCTGCCACCGATCGCGCCCAGATCGCGGGCCAACCGGAAACTGACGGTTGCAATCGTGATTCCGCCAACTACACCGGGCCTCGATTTGCGAAGCACATTCTAGAAACTTGTCCGCGACGGAACGATTACTTGCAGCGCGCTGCGCTGGACGCTGATCTCGACTGGAGTGCGGCAGACGTATTCACCGTCGGCGTAGAGGTCGAGCGGGTGGTCGGTCTCGATGCGGAAATGGCCGCCGGTGAAGTAGTCGACTTCGCGGATGTTTAAGTGCCGGCCGAAATAAACTGTCGGAAACATGCAAAACAACTTGTAGGGGTCGACGCTGCCGATTACGCAGACGTCGAGCAGGCCGTCATCCATTTGCGCGTGCGGGGCGATCTTCATGCCTCCGCCGTAGGTGGGAGTGTTGGCGAAGGCGGCGAGGAGGGTGGGCTGGGATTTTTTGACGGCCCAGTCAATCGCCTGGCTGGGCTCGGCGGTGGGAGTGAGAATGTTCATCGAGAACGGGGCGAACTGAAACATTGTTGGGGCGAAGGCGAGCGCGTAACCGCCGTGTCCGCGAAGCCAGCGCGGCAGGAGGTTGGCGCGACGGGCGATTTCGGCGTCGAGGCCGACGCCCGCGACGGAGCAGAAGTAGCGCGGGGCGTGTGTCGATTCGCGGGCAAGATCGTGCGGCGGGGAACTGGCTTGCGGTGCGGCCGAAGTTACGTTCGCGAACTCCAGGGGGGTGAGCACGCCGAGATCGATGGCGCGAACGTTGTTTTTCTCGGCGCAGTAGAGGCGCCACGCTGTGAGAGAATCGCGCACGCTGCGCAGGCCCAGGGCGCGGGCGAAATCGTTGCCGCTGCCGGAGGGAACGATCAGCACGGGTAACCCTAATTTTGCGAGTGGGCTGAGATGGCGGTGAATGGTGCCGTCGCCGCCGAAGATCAGGATGGCGTCGGCTTGATCGGAAGCTGAGGGCATGCCGATGCGCCAGTCGTTTTCTGGAGACTCGGCATCTTGAAAGAGCTTGAGGTGGTGAGGGGAACATCCCAGGCCGAAGATGGCGGCGGCGCGCATGTGCGGGCAGGGTAGCAGAAATCGCCACAACTTATGTGGGGACAGCCGCCCTCGGCTGTCCGGCGGAGCGAAGCTCCGCTGGGGTTTGGAGGTCTAGTAGGAATTGTGGGGATTGTGGTTTGAGAGCTTTATGGGGCTCGGGAGCCTAATGATTTTTCCCTCACTTCAGATTTGAAAATGTGGCGAGGAGAGCGAGGCGAGCTTCACTCGCCCGGACAGCCGAGGGCGGCTGTCCCCACATGGTTCTTGCTTGGGCGCAATCTAATTGCGATTTGCAGGAGCCAGGTGATTCACAAACGGCTTCTTCCACAGCCATCGATAGTCGGCCCACTCATGAACCAATCCCAGCTGGACGGGGTTCTGGAGCAGGTAAGAAATCTTGGCGTCGAGATTCTCCGAGGAACGAACGACGTGATCGAACGACTCCGGTTGCCAGACTCGTCCTTTGCGACCCAGTAGCTTGTTGATCTTGTGCGCTGAAGCACCCTTGATTGCATCCATGATTTCTGCCAGCGAACAGATTTCCATCGCCTGCTGGCTTACCAGCGGCGTGAAGATTATGTGAACATGATCCGGCATCACGACCGCGACTCGTAAATCGAATTTCTCTCCGTTGTCGTGAAGGCAGCATTGCAGCACGGTGGAGCGAACGCACTCGGGAAGGACCCATCGGTGATGGGTGCAGAAAGTTACAAAGTGCTGTCTGTCATCGTATTGAAGATGCGGAAGCTGTCGCCGGTAAAAAGCCTGTGGCATAGACCATGTGGGGACAGCCGCCCTCGGCTGTCCGGCGGAGCGAAGCTCCGCTGGGTTGAAGTCTAGTAGGAATTGCCAGGTTGTTGGGGTTTGGGAGCTTTATAAATTCTTGCTTGGTTTCAGATTGGGAAAGGTGGCGAGGAAAGCGAGGCGAGCTTCGCTCGCCCGGACAGCCGAGGGCGGCTGTCCCCACATGGCTATTGCCAATGGCCACCACTCGGATCGGCAACCCGCACTTTCTTCATCCTGCGCCCAACACGCAGAACGAATTCGCGATCAAGCGGGACATTTACCAACAGCGCTTCTGCACCGAGGGCGCGGCCGTTTATGCTGACCGCTCCACTCTTGATTCTTGTGGCAGCTTCTGTGTTGGAGACTGCCAAACCAGCCTGGCGAATCAGCTTGTCGAGGCGAACCGGAAACGAATCCTCTGCAAAATCAGTAACGTCTGCAATCGCGCTGCTCCCCCTTCCCTCAGCGAGAACTTCGCTCATCCTAACAACCACACTGTCTGCATCCTCCGGCACCTGATCTTTCTGGAACTGTTTTGCCCAGTCTTCTGCTGCCTTTGCTGCCGCGCCCCCTGTGTGAAAATCGGCGACGATGCGGCGGGCTAGATCTTTCTTTGCCTGCATGGGGTGCGTTTCGCGCTTCATCTTTTCGATGTCGGCGAGTTGCACGTCTGTTAGCAGTTCGTAGTAGCGCCACATCATTTCGTCGGAGATGCTCATTAGTTTGCCGTACATTTCGAGCGGGGGCTCGTGGATGCCGATGGCGTTGTTGAGCGACTTTGACATTTTTTGTACGCCGTCGAGGCCTTCGAGGATTGGCGTGGTCAGGACTACCTGCGATTCCTGGCCGTAGGCGCGCTGCAGTTCGCGGCCTACCAGCAGATTGAATTTCTGGTCGGTGCCGCCGAGTTCGACGTCGCCTTCGAGAGCGACCGAGTCGTAGCCTTGCACCAGCGGGTAGAGCAACTCATGCACGGAGATGGGCTTCTCATCGTGAAAGCGTTTGTGGAAGTCTTCGCGTTCCAGCAATTGCGAGACGGTGTACTTCGCCATCAGGCGGACGAAGTCGTCGGCGGTGAACTGGCCCATCCAGCGGCGGTTGAAGTCGATGACGGTTTTCTGCGGGTCGAGAATTTTGAAGACTTGGGTTTTGTAGGTTTCGGCGTTTTGCTCGATCTGCTCGCGCGTGAGCGGCGGGCGCGTGACCGAGCGGCCGGTGGGATCGCCGATCATGCCGGTGAAGTCGCCGATTAAAAAAATCGCGGTGTGGCCGAGATCCTGAAAATGTTTGAGCTTGCGCAGGACTACCGTGTGGCCGAGGTGAAGGTCGGGAGCGGTCGGGTCCATGCCGAGCTTCACGCGCAGGGGCTTGCCGGTGGCGCGGGATTTCTCGAGCTTGGCGCGGAGTTCGGACTCGCGGATGATTTCCGCGGAGCCTTTTTTCAGGTAGGTGAGCTGTTCGTCGACGGGGGCGAAAGTTGGCATGCACGTCGATTATAAGGGCAGGTCGGGAAGGTGTATGTGGGGACAGCCGCCTCGGCTGTCCGCTGAGCGCAGCGAGGCGTTCTTTTGCCGTAGAGTGCACCTTGTGCTGACGTTTAGATTGGGATAGCGGCGGCAGCCGTCGAGCTTCGCTCGACCGGACAGCCGAGGGCGGCTGTCCCCACATGGACACCGCCCCGCGCTATTTCTTCTTTGGTTTCGTCCTAACTAATCTTCGTCCCGCGATTTCAAAGTTTCCGTTCAGCACAATGTTGATCGCTTCGGTGTAGGCGATGTGTTCCTGCTCAAGGATGCGGGCGGCCAAGGTGTGCTCGTCATCGGTGTCGAGGACCGGGACGGTTTTTTGGACGAGGATGGCGCCGTGGTCGAGTTCTTCGTCGACGAAATGCACGGTGCAGCCGGAAACTTTCACGCCATAGGCGAAGGCTTGCTCCTGGGCTTCAAGGCCGGGGAATGCGGGAAGGAGCGAGGGATGGATGTTGAGAATGCGGTGCGGGAATTGCTGCACGAACCACGGGGAGAGCAGGCGCATGTATCCGGCGAGGCAGATGAGATCGATGTTGTGTTGCTTTAGCGTGGCGACCAATTCGCGGTCGTGGTCTTCGCGGGGCTTGCCTTTTGAGGGGATGACTACGGCGTTCAGGCCACGGGCGCGCGCGGTGGAGATTCCCGGCGCGTCGGGCTTGTTCGAAATGACTGCGGCGATTTGCGCGTTGGGAATGCGGCCAGCGGCGATGCTGTCGGCGATGGCGACGAAGTTGGAACCGCGTCCGGAGAGGAGGATGGCTAGGGAGTGCATGGTTGATTGAAAATCAGTGGTCAGGGATCAGTGGTCAGGGGTCAGTGTCATCGATCAGCAACCATCGATATACGTTTCTAGCTGTAGAGCACCTTGCGTTCGCCTTTTACGATTCGGCCTACTGTATAGGCTTTCTCGCCTACGCGCTCCAGCACGGTTTGGGCCTTCTTGAACTTCGCCGAGGGAACGACTAACAGCATGCCCAGGCCCATGTTGAAGGTGCGAAGCATTTCGTCTTGCGGGACGTTTCCCAAGGC
>JBAUAN010000002.1:0-30961 GCA_049675725.1 Candidatus Sulfotelmatobacter sp. | reverse complement strand
GATGACGACCCTTTCACCGGTCCGTCGACTTACTGCCGACGTTGGTCAGCCCCTCGGATCATCTTTCCGTTGCCGCATGCCTCGGCACAGGTTACGAAACATGAGCAGTTCCGCCACGGGCTGCTAGCCATGAGCAGCGACGGCGGCACTTCCAACGGCGGGAAAGTAGGCACCCCCAGGTGGGCACAAGATTGGGCACAGGGCGAAAAGGGCCGATTCTTGATCGGCCCTAAGTGGTTGGTGCGAAAGGGGGGACTCGACCCCCACGGTTTTACCCGCCAGATCCTAAGTCTTGCAAGAAGTGTTACTTACGCTAGTTTTTGTGTTATGTAACCCGGTAGTGTAGACAAATTGTAGGCAGGGCACGTTCTCAGAGTGCTCCCCACCCCGGGGAGGATGGTGCGGGGAACAGGACTTGAACCTGCACGCCTTTCGGCACAGCATCCTAAGTGCTGCGTGTCTGCCAGTTCCACCATCCCCGCTCCTGTCACTTCAACTTCTCCAAGCCCATAATAGCCGACTCCAGCCTCACCGGGGTAGGGTGAACGTACCGCTGACTCACGGTGATTGAATTGTGCCGTGCTGCGCGCACCTCGGCCTATCGACTACGTTCGTACAGGCTACGTCGCGCATATTCCGGGTGTCCAAAAATTGGCCTTCCGAAAGCGGATGCTGGCGGGGCTGGCTTGGTTCTGTTGTCCGGAACAAGGTTAACAAATGCAATTGATTCCGTAACAATGTCGGTCCCCTGCCCGTGTAGAGTTGGTGGTGTCAGGCCAACCAAACGGCTGGAAGGACGGAGCCAGCATGATGATTTTAGGGTGCGATCACCCTCCGAGCTTCCAACAAAATTGTGTGCGTGCGATCACAATCTTCTCCGACCATGGGTCGGCCGGCTTGACTATCTCATTGATCTGCGAGAAGCTGTCGCCATTTGGGGGTGCTGTCGCATGGTGGCCCGCAGCCCCGGGAGGTGGACGTGGGGTCGGCAATCTCTTCGCTGATTGTCGCAGCTGAACGAGGGGACAGGCCCGCCGCGGAAGCATTGTTCGCTGCCCTTTATTCCGAGTTGCATCGGCTGGCCAAGCGTGAACTCGCACGACACGCTTTACCGGTGACCCTCGGCGCCACAACCCTTCTGCACGAAGCGTACCTGGACATGTCTGCGCGAGACGGCCCGTCGTTTCCCGACCGGGCGCGATTCATGGGGTATGCGGCTCGGGTGATGCGAGGACTGATCATCGATCATGCCCGAGAGCGGCACGCCCAGAAGCGTGGCGGCCAATTCGAGATTACTTCACTGGACACCCAAGCGATGGAGAACGCGGCAGATCACGGAGAGCTCGTCCGAATCAGCGAAACGTTAGACGAGCTTGGAAAAGTGGAGCCTGCTCTTGCCGAGATCATCGACTTGAAGTTCTTCTGCGGCTTCTCGTTCGCAGAAATCGCCGCCATGCGCGACGTATCAGAACGCACCGTGCAGCGGAGTTGGGAGAAAGCGCGCATTTATCTCCATCGGAAAATTCGTACAGATTTATTGCCCTGAGGAATCACGATGTCCACACTTAGCCCTGACCAGTGGCGGGTTCTAAGTCCATATCTGGATCAGGCGCTCGCGATGACCGACGATGAGCGGACCGCATGGCTGTCCCAGCTCGGCGAGCAAGATCCCGCACTGGCTGCACAATTGGGGGCGCTTCTCGACGAACACCAGGTGCTGGCGCAGGAAGGTTTTCTGGAGAATAGGCGATGGGCGTTGCCGAACTCCACTGGACTCGCGGGCCAGACACTTGGTCCGTACACTCTGATCTCTCAGATTGGCCAAGGGGGAATGGGAAGCGTCTGGCTGGCCCGTCGCAGTGACGGCAGGTTTGAGCGGCAAGCCGCGGTGAAGTTCGTGAACATCGCGCTCGCCGGGGGCGCGACCGAAGAACGATTCAAACGTGAAGGCAGCATCCTTGGCCGGCTCACGCATGCGCACATCGCCGAACTCCTCGATGCCGGCATTTCCTCCGCTGGCCAGCCGTACCTCATCCTCGAATATGTTGACGGCCCGACGATCGATCAGTATTGCAATCAGCATAAGCTCGAGCTGAAGGCGCGCGTTCGGCTGTTTCTGGATGTGCTCGCCGCAGTGGCGCACGCCCATGCGAATCTGATTGTCCATCGCGACATCAAACCTTCGAACGTGCTGGTCACTACCGCCGGTGAAGTCAAGCTGCTGGACTTCGGGATTGCCAAACTCCTGGAGGGCGAAGGCCAGACGGGCGCCGCAACCTTGCTCACGCACGAAGGCGGTTCGGCTCTCACTCCCGAGTACGCTGCGCCAGAGCAACTTATGGGCCAGCCAGTCACGACGGCTACTGATGTTTACGCATTGGGCGTGTTGCTCTACGTACTATTGTGCGGCCGGCATCCCGCGGGCGAGGGGACGCATTCCCCGGCAGAACTAGTGAGGGCTGTGCTCGAGCTTGAGCCGCCGCGTGCCTCGGACGCAGTTACAGCGGACGACAGCGAGCTGATCGCCGAAAGCCGGAGCGCCACCCCAGACAAACTCGGCCGCCAGCTTCGCGGAGACCTGGACACGATTCTTACTAAAGCTCTGAAGAAAGCCCCGGCTGAGCGCTACAGTTCCGTCACTGCTCTGGCGGATGACCTTAAACGCTACCTTAAGGAGGAACCTATAAGCGCGCGGCCGGACACAGTCGCCTATCGTGCCCGGAAGTTTGTCCACCGCAACCGCGCGGTAGTTGCGCTGGCGACTGTTGCCGTTGTGCTTGTGATTGGCAGCCTTTCTACGGGCCTCTACGTCGCGAATCGCGAGCGGAAGATCGCGGAGCAACGATTCGCTCAGGTGCGTCAACTGGCCAACAAATTCATTGCCCTCGATGAGAAAATCCGCGGCTTACCCGGGTCCACGAAGGTCAGAATGCAGCTGGTCACTGATTCCCTGCAGTATCTGACTTCGCTGGGTAGCGACGTTCACGGCGACAAGGATCTCGAGCTCGAGGTCGCTTACGCCTACGTGCGTGTTGCGCATGCTCAAGGTGATCCCACATCGCCCAACCTCGGACAGTTCGCCGAAGCCGAGGCTAGCCTTGGCAAAGCGGAGAATTTTGTCGATTCGGTTTTAAAGGTCGATCCCAGCAACCGGCGAGGATTGTTTATCGCAGCGACCATTGCCCATGATCGCATGAGCTTGTTCGACGAGCAGAATCGCCGGGAGGAAGCGTTGACTTGGGCCGAGAAGGCCTCGGAGCGAGTCGATCGCTTTATGAACCTCGGCAACTTCGATCCGAAAGATGTCTACAGCATGGGATATTTTGAGACGAACGTTGCGTACGCCTATGACAACTGGAGACACTTTGAGGAGGCTCGACGCGCCAGTCAGCGCGCCCTCGATATCGCTCAGCCGGTTGCACTCGCCCATCAACTTAACGGCCCCATCCTTGGCGCGTTAGTCATCGCGCGCTGGGGAACAGGAGATCTGGACGGCGCCTTGCAGACTGCTCAACAGGCGGTTCAACTCTCCGAGACACAAGCCGCCAACGGACACGCATCCATGCGGGTCAATCTGGCAAACACGTTGGACGTCGAGGGCATGATTCTAGGGAAGCAGGATGCCGAACCAAGTCTCGGGCGAAGTTCAGATGCACTCACAACTCTCCGTAGAGGTCTGGATATCGGGGAAGAGCTGGCGAAAGCCGATCCAACTGACTATCTCAGCCGCCGCACAGTGGCCATGATCGGATTGGAAATCGGCAATATTCTACGCCATAACGACCCACAGAAAGCTCTGGCGGTCTATGATCACGCTCTTGCGCGCATGCGGGAGGCAAAGACTAATACCAGCACTCAACTCTATGCAGCCGATTTGCTGGCTGGTTCTTCTTACCCCACGCGGTGGGCCGGCCGGGACAAAGAAGCCAGACAGCGTATCGAGGATGCGTTCCAGCTTCTGCGGGACGCTCACCAATACCCCTCCGACAAGGTCGAACCAATGGAAAGACCTTATAATGCTCTACGAGCCGCGGCCGACGATTATGCCGAAACCGGCCAAAATGACAAAGCCATTGCAGCTTACCAGGAACTTCTCGACAAACTGATGGCATGGAAACCCGACCTGCAAAACGATCTGCGGGACGCCACCTGTCTTTCCCGAACCTGGACTGCCTTGGCCAACCTCCTCCGGCGAACCGGGCGTAGACCGGAAGCGGATCGTCTGGAAGCGCAGCGAGCGGAACTCTGGAAACATTGGCAGGACAAGCTTCCCAACGCTCATTTTCTCCTTAGGCAGTCGCTGAGCCAGATCAGTCCTCCACCAAACTTTCCTCCGCGCCGCCAAACACTAGAAAAGACAGCCCCACAAGCCCTGGTCATTTCGAACTGATCGGCAGCCCTGCGCCGCCACTCAAGAATTTCTTTGTCCGCCGTGTCGTCTTTTGCCCGCCGTTTCCGATCTCCTAAATAGAAGGGGTTCGCTGCTGGTTCTGTTGGCGCTGGCGGCTCGAACGAGCGAAGGACGAACCCGGCAAAACCAGAACGTAAAGACAGGGAGCATGCTATGCGACGTACATCGCTATTGTCGACCGCGGCCACTCTGGCCGTGTTTTCTGTGCTGTTTCTGGTTCCATTCCAGGAGGCGCAGGCACAGACGGAGACGGTCCTTTACAACTTTTGCTCAGTGGGTTTTTGCTACGACGGCGCCGCGCCCAGCGGCACTCTCACGGGTGACCGGTACGGGAATTTCTATAGCACCGCACAATCCGGTGGCACTGGGGCTTGCTACTTCCTCTCTTGCATCGGCGGCGCGGTCTTCCAACTCACCCCCGAGCCCGCGGCTGGCTGCCCCAGCGGATTCAACCCTGGCAACGGCTGGTGCGAAACTCCGATCTACAACTTTTGTTCACCCTACGGTTACTACGGTACGCCGGATTGCCCAGATGGAGTGTCCCCCACCTCCAATTTGACCCTGGTCCCCCCGGTTAGCCGTTACAGCACCAGCGTGGGAACCTTTTACGGCACAACCTTGACCGGCGGCACCGGCGCTACTTGCAGCGACCCCAACGGGTGCGGCATAGCCTTCGCGCTCAGCGAAATACCGCTGCCCAGTAATGTTTGCCCAAGCGGCACCAATCCTGGCATCGGCTGGTGCGAGACCGTGATCTATAACTTCTGCTCCCAGAATAACTGCGACGATGGCAGCTATCCCGGTGGCGCTCTGGTTCGGGACTCATCGGGCGATCTCTATGGCACGAATCAAAACGGCGTGTTTGAACTCTCCCCCAACGCCAGCGGGGGATGGAACGAAGCCATAATTTACCCGGCAGGTACGATTTCTGAGGGCTTGGCCATGGATGCTGCGGGAAACATCTATGGGGCGGACGCCAACCAAAACATTTTCAAGCTTTCCCGCAACCTCCTCGGTGTATGGGGCGCAACCAACATCCACACCTTCACCGGTGTACCCGATGGGTCCTTTCCTACGGGCGCGCCGGCGGTCGATAGCGCAGGCAATGTTTACGGGACGACCTACAACGGTGGGACCGGCACATTAAACTGCACTACCGGCTGCGGTACGGTCTGGAAGCTGAGCCCGGTACTAACGGGAAAAAATGCCGGAACCTACACCAAGAAGATTCTTCATTCCTTTACGGCTGCGAAAACTGGCTACTACCCTGGAGCCGGAGTTGTTCTCGACTCTTCCGGGAACCTCTACGGCACGACCGCGACTGGCGGCAAGTATGGCGCGCTATGTCCAAACTCCAACGACGTGAATATTACTTGCGGAACAATCTTTGAGCTGGCTAAGACCGCTACGGGCTACACATTCAAGCTTTTGTGGAGCTTTAACAACGCCGACGGCGGTTTTCCATTCGCCAATCCAATTCTCGACAGCTCGGGTAACCTCTACGGAACAACCAATGGAGGCGGAGCCAGTTATAACGGGGGTACAGTGTACAAAGTGAGCCCGTCGGGTACAGCGACCACGACTACGGCCACGGTCACGTCTTCCCTGAATCCATCCACTTACGGGGCAGAGGTGACCTTCACTGCCGTGTTCACTCCTGCGCCGCCCGATGGAGAAACGGTTACGTTCGAACGTGGTTCCACGGTGCTGGGGACGGGTGTCCTGAGCAGCGGCACGGCCAGCTTCAACACCTCGACGCTTCCGTCGGGCACATCGGACGTTAAGGCAGTGTACGGCGGCGACGGGGACTTCGGCGCCAGCACCTCGAACACCGTGAAGGAAGTGGTGAAGGACTAAAGGCTTTGGCTCTCAGAAATTGCCGCTCGGCTGGTGACCCATCCTTTGCGCTCGGTGCAAAGGATGGGCATTCCCTTTTTCGGCGGAAATGAAATGGGGCACCCAGCGGCTGCCGCTTCCGGGGATTTGTTTCCAATAAATTCTTTGTCCGGAGTGTCGTCTTTTGCCCGCCGTTTCCGATCTCCTAAATAGAGAGCCGCTGCTTCGGGTAAATCAATTCCCCCGTTGTTGGCTTGTATCAGTAGAGGCGGAGTTGCCCACTGAAACCAATCTGCCCGGAGCGTAAGTACCGAATGGAGGACAAAACTATGTCACGCATCAAGTCTCTGCTGTTTCTGTTGGCGCTGGCAGCACAGGTGCAGCTGGCATCCGCTACGGTCACTTACGTTGTGGGCACTTGCAAGCCAAGTCTGCCCAGCTTCACGCGCATCATGGATGCGTTGGGGGCTGCTCCGGCACCGAATGTGGTCGAGGTGTGTCCCGGCACTTACAACGAGCAGGTCGTGATCACGAGTCCGGTAGCTATTGAAGGAATCACCGTCGGCAATTCCACCCAGGCCATTATCGCCGCGCCGCCAGGCGGACTTGCGGTCAACTTCACTGACAGCTATGGGCAATCGGTCGCCGCGCAAGTATTGGTCGAGAATGCCAGCGGCGAGGTCAATCTCAGCAAACTGACCGTGGACGGAACCGGCAACAACGTTACCGGCAGCGCCTATATCTGGGTCGTTGGCGTGCTTTACGCGAATTCTCTGGGCACGATGAATCATCTCGCGATCCAGAATCAGAACGGCAACGGGTTGGGAGTGGGACTCTGGCTGGAAGGAGGCAGCGCTAACCCCTCCGTGACCCTGGAGAACAGCAATCTGCAAGGCTTCGACAACACCGGAATCGAAGCGGAAACCAATTCCAGCTCTTCAGAACTCACTGCGACTCTCAAGGAAAATTACCTAACGGCCACCTTCCCTGGTTTCATTGCCAATCTGGTTGCAATTGGTATATACCGCGGGGCGACTGCCTCGGTGAGCGGCAATCTGATTGCGCCCGGGTTTACGTACGGCATAAGTGCCGACGAGGGCTCCGTCTCCAAGAACACAGTCGTCAGCGGTGTGTACAGGGGAATCTTGAGCTATGGCGCGTCTGTAACCTCGAACACGGTCTATAACACCGGCGCCAATCTCTCCTATCCCCCAGGCGCCGCGATCTGGGTCAACTCGTCCGTTGCGCCGGTCACGGGCAACACCATCGCTCAGCCTGGCACTACTCCGGTGGGCACTGTTGGCAATGCGATCGACCTCGATTGCACTGCCGGCAACAACGTCCACTCCAACACGATCCTGGGCGCGGCGAATGCACTACTCAACGTCGCAACCGGCGCGAGTCCGATCAACACGATTTACAGCGTAGGCACCCTGCGCGGGTCCGACACTATCGACGAATGCCAGTAGAGTCTCGGCCAGTGGAAAAGTCAAATTCAGAATGGAGAACAAAACTATGTCGCGCATTAAATCTCTGCTCTTTCTGTTAGTCCTGGTGGCGCAGGTGCCGCTGGCATCGGCTACTGTCACTTATGTTGTAGGCACCTGCAAGCCGAACCTGCCGAGCAAGGATACTTTTACGAACATCAACGCTGCACTGGATGCCACCCCAGCACCCAACGTGGTCGAGGTCTGTCCCGGCACCTACGCCGAGGAGATTGGGATCTTTAAGCCGGTAACCCTGGAAGGAATTTCCTCGGGCAACTTGGACCAGGTCGTGATCACCGTTCCCTCGGGAGGTCTTTTCATCGACGGCGGCGACGACCTCGGCGACTTTGTGGCCGCGCAAGTAATCGTCGAGGATGTCGCTGGTGAGGTCAAACTGAGCAATCTTACGATTGACGCAACCGGCAACAACGTCACCAGTCCTGACACGAACATTGTTGGAGTCTTTTACCAGAACTCTTCCGGCACTGTGAGTCATCTCTCGGTCCAGAATCAGAACGGGAACGGGGGGCTCGGCATGGGAATTTGGCTGGAAGGAGGCAGCGCCAATCCGTCGGTCACCGTGGAGGACAACAACGTGCAGAATTTCGACGATGCCGGAATCTACGCAGAAACCAATTCCTCCGGTTCTGAACTTACTGTGACCATTAAGGGGAACGATCTGGCAGCCCTCGTCGGCACCACCAGCCTGCCAACAGGAATTTACCTCAAGGCCGGACTGACTGCCTCGGTAACGAGCAATTTGATAACCGGGGGCTACGAGGGCGTACTGATTGACGGCGGCAAAGGTTCCGTCTCCGGGAACAAAGCTGTCAGCAATGGGGTTGGAATCGATATCGAGACCGGCGGCGTGTCGGTGACCTCCAACACGATCTATACCACCGGTGGCGGATACGACATCGGCATCATCATAAACTCTGCCGTTGCGCCGGTGACCGGCAACAACATCGTTCAAGCGCCCATTGGTATCTTCCTCGACTGCGTTGCTGGAACAAACGTGCACTCGAATACGATTCTGAACTCGACGCTTGGACTTTATGAGGTTCCCAGCGGCGCGATTGGTGCCAACTCGTACTACAACGTGGGAACGATCAACGCCGGCGGCTGCTGAATATGTCACGGATCAAAGGTCTAGTGGGCGCTGGAGGATCGAGCGAGCCCAGGGAGCCAGCGCGCTAAATAGCGCTCGGCCAGATCGTGGTCTAGGGTGTCACCGTCATAAGCCTTGTCCGATCAAATGGTCCGCCTAGGGTGCATGCAATCTTGCTTCGGTATTTATGAGCGATTACTCGTCGCGTAACGCCACCATGGGATCGACTCTGGCCGCGCGGCGGGCGGGAATGTAGCAGGCGAGAAAGGCAGCGGCGAACAGCGTCATTGCTACGGCACACAAGGCAATCGAATCAATTGATCCCACTCCATACAGCAGACCTCTCAATACGCGGCCAACAAAGAATGCGCCAATCAGCCCAAGGCCGACCCCGCTCGCGGCCAATGCCAAGCCCTCTTTCAGGACAAAACTGACGACGCGACCCTGACTGGCTCCGAAGGCAATGTGCAAGCCGATTTCATGTTTCCGCTGTGCAACTACGAAGGCCATGACGCCGTAAATGCCAATTGCAGCCAGCAGCAACGCCACGCCCGCGAAACTAGCATAAAGAGCGGTCATGAAGCGGTCGTTCACCATGGATTGGTCGACAATCTGGTCCATGGTACGAATCTGCTCTAGCGGCACATCCGGGCTGATGGAGTGAATCGCGGCGGCAACCGTCTTGCTCATCGCAGAGGGATCGCCGCTGGTTCTCACTACGACCGCGGCGCCTGGCCAGGGGCTTTGCTGGAAAGGAACGTCGATCACAGGAAACCCTTCTCCACGTATGCCAGAGTTTCGAATGTTGCGGGACACGCCCACAATCTGCCATTCCACAGGAGGACCGAGCTTGGTCTGGCCCGGGATCAACTGTTCGACCAAGATGCCCTGGGTTAGCGGGTCCGCTCCATTCAGAAACCGGCGCACGAATGACTCGTTCACAATGGCCACGCGCGGAGCAGCCGCCGAGTCCTGCTCATTAAAGCGGCGTCCTTTCAGCATTTGGATTCCAAGCGTCTCATAGTATTCGGGGGAGACCATCTGAAAACCTGCACCTGGGCGGGTCGCCGGGTCGCTCACTGTCTGGCCGGCAATGCTGAAGGGCATGCCAAACCCCGTTCCCTGAATCGGCATTCCTGTCGCTGCTTCGACATTCACCACACCGGGAACGGTTTTGATCTTGTCCAGGACTTCCCGATAGAAAGTGATGATGTGCGCCGACTGTGGAGGCTCCTCTTTGGGAGGTTCCAACCCGAACGTAAGGAGATGGCCGGCCTGGAAGCCGAGTGTGACCTGCGACAAGTTCCAGAGACTGTGTAAAGCCAGCCCAGCGCCAGACAACAATGTCAGAGCCAGCGCAAATTCACACACGACCAAAGTTTTTCGCAAGCGATGACGGCCCAACCCAGTACCGGAACGCCCGCCTTGTTTTAACATTTCGTTCGGATCGATGCGGGAAGCATGCCAGGCAGGAACGCAACCAAAGAGCGCTGCTGCAGTCGTCGTGGCTCCCAAACTGAACAAGAGCACCGGCAGATTCAGTGCAATATCGGCTTCAGAGGGAAGGTAATTTGGAGGCAGCTTGGCAACCAGCACGCGGAGGAGAACTGAGCCGAGGGCTATCCCGAGGCCACCGCCGATTCCCGCCAGAACGAGATTCTCGCTCAGAAATTGACTGAAGAGTTGCGACCTCGTCGCGCCGAGGGAAGTACGAACGGCGGCCTCTCTCAGACGACTGGTGCTCTTCGCGAGTACTAGATTGGCGACATTCGCGCATGCAATCAGCAACACCAGACCGACCGCACCCATGAGCAGCCACAAAATTCTCTGGTTCTCCTGCGGAAAGAAATCGTTGTGCAAGGCTTCGACACTCGTGCTCCATCCGTTGTTGGATTTTGGATGATCTTGCGCGATTCGAGCCGCCACGGTGTTCATGTCAGCCTGTGCCTGAGAAATCGACACCCCTGGTTTGAGCCGCCCGATCACCAGCAGCCAGTGGAAGTCGTGGTTGATCTGATCGGACTTGAGTGCCAGCGGGACCACGAATTGGGACTCCAGACGATCGGTTTGCCCAGGTCGATTTACACCAACCACGGCATAAAGCTCACCGTTCATCTTGATTTGTTTGCCAATAATATTCGGGTCGGCGCCGAGATGAGCCCAAAGGCGATGGGTGAGGATCACGGCATGGTCTTTGCCGACCTCACCTTCCTCCGGTAGAAAATCGCGCCCAAGGAAGAGCGTATCCCCCATCATCCTGTAAGCGCCGGGCGTGATCGCTCGTCCAGCGATGCGTTCCGGTTGGTCAGGAGTAGCAAAATTGTAGGCGACGTCGGTCCATGCGATCAAATCCTGAAACGTGCTGTTCTGTCGCTTCCAATCGAGAAAGTCGCCTGCCGAAACTCCATTGTTGTTGCCGCGTACTCTCGACCAGACCATCACTAACTGCTGAGGGTTCGGGTAGGGCATGGGCGCCAGCAGCGCCGCATAGATCACGCTGAAGATAGCAGTGTTTGCGCCAATACCAATCGCCAGCGTTGCCACGGCAACCGCAGCGAAACCTGGATTTCTGCGCAGCAGACGCCCACCAAAATGCAGGTTCTGCAAGAAGCGGTGGACGGTCTGCCAGCCCTTTGCGCGTGCCACCATGCCACCACCGAGGAGGCGCAATCCAAAACGAAAATCCTCGAGTCCCGTCACAGTTACCTCGTTTCTACCGGTAGCGTGGCGCTACCATGGGATCGGCTTCAGCAGCACGGTGTGTTGTGGTACCAGAGGTTGCCAAGGCGAAACGATTCTGCACCGTTTTCAGCCAGTTCCCTCTCTGGCAGCAGGGCTGTGACCAATCTCGTGCAAAGTGTAACCGCTTGATGGCAAAGGACATGAGGATACCGCTGTCCAACGGCAGTGTTTGAAGGTGTCCATCGACGGCCTTTGATGTCCGGAAGCGAACAGTCAACCACCGTCCAGGCTGGGGTTTATGAGACTGGTTCTAGTATGCTCAAAAAAATGTTTGATACCGCCGACATTGTGAGAGAGGCCTGTCAACAACAGTTCGGCCAAGCCTCTCTGCCTCGACGATGCCCGGCTTACGACTCACTCCACTTTTGCGCTCCCGCACGCTGCTGTTCGTTCAGTTCTTTCAGTTGTTGGAGCAGTTGCCTGCGTTTGCGCGAGTTTCCGCTCAAGTCTGGACATGGCGAAGCTGGCTATCTTCTCTTCGTCGGTGGGACCACCATGGGAGTTGACGAAGCCATAAAAGGGGGCGGCATCCTCACTGGGGGCGAACTGCAGAAACTGGAAGAGGCGAAGCAAATACCTCTGCCGGAGGCGACCATTTACTGCAGCGCCGACTGGGTGAGCCTGAAGGCGATTCCTGCGCCGTCGAAATAGATACTCGATGCCTGCGCCAAGGGGCTGACATTGTCGACAATGATGCCGCTCACGTCGAGGGAACCGGTTGCCGTGGGGATTGTCAGCTTGTTGAGGACTCCCGAGGGAAAGCCGCCGCTGATAAGGTGAGTCCGGTGTGCGGCGCGCCTTCATGAATCCCGTGGTATAACGCTCAACTCAACGTGCGGCCTGCGCCTGACGCTAAGTCGGTTCCGGAGTGCAACATTCCGGCAGATTGGAACCGGACCGACACTACAACGGCACGACAAGGCCGAAAATATAAAGTACAAGAAAACGTGGCGCGCCATTGCCAAGGAGCAAGGAGCAGATAGACCGCAACCTAGTGGGATCCGAGCGGGGGCAGCCCCAATTTGTCGAGTAATTGCCGGAAACCTACGTCATCGTGCAGGCCCTCGAACGCGAGATCTGTATCCATATCTATAACTTCGTCCGAATGCTTGTCGTAAGCGGCCTTCAGATACTGCACCGCTTCCGCCTTGTTCCCCATTAGTGAGCAAGTCTTGGCCAGTTGATAAGGAGAAAGCGATCCCTGCTCGTAACGCTTTTTCTGTTCCCTCCGCAGCGCTTTGAACATACCGCGACCGCCACCCGTCGCCAAGGCCTTTTCGGCAGCGCCGGCCGCCGTCAGTGCCGCGCTATCATGCATCAGGCTGGCCTCTTTTGTCGATTCCACCAGGTAATCGCGATACTCCCCATCCTTGAGGTAGATCTCTTTCAAATAGCGATGAACGGAAACCGAGCCCGGTTCATTTTCCTCCAGCTGTTTCAGCAAGGCGACCGCTTCCTTCGGTCGTCCCGCCACGGCGAGGATTATGCCTTTGTCCGCGAGAATTGAACTCGAACTGGGATCGAGTGCCCGGGCGCGTTCCAGTTCCGCGAATGATTGCGGGTAACGGCGCTGGCACGCTAGGAAGGTCGCATACCAATGGTGAGCCAAACCGTTGTTAGGATTCAGATCGATCGACCGCTGGAATTCCCGGTCCGCCGTCGCTGCGTCCCACATCCCGTAAAACGATACGAAAGCCAGCGACGCGTGCGCTTCGGAAGACTGATCGTCCAGTTCCACCGCCTTCTTCGCGGCCGCAAACGCGCGGGGATAGGCCTCCGACGCCGGCATCAACGTGTATTCCCGCAGCAGGTTATAACAGTCCGCCAGCCCCACATAGGCCGGAGCATAGCTCGGATCGTGCACGATCGCCTGGGTAAAAGCGTCCACTGCCTTGTCCAGATTCTCGGGAGTCCGTTTGCTCCAGTAGAACCGCCCCTTCAAATAGAAATCTTCCGCTTCGCGATTGGCCGCTGCGGGCGGCAAGCCAGCGTTGTGCAGGGAGGAAGTGGAAGTTGAACTTGAAGCAATCGGCTGCGCTTTCGCTGCCACCCTCGCCGGCTGTCTCATCGACCGCGCGATCCATATCGCGAAAAGCGCCGCCGGCACCGCCAAGGCAACGACAAATGTCCATCGCCACGCCGGCGGGGACGGATTGAGCGCGGCATTCGCGGTCGTCGCCACCTCGACTCCGATCGCAGCTTCTGGAATGTGCGTGGGAGCAATCCAGCGGTAGCCGCGGCGCTCCACGGTCTCCACGAAGGTCGGATTCTCAGCCGAATCCCCGAGCGCGTCCCGCAACCGCTTGACCGCGCTGCTGATACCGCGATCAAAATCCACAAACACATTGTCCGGCCACAGCGCCTGTCGGAATTCCTCGCGCGTCACCACTTCTCCAGCCCGGCTCACGAGCACGGTCAGCGCGCGAAAGGGCAGATCCTGGATCCTGACTTTGACTCCGTTTTTCCGCAAGTCGCGCGCCGACAAGTCCGCCTCGAACACGCCGAAGCGCACTACACCAACGGACGACACTTTTGGATCGCTAGCTGAGTTCACAAAATGCCATGGACGTAAACGCTTGGCGCGCTGGGGGAGAGGCTGATTTTACCATCCGCCGCGCTTCCAGGGTTGACAAACCAACTCGGCAACTCACTAATCCGGGCAAGCGCTCAGACAATAACTCTTTGCATGTCATTGTGCAGAAACATTTTAGCTCGTTGCATGAATTGTGCGAACAGGTTGCCGCCCGGCCATTGAAACATACCGCGTTCTAGTGGAGAGTTGGCGTCGCCGTGATTCAAAAGAGTCGGCCGTTCCCCGATGTGTACGGTCGAAAAATCACCACGGCAATCTCAGTATCGGCAAGAACGGCCCGGCAAGAAAAATCAGGTTTCCAGGAGACGTTCCAAATGGATTGCATTCGTCGTCAGGTCCACACACTACGCATGGCCGCATTTGCGCTCTCCATGCTTGCTCTTCTCTTTATGGTCGCCGGAAGCGCAGTTCCGGCGCAGGCGCAAATTCCGACTCCAACCGCACTCTACGACTTCGGACCTAATCCGGATGTTTGCCAAGGCGCTTACGACACGCATCTGTGGGGCCCGCTCGTGCAAGGCCGCGACGGAAACCTTTATGGGGCCAGCAACGATTGTGGCGTCAATGGGTCCGGCGGCGTCTACAAGATCACCCCGGAGGGCGCGGAGAGCGTGCTGGTCGCTTTTCCGGCCAACTTCGACCAGTGCATTGGAGGGCTGACGTTGGCATCGGACGGCAATTTCTATGGCAGTTGCCTCTTGGGAAATCCTGCGACTGGATTAGGCAGCCTCTACCGGGTCACTCCGGCCGGCGAGTTTACTGATCTTTATGATTTCACCAATGCCTACGGAGATCAGGGTCCCTATTTTGCCCCCATCCAGGCCACCGACGGGAATTTGTACGGCACCACCTCCGGCAATGGCGTAGCGGGCGGAAATGTCTATAAGTACACGCTTGCGGGAGAGTACACCAATCTCCACACGTTCTCCGCCGGTGATGCCACGCCTTTTGGCACTCTACTCCAGGCGAGTAATGGCGACTTCTACGGGACCGTG
This sequence comes from Candidatus Sulfotelmatobacter sp., assembly GCA_049675725.1. GTDB lineage: Bacteria > Acidobacteriota > Terriglobia > Terriglobales > Acidobacteriaceae > Sulfotelmatobacter. The sequence continues at coordinate 15,789 of JBAUAN010000002.1, read as the reverse complement.
GTGGACTGTGCGCTGACCGGAAACCGGGGTTGTGTTTACAAGATCAGCACAAAAGGTGTGTACGACGAATTTTACGGCTTTGTGGATGCCACCGGGTCGTCCCCGTACTCCGGCCTGATCCAAGGCACGAACGGAAAACTCTACGGATCGACTGACGGCGGAGGGACAAACGACAGTGGTGTCATTTATAGCCTGACCACTGCGGGCAAGATCACGGTCCTGCACAATATCGACTCAACCACCGATGGATACCAGCCCAGCATCATCCAGGCCACCGACGGAAACTTTTACGGCGGCGGCTGGGGAGGAGGAACGGGGAACCAGGGCAGCTTATACGAGCTCACCTCGAAGAATGTCTTCTCCGTAATCCTGTTACCCAACCCGGGGCCAATCGGAATTGAGCCACTGACTCCGCTGATCCAGCACACCAACGGACTGCTTTACGGAACCACCAGTAGCGGAGCCGACGACTGGGGCGCTTTTTTCAGCCTGAACATAGGCGCGAAGCCGTTCATCAATCTGGCGTCGCTCTCAGGCAAACAGGGTGCGACGGTCGCTGTATTCGGCCAGGGATTCGCAAGTTCATCGGTCGTGAAGTTCGGAGGCGTGGCGGCGGAATCGGTGACGCTGACTGGCTCAACTTACCTCACAGCGACGGTGCCGGCGGGAGCGCTGACAGGCACAGTCACAGTAACCGAAGGCGCGACCACGCTCACCAGCCGGCAAACCTATAAAGTGTTGCCGACCGTCCTCAGCTTCACTCCGCCCAGCGGACCTGTGGGCACTCCCGTCACCATCACCGGCACTGCCCTCACACAGACCACCGAGGTGAAGTTCGACGGCAAAGCTGCCACCTTCACCGTGAATTCGGATACCGAGATCACGGCGACAGTACCCTCAGCAGCGCTCACCGGAACCATCTCAGTAATCACAAAAGGCGGCTCTGCCAGCAGCAAGACGAAGTTCACAGTGAACTAGATCGTTGCCTTCGAGGCAAGTCTAACGACGGCTCAGCAGCTTCACCGTGGAACTGGTCTCCTGGTTCGCGGTGTTGGGGGGCGCGGGGAGGGGATCTCCGCGCTCATCTTAAGGGATACCGAAGGATCTTGGCCCAGGTCCTGATCACTTGGGATGAACAAGTGTCCCTGGTGGGGGCCAGAAACGTGCTTGAGGAAAGCGAAGTACAGGGCTCTGGCCGAATAGTCGTCCAACCGATCCCAGCGCAATGGGAGCCCGACGCCTGCCTTCGGTCAGTTGGCGAAACCTCGCCGTTACACTCATCCCCGAGTCAGCGCGCACCTCGGGACCTGACGACACCATCAGGCCGTCTGATGTCTCACCTAATTGGAGCAATGGCTGTTTTGAAAGGTCGCTGATTCAAGAACGTGTGCATGCAGGACTGCGGAACGCTCGCGCCAAGGGCAAACGCTTGTGCCGTCCCACGGTACATCCCCACGGCGAAAGTGAAACGTCTCCGTGCTCAAGGATTGTCGTGGAGTCGAAGGGCTGAAGGCACTGGTGTGGCGAAGGCTACGCGGTTGCGTCATGCATAACGTTAAGGCGTGCTGCGGAACGGACTGCAAAGCGATATTTCTCGCAGAAATTAAGCGTGGCAGGCTAATTTCGCAGGCCTCTTCCGTACGATATTTCTCGCAGGACTTTCTGGCAGAGAAAAAAACAAACGAGGCGAGAGATCTGGAAGCTGCCTGAGAAAGATTGTTACTGACTGAGGTTCGATTCGAAGGTTGTCGTGGGACTAGCCGGAGCGAGACTGGCCGGACGCTGAAAGCAATTCAGGAAATGCAACGGCGGCGACCGGCTGCATGCCCTGGCATACCGTCGATCCCAAGGAATCATGACTCGCAAAACGGTCCCTTTGAACCGCGAGGCTGCGGAAGGCTGCGCGGTTCGGGCGCTGCGAGAGCGGATTCTACTGCACTTCGTTCAACTTTTGGTAAATGTACATGCCGGTGAGCAGGAGTAGGAACACCCCGGACCCGGCCGCGAAGACGCGCAACGGGAGGGTCAAGCGGTTGACCTTGACCAGCAGCTCCGTTTGCTCATCCTGCATGTGGGAATTGTGGTCATCCAGAAACAACTGGTCGTCCTCATGCATGGTAAGCGTGCTGCGGTAGATCAGCAGGAGGATCAAACCAACGGCGAAAACGCCAAATATGATCGTTACCATTGTCAGTGTCGTCATATACCACCTCGGCAGAGTCCAAACACTCAGGCGGCTTCTCAGGGTGCGGTCGATTTACATCCGCATCGGGCTCTGGGAAGCCCTAACGCGAACATTATAGCCCCGAAATCAAGCGTCCTATCGAAAAATATGGCGTGGTACATCTGAAAAATTTGTAAGCTGGGCCCAAAAAGCGACCTTCTCCGTTCCGGGTCATCTAAGTAACTGATTACGGATCCTGTTTTCGACGGAACCGTGAAGGTTTATGCTTCCCGTTGAGGTATGGGGATTGCTATAATACAAAAGGCTTTAGAGCCCAGGAGATACGACATGGCCACGACGACTGTCCCGCAAGCGGCAACCACGGAAGTAACCCCAAAGGCTGCTCCGGTTACCCTCACGGCAAACGCGGTTTCCAAGGTGAAGGGCATCATGGCTCAGCAGAACCCAGTTCCCGCTGGTCTGCGCATTGGCGTGGTGGGCGGCGGATGCTCTGGATTCTCGTACTCAATGCAGTTTGAGAATGCCGCCGGGATGATGGACAAGACCTTCGAAATGGATGGGCTGAAGGTGTTCGTCGACGCGACCTCGGTGATGTATTTGAACGGCTGCATCGTGGACTACGTGGAAACGCTGGAAGGCGCGGGTTTCAAATTCGAGAATCCGAACGTGAAGAGCACCTGCGGCTGCGGATCTTCGTTCCAGGTGTAAGGCGCGAAAATCGGAACTTAGAAATCAAAAGTCAGAATGCGAAAGTCCGAGCCGGGCTCGGGTTTACGCATTCTGACTTTTTCTTGCATTGATGATTCGCCGCAGATATTTCGGTGGTTGGGTTTTTACTTCTTCCTTCTTAATTCTCACTTCTGACTTTGTGGATTTCCGACGAAACTACTGCTGCTGAGGGTTGGAAGGCGGCGGTTGCGTTCCCTGATTCGATCCGCCAAAGCCGGAGTTGTTGGATCCTCCAAAGCTCGAGTTGTTCGATCCTCCGAAACTGGAACTGCCACCCATTCCCGTGGACGATCCGAACGGGCTGGTATTTCCCTGTTGTCCCGGCTGCCCCGGTTGCCCGGGCTGCAGCGGCTTCTGTGCGAACATTGGCAGAGTCTGGTTGGGGCCCTTGATCAAGCCGCCGCGGTCGAGCGCTGGATCGTAAACGAACTGCCACTGATCGTATTTTCTCTTGTGGTCGTATTCGCGGATCGCTTCCTTCTTGCTGGTGCTCACTACGCCCACGATGGGGCCGCCGCCGAAGACCGTAGAAGAAAGCTTGTCGCCGGAGGCGGAAAGTCCGTTCGAGCCGGACAGTCCGTTCGAGTTCGCGTCGGAGCCATCCTGGTTTGCCTCAGAAGGATTGGAGCCATCCGCGCCTGAGCCTTGATTCGATGATTGCGAAGACGATTGCGAATTCGCCCCTTGCGGATTCATCTGCGAGTTGCCCGACCCAAAGCCGTTGTTTCCGCCCCCGCCAAATCCGGAAGAAGACCCGAAGCCGGACGATCCACTGAGTCCGTTCGCGCTATTCAATCCGCTGGCTCCGCCAATCGGGTTGGCGCCCGGAATGCCTCCTCCACCGAGCAGGTTGCTGAGGGTGAGCTTGGCTTCGCCGTAGTGGAGCAGCTTGAAATCCTTGCCCGTGATGGGATCTTTATAACGCTTGCGCAGGAAGCGCTGATTGTTGGCGCTTTCCAGATCCTCGATCTTGGTGGGATACCGGCCGAACTTTTTGTAGTAACTGCGAATCGCGCGCGCATACTGCACTCCGCGATGAACCATTTCTTCTTCGCGATCGCGCTTGATCTCGAACGCAATGGTTTGCACCACCGCACCGGCGGCGATGATCATCATCGCCACCATGAGAAGCAACGTGAGCAGAACGTAGCCACGCTCGGCGGAATTACGGCCGCGGCGGGCCCGGCATCGTCCCGTGATGCCCGGGTTCGTGAACGGCGAATTTTTTATTGCGACCATGTTCTAACTCGGAGACGTTCTAACTCGGCGTCAGCGGAATGTTTTGCGGCGGCCCGCTGCCGACCAAATCCTGAATCTCAACCGACGATCCGGAAATATGCACCACTTTGTAGCGGCGATCGACAATTTCGCCTTCACCCGCGATGAAGACGTCCTGATCTTTCGAGAGGAATATTTTTTTCGGCTCTCCGGGACGGCTGGCGAAGCCGAAAAATTTCAGCGGGATGGGCTGGGCCGGAGGCGGAGGCGGCGGCGTATAGATGTGTGTCTCTTCCTTCGCGGGGCCACCACCGGCCGTGCCATTCTTCAGCGGGATCGGAATCGGCTCCGCCTGCGACACAAAAATATTTCTGCCCGATCCTTCGTAAGTAATCTGCTCGCTCGATGCCAGCAATCTCAATTGCAGCGTGGGGTCCAGATTCTCGGCGCGACTTTTCTTGCTCGAACTCTTGCCGCGTGCAGTAGCCGTGACCCGAGATGCGGAGGTTAGGGTTGGCTGCGAGGCCGAGACCGGCGTAAGACTAGGTCCCATGAACAAGGGGACCACTTCGTAAACGATGGCGAGAATCGCTACGCCGCCCAGTCCCAGCGCCCACGCCATGGTCTTCCGATTTTCGGTTCCCAGTTTCACTGCGGTCCCGCCTTCAAATAGGTTTCAAGTTTCATTTGCAGTTTGACCGGGCCAGTTTGCTCTCCTGCCAGGGCCACGCTGCTGATGATGAAAAACGTATTGTCTCGTTCCAGCGCGTTGATGAAGCGCGCCAGGGATACGTAGTTGCCGGAAAAGTTGGCCTCGATCTCGACCGGTTGGAGCCCGCCGGGCCCCACGTCTTCCGGCTTGTATTGCGCCTGCTCGAGGATCACACCTTCCGAAGCCTTCAGTTTGCCCAGTTCGGAGGCGATCTGCGAGCTCTGGCTGGGAAAGCGTTTGGCATAGAAGTCGGAAATCTCCTGGCGCGCCAGCACAACCTTATGCGGCAGATCCTTCAGTGGTTCCACTTGCCGCGTCTTGGTGGTGAGTTCCGCCTGCAGAGTATGCATCTCGAGCAGACGCGATTCCGCCGATCCCACCAGCGGAGAGAAAAATGCGACGGCCGCCAGCAGGTCCACGCCCAGGATGACGAACAGAGCCGTCTGAATGTTCTTGCGCGTTTTCCGCAGATCCGCCATCAGGGTTTCCTCCCTTTGGCAGGCGCACCGGGCGTTTTCGGAGGCGCAGTTTTCTTGGGAGCCGCTCCCGCTGCCGCCGGCGTGGTATCGGTAAACAGTTCCGGGACGTAAATCGCGGCGATTTCGAACTGCACTGAGTCTCCGGTCTGGGTTTGGGCGATCCCTTCTTTTTCAATCGCAGTCTGCGTGAAGTGGCGCGACTCTTCCATGCGATGCGCCAGCTCAATGGCGCGGTCGCGCGAAGTGCCCGCCACGGTCATCTTCACCGCTAACTGGTTTTCGTCATCCAGCTTGGGTTGGATCGAAACCAGGTGGACGCCCGGCGGCATCACTTTTTCCATGTCTTCGAGCAGCCGCGTCCAGGAAAAAGCTTTGCGTTCGATCAGCGAATTGATGATCTGGGATTCATCGCGCGTGGTGCGGTTCTCGGGACGGTTCAGGAATTCCTCTGCCTGAGCGCGGATCTGGTCGCGCTGCGCAATTTTCTGCCGCAAGTCGGAGATCGTGGTCCGGTCGCGTCGCGCGTTGCTCCAGCCGGTGACGGTGCTCACCAGCAGCGCCAGCGAGAGAACGCAGGCCGCTGCCAGCGCGGTGCCCCAACGCAGCCAGAATTCACGGGCATCCTGGTAAGGCTGGCTGGCGAGATTGATATCAACACGCATAACCTTACGAAACCGGAATTACGAGACCAATGCCCCCACCACGCCCGCCATCCGCCAGCTCGGGACCGATCCGCTGGCGCCTGCCCCCATCAGCGAAGGGGCTACCAGTTCCTCAACTTCGGCGCCGGTTTGCGCCTGCAGCGCCACCGCCAGGCCGCCGGATTCCGGCACTCCCGCAACGTAGATATGCTCAATATTCAGATGGTACGTGTCCTGGAAAAATACAACCGAGGGATAAACGTCCTCGGCCAGTTGCTCGCCAGTGATGTTGATGCCCCGCGTATTTTCCAGAGTGCGGAACAGTTGCAGCTGACCATCATTCAAAATGGCGATGCTGGTAGTACGGACGTCCACCTTCACGATCAGCGTGGGGCGCACCCCTTGCGCCGCGCCCAGCGCAGCCAGCATGGAAGGCAGCACCACTCCGGGAGTGAACCCGGCCTGGTTGAAGGCCGCCTCGTAATCTTCCACCACGCTGGTCAGCGCCACCGCGGCCACTACGCGCACGCCATCGGCGACCTTCTGCGCATGATAGGAAACTTTGGCCTTCTCCACATCGAAGGGAAGAGACTTCTTCAGGCGAAACCGGACCACGCCGATCGCCTCTTCCGCGTCCGAGGGAAGGGAATCGAATTCCACCAGCACCACGCGGACGGCAGCGTCGGGGACAATGGCGATGACATCGCGCGAACGTCCGCCCACGCCGCTGAGCGCCGCTTCGATCCCAGCCCGCACCGCATCCCGCTGGCGCAGGTTGCTCTCGAGCAGGTCCGGAACGACCGTGCCCGGAGCCAGATCGCGAACTGCGCAGGCTTCCAGGTGCCCGCCTTTGTCGGCGAGCCGCCCGGCGATGACCCGGTCCGCTGCGATTTCGCAGGCCAGCTTGGGTTTGGATGTGCCTGAACCTAAACTCATTTCCTGACGCCGCCCCGTGAATTCATCCTAATCTACAAATGAGAAACTCTGCCGCGAAGAAATGCAAGAACCGAACGGACAAGCCCCGAACGGACACCGCCGCGGACAAACAAAGACCTGTTCCGCTAGGAATGGTGCATTTCTTTCGGAACTCGTTACTCGTTTGCAACGTTGTTTCGGAACTCTTATCCCGGAACCTTTGAATTTCTGCGCTTTGCCGAGATTCTTCTCCCGCAGTTTTCAGCGCATGGCCTCGATGAAGGTGACCTTGTTGATCTCTTTCAGCGTGGTCATGCCGAGCCGGACCTTATCCAGTGCCGACTCGCGCAGGAAGCGCATACCTTCTTCGCGGGCGGCGCGGCGAATCTCCGATGTGGGCCGCTTGGCCAGAATCATTTCGCGGATGCGGTCGCTCAAATCGAGCAATTCATGAATCGCGGTTCGTCCGCGAAAGCCGGTGCCTGCGCATTCGATGCATCCCGGGCCTTCATACAACGGAACCTTCGACCACTGCGCCGCGTCGAGGCCGCTGGCTTCCAAAACGTCCGGCGGATAATGCACCGCGGTACGGCAGGATTCGCAGATCAAACGCACCAGCCGCTGCGCCAGAATGCAGTTCAAGGCGGAAACAAAGTTGTAAGGCTCGACGCCCATGTTCAGGAAACGTCCGATGACGTCGACCACGTTGTTGGCGTGGACCGTGGTGAATACTAGGTGGCCGGTGAGCGCGGACTGAATGGCGATCTGCGCGGTTTCGGCGTCGCGGATTTCGCCAACCATGATTTTGTCGGGATCGTGGCGCAGAATGGAACGCAGGCCGCGCGCGAAAGTCAGTCCTTTTTTCTCGTTAACCGGAATCTGCGTGATGCCACGCAGCTGGTATTCCACCGGATCTTCAATGGTGATGATCTTGTCTTCGTCGGTCTTGATCTCGTTGACCGCGGCGTAGAGAGTGGTGGTCTTGCCGCTTCCGGTCGGTCCGGTTACCAGCACCATGCCGTAAGGCTCTTTGATGTAGCGGCGGAAGCGGCGCAGGTCGTCTTCGTCAAACCCGACGACGTTCAGCGTAAGAGTGCGGAACTTCTCCGACATCGATTCTTTGTCGAGTACGCGGAGCACGGCATCTTCGCCGTGAATCGAGGGCATGATGGAGACGCGGAAGTCGATGGCGCGGCCGTTGTACTTCACGCGGAAACGGCCGTCCTGCGGCACGCGGCGCTCGGAAATATCGAGCTCGCTCATGACTTTGATACGCGAAATCACCGTGGAGTGGTGCTCTTTGCCGATCGGCGGCATGGCCTGGGTGAGCACGCCGTCAATACGGAACTTGATGCACACCGAGTCGTCGCGGGTTTCGATGTGAATGTCAGACGCGCGGCGCTGCAGCGCGGTGAAAATTGTGGTATCGACAAGACGAATGATGGGGCTGGTGTCGCCCGTGGCCGTCAGCTTGTCGATGGTGAGAGTTTCTTCCGCGCCCGTGGCTTCGTCTTCGCGGATGATAGTGAAACTCTCGCTGGCCTCTTCCAGAACGCGCTGCGACTGCTCCGTCTTCTTCAGGATGTCCGAAATCTGCTTGAGCGTGGAGACCTTGGTGAGGATGCGTTGCTTGAGCAGCAAGCTGATCTCATCAATCATCATAAGTTGGCTGGGATCGGCGATGGCGACGGCCAGGCGGCCGTCGGGGGTCTCTTCGAGCGGAACGAAGTTGTAGCGGAACATCAGCTCGACGGGAATCTTTTTGAAAAGTTCGTGATGCAGCTGGAAGTCGGTGAGGTCGATGAATTCGCAGCGATAGCGGCGGGCCACGTCCTGCGCGCGCTCGAGGTCAGTAACCGGGTTCCCGGTCGAGACCAGTTGGCCGCCGTTGCCGCCGTTCACGAAGATAGATTTTTTTTCTGCCATTGTCATGTTTCTTATATTAGCCGCGCGCCGGACTCGTCTCTCAGCGCGGACGCTGCGTAATTAACGCCAGTTAATGGTGCTGCTGGCCTAGTGGACCCCCAGGGTGAAGATCGGCAAATAAAGCGAAATCAACACTGCGCCCACAAAAATAGCCATGATGATCAGAATCAGTGGCTCAATCAGCGCCAGGGACGCACTCAGCGCGGTCTGGACGTCTTCTTCGTAAAATTCGGCCACGGAATTCAGCATGGCTGGCAATGCGCCGGTGGACTCGCCGACTTCGATCATTTCTACCGCCAGGTCAGGGAAGATATTTTGTTCTTCCAGGCTGCCGGCCAAGCCTTGTCCCTCGCGCACCCGCACGCTGGCCCGCATCACACCTTTTAGGATGCGGCGGCTGGTCATGGAGGCTCCCGCGGTCTCGAGTGACGGCACCAGCGGCAGGCCGCCTTGCAGCAAAGTCGAAAGCATGCGGGAGAAGGCCGAGACCTGATGCTTCAATCGGATATCGCCCACCAGCGGCAGGCTCAAGATGATGCGGTCAATGCGGTCGGCGCCGCCGTCGGTATTTTTCCAGCGCCACAGCAGAAGGGCCGTCACCACCAGGCCGACCAACGCGAAGGGAGCGTACTTCTGTGCGTTCTGGCCAACCGCCAGCATAAACAGCGTGATGGTGGGCAGCTTCGCATCGAGGCTGTTGAACAGTTCCGCGAACTTGGGCACGACGTAGGTGAACAGAAACGTCACCATGACGCAAACCACGGTGACCAGCAGCGTGGGATAAATCAGCGAAACCGCCAGCTTTTTGCGGAAAGTCATGGCGAGGCGCTGGAAGTTGATATAGCGAGTGAGAACTTCGTCGATGTTGCCGCTTTTTTCGCCTGCCATCAGCGTAGTCGTATAGATCTTGGGAATCATGCCCTGCGCGGCGAAGGCGTCGGAGAGCAGCTCGCCGCCGCGCACGCGTTCACGCACATTTTCGAGGATGGTGCGCAAATAGGCGTCCTTCTGCCGCTTGATCAGAAGTTCGAGCGCATTCAGAATGGGCAGTCCGGCTCGGACGAGAGTGAGAAACTGCTGGTTGAAAACCAGGAAAGAAGACTGCTTCAGGCGGCGGCCGCGCCGGAACGACATTCCTCCCGAGAGCAAACCCTGCGGCTTCACCCAGTAAACTAGGTAGCCCTGCGAAGAGAAACGGTCGCGCACTTCGGCCTCGGAATAGCCGTGCTCCACCTGCTGGTGCAGGCGACCGCGCTCGTCCGCGATTTTTATGACAAATTCCGCCACGTTGCTTTGTTTTCCAGCCCCTGGAAGCCGCTCAGGAGCCAACTCCAGTTTAACATTCCGATACTAAGATTCCGGCTTCCGAGTCCAGCTTCCGATAATGGCCCGCGCTCTTTAGGGCGCTATATCGCCGTCAATCGTCTCAGTCCCAGCCGGAGGCTGGAACTGGAATCGGCTGTCGGAAATTGCTTCATCTTCCCGCTGGTCGCTCAAGCGATATTCGGTGACCGATCCATCCACCTCGTCGATAACAATACGCACGATGCGTTTGTCGGGCGCAATTTCGAGCAGGATCTCGTTGACGCTATCGGCCAGCGCCCGCGGTACACCGCGCAGGACCACATTCGCCGGGCTCAATGGGGGAATGTCTGGCGCCAGAGACAGCGCTTCTAACTCCTTCTCCAGCTTAGTCTTACCCAGTAGAAACGCCATTGGCGAACGGATGTCGTCGAGCTTTTTCGCCGCCCCTTTGCGTGCCTGATGGTCGGCAGGAACGTAGAACCATACGTCTTTTCCGTCGCTCACAAACAGTTTCTCTCTGGGAGAACGGTACTCCCACCGCATCTTGCCGGGTTTTTTCAGCCACAAGGTCCCCGATTCGGTGCGCTCGATCCCGGACCCGCGATAGAGTTCGGTGAACTGCGCCTGCAGCGTGTGGAGATGGTTGTAGTGCTCGTCTACGGCAGCGGCCAGGGTTTTGACGTCGGCAGTGGGGCTGGCGGTCGCCAGCAAGGCTGCCGTCAGACAGATTGCGGCTATGGTGAGATGGAGGCGGATGCGCATTCAGATTTCTTCAACGCAGAGGGGGTGCTGACTCAATTCTACGCGAGTCGTTCAATCCCTGACTGCCGTACAGCGAGTACTGGTGGGTCCCGCCTATCTTCGTCAACGCTGAGCTCTCGCTCAGCACGTTATCGAGCAGTGGGTTGTGGTAGAGAACGTAAGCCGGGCGCGGGTTCAGCCGCAGGCTCTGCTCCAGATTTGCGAGCGTACGTTTGAGTCCGGATTCGGGGAAGGGATTGAAGAGATACAGCACGGTGGGCTCGGCGGGAAAAGGGAAGGCCGTGGCATCTGCGCAGAGGGATTCCAGCGCGAAACATTTCTGCGATTCGTTGCGGTAGTTCTGCAGATTTTCCTGCGCAATCTGATGCAGGGCGGGCAGCAACTCCACTCCGACGACGCGGCGGAAAGGATAATCAGAGGCCAGCAGAAGTGTGCGTCCCTTGCCGGAGCCCAGGTCGATGAAAGTGAATTCCCGAAAATCGAGATGGGACTGCTGTTGCAGCGCTTGGAGCATCTCGTGGAATAACGCGGGCTCGGTGGGCTGGTAGGGGGAGTGGAAAACTCCCAGCAGGCGGTCGCGCCAGCCTACAGCGGCGCTGGTAGTGTTGACGTGGTGTTCCCAGTCGTAGTCGGCATCGCCGTAGCGCTGGCGGCGGCGGGCCGGAGTGGAATCGCGCAGGAATTCCCAGGTCGCTGCCAGGAAGTGTTGTGACGCTGCCATGCGGCCTTCGCGGGCGGCGATGTCGCTCCACCATTGGCGGGCGGCGCGGAGCAGGGGCGGGGGCGCGGGAGGGCTCATGGGGCTTGCTTTGACATCATAGCTGGAGGGGTTCGTCGTCTAGCTTGGGGAAGGCTTCCTGAGATTTGAGGTCTGGTGGTAGGAGAAGCGGCGAGCTGCGCTCGCCGGACGGGCAAGAGTGCCCGTCCCCACACCAGCACTTGTCCCCGCACGTTTTACTGGTCGTGGAATTTTGCTACGGGCTTAAACCCTGGCGGCAGGCCTTGCGTGGCGAAGGAAAAATCTTCGGGATGTTTCAGCAGGATATGGCCGTCGCGATCCATGGTGTAGGGGTTGCCGTCGGGATCTGCGGGAATGCCGGGCCATTTTTCGGCGGCAGCCAATTCGGAGATGCTATAGGGCAACCTGCCCGCTCGCTGGCCGAAGCGCGTGACCGCTCTTTGTAAATTGATGATGTCCTCATCCACCTTCAACCCGCGCAAGTGTTCGATCGCGTTTTGCTTGATCAATTTGTCTTGACTGGACTGGTAGGTCGCCCTCCACAACATGCGGGCGGTGTCGAATTCGCCGGCGTGCTGCGCCATCTGTGCGGCCATGACCTTCATGAAAGGATGTGCGCCTGGCACCTGCGATCCGCGCGCGAAGGCGTCCGCGGCTTTGGCGTAATCCTTGAGCTCCATGTAGTAGACAAAGCCCAGGTCGTAGTAGAGATGCCATTCCTGGGGATTGTTCTGAATGCCGAATTCCATCAGCTGAATGGCGCGCTCCGGCTCCCCCGCTCCGAAAGGCGGGCGGGGTGCAAGAAAACTGGCGCCGAACTGATAGGCCACGGTCAAGTGCGGATCGAGCTGCGTGGTCATTTCGAGCAGCGGCGCGAGTTCGTCGTAGCTCTGGGACCGGTCATGAAAACGCTGGCCAAAATATTGCACGGCGCGAGTCCAATAGATGCAGGCCATCAGGCCGTCGTAGCCGAGGCTGGCCCGCTTCACGACTTTCGGCGAACTAATATAGAGAACGTCCTCCAGCGTGGCTCGCGGACGAAGCTGGTCGACGCGGCGCAGGGTCAGGACGCTGACGGTTGCGCAGAGCACGAGGCAGGCTGTGGCGATCAGAGTGGTTCGGCGTTGCGAGTTCAGACGTTGCGAGGTCATCGGCATCGCGTCACGTTGCTTCGCTTGGCGTTACGTCGCTGCGCGACATGTCGCGCGACGTCATGTCGCCAGGCGTCATATCGATTACTTCAAGTTCCGGCGCTCGAAAATCAGCACTGCGCCGCTCAGCGCCATTCCGGCGTAAAAGAGCGCGTACAGCGTGTTCTGCAGGATGAGTTGGCCGGAGGGCGCCTGCCCGTGCGCCACCAGATTGATCACGTTAAACGCGGAAAAATTCGGGACCGCGTAAGCCGCCCCCGTGGCCAGCCAGCGTGTGAGGCCGTGGGCCATGCCGGCGAAGCCGCGCAGGTCTTCGGCGAAGCTGCCGATCACGAACAGCGAAAAGGCAAATACGGCGGAAAGCAGCGGCGAAGAAAACGACGAAAACAGAAGCGCCAGGGCGCAGATGATCAGGAATTCAAGCACGATGAAGTACAGCGCGATCAAGATCATCGCGTCGGACCTGGTGAGCTCGTGCGCCACGTAGAGCAGCGCGCCGAAAACTCCGATGGCCATGAAAAACGTGTTCACCACCAGTGTGCCGGCCAGGCCAAAGAACTTGCCCACAATAAATTCCCAGCGCCGCACGGGACGCGAGAGCACGGTGTAAAGAGTGCGCTTCTCGATTTCTTTCGAGACCAGGCCGATGCCGATGAAGATGGCGATGACGATGCCGAACAGCGACACCGCCGTTAATCCCAGATTGATCACGACCAGGCGCTCGATATCGATCGAGATTTGTCCTACGAGAATGGCCGAGCCGGAAAGCAGCAGGGCGAACGCAATCAGGTTGTAGAGCACGCGGTCGCGCACGGCTTCGCGGAAGGTGTTGGCGGCGATGTGAACGATGCGGACGCTCATATTATTCCCCCCGCTGTGCCCCCCACGGATCTCCCGGCGGCGGTTCCGATCATGGTTTCGGCACTCTGCAATTTTTCGACGAAATAAGCTTCCAGGGAAGTGCGCAGCGGCGTGAGGGCGATCAGGCGAAGGTGTTCGCGGCGCAACGCGTCGATAGCGGCGTCCTGCTGATTCTCCGCCAGAACGGCGCGGATGGTATCTCCGCTGACGTGGCACTCCGCTCCCAGATCCTTCAGCGATGCCGGGATCTGGGTGCCATGCCAGATCACTTCAATTTTGCCCTGCACGCTTGAGGTTAGATCCTCAACCGCGCCAATGCCCCGCAGTTCCCCTTTGTAGATGATGGCTACGCGGTCGCACAGAGCTTCCGCATCGGACAGGATGTGGGTGGAAAAAAATACCGTCTTGCCTTCGTGCTTCAGTTGCTCCATCAAGTCGCGGACGTCGCGCCGCCCCAGGGGGTCAAGGCCGGACATGGGCTCGTCGAAAAATACCAGCTTGGGGTCATGCAGAATGGCCTGCGCGATTCCGGCGCGCTGCAGCATGCCTTTTGAGAACTTGCGCAACTGCACGCCTTTCACATCGGTGAGGCCTACGCGGGTGAGCACTTCGTCGATGCGGCGTTTGCGGTCTTTGGCAGGCACGCCGGAAAGTTGGCCGTAATAGTTGAGCAGTTCGTGGGCGGTGAGGTGGTCGTAGAAATAAGGCTGTTCGGGAAGAAAACCGATTTGCGCCTTGACTTCAGGGTCAGTCCAGTCGCGGCCCAGAATGCGCGCCGATCCTGCGGTGGGAAATACCAGGCCCATCAGAAGTTTCAGCGTGGTGGTCTTGCCGGCTCCGTTGGGACCGAGAAAACCGAAAATCTCGCCTGCTTCCACCTTCAGGCTGAGCGGATAGAGCGCGCGCTTAGGCCGCTTGCGCCAGAATCCCACCATGTAGGTTTTTTCCAGGCCGAGAATTTCAATCGCGGGCATGCCTGCTCCGGAGAAGTAAATGTGGAATATTTTGGCTTCTTGAAAATTATAAGCAAAACGGGTGGATTTTGAGACTGGGTAGAGAGTTACGTCCGTCACCTGCCACGACTGAAAGAACTCAGGAACGTAAGGAATCAAAAATGCAAACTCACCCGCCTGTCCTCAATTGCTCATGCTCAGTTGCTCATGGGGTTCAACCCGAAGCAGGTGGGATAGCTCGGGACCAACGTGATCGTGCCGGCCGGCTGAGTGCGTATGACCCCATCCTGAATGGAGCAGATTGCGCGGGACCCCAGCGTCGGGCCGAGAGGTGTGCCGGTGGAGTAGAACTGGTCATTGACCGCGCTTGCGGCGCTCGCCGAACCGGTCGCGTTAAAGCTGTAGCCGCTCTTGCCCGCTCCCGCGCCGTTGGTGGCCAGAAGATTGTCGATGGCACACGCTGTGGCAATGCTCGGAGTGCAAGGTCCCGCGCCGCCCAGAGTCGCCAGAGCTGCGGGATAACCGATGGTCGGGTAAGTCGCAAAGTAAGCAATTTCAGCGGTGGTGATCTGGCGAAGGGACTGGGCCGCGGAAGAATCGTTGGCCGCCATCTTGGCGCGCATCAGGTTAGGAATCGCGATAGCAGCAATGATGAGGATGATCGCCACCACGATCAGCAGTTCGATCAGCGAGAATCCTTTGTGATTGCGCATTTTGTTCCCCAAGCCCATAAAAACCCGTCGCAAATTCAAACGCCCGCATGAGTTGTTGCACGCGATGAACCAATCTGGTTGCACATTCGTGACCTCGGCGGTCATGGAGAACATGCTTTATTTTCTATGACTTACAGTTTTAAGCCGACTCAGCAGGGGCGTCCGGTTCGATCAAATCGTGCGAGCTTGACAATTCCTGTCAGTCGGATGTGACGAGCGGAAGAACAGCGGTACGACGAACAGCGTACGAGGACATTCAGCCAAAAAACATAAGGAGCAGCGGACCCGTGTCCGCTGCTCCTGGCTTGTACCCTCCTCGGGCATTTTGCCAAACTGACCTATGCTAGCTCGCAAACGTTAGTTCGCCAGCGGATTCAGGCCCTGGCAGGTCGCGTACACCGTGACAATCGTGATGGTGCCCGGAAGCTGCGTGCGGACCACACCGTCGTCGGTCGCGCAATACGCCTTGGAACCGGTCGTCGCGCTGAGCGGGGTGCCGC
>JBAUAN010000001.1:0-15548 GCA_049675725.1 Candidatus Sulfotelmatobacter sp. | reverse complement strand
AATCGCTCCTCGAGAGTGCGGATGGAAGCATGGCGACAGTGGCTAACTCGGCGGGAAGAAGAAGAAAACATGTTCAACCAAGCCAGACAAGAATCAACTTGACTCCGACCGGCCTTCTCATGGAAGGCCCCCACTCATGGGGCACTGACGATCCCTTACCTCTTCGACGGTTCCTTTGAACGCGGCTTCCGCCGTTGGATCATATTTCGGAACCACAACGCTCAGTTCGGACTTCTGGGCCCCAGCGGCCAGGGCGATCGTCAGAGCCAAGCCAATCGTCGCAAGAATATGAACGATGATGCGCGAGGTGTTCATGAACTACCCCCTTGCTAACCAGCGGAACACATGCTTTCTAGCTTGAGTGTGGTCTCCTTCTATCCATTGTGCTGTGACCACGATCACGGCGCGCCGTGATGGCGCCCTCGCTTCCTGGGTATCTACCCTGAGACCCAGAGTCACTGTCTTGGGTGACCCGGATCACTGAAACTATCCCTTCCAACGTTGAAACTTTCATCTAGGCAGCCACAGAGTTGTCATGTTCTCGCAACAATTCTTTGGAATGCTGGTTTTTCTGTTCATATTCGCAACAGACTTAGCCACGCGAGGACAACGGCTGCTTAGGCCGGGTCGCGATCTTTATAGGAGAGGAATCGAAATCATGAAGATGACAAAGCTAGTGATGTTGGTAATGACAATCGCGGTAGCGCTATTCATTCTTATTCCACATTTGTCATGGGCTGGCGATGATGGAGCGACGATCTATAAAGCAAAATGCGCTGCCTGCCACGGAGCGGATGCTACGGGCAAGCCTGCAGCGAAGATTCCGAGCCTGGTTTCCGATGAGGCCAAGAAAGCCTCGGATGACGATCTGGCCAAGGCCGTTTCGGAGAAGGCGAAGCACCCGGCTCCTATAAAGAGTCTGGCCCCTGACCAGGTGAAAACAGTTATTCAGTACGTTCGCAGCTTACAGAAGTAGTCATGGCATTGGCGGTTCCTCTTCGCGCATCTCCGCTGTAACCGGTTTGCCGGGCGACTGAAGAAAGCGGGAGGACGAGTATGAGGATGTCCGGCTCAATTCGGCGGAAGGAAGACAAACCTCGCCGGGCTGTGGTTTGCCGGCAATCTCCTGGCCTCGCCGCTTTGCCAGGTGGAACAGCCCCGCCGGGTCCGTATGTTCACCACTCCGGACCCGGCCTTCTTTTTTCAGCCGGCCAAACTGAAGTAGTTCACACGGTTCTCAATTGCGCTGCGCCCCGGCATGGGGTTTCCTCGTATTTCATTCCGCTGGAACAAAAATCCCGCTGGGCAGCAGTGAGGAGAAATTTCCATGAGTAAGGCCCTGCTCTATGACGCGACCATGTGCATCGGTTGCAAGCAGTGTGAACAAGCCTGCGCGGAACAGAACAAGCTGCCCTATGACGACACGGTAGCAGCAGAGTCGGCGCAGTCGGAACACAAGTATACGGTCGTCATGACCAAGAACGATAAGTTCATGCGCCGGCTGTGCATGCACTGTGAGCATCCGGCTTGCGCCTCGGCTTGTCCAGTGGGTGCGTTCCACAAGACGAAGGAAGGCCCGGTCGTATACGACGTCTGGAAGTGCATCGGCTGCCGGTACTGCATGGTAGCGTGCGCGTTTGCCCAGCCGAAATACGAATGGAATTCGCTGAATCCGAGAGTGCGCAAATGCATTATGTGCCCCGACCGCGTGGTTGCCGGCAAACAGACGGCCTGCGCGGAGATTTGTCCGACGGGCGCCACCAAGTTTGGCGATCGCGACGATCTCATCAAAGAAGCGCAAGACCGCATCCGCCAGAATCCGTCGACCTACCTGCCTCGCATTTACGGCCTTCACGAAGTCGGGGGAACCTGCGTCCTTATTCTCTCCAGTGTGAAGGTAGAAGAGTACGGCTATCCCGCGTCGGAGAAAATCGGCGACACTCCAATGCCGGAATACACCGGGCGGGTCATGGAAAAGATTCCGGACTTCATCCCGGTGTGGTCGTTAGTGCTGGGAGGCATTTATTGGATCTCGCATCGCCGCCAGGAAGTGGCTGCCGCTGAATTGGAAGAATGGGCGGAAGAAGAGAAGAACAGGAGTAAGCGATGAAGATCAAGCTGACCTTCTGGAGAGTCGTGTTCGTTGTGATCATGGGCTTAGGCCTCTACTCCACGTTTGTTCGCTATTTCCATGGCCTGGGCGCGGTCTCAAACATGACGGATCAGTTTCCCTGGGGACTCTGGATCGGCTTCGACTGCCTGTGCGGCGTCATGTTGGCGGCAGGTGGCTTCTGTGTGATTGGCGCGGTCTACTTGTTTAACGTCAAGCGGCTGCACAGCGTCGTGCGCCCTGCGGTGTTGACGGCATTCCTGGGTTATCTGCTTTTCATCGTTGGACTGCTGTTCGATCTTGGCCGTCCCTGGTACATCTGGCATCAGCTCATCTACATGAACCCGCATTCGGTCATGTTTGAGGTCGGCATGTGTGTGATGGCCTACACTACCGTGCTTTTCTTCGAATTCCTTCCCAACGTGCTGGAGCGTTTCAACCTGAAGGCTCCCATTCGGTGGATTAAGAGCATCTATGCCGTGCTGGTCGTGCTGGGCATCCTGCTCTCTACCCTGCACCAGAGTTCGCTCGGATCGCTCTATCTGATCATGCCGAGCAAGCTGCATCCGTTCTGGTACACGCCCGCGCTGCCGTTCCTTTTCTTTGGATCGGCAATTGCCGTTGGTTTGGCCATGACCATCTTCGAGTCTACGCAGAGCGCGAGAGCGTTCGGCCGTCACCTTGAACTCCCGGTTCTGGTCGAACTGGGCGGCGCTTTGCTGGTGGCTCTATGGGTGAATGCTCTGCTGCGTTTCGAGGACTACTTCCATCGCGGCATGTTGAGACAAATCGTGAAACCCAGCTATGAAGCGTATTTCCTGTGGCTCGAACTAATGTTGGCCTTCCTGATTCCGATCAGCATGCTCAGCTTCAAGAAGGTCAGGCTATCGCCCAACGGCTTGTATCTGGCCTCAGTCATCAGCTTGCTCGGATTTATCACTAACCGCCTCAATGTGAGCCTCATCGGCTTCGAGACCTACGTCGGCCATCACTACATCCCGAAGTGGACGGAGTTCTCCGTGACCCTCATGATCATCGCCATGGGCTTCGCTTTGTTCGGAGTGGCTGTGAAGTATCTGCCTATCTTCCCCGAAGAAGGACGTCCAACAACACAGCGTCCCCGGAGCGAACTTAGGCCAGTAGTCGCTACAGCGGTACTCGGCCATGCGCGAGATTGAGCCAACTCGCAGCGATCTGGGATGGAAGCGCGTGACCCATAGCATCAGTGCAAAGCTGATCGGGTCTCTGTTAGCGGTGATGCTCGTCATTTTTGCGCTTCTCGGATACTTGAATATCCGATTGCACCGCCAGCATCTGGAAGCAGCCACGCTGGCCAGCGCCGAGCGCGTCAGCGACGTAATCAAACACAGCACGACTTATTACATGCTGCGTAACGATCGGGAGGGGCTCTACCACTCGATCCAGACCATGGCCGACGAACCCGGCGTGGTCAAAGTGCGAATCCTCGACCAGCAGGGCCGAATCAGCTACTCCAGCGACGCGGCCGAAGTCAGCCACGTCCTCGACAAGACGGCAGAGGCCTGCTACGGCTGTCACATTCAATCGCAACCGTTGACGCGCCTGAATCGTCCCGACCGCTTCCGCATTTACCGAAACGGCAGCGGACATCGGGTGCTGGCAATCATCACTCCCATCGAAAATCAGGCCAGTTGCTCCAATGCCGAATGCCATGCACATCCGGCCAGCCAGCAGGTTCTGGGGGTGCTCGACACGAATCTTTCGCTGGCGACAGCGGACGCGCAACTGGCGACCAGCAGCACGCGCATGTTCTTTTATACAGCTGGCGCAATGCTGATCGTGACGGTGTTGAGTTGGCTTTTCGTCTGGCAGGTGGTGGGCAAACCAATCCGGGCACTGGAGAAAGGTACACAGCATCTTTCACTGGGCGAACTGGGCTACCAGATTGAGGTCCGATCCGATGATGAAGTGGGAGATCTGGCGAATTCCTTCAACAGCATGAGCCTGCAGCTGCGTGCAGCCCTCGAGGAAACGGTCACATGGGCGAAAACCCTTGAAGATCGGGTCGTGCAGAAGACGAAGGAACTCCGCAGCGCCCACGAGCACATGCTGCACGTAGAAAAAATGGCTTCCATGGGCAAGATGGCAGCGGTGGTGGCGCACGAGGTGAACAACCCTCTCTCCGGCATCTTGACGTACGCCAAGCTGCTGCGAAAGTGGGTTGGGTCGGGCCAGGCCGAGCATGAAAAGCGCGAAGAGGCGATGGAATGCCTGGATCTCATCGCCGCGGAAAGCCGACGCTGCGGTGATTTGATCAAGAATCTGCTGAGTCTTTCACGCACCGCGCCCATGAATCTACAGTCGACCGATCTGCATGCTGTGATTGATCGCTGCCTGTTACTGGTGCGGCATCAGTTCGAAATCAACGGGATCGAACTGCAACAGAAACATGCACCGGATCTGCCGATTGTATCTTGCGATCCTGCACAGATTGAACAGGTCTTGCTGGCGTTGATCATGAATGCAATCGATGCCATGCCACGGGGCGGCACTCTCTGGCTTGAGACTCGACGAACTCACGGTGAGATCGAGATCAAGGTGCGGGATGACGGAGCCGGCATCGCTCCCGACGTGCTGCCGCAGATCTTCGAACCGTTTGTGACGACAAAGGAAAATGGCCACGGAGTCGGACTGGGCCTGGCCATCAGCCGCGGCATCGTGGAGCGCCATAACGGGCGCATCGAAGTCGAATCGGAACTGGGCCAGGGCACTACCTTCACCGTGACCCTGCCGACGCAAGCTCCTGACGCTTCGCTGACGTTTGTCGGCGACGCCGCGATGAGAGTGAGGTAATTCAAGTGAGCACACAAGGAAAGCTTCTGATTGTGGACGATGAACTCAGCGTGCGCGACTCGCTGAGCAAATGGTTCCGCGAAGAGGGCTATGAGGTGGCCACGGCGGAAAACGCAAGCGACGCCCTCACCCGATTGGCCGAACAACGCTGGGATGCTGCTCTCGTGGATATCAAAATGCACGGCACCGACGGCATCGAACTACAACGCCGCATGCACGAAGTTGACCCGGATCTGGTTGTAATCATCATGACCGGCTATGCTTCGGTCGAAACTGCCGTTGCAGCGCTGAAGAACGGCGCCTATGACTATGTGACCAAACCGCTTGACCCAGATGACATTGCTCACCTCGTGAAGAATGCTCTGACACATAAACGGACGGCACAGGAGAATGTGCTTCTGCGTGAGACTGTTGCCGAAGTTGCGCGTCCGGGAGAACTGATTGGGCAAAGCACTCCCATCCGCAAGATTTTCGACGCCATTGAGACGGTCGGTCCAACGGATGCTACCGTGCTGGTTACGGGTGAGAGTGGCACCGGGAAGGAGCTAGTGGCGCGTGCCATCCACCAGGCTAGCCCGCGGAGATTTCATCCTCTGGTGGTCATTCACTGCGGCGCTCTGACCGAGACGCTTCTCGAAAGCGAGCTCTTTGGACACGAAAAGGGCGCCTTCACCGGCGCGCAGTACCGTAAGAAAGGCAAATTCGAAATTGCCGAAGGTGGAACCGTATTCCTGGACGAGATCGGCGACATTAGTTTAAAGACGCAGACCGATCTGCTGCGGGTGCTGCAGGAGCGCGAGATCACCCGCGTAGGTGGCAATCAAATCATCAAGGTGGACTTCCGCTGCATCGCCGCCACCAACAAAGACCTGGAAAAATTGATTGAGGAAGGGAAGTTCCGTCCTGATCTTTTCTATCGGCTGAACGTCTTCCGTGTCGAACTGCCGCCGCTGCGCCAGCGCCGCGATGATATCCCCCCGCTGGTGGACCACTTCGTTCACAAGTTCTCCCTGGCCATGAATAAGCGCATCGTCCGGGTTTCGCCTGCGGCTATGAACCAGTTGCAGCAGCAACCCTGGCTGGGAAACGTTCGTGAGCTGGAGAATGCCGTGGAGCGCGCCATGGTCGTGGGACAGGAGCCGGAGCTGCGCGAACAGGATTTCATCTTCAAGCCTCAAAGCGTGGCCGGTCCTGGCGGCTCGAGCAAGACTCTGGAGGACATGGAGCGCGCCCACATCTTACGGGTTGTGGAGGAATGCAGCGGCAATCAGAGCCACGCCGCAGACGTGCTTGATATCGACCGGGTTACTCTTTATCACAAGCTAAAGAAATACGGCTGGACTCGCACGCCTCTCGATCGAGATAAGAAACCCGATGAAGTCGCCCGATGAAGGCAAGCGATGAAACTGCTGCAATTGTTGCCGATCGGGAATGTGGATGAGGGACTGATAGTAGACATGTGTCACGCCATGGAAGCAATTCTTGGCATCCCCTGCAAAGTGCTTCCCGACCGACTGGATCCAGAGTTTGCCTTCCATCGCGAGCGGCAACAGTATCACTCTTCGGAAATCCTGCAAAGAATGCAAAGCTTTGTTAACGCGACACCTGGAGAATGCTGGGCATTGCAGCCGTGGATCTGTACATCCCGATTCTTACGTTCGTCTTCGGCGAAGCACAAATGAGTGGCCCCGGCGCCGTGCTGTCGTCTCACCGGCTGCGCCAGGACTTCTATGGTCTTCCATCGGACCCAGAACTATTTCGGAGCCGCCTGACTAAGGAAGCCGTGCATGAATTGGGGCATACTCTAAACCTGCCTCACTGCGATGACTACCACTGTGCCATGGCCTCATCGCACGCCGTGGAATGGATTGACCTCAAGGACAGCGCATTGTGCGAACCGTGCCGGGCTGCGGTGATGCCGATGACACGAAACCCTTTTGGCGCAGAACTCGCAAAGTGTGTGGGTCGTCGGAACTGATCTGACTCCTGAATCAACCAGAACAAAACTCCGGCCACCCGGTATTCTGGCTGTTTTGCCTTGGATCCGGGTGGCCGGAGTTTCAGAGGTCGTCGTTTTGACCGAGGGCGAAGCTGGTTCGCTCCGCTAGCTAGCCGCGAGGTCGACTTACGACACGAAGAACTCTTTCGCCAGCGGCAGCCATTCCTGGTCTGGGATCTGGCTTGTGAGGTTATCCATGGCGACTCCTCCATCCTGGGCCAGCGCTCCGGCGAACGCCGGCATGTGGCACCGCAGGCGGCTCGCAGATTCCTCGGTCCACCACCGGGCGAGCGCGCCACCCAGCAGATTGCGGAAGCTCGTCTTGGCGTCGGGGGCCTGCATCGTCAGCAACCAGCCTTCGCCGTAGGGATCGCGCAGCGCAAGCTTCGGATTGCGCGCAACCGATTCATTAACGTCAGACACGGTGCCCTCGATGGGCGAAACCATATCGACGGCGAAACCGTCGCGATGAATGGTGCACATCTTTTGGCCCTGACGAATCCACTGGCCGCGTTGCGGCAGCACTATGCTTTCCACCTTCCCGGTCAGCTTGGAGGCAAAATCATCCATGCCGACCCGCACCAGGTTGGGGCTCTCACTCAACACCCAAGTGTGACCCGGGTGGTAGCGCAAGTTCTCGGGCACCTCGAAACCGGCGACCAAGGCGGGCTGCAAGCGTGGGAGAGCAGGGTCGTGCTTCGCTGGGGAAACTTGCAACGTGGGATGTACAACCGCGTGACGAGTGCGGAAATAATCGATCAGCAAGAAGCTTACGAATGTGACGAGAACCAGTAGGACTGTCATAAGTCACCTCGTCGGAGAGCCCGTCTGGCGAGCCACTCACATTTTTCTAAAGGCAATCTCGATGCCAAGATGAGGCAGGCCGCCATCAATCGCACCGTGGACGGCGATGTTCTGCAATATCAGGCGGATAGACGAAGTGTTCTCCCTCACCCCGGACTATCGCGAAGAACTTGTCACCTGGGTCTTGATGGAAATCGCAACAGGTCAAAGGACGTGTTTGCACTTTCTGGGAAGCAACTAATAGAGTCACAACTTGTAGTCAAGGACTTACGGATGTCGAGAACACGTGATGAAGTTCACAACAGCGAAGTTGAAGAATGCAACCTGATCTCATCGCAGGCCTACCCTTGTCGACCGCCACAATTGGGTCTCAGCCTCGCAGCGCCCCTGCCTAGTGGCGCTGGCCTTCGCTAAGGTGCGGATGACGGGCTAGCCTTAGCTAACCCGGTAAGTCATTATGGAGTGACCGTTCCGATGCGCTAGTCGTGGGTTAGGCTGTGAGTGGATAAGACGCACAGTTCAGAGCCACAAGCGGAAAGGAACGGTCATGAAAGAGAAGGTACGATTTTTGGGATTGGATGTCCATGCCGAGACGATTGCCGTCGCGGTGGCCGAGCCGGACGGCGAGGTACGCAGCCTGGGAACGATAGCCAACCGGGAAGAGTCGATTCGCAAGCTGGTGAAGAAGCTTGGTCCGGTGGAGCAGTTGCGGGCCTGCTATGAAGCCGGTCCGACTGGCTACGTACTGTACTGGCAGTTGACGCAGCTGGGGGTGAAGTGCGCAGTGGTGGCGCCGACGTTGATTCCGGTGAAGGCGGGCGATCGGGTGAAGACGGACCGGCGGGATGCCGAGAAGCTGGCACGCAATCACCGGTCCGACGATTTGACAGCGGTGTGGATTCCAGACGAAGGCTCTGAGGCACTGCGGGACCTGGTTCGGGCACGGGAGGCGGCCAAGCAGGATCAGTTGCGGGCGCGTCACCGACTGAGCAAGTTCCTGCTGCGCACAGGCCGGCGTCCGGCGATGGGGTTGAAGGCGTGGACGGAGCGCTACCTGGCCTGGGTCCAGCAAATCCACTTTTCGCAGCCGGCGCAGGAGTTCACGCTTCTGGATTATCTGCACGAAGTGCAGCACATGGACGAACGGGTCCAGCGGCTGGAACAGGCGATTGCGGAGGCCGTGAAGTTGGCTTCGCCGCAGGTGCAGGAAGTGATCCGGGGTTTACAGGCATTACGCGGGGTCGCCCATCTCTCAGCGGTAACGATTGCCGCCGAGTTAGGCAGTATCTCGCGCTTCGAGAGCGCGCGGAAGTTGATGGGCTACAGCGGCGCGGTACCCAGCGAAGACTCCAGCGGCAAACGTCAGCGACGCGGGAACATCACCAAGACAGGCAACGCACATCTGCGACGAATCGTCGTCGAATCGGCCTGGAGCTATCGCTTCCGGCCAGCCATTGGACCCAGGTTGCGGCAGCGACAAGAAGGGGTCCCGGAAGAGATCAAGGAGATTGCCTGGAAGGCGCAGATCCGGCTGCACAAGCGCTACTTGAAGCTGATGGCGGCAGGCAAGGACAAGCAGAAGATCATCACCGCGGTAGGGCGCGAACTGCTGGGCTTCGTCTGGGCCATCGGGATCAAAGCGGAAGCAGCCGGCAAGCTGAAGATGGCGGCATGACGAAAAACAGTTCAACAAAAGCAAGAGCAAAAACTTTCCTAAGAAGGAAAAAACAAAGACGATCCAACGAATGAACAACGCTACTCCATTCGAGGACAGGGCCGGCCGCAGCCGGAGCAGGCACGAAGGAGAATCCTCGTCTTACCTTTGCGACAGGCTCAGCCGGACTCGCGACGTAAGTCAGAGGCAGCTCCCGACGAATCAAGATTATGCGGTTTCGACCCGCGAATATCAGACTGATCAATCGTCGCTCACATCTGCTCCGACTGCGGCTGGCCCTGTCCTCGAACAACAACAAAAACGGCCCCACGGATTCGCAGCCATTGACCGGTCACTCCATATCAGGTAAGGTTTGCCGACCACCCGCCGAGAATCGTCTGAGTGCTGAGCCAACTCTAAAAGGATGCTCCTAGACTCGCCTGACTTGACGGTACCGCCGAACCAGTTCGTCTTGCTTGTCACAACCAGGTGTGAGCTCAGTCACAGCCAGAGGATACAGAGCAGGATAGTCTCTCTCACGCTTCCCGCGAAACAGTGGCGGCTACCAGTCTGCACAGCCAGCACGAGAGGGCATTGTGAATAATGATCCGGCATATCTACCACTCTTGCGACGAGCTTCGGCCATCTTCATTTTTCTCGCGCTCAGCGGATCGATTCCCTGGCTGCGGCGCTATGGCGTGATTTCGCAGTGGATGCTGTTGCTCCACATCATCGTCGGCCTTGCAGCCATCGTCCCGCTCACGGTGATTTTCATCAAGCACGGGCGCAACGCCGATCGCGACACGCCCACACTCTGGTGGAGCGTCGGACTGTGCTCCGGAATAGGCTGGGCGGTGCTGAGCATCAGCGGTTTGTGGTTGGTGGGGAAGGGAATCTGGGGAGTCTTCGTTCCTTATCGCATGCATTCCCTTCATCTCGTCGCCGGAGTCGCCTTCGGAGTCGCAGGACTTATCCACATCGGCTACGGGCTGGCGCGCAGCAAATTTATGCCAGGTCGATATGCCCAATTGGCGCGTCCGTTGGCGGTGTGCATCCTGATTGTTGCGGTCGGCGCGGCAGCGATTGCGGTCGCGCGCCGGCAGGGAACTCTCGCCACCGCAAATTTCATTCCCTCGAACGCTCGCACGGATACCGGTCGGGTGATTCCAGCCAGGCTGCTGATGGGTTCCGAGTCCTGCGGGAGCTCCGGGTGCCACCGCGCGATCTATGAGCAGTGGGCCCCCAGCGCGCATCACTTTTCCGGAGCTGATCCATTTTACGCAGTCATCAAGACCAACTACATTAACGTGCAAGGCGTGGGCGCGGGCAAGTATTGCGCTGGCTGCCACGAGCCGATTTCGCTAATGTCCGGGGAAAACATCCACGCCGAAGTCTCACCGGCATCGCAAGCCGGCAGTTCCTGCGTTTTTTGCCACGTACTGCGCCATCCCGAGGTTAAAGGGAATGCTAACTATGTTGCCACCGCTCCGAATCCGTACTTGTTTGAACTCTCCTCCTCGCCCACGCTGCGCAAGGTGTCGCAGGCGCTGATTCGGCTGCATCCCGAACAACACAAGCTGGATTACGACGCACGACATGCCCAGCCCATTGAATTCTGTGGCACCTGCCACAAGCAGTATCTGGACAAACGGGTGAATGGCTGGGGATTCGTGCAACTGCAAAACCAATATGACGATTTGAAAAATGGACCGTGGTACACCAATGAGGCCAAGCGGCTGCGGTGTCAGAGCTGTCACATGCGCGAAGTGCCGGCCGAAGACCCCGCCCGCAATGCGCGCGGCGTAATCCACGAGCACCGCATCCTGGCTTCCAATACTTTCGTGCCTGAGATGCTGCACCTTCCGGGAGCCGGCCAACACATCGAGCTTGTAAAGCAGTGGCTTACTGGCCAAGCCGTCATTCCGGAAATCGCTAAGGTCTGGCCGTCGGGCCCGATCATTGCCCTTGGAGCTGAGCCCGGAAAATCCGCTGGCCGAGGATCAGATGGCCAACATCCAGGTCCTCGTCATCAACAGCAAAGTAGGCCATGCGTTTCCTACCGGCCCACTGGACGTGATTCAAGCCTGGCTGGAATTCACCGCCACGGACGCCGCAGGCCGCCCGGTATTTTCCGCCGGAACGCTGGATGCCAATGAACGGCTGCAGGGTAAGACGGTGGAATACCGGTCGTTCCTGCTCAACCGGCAGGCCAGGTACTTTACAACCACGCCCTGTGGGACGCGGTAGGCGCGCGTGACAAGCGCGCCATCCCTCCCGGCGCCAGCGATTCGGCGGAATTTCGTTTTCGCGTGCCGCGCGGTGTTGCCGGTCCGCTGCACTGTAAGCTGAGCCTGCTCTATCGCAAGTTCAACGCGGATTCGCGGGCGGCCATCTTCCCGAACACGACTCCACCCCCGGTGCCAATTACAGAAATCTCCTCGTTCAGCGTTGATCTTCCCGTGCGACCTGCCGTGCGACCTGCCAAGCGCACCGCTGTTCTCCGGCAGCCGCAACGCGATCTTGCCGCGCGCTGGCTTCCCGCCAGCTCCGTGGTAGGAACCGCCGTGGTAGGGACCGCCAGGTGATTCGCCGGGAATTCTTGCGCTGGCTGGCAATCGCACCACTGGCAGGCGCCGTGGCCCGATGCGAGGCCCTGGCAAAGATGGCGGCCTCGCCAGCGCCCGCAACACCGCCGGGCATTTGTTTTCGCGACGTAACCGCGCAGGCCGGCTTGCACTTTGTCCACTCCGGCGGCGTGCGCAGTAGCTTGCTCCCGGAGGATATGGGCTCAGGCGCCGAGGGACGCAATTGGATCAAGGTCAGTCTCCAGACAAGGGGACCATGGGACTGGCGGTCGGCGGCCGAGCGGTCGCCACCAAACAGTTGACCACCCTCGCATCCGCCAGCATCTCCATCTGAGGGAAGACTGAAAGACGGGCCAGCGAGCAAGTACTCCGCTGGTTTCCAGTCGATTGAGATTGAGCCAACCAGAATTTATCGCATAGAAGATGCTCGCGAGTTTCTTTCCGGCCAAAACATAGATGTCGATGCGACTGCGCCACAGGTGGATGGCAAGTTCAGGAGTGCCTTCGTGGGGCCGTGAAGCCACTGGGAAATGAGCCTTGCTGCGGGCCAACCTGCTGCCAGTGAGGAAAAACATGCAACGACACTACACCGTGTTGTTCCTATGCGCCGGGAATTCGCGGGGCAGGTTCTTGAACAGAATCTGGGTTTGGCCGCGCTCCAGATAAGAGGTTTGAGGTGGCGCAGTGCGTTTCATCGGAATCGCCTCCACGCGTTGAGCTTCCGCTAGCATCGTCCGCACATCCAGCGCACCCAATTGCCCACCACGGGAGGAAAGCCCGGTTGATTCCGTAAACGCCCTCTGGACGACGTGAATACCTCGCGCACGCCATCGTGGACGAGAAAAAAGATCAGTACCTTCGGAAAGTACACGGCAAGGGAGCCGAGGATTTTCACACTTCTAAGATCAGACCTGAGGGGAGATTTCACTCGAAGATCTAGGCAGCTCAGTTAGTAGCGGATAATACTACGGAGGGTTGAAACGTTGTACGATTACCGTACGAAACCAAAAACACGCTTCTAAATAATTGATTCTAAATGAGTTTCTGGTGCGGAAGGGGGGATTTGAACCCCCACGCCTTTCGGCGCCACCCCCTCAAGATGGTGTGTCTGCCAGTTCCACCACTTCCGCACTTTGTAAATTACCTGTAATCAATAGCTTAGCAAGTTCGTCATGCGAGGGCATTTCCGACTGCACCGGATTTTGCACCGACTTGCCGCACGCGCTGCGCTCCTCTGGCCGCTGTAAGTCCGCGAGTCGCGCAAACAACTTGTGGACCGCAGCCTCCCGCGGGTGTACATAGCGCATGGTGGTCTTAATGTTATCGTGTCCCGCGACATACTGCAACGTGAAGGGGTCAGTGTACTCTCCGGCCTCGGTTAGAAAGGTATGTCGCAGAGCGTGCAGGCCGGCATCGGGATGAGTCTTGATCTTTTTCCGTATCTGGCCCATCTGTTCCTCCAGCACCCAAGGGCCCAGAGGCTTTGTCGGATCTTGCGGGCTCGTGAAGACATAGTCGCACTGGGAGTCTCTCAGAAGCCGTTCGAGTACTGCCTTCATTTCGTGATCAATCGCCAGCTTGCGCTTTCGCGCTCGCCGTTTCAGACCGCGCTTGATGATTAGCTCCCCGCAGATTTTCCTATCTGCACGCTGCTCCGAGTGGAGGCGAATGCAATCCTTCATCAGCTTTAGCATCTCGTTACGACAGATACCGGAGTGCCGCGCCAGAATGGAAGCCGATCGCAAAGGTTCGGCGGACCGCGAAGTCCATTCCGCATACTCCGCTGCGCTGAAGACGTAATCCGTTTCACGCTCTGCTCCTTCGTCCTTCGTGTACTGTTCGACCGTCGGCACCTTGGAGATCAACTTAAGCTTGAGATGCGCATAACGCAGGGCCTTGCGGAAAGTGGCTAAATAGCGATTTACCGTGGTTTTGCCCACCGGCGTCGGCTTTCCGTCACGCCGTCGCCCGGCGTGCTTCAAAGCCCAAGCTTTGAACGCTTCGATGTGAGCTTCATCGATTTGATCGAGGGGAAGATCCGACCAAGGACCGTAACCGAGCAGTTTCCGATAGCTCTCCTGATAAAACTTCACTGTGCCGCTTTGTTCGGCTTTGGCTGTGGCAACCCACTCGTCGAAAGTTGTTTGGAACTGTCTCAGCGTAGGAATGCCCTTGGGCTTCTCATCACTCGCGGAAGATTTTCGCTGGGGCTCGGGTTCTTCGAGACCCGCAGCCTGGCGAACAATGCGAGTTCGTGCCGCACCGGCGATAGCCTCCGCTTCGCGCCGATTTTCGGTTCCAGTCGAGCGGTAGTACTCCTTGCCTCGGTGCTGGAACTTGTAGGCGTAGTACGAACTGCCGGAGCGTTTGAATACTTTCATCAGCCTGCCGCACGTCGGGTGTTGCTTGTCACGAACTGACGGATAGTTTCCGGCCGAATCATGACTCTTGTGCCCACTTTCACGTAGTCGATCCTACGACCCTGAATCCAATCACGCAAGGTCTTGACTGAAATGCCCAGCAGATGGGCAGCTCTGCTCACGTCGAGTAGGGGTTCAATGGGATCAGATGCAAATGCTGGGGGCTTCGCTTCGTACACTACGCACCTCGACGATGACTCACACTTGACAATAGCGTAATTGTGCACGTACAGTCAATATGTAACGTTACATTGTTATTGACTGTAGCGATCCAAGAAAGGACTACATGGTAGAGAAGGAAACGATACCGCAGCAGCCAGTGATCTCCATTCGCATCTCCGAGGCGCTGCGCTTAAGGCTTGAGACCTTAAGGAAAATCATATCCCTCAAGAGCGGCCAAAATGTCTCGACATCGGAAGCCGCAAAGCAGCTACTTGAGTCTGCCCGAGACGACCGTCTTGAGTTGGTAGATCTGCTCACTGAGCCGACAAATTCCCTGCTGAGCATTCGCCGGAAGGCAGACTCAGGACTCCCGCTTTCGCTGGCGGAATGGACCCTGGTGGCCCATTACTGTGCGGTGGGAGCAGAGTCATTTATGAATACCGCACAAGGCCAGATTTCATACGAGTCCCTGGCCGAAATACTGGAGGCATTTCTTGCGGCTTACATCATCGCACGCAGACCGAAGAAGTCGATGCGGGATTTTGTCTATCTGCGGACGCTTCCATGGGACAAACAGGTCGAGGCCAAGGAAGTTGAAGACATTGGAAGCGATGACGTGCGCCGGGTGGTGAATCACACGATTCAAATGCTGAGGAACCCGGCTCAGAAGCGGCGAAAACCGTTACTTGCGGTTCGCAATCTCTACACACTTCTCGATGAGGAAAAGTTCTCAAATATTGAGAAGCTCAACGAGGTGCTTTGGCCGCACTGGTCAGCCCTGTGGCGGGTGTGTGCGCGCGGCCATTATTCCGCTCACCGAAAGCCCCTGCGTGAGAAGGTGCCTTCGGAGACGGATGACGAGGATTTTGAGCTTGCGGTTCAGTCAGCATTGCCCTCGTTGGAAGATGGCGAATACCGCCTTGATCTGGTGCGGGAAGAGGGGAATGAATTCTCCCCTCGTTTGCAGTTTCCCGGAACCCTT